>DASQCO010000015.1:0-283072 GCA_035634635.1 Polyangiaceae bacterium
GGCGGCGCAGCTGCCGGGGGGGCAGCGGGCGGTGGCGCCGCAGCTGGCGGCGCCGGGGCGGGTGGCGTGGCGGCAGGAGGTGCTGCAGGTCGAGGCTCTGGAGCGGCCTGTGCCAGGGCACTCGGAGCCCGCCAAGCAATCACGGACCCGGTGCCTAGACTCAAAGCAAGCAAGTGGGAGCGAAGACGAAAGGTCATCATGCTAAGTCTCTTTTTCGGCGCGCGTTCGTCGCAACGAACAGGCTCGTGCGTCCTCGCGCCCGCGGTTCGGCTGGCGCGAGTTATTGCAGTTTGTGATGCTGAATCTGGCTGCTTGTACGTCGCCGACAATTCCAGCGTCAAGGACTATTGTCTTTTATACAAGATAAACTTCGCGCAATTGAACGCAGCGCGCAACGAACTTGCCTAATCTCGCTTCTAATCCCGGGTCTTGCATAGTAGAGTGCGCGCCCACCCTAAAAGTTCGAGCAAGAGCCACGCGTGCCGAGGTTATCCGTAAATATCAACAAGGTCGCGACGCTGCGAAACACGCGCCGCTCGGAGATCCCGAGCCTGGTGCGGCTCGCGGCGCAGGCTCTGGACGCAGGTGCACACGGCATCACCGTTCATCCGCGACCCGATCAAAGACACATCCGGCCGAAGGACGTGGACGCCCTGGCAGAGCTACTCAAGAGCTACCCGACGGCGGAGTATTGCATCGAGGGCAACCCCTTTCACGGTCTGGTCGAGCATTGCCTGCGAGTTCGGCCGGTGCAGGCGCTGCTCGTTCCGGATGAACACACAGCGTTCACGCGCAGCTGCGGCTGGGATCTGCTCCGGCTCGATCCGTCGACGCTACGCGCCCTCAGAAGCGCCATTCGCGTCTTGCATGGTGAGGGCATACGCGTGAGCCTATTCGTCGATCCGCTGGCAGAAGTGATGCACGTGGCGCGTCAATTGGGGGTGGAGCGAGTAGAGCTCTACACCGAGCCATATGCCCGCGCGGCCGCCACCGGCAAAGCCGCAGAAGTGCTCGAGCGCTACGCACGTGCCGCCTATGCGGCGCGCGATTTCGAGCTGGGGGTCAACGCCAGGCACGATCTGAACTTGGAGAATCTGGGCACGTTTCTGAAGAGCACTGGCAGGCTCGACGAAGTATCCATCGGCCACGCCCTGATCGCGGATGCGCTCGAGTTCGGAATCGCGGAGGCGACTCGTCGTTACCTGGCAGTGTGCCGAAGCAAAGAGCACGCCGGGGCGTGGTATCTGGCATAAGCACTGAGTGACCACCGTTTCTGACGTTCGCCGTGAACTCGGGCCGACGCTGGCGCTGGCGTTGCCCATCACGGTCGGACAGGTGAGCCAAATGTTGATTGGGTTCACCGACACAGCGTTCATCGCCCGTCTGGGTACGGTCCCGCTCGCGGCGGCGGCCTTCACGCAGGGCGTGTTCAACGTTTTCTATGTGGTGTGCGTGGGCTTATTGGTAGGCCCTGGGATTTTCGCGACGCGCGACCATGGTGCGGGGGACGACGCGAGCTGCGCTTCTTGGCTTCGACATGGCCGTGTCCTCGCGCTGGTGGTCTCGCTCGCTGCCTTCGCCGTTCTCACGCTTGCCACGACGCAATTCGACCACCTCGGGCAGCCGCCGGAAGTCATCGCCATCGTGCGACCATTCTTTCTCTCGGTTTCGGCGTCGCTCGTGCCCGCATTGATCTTCCAGGTCCAACGTCAGTTCGCCGAGTCCGTTGGTCGAGCCTGGGGTCCGATGATCATCATCGTCCTGGATGTGGGATTGAACGCGTTTTGTAACTGGGTCCTGGTGTTCGGGCATTTCGGGTTTCCAGCGCTCGGGCTCGTCGGCTCTGGCTATGCGACGCTCCTCGCGCGCGGGTTTGCCGTGCTCACGATTGCGATTTGGCTGCGCTTTTCACCGCATTTTGCGGCGCTACGCACAGCACCTCGGTCGGGCTGGGAACGCGCTCGCTTCGTCGCGCTCGTTCGGTTGGGGGCTCCGGCTGGCGTGATGCTGCTCTTCGAAACGGGAGCATTCGGAGCAACAGCGCTGATGATGGGCCGGCTCGGCGCGGTTCCACTCGCTGCGCACCAGTTGGCGTTGAGTTGCGCCGCGCTGACCTTTACCGTTCCGCTCGGGATTTCACTCGCGCTCAGTTTGCGTGTCAGCCGCGCGCACGGTGAAGGGTCTGCCGCTGTGCGCGCCATTGCCGTCGGCGCCTTCGCCGTCGGGCTGCTGCTCATGCTCTGCTTCGCCGGCCTATACGCTTTCGGCGGCGAATGGCTCTCGAATGCGCTCACGTCGACGCGTGACGTATCGTCCCTCGCCGCGCAGCTGCTGCTCATCGCGGCGATCTTTCAAATCTTCGATGGCGCACAGGTGATCGGCGTCGGCGCCCTCCGTGGGCTCACGGACGTGCGGGTCCCCGCTGCCCTCACCTTCGCTGCCTACTGGTTGCTCTCGCTCCCGCTCGGTTATTTCTTGGCGTTCCACACCTCTCTCGGGCCGCGCGGTCTGTGGGTCGGCTTGGCCGCAGGGCTGGCTGCTGCGGCAATCGCCTTGGTCTCGCGTCTGTTGCACAAAACCCGCGGCCAGTTGCCTAGAGGGACCGTGTAAGTTGTCTTGACAACTTGACTGATGCAGGGCAGTGTGCGGCCTCAGTCGTGCTCAATCCCGCGTCCCCCCTGCCCCTGTACCATCAGCTCGCAGCGCTGCTCAGCGAGCGAATCGAGAGCGGCGACCTCGCGGTCGGCGAGCGCTTGCCATCCGAACCGGAGCTCTCGCGCGAGCACGGCATCGGTCGTCCCACGGTTCGGCAGGCCACCGAGCTATTGGTGCAACGCGGCCTGATCGAGCGTCGACGCGGCTCGGGCACGTACGTGCGCAAGGCCGAGCATCGAGTCGACCTCTTCTCTCTGGCCGGTACCCTTTCGAGCTTTCAAAAGGGCGGCATCGAAATCGAGAGCAAACTCGTGCGCAAGGTCGCCAAGCGGCGCGTGGGTACAGATGCCGAAAACCCCTTTTCAGAGCGCGAGGCGTATCACTTTCTGCGCCTGAGCAGCGTCAAGGGCCGCCCGGTTTTGTGTGAAGAGCTGTTCCTCGATCCACAGGTCTTTCCAGATTTGCCAAGCGTGCCGCTTTCCGGCGTATCCCTCGCGCAAGCGGTCGAGCAACGATATTATTTGAAGCCGACACACGCCGAGCAGAGCTTTCGCGTCGCGCTTGCTCCGCCTTCAGTCTGCAAGCTGCTCGCAATCTCGCCCAGTGAGGCGGTCCTGCTAGTCAAGCGCACGCTATTCTTCCCGCGCGCAGAGCGCGCCATCTTCTCTGAAATGTATTGCCGCACGGACGATCTCGTCTTCTCGCAAACCCTATCTACGGAGCCGCATCATGGCTGAACCAATTCGCGCCGAACGAGGCTATTTTCAAGGCTTCGGAGGCGCGTACATCCCCGAAATCCTACACGCCACCTTCGAGCAGCTGACCGTCGCTTTCGAAGCGGCCCGGAGCGACCCGAGCTTCTGGGCAGAATACGTGGAGCTGATGGGCACTTACTCTTGTCGCCCAACGCCCCTCACTTTCGCCGAAAACCTGACCAAACACTTCGGCGGCGCGCGCATCTACGTCAAGCGTGAAGATCTGAATCACACCGGCGCGCACAAAGCCAACAACGTGATGGGGCAAGGCCTGCTCGTGAAGCGGCTCGGCAAGCGGCGAGTGATCGCGGAGACCGGCGCCGGCCAACACGGCGTGGCCACGGCCACGATGGCAGCCAAGTTCGGCTTCGAGTGCACCATCTACATGGGTGAGGTGGATGTCGAACGTCAGCGGCCCAACGTGTTCTGGATGGAACAGCTGGGCGCAAAGGTGGTCGCCGTCAAAGAGGGATCGCGCACGCTGAAGGACGCGATCAACGAAGCCTTTCGCGATTGGGTGTCGAACATGGATGACACGCACTACGTGCTCGGCACCGCGTGCGGTCCTCACCCATTCCCGGAGATGGTCACGTACTTTCAGTCGATCATCGGGCAAGAGGCGCGCAAGCAAATCCTGGAGCGCACGGGCAAGCTGCCCAAGCGCGTCTACGCCTGCGTCGGCGGTGGCTCGAACGCGATGGGGATTTTTAGCGGATTTCTGGACGATCCCGGAGTCGAGCTGGTTGGGGTCGAAGCCGGTGGGCGCGGCGCCGACAGCCATCAGCACGCGATTCGGTTGTCGAGTCCGGACGCGAGCATCGGCGTCGCTCAGGGCTACAAGACCTACTTCCTACAGAACGGCGACGGGCAAATGAATGAGACCCACAGCGTGGCTGCCGGTCTCGACTACGTGGGGGTCTCCCCGATCTTGGCAAGCTTCCTGCACACGGGACGTGCGCGCTTCGCCTCGGCCACCGACGCCGAGGTGATTGCCGCACTCAAGCTCACCCTCAAGAAGGAAGGCTTGATCCCGGCGCTCGAATCTTCGCACGCTTTCGCGCAAGCCTTCCGTGAAGCGGGCGCACTCAGTGCCGAGGACGTGATTTTGATCAATCAGTCAGGCCGAGGCGACAAAGACATCTTCACCGTCGCGGATGCCTTCAAGGACCCGCAGTGGGAAGCCTTCATCCAAAAGAAAGCGGAGAGTTACCGTGCTTGAGGCGTACCTGCGACAGAAGCGTGAGCAGCAAGAAATCCTGCTCATGACCCACATCGTTCTCGGCTATCCGAACTTCGACACCAGCTTGCGCTTGGTCGAAACCATGGTCGAAAGCGGCGTCGACCTGATGGAGCTGCAGATCCCCTTCTCGGAGCCGATTGCTGACGGTCCGGTGATCTTGCGCGCCAATCAGCGGTCACTGAGCGGCGGCTCGACCGTCGCGCGCTGCTTCGAGTTCGCGACGGAAGTGGCGCGGCGCTTCCCTATCCCGTTCTTGTTCATGAGCTATTACAACGTGCTGTTCAAACACGGCACGCCGTCGTTCGTTCGGCGCATGGCCGAAGCCAATTTGAAAGGCGCGATCGTGCCCGATCTGCCCCCCGAGGAGGGTCAAGAATATTTGGATGCTATGGCGGAATCCAAGCTCGATCCAATCTTCATCTATTCCCCCAACACCAAGCCCGAACGCCTGGCCTCACTCGCCGGGCATGGTCGCGGGTTCATGTATTGCGTCGCGCGCAAAGGGGTGACCGGCGCCGAGACCGCGTTTTCCGACGAGCTCGGCGCCTACTTGGCGCGGGCCCGCGCTGCGACGCATTTGCCTCTCGCGGTCGGTTTTGGCGTGAAAGACCGGGCAGATGTCGACTTTTTGCGAGGCAAAGCCGACATTGCCGTAGTCGGCAGTGAGACACTCCGCATCCTCGATCAGCGCGGGCCCGCAGGGGTCGGCCCTTTCTTGCGCAGCCTGCGCTAGAGCACCTGCCGCAACGGCCCTCGAAAAAAATCGCCGAGATCTCACGCCGGATCTCGTCTCGGGGGCCGGCTCGTGCATAATCGCCCAGTGAGCGAACAACTGATCGAAATCCGCGGCGGCTCGAAACTCAGCGGTGGGCGCGTATCCATCGCCGGCAGCTCGAACCAAGTCACCAAATGCATCATTGCTGCGCTGCTCACGGACGAACCGGTGCTGATCAAAGGCGCCCCGGACGTCAACGAGCGCGCGATCGTCGAAGAAATGTTCTCGGCGATCGGTGGCCAGGTCGAAGTACTCGACGAGCACACCACGCGCTTGCGCGCCAAGGGTGTCGACCGCTTCGAAATTCCCGCGGAGATTTGCCTGCGTAATCGCATTGCGATCTTGGCGGCGGGCCCGCTGCTGCATCGCTTCAAGCGTGCCAAGTTGTACAGCGGCCTTGGCGGAGACAAGATCGGCAAGCGCCCGGTGGACTTCCACCTGAAAGGGCTGTCCGAAATGGGCGCCGAGGTGGTGTTCGACGGGAACTGTTACGAGCTCAGCGTTGGTCCGGCAGGTCTGCATGGCGCGCACATCGTGCTGCCCTTCCCGAGCGTGATGGCGACGGAGAATTTGCTGATCGCCGCCTCGCTCGCTCGCGGCCGAACCATCATCGAGAACGCGGCGATCGAGCCGGAAATCCTGGAGTTGGTGAAGATGCTCCAGAAGATGGGTGCGGACATCATGATCAACTCGCACCGCACCTACGTGATTCAGGGTGTGGAGCGGCTGCACGGCTGCGAGCTGCGCTGCATGCCGGATCGCAACCAAGCAGTGTCTTTCGCGGTCGCTGCACTGGCCACCGGTGGTGACGTGCTGATCGATCGCCTGCGGCATGACTCGGTGTACAGCTTCCTGAATTTCATCCAGCGCATGGGCGCCGAATTCCGCGTCAACTCCGAGGGCGTGTTCGTGCGCGCGCCTCAGGGCAAGCGCCTGCGCTCGAGCCACATCGAAGTGGAAGTGCATCCCGGTTTCATGACCGACTGGCAACAGCCGTTCATGGTGCTCTTCACGCAAGCCTCCGGCATGAGCGTGCTTCACGAGACCATCTTCGAAGACCGCCTCGGGTACACGAACCTGCTCAATCAAATGGGCGCGAACATCACGCTGTTTTCGTCCTGTTTGGGCGAAGCCGCTTGCCGCTTCAAGCTCAAGAACCACATTCATTCAGCCGTGATTCAAGGGTCCACCCCGCTTCACGGCGGAAACTTCGCCTTGCCGACCGACATCCGCGCCGGCATGTGCTTGGTGGTCGCCGGGCTGGTGGCTGAAGGCATCACGCAACTCTCGAACATTCAAGAGCTGCGCCGAAAGTACGACAGCCTCGTGCCCAAACTGCGCGACATGGGCGCCGACATTCGTTTGATCGACGCCCCGACCTGATTCAGGCCGAGCGCATCTTTCTCGCCGCTTGCAAGCCGACTTCGTTGGCCGCGATCAACGCGTCCCAGCGCGCGTTCGCAGCCTCATCGATCAGCTTGCGGCTTGGCTCTTGGTCGAACCAGGCAATACTCTCGCGAATTCCCTCGTGAAAGCGCGTGGTAGCCCGATAGTCCGGGACGAAACGCTTGATCTTGCTGTTGTCGAACACGGCGCAGTTGGCCTTGTCGCCGAGCAAGCTGCCGGCCGCCTCAGGTACGCCCGCGGCGATGAAATCACAGGCCAAGTGCACGAGCTTGGGTGAGGAGACTCCCGCGGCGTCAGCGGCGGATTCGTAGAGCTGGTTCCAAGTCAGCGCCTCATCGGAGGTGATGTGAAACGCATGGCCAATCGCGGCGCGGTGTCCAAGTAAGCCGACCAAGCCGCGAGCGAAATCGGTACTGTGGGTCATGGTCCAGAGCGTCAGACCATCGCCTGGGACGATCACGGGCAGACCGCGGCGCATGCGATCGACGACCGTAAAGGTCTTGCCCCAAGCGTTCACTGCCAGCGGGATCAGGGTTCGGTCGTAGGTATAAGAAGGCCGAACGATGGTGATCGGAAAAGCCGATTCACGGTGCACGCGCAGCAATGCCTCTTCGCAAGCGATCTTGTCGCGCGAATAGTCCCAGAACGGGTTCACGAGCGGGGTCGACTCCGTGATCAAGTAGTCGCCGGCCGGCTTTTGATAGGCGCTCGCCGAGCTGATCAAGATGTATTGCTGCGTTCGTCCTTCGAACAAGGTGTGCCGCTGCGCGACCTCTTCCGGCTTGAACACGATGAAATCCACCACCGCATCCCAGCGCTGGTCACGGAGCGCGCTCGCAGTAGCCGCGTCGTGGATGTCACCACGAATGACCCGCGCGCCTACAACCTCCGCCCTTCCGCCGCGGTTGAGCAAGGTCACATCCATCCCGCGCGCGATGGCGAGCTCTGCACACGCGCGGCTAATGATTCCGGTACCACCGACGAATAGAATTTTCACGCGGCGATCTTAGGGCGGGCGCGCCGCGCTGGCCAGGGGCCAGCGCTTGGGCAAGCCGGGCGCCCACAGCCCGGAGGGCGAGGACGCCCGCCTCGCCTCGCCGTCCAGCGCACGGGGCCCCACGACCTCGGCATTCGATCACTCGATCGTCGGTGCATCGCGAAGCAGATAGCGTTCACGCAAACGAACGACCACGTCATCCGACAACCCGAGCGCGCGCTGCACGGAGCCGAAGTGTTCTCGAACGAGCTGCAAAAAACCCACGATCGTTTGCGGCTCGGTGCTGGAGTGCGCTCGCCACAACTGTTCTTCCGCGTGGGGTTCAGCCTGCCAGAGAAATGAAAATCGCGTCTTGAACGGCTGGATGAGCTGGTTCGTTTTCGCGAATTCCTGACCGATCCACGCGTCATCCACGCCCAGCAATGAAAGCAGGAAGGCAGCGACGATCCCGGTCCGGTCCTTACCGACCCAACAACCAAACATCACCGGTGTTGCTTGTGCGGCGATTGCCCGAACGACTCCAGAAATTTCAGGCTGTAGGCGCTTCACGGCGCGAAAATACAGCTGTTGCCAATCAGAGCTGAATGGTATGCGCACGGACTGAAATTCGGCGTCTGAAATATCGAACGGGTGGCGTGCCCACACGACCTCGCGGCGGAGCAGCGCCTTTGGCTCGCCATCGCGCACGATGTCGTGGTCCACTCGAAAGTCGATGTACACACGGATGCCCAACGTGTGCGCCAGATGAGCGGCCGCCTCCTCGCTCAGTTGCGAAAGGTGCCCGGTGCGATAGAGCCGGCACGGCGCAACGGTACCGCCCGGCACCGGTGCGCCTCCGAGATCCCGGAAGTTCATCAATGACGAGAGGGCTTCAGTCATAGCGTCCCCAATAACAGAAAAAAGGACGCTATAATATCTCTACTCACCTCCGAGCAAGCGCTCGACCACCGCAGCGACGCCGTCGGCTTCGTTCGATAGCGTCACTTCGTGGACCGCAGCGAGCACGCTCGGGTGCGCATTGCCCATCGCCACGCTATGACCTGCCCATTCCAACATGGGCAAATCGTTCGGCATGTCGCCAAAGCTCAGTACTTGGCTGCGCTCGATACTCCGCGCCGAACAATACGCGGCCAACGCAGACGCTTTGCTCACCGAAGCCGCAGCCACTTCCAGGAATGGTGCGCCCGAGTAACTTGCACGCGCGCGCTCGGCAAACAAGTCCTGGGCGCGCTCGATCAGTTCTTCGACCAAGATCTGCGGATGCCGCGCGATCAGCTTGTTCACTCCGCGCTCACACAGAAGGAGCGCATCCGCAATCGGCAAGCGTGGCAGCTCCGAGCGCTTGCGCTGTAGCGCGTAATCCGGCTCCCAGCCGTAATCGAGACCCACTTCGACGGCAAAGCAGATCCCTGGCATTCGCGCGCGAAGCTTGGTCACGAGCTCGGTCGCAATCGAGCTCGTGAGCCGTTCTTCGCTGAGCACGAGCTCTCGATCCAAGTCGTAAACCAGGGCGCCGTTGACGCAAATGGCCGTTCCTCCCAACTCGGCTACTCCGTCGATCTTGACCACGTGACGCGCAGGCCGGCCCGTGACCATCACCAGCTCGATGCCCGCCCCGCGGGCGCGTCTGAGTGCTCGCTGGGTTCGTGGCGAGACCGAGCCGTCCTTTGCCAGCAGGGTTCCATCCAAGTCAGTCGCGATCAGTCGCGGCAGCACACGGGGCGGTGGCATGGAGCGGTTGTAACACGCGGCTGGGTGCCGCAGGACGTCGAGCCCCTTGCAAGAGCGAAAGGTCTACTATAAGAGACCACCTATGGCAATTCGGTGCGATTTCCCCTTGCCCGCTGCGGTAAGGGCGTTGGGCATTGCTGTATTCCTCTCTGGATGCGTTCAAGTGCCAAGTCCAGCGACGGCCCCGACCGCCTCCACGCCCCAGCCGCCTGGCCCCGTGCAGCACGTGATCGTCGTCACGGTCGACGGCTTGATGCCCGAGTCGTATGTCGCGCCCGACGCGCACGGCCTGCGCATTCCGACGCTTCGGCACTTGGTCGCGGAGGGCGCCAGCAGCGACGGCGCTCGCAGCGTATTTCCGTCGGTCACGTATCCCGCGCACACGTCAATCGCCAGCGGTGTCACCCCTGGCCGGCACGGTGTCGTCTCCAATCGCGCGTTCGACCCATTGGAGAAGAACCAAGAAGGCTGGCGTTGGTACGCCGAGGACGTCAAGGTCCCACGCATTTGGGACCTCACTTCGAGTGCTGGCTACAGCTCTGCCGTGATCAATTGGCCGGTCACCGTGGGCGCGCAAGCCACGTACGTCGTGCCCGAAATCTGGCGCGCAGGCACCGCAGAAGACAAGAAGCTCGTCCGTGCGCTCTCGACACCCGGTCTGCTGGACGCGGTAGCAAAGGCCTATCCCGGTTTCGATCAACGCTTCACCGAGGAGGGCCTCAGTGACGAGAGCAAGACCGATATCGCCACCTACTTGATCGAGAAGTCGAGCCCCAACGTGCTCTTCCTGCACTTGACCCAGGTGGACTCGGCCCAGCACAAGCAGGGACTCTGGAGCGCTGAAGCCCGGGCAGCGATCGAGGATTCCGATCGACAACTCGGGCGACTGCTCGCGGCAGCGCAACACTCGGGTACGGCTTCGAACACGGCATTCGTGGTCGCTTCCGATCACGGCTTTGCCAGCGTCGAGCGCTCGGTCAGGCCCGGCGCGCTCTTGCGCCAAGCGGGCTTGGTTCAGCTCGACGCGAAAGGCAAGGTCAGCAGTTGGAGCGCAAGCGTGCTGCCCAACGCGGGCAGCTTGTACGTGTACCTGAAGGATCCGCACGACGCGGCCCTGCAGGCGGCGACGCTGAAGGTGTTCGAAGACAAGGCGCGTGAACCGAACAGCGGCATTGCGCGGATCTTGGATCACGCCCAGATCACCGCTCTCGGTGGTGATCCGGAAGCTTTCCTTGCGCTCGACGCAGCAGCCAACACGAGCTTCGGATCTGGCTCGGTCTACGGGGAGGAATACGACGGCCCAAACACCGTCAAGGCCACGCACGGCTACGATCCCACGCGTCCCGAAATGAGGGCGTCACTCTTGCTGTTTGGGGCGACAATTCCCAAGGGGAAGCTGAACGAAGCACGTTTGATAGACATTGCACCGACTGTCGCCGACTGGCTGCACTTGCCGCTCGCGGCAGCCGACGGCAAGTCACTCCGCGCTCAGGCGCAAGCCAGCCCGAGTGGCCCCCTCGCAGTCAGCCACTGATCGATCGCACGGGACAGTCGCATTCCAGATTGTGGAGCGAACTCCACAATGATAGACATCTGTCCCCTTCACAAGCTCACCGCACAACTACCCGTGCTGGGTGTGAAAAATCAGGAGAAACTGCCATGTCCGTCGAATTCATCGGAATGATCTTCCACCGCCCAGGCACGGATTTGCGCGCATTTTCTGGCGCGGGTGAGCCGCTGATCGACCGCGGCTACGTCCGGCGCTTCGCGCAGGTTCATGAAGATTCCGACTTCGACCGGGTGCTGATTGGCACCTCCTCCGGCTCACCGGAGGGCTCGCAAGTCGCAGCATTTGCCGCAGCCCACACCGAACGACTTTCCTTCTTGGTCTCGCACCGCCCGGGCTTTCGCGCCCCGACCGTGGCCGCGCGCGAGCTGGCCACGCTCGATCACTTCTCGCAGGGCCGCGCAGCGGTGCACATCATTACTGGCGGCAGCGACCTCGAACAGCGACGCGACGGCGACTACTTGGAGAAGGACGCACGGTATGACCGAACCGACGAGTACCTGACGATCCTCCGCCAAGCGTGGACCGCAAAAGAGCCCTTCGACTTCAAGGGCAAGTACTATCAGCTCGAGGGTTACGTTAGCCCAGTGCGCCCGACGCGCCATTTCCCCTTGTATTTCGGCGGATCGTCCGAGCCCGCGTATCGCGTTGGCGCCAAGCACGCGGACGTGTACGCGCTGTGGGGCGAACCGCTCGCCGAGACCAAAGAGCAGATCGAGAATATTCGTGCGGCAGCCGCTGCGGCGGGGCGTCCCGCTCCGCAGATCAGCGTGTCTTTCCGACCGATCCTCGGCGCAACGGAAGACCTCGCTCGGGAGCGAGCCCACCGCGTTCTCGAGTCCACGCAGGCCGCGCTGAGCGCGACGCCATTGCGGTGGGCGAGCAACGGACAGCGCTCGGTGGGCTCTCAACGCCTGCTGGCTGCCGCGGAAAAGGGCGACCTCCAAGACCGAGCACTGTGGACGCCAATCGCCAAAGCGCTCGGTGGCGGAGGGAACAGCACTGCTCTCGTCGGCACGGCAGAAACCGTCGCGCTCGCGCTGCTCGATTACTACGACATCGGCGTGCGCACGTTCCTGATTCGCGGCTTCGATCCGTACAATGACGCCGTCGACTTTGGTCGAGAATTGATCCCGCGCGTGCGCGAGGCCGTACGTGAGCGCGAAAGCACAGCTCAGCGCGATACCGCCGTGCAACAGGCCGTCAACGCCTAGAGCCGCGCGATTTGGCGACGCGCGCTTGCGGAACGCGGGCCGGTTTGGAACCGCGCGAAGCTCGTGGCAAAGCAAGGACATGAGCGAAACCAGCGCCGAGATTGTGGTGGTCATTCGAGAAACCGAGGTGTTGGTCGAGCACAACAACGAAACCGTTCGCTTGTGCTCACGCGAAGCCGCTCTTCGCTATGGCGGTACGCCGATCTTGGTGGGGCGAGCCGGGGACCAAGTCTGGTACGCAGCACCCGCGCTGGCCGATCTCGATCTGCCAGCCGAGCTCGGCTTTCGCGGCGCGCGCGCACTCTTTGCCGAGCTGCCCGAGGCCACCGTGCACATGGTGGGCCGCTCGATTGCGTGCCTCGAGTTCGAGCAGAATCATCGTTATTGCGGGCGTTGCGCGACGCCCACGACGCGCAGCGACGCGCCCCGCGGCGAACCCGTGGAGCGCGTGCGCCTCTGTCCCAATTGCGGCTTGACCTTCCATCCACGCATCCCGCCGGCGGTTATCGTGTTGGTCGAGCACGA
The DNA here is from genome assembly GCA_035634635.1 of Polyangiaceae bacterium. Classification (GTDB taxonomy): domain Bacteria; phylum Myxococcota_A; class Polyangia; order Polyangiales; family Polyangiaceae; genus PMG-095. The sequence goes on from DASQCO010000015.1 coordinate 12,867, forward strand.
GGGCCGTCTACTCTTGGCGCGCGGAGCGAACTTTCCGCCCGGTCGCTTCAGCGCGGTTGCTGGGTTCGTCGAGATCGGCGAATCGCTGGAAGAAGCCGCGCGGCGTGAGGTGCAGGAAGAGGTCGGCGTTCGAATCACGGACCTTCGCTACTTCTCCAGCCAACCGTGGCCATTCGGGCATTCGTTGATGATCGGCTTCCACGCCCGTTACGACGGCGGCGAGCTTCGACCTGATGGCATCGAAATCGTCGAGGCCGATTGGTTTCGCCCAGACGCGCTCCCGCAGCTCCCTCCACCGATCAGCATCGCGCGGCGGATGATCGAAGATTTCTTGGCACGGCCCGAGAGACTACAATGAAGCATCCCAATACTACCCAATGGCGTACTGTCGCACTGAGCGGATTGCTCATTGCGGCGACGGCCGCATGCCAAGCGACGAGTTCGCCCAGTCATGCGAAAAGCACTGAGGCCGTTCAGACGCATTCGGCACCAAGGGCGAGTTCGAGCACTGCGAGTGAGGCGATCACCGCTGAGTACTTGCGAACGCAAGTCAGCCGTATCTCGGCAGACGAATTCGAAGGACGATCGCCAGGCACGCCAGGCGATCAGAAAGCCCGCGCGTACCTGCGAGAGCAACTGGCAGCGCTCGGCGTCGCGCCCGGCTTTGGCGGCGATCACTGGGAGCAGCCGGTCGAATTGGTCGGGCTGAAGGCTCGGCTACCGACTGCCTGGCAGTTCCGGCGGGGCGAGCGCTCGGTGTCTTTGGCTTTTTGGGAACAATACATCGCGGGCAGCGGCGTGCAGACGGCAGCGGGCGCGATCGAGGACGCCGAACTCGTGTTCATCGGCTATGGCATCGAAGCGCCGGAGTACGGCTGGGACGACTTCAAAGGTCAATCAGTCAAAGGCAAGGTCGTCCTGGTGCTGAACAACGATCCCGACTGGGATCCTGCGCTGTTCGCAGGCAAGACGCGGCTCTATTACGGGCGTTGGACCTACAAGTACGAAAACGCGGCGCGCCACGGCGCCGTGGGCGCGATCATCGTTCACACCACACCGTCTGCTGGCTATCCCTATCAGGTGGTGCAGAGCTCGTGGGGCGGCGAGCAGTTCTCCCTGCCCAGCAATGGTCCCACGAGTTTACAACTCAAGGGTTGGGTTACGGAGGACGCGGCGCGTTCCCTCGTGGCGCTCGCCGACCAATCGCTAGAACGACTTCGAACCGCCGCCCAAAGCCGTGATTTCAAACCAGTCCCACTCGGGATCAAGACCTCGCTGCGTTTCGAAAATCAGGTTGCGCGCGTGCAAACGGCGAACGTCGTCGGTCGGATCGACGGCAGTGACCCTCACTTGCGCGACGAATACGTGGTCCTGAGCGCTCATCATGATCACTTGGGCATCGGCAAGCCCGACGCTACGGGTGACGCCATTTACAACGGCGCACTCGACAACGGAGCGGGCGTCGCACAAGTGCTCGGAATCGTGAAGGCGCTCCAAGCGCTGCCGACTCGTCCACGTCGCTCGATCCTCGTGCTCTTCCCGGGCGCAGAAGAAGCCGGGCTTCTCGGCTCCCAATATTTCACTGAACACCCGCCAATTGCCGCCGGCAAGATCGCCGCCAACATCAACTTTGATGGCGGCAACATCTGGGGACGCGCCCGAGACATCACCCAGATCGGCAAAGGCAAGTCGTCGCTCGACGCGATCGTCGCCGGCGTGGCGGCACGGCTTCATCGCACGGTGCAGGGCGATCAGTTTCCAGACAAAGGCACGTTCTACCGCTCCGATCAGTTCAACTTCGCCAAGATCGGAGTGCCGGCGCTGTATCTGAAGACAGGCACGGACTTCATCGATCGAGCTCCCGATTGGGGCAAGCAGCAGATCCTGGCGTTCGAAGCCAAGCGTTACCACCAACCGAGCGACCAACTCGAATCAGATTGGAACTTCGACGGCATGGTCGACGACGCGCGCTTCGGTTTCGAGGCAGCGCTCGAGATCGCCAATGCGGACCGCTCACCAGAATGGGTCCCGGGCGATGAGTTCGAAGCCGCGCGACGCGCCGCGCTGGCTGCGATTGCGCATTGATTTCATCAGCTCGACACAGAAAGAGGAGCTCACCTTGCCCACATTGATCGCTACGCCGAGCCGCGTCACCGCCGCGGGCAGCAAACCCAAATTGATTGATGAATTCGTCGGCAGCGTGAACAATCGCGAGACCCGACTCAGCGTCGCACGCATGCAAGCGCCCTCGGGTTGGCAAGAACCCGGACAGCGCCCCGAGTTCGATGAATACACGCTCGTCCTCGAAGGTACACTGCTCGTCGAGTCCGAAGGGGCAAGCCTCGAGGTGAACGCCGGACAGGCCGTGCACGCGCGCGCCGGCGAGTGGGTGCGCTACAGCACTCCAGGGGCCGAAGGCGCGCGCTACATCGCGATCTGCCTGCCGGCGTTTTCACCTGATACGGTTCATCGCGACCCTTGAGTCGCTAAACGGTTGTCCTTGTTGGAACCCCGGAGCGAACCATGTTCGTCGACAAGTTGCGCAGACGATGGACTGAGCGCAATACCCTGTTGTGCGTCGGCCTCGATCCGAACATGGAGCGCATTCCCGCGTCCTTTCGCGCACGAAAGAACGCGATTTTTGCCTTCAATCGAGCGATCATCGAGGCCACAGCAGATTTGGTGTGCGCCTACAAACCGCAAGTCGCCCATTATTCTGCCTACGGCGCGGAAGAACAGCTCGTCGCCACCATCGACTATCTGAGGCGCGAGCATCCCGAGATTGGGATCTTGTTGGATGCCAAGCGCGGTGACATCGGCTCGACCGCCGAGATGTATGCACGCGAAGCCTTCGATCGATATCGCGCCGACGCCGTGACCGTGAACCCATTCATGGGCTTCGACGCAGTCGAGCCATTCCTGGCTCGCGCGGACAAAGGCGTCGTCGTGCTTTGTCGGACGTCGAACCCCGGGGCGCGCACCTTCCAAGGCTTGCGCATCGAGGGTAAGCCGCTGTACCAACGCGTGGCAGAAGAAGCCGTGCAACGGTGGAACACGCGCGGCAACGTGCTTCTAGTTGTCGGCGCCACCTATCCGCGTGAACTGCGCGAGCTCCGCGAGCTCGCGGGCGACATGCCTTTCCTGGTGCCTGGCGTTGGCGCCCAGGGCGCCTCAGTGCTTCAAGCCGTCGCCAGCGGTCAGGACGCGCAAGGCACGGGGCTCCTCGTTAGTAGCTCTCGCGCTGTGCTGTACGCTTCTTCCGGGGCCGATTTCGAGCTTGCAGCTCGCGAGAAGGCGCTCAGTCTGCGAGACGAGATCAATCGCGCGCGGTGTGCGCGGCTAGTCTTATCCTGATCCGCGCACGCCCGCGCTCGACTCACGTGTAGCCCAGTCGGTCCAGCGCGAGAGCGACGCCATCCGCGTCGTTCGAACGTGTCACCAAGTCAGCGGCGGCAAGGACCTCTGGATGTGCGTTGGCGACGGCAATTCCGCAACCCGCCCAGCGGAGCATCGGCAAATCGTGGGGCGTATCCCCGAATGCGATCACCTCCGCGGCGGCGATCTGTCGCGCCGCGCAATAGCGCCGCAAAGCGGACGCACGATCGACCCCCGGAGCGACGACTTCCACGAACTGGGCCCTGGACTGTGAAACCCTCGCTCGTGAACTCGCGAATACGCGCGTCATCTCCATGAGGTCGGGCAAGGGCCAGTCGAGTTGCTGCACGGTCAGCTTCGTGACCCCTTCCCGGCACAGCTCGACCGCATCAGCACGGCGCATCAAGGGATCACTGCGGTCCCGGCCGTGCTCGTGGGAGATCGCGTAGTGCGGATCGCAGCCGTAGCGCAGGCCGACCTCGACAGCGAATGCTACCTCGGGAATCGCGGTCCGTAGGCTTTCGACGAGCAGGGCGGCGTGGTCGGAGCGCAAGCGTTCTTCAGCTAGCAGCGCGTCGGACTTCAAATCATAGAGCAGGCTGCCGTCGCCGCAGATCGCGACGCTGCACAAATCCGTCACGCCCGACACCGCGCGAACTCGGCGAGGTGGGCGCGCGGTGACGAACAGCAAGTCGAGCCCGCGGGATTGCGCGGCACGCAACGCGCAAAGCGTGCTGGCCGAGATCGACCCGTCCCGACGGAGCAGCGTCCCGTCCAAGTCGAGCGCGAGGAGGCGCGCGCAAGCTCTTTGGTTCGCTCGTTGCAGGGCCACTCCCCAACCCCTATCATGTCTACTAAACAAGACAACAGCATTTCAGCGCGCCGAACGCGGGGCGAAGAAAATTGGTCACACTCCAGCGAGGAGCGTGTCTTCCCAGCAAATGAGCAACAACGACCAGCAATTGGCTCAAGCCGTCGAGGCCGCCCAAAGCGGCGACCTGGCAGGATTCGCCCAACTGGTCGAGCTCACCGAGAGCATGGCGTATGCGGTCGCCTTGCGGGTGCTGCACAAGGAAGCCGACGCCAGGGATGCGGTCCAGGACGCCTATCTCAAGGCGTTCCGGCGACTCTCGGAGCTGCGTCACGCAGCTCCGTTCCCGGGCTGGTTGCGTCGCATCGTGATCACGACGGCGCTGAACCGTCGTCGTCGGAACCGGAGTGCGTGGCTACCGCTCACGGAATCCAGCCCTCCCCCAGTCCTGGACGAAGACGAGAAACGTTGGACCGACGCGCAGCAGCGCTTGCTCGCACGCGCGTTGCTCACGCTGTCGACGAACGAGCGACGCCTGTGCGAACTCCATTACCACGGCGGTTGGAGCGCGGAGCGTCTAGCGCGCGAAGAACGAGTGGACGCCGCCACGCTGCGTAAGCGGCTGCAAAGAATTCGAGACAAGTTGCGAGAGGAGATCGAAATGGACGAGCAACGTTTATTGCGTACGGACACCACACCCGGGGAACTTCCGCTGAAAATCATCGAGCTGTTGGCGCGCCCACGCCTCGTCGATCTTCCAGAAAATCCAGTGGCCAGCGTGGCAACGCTCCTTCGCAGTGCGTTTCCGGACTACTCGAGCCTGGAGCTACCCGAACAGCTGGACCTGAAGCTGGCGGTCGACCACCTCGGCGGTGACGCGGTCTACATCGAACGATCGAAGTTGCAGAGCATCGATCGAGACAACGTCCTTCGCTACGATTTGACTCTCCCGCTGCTGTTGAACACTCGCTGGCAGGGGCTGCCGCAACGACTATCCGCGGCGGGCAAAGTCTATCGCCGAGAAGTCGAGAGCAGCACGCATCTCGAGGCGTTTCATCAGTTGGAGCTGTTCGCAATCGACGAGCGCGCAAAGCTCGACGCTTGGGCCTTTGCCGGGCGGATTTTCCAGGCCGTGGATCGCGTTCTGCCGCGCGCAGAACTGCGCGTCACGCCGACCGAGTACCCGATGTGCGCACGCGCATGGAGCCTCGACATCCTACGCGACGGGGAATGGGTGGAGGTGCTGGCGTGGGGCGAATATGCCGATTGGGTACTCCGAGGCCTCGGCGCGGATCCGGCACTACAGCTGGCTCTCGGAGCTGGAGTCGGCCTGGAGCGCCTCGCCGCCCTCAAATATTCCATCGACGACATCCGCAAGATGTCGGTGACGTCACTGACGTAGAGGCAACTTCTTGCTGCAATAGGCGAAATATCGACGAGCGCTTGCGGGTAAATGTCTTTTATACTAGATACCAGACTCTAGATTGGACACCGACCCAGGAGCGCTCTTGAACCACTCAGAACCCACGCAGCCAATCCGAGCCAGTCGGGCCCGCCGTGGCGCCAAAGGTCGAGAAAGCTTCACGACCGCGCGCGTCACGGTGAGCTGGACCCCCAAGAACCACGACGGCGCGTCCGTACTCGCGCTTCCTCAGCTCGAGCTGACACGCGAGCTGGATGCTGGCCCAAACCGTTCTTGGACTTGCTCGGACCATTTTGGGTTCGATTGGGTCGACGCCCTTTCCTCGGCGCATTGCCGCGAGGTGGTGCTGACGGCGCGACTCGGGGACAACATCCCGGCCAAGCACTTGGTGCTGGAATTGGCTGAGCACCTGACGTTCAAGCTGACCGAACATCAGCCGCTGATCCGCGTCTTGTTTTTGCCGAGCAGCGACGCTCCGCGCGCCGTACGCAATCACTCCTGAACTACCGCCCACTGACCGCCAACCCGCAGCACGAAAACGGAGCGTTTCAAATGCATATCGGAATCGTCGGAGGAGTGGAACGAGGCGAGCAACGTTACGCCGCGGTCGCGGCGTCTCAGGGACATTCTTTCGAATTTCACGGCGGCGACATGGCCGGCCGCGGTTCGGATTCGCTCGAAGCATTGGTCGAGCGCGCGGACCTAGTGATTTGCGTGACGGACGTGAACAGCCATGCGGCGGTGCTTGGAACGCGGCGACTCGCGCGGGCGCGTGGCAGGCAGTGCTTGCTCACTCGCCGGCTGGGGCTATCGCGCTTTCGCGCGCTTTTAGCGGAAATCGCGGACTCGAGCCAAGCGGTCGCATCACCCGCATAGCTGCCGCGAAGCCCAACGCCCAACGAGACCGCGCTAGAAGCGCGCGGTGACCGACAGCCGAAGGTTGATCGGTTCCATCGGGTGAACGAGCCTGCCTTCGTAGCCGCCGTCACCGCCGTTCGCAACCAGATTGTTTGGATTCTCTGGCTCGTTCTTCAGCCGCGACGAATAAAAGTATTCTTGGTCGTTCGCTTGGCTGTTGAGCAAATTGAGGACGTCCGCGCTGAATGTCCACACCGGACCCAACTGGTAACCGACGCGCGCGTTGAGCAGTGCGGAAGCACTGGAGCGTACCGAGTTGTCCTCAATCAACGGTCGCGGACCAAAGTAGCGGAGTCGAAGACTGGCGAATGGTCCGCGATCTTGGTGGATCGAAATGCCTGCCGCTGCGACGCTGACCACCGAATCCGGGATATAGTCCCCCACTTCCGGATCGTGATCGCGAAAGCGTGCGTGCGACAGCGCAACGTCGAGATCCACGGTGAGCCAGCGTGTCACGTCGTAAAAGTTCGCCAACTCCACGCCGTAGCGCCGCCCTTTTCGTCCGCTCGGTTCGGTCGCACCCGCGTCACCGACGAAGATGGTTTCATTCTCCGAGTCGAGCAACCACAGCGCAAGCGTGCTCTGCAACCCGGGAATTCGACCGAAACGAAGCCCCGCTTCTGCGCCGCGTTGGCGAGTGAACGGTTGCGAAGGATTGGTCGTAACGGCGATGCCGCGCGCGTCAACCGTGTGCAGCCCATAGCCGCCGGATAGATAGAACTCGGTATCGAACCAAGGCCCGAACACCAAGCTGACTTTCGGGCTGGCGATCGCCTGGTTCTTCGACGCACTGATGCCACCGGTTTGGTTCTGTACGTCGAACGCATACCAATCGCCGCGCAGACCGACCACCGAGCGAAACCAGTGCGTCCACGAGAACTTTTGCTCGACCCAGGGAGAAATCCCCGTGGTCGACAGCTGATCCTCGCGCACCGTGGCGTACACGCCGCGATCTTCCGTGTTGAACAGTCGAGGCCGCACGAAGTCGACCCGCACATCGACCCCAATCCGGGTTTGGCTGGCATGGCCCGCCCAGGTATCGAAGAAGGTGTGACTCAATTTGGTCCCGGTGACGAACCGTCGGTCGCGCTGCAAAATCTGGTCGCCGCGCTCCTGGTTTAGATAACCGGTGAAGTTCGAATACAAATCGAGGCCATATTGGTAGCCGTAGACGAGCGCCGACGTCGCGCTGCCTTCATCGGCGTGATGCCATTCGAAACTCAGGCTGGCTCGCTCGCTCTTGCCCCCACTCAGGGGGTCGAGCGTGCCATAGCGATCGATGCGAAAGCCCCCAGGCACCGTATTTTCACCGGTGATGGCTCGTTCGGGGATCTGATCGGTCGCGGTCCAACTTCCTTGGTAGCCGAAGGCCGAGACGCTCCAACCGAGCGCAGCGTCGCCTCTGGAGTATTTCAGAACCCCGATGCCACGCCAAAAGTTGGTCGGAGTGTGCCAGGCACCGTCGTCGTGGAACGCCTCCAAGCCGTAGAAGAAGTGACCGCCGCCCAGCTTGACTGAATTGGCCATCAGCAACCGCGCGTAGTGATCGGTGCCCCCCTCGAGCTTGATCAGCGCTCGATCCAGGCGGTCGAAGTACTTGATATCGGCAGCACCGACGGACCCAAAGTCGCCGATGTCGGCGAAATAGGGCCCTTTTCGATATTCGACGCCCTCGACTAACTCTGGGATGAGCCAGTTGATGTCCGTGTAGCCCTGGCCATGCGCATGACTCCCCAAGTTGATCGGGACGCCATCGACACTGGTCGCGAAGTCTCCACCGTGATCCAGGTTGAACCCACGCAAGAAGTATTGATTGGCTTTACCCCCGCTCGCATGCTGCGTGACGATCACCCCGGGGACCGCTTCGAGCACTTCGCCGGGACGTAAGATCGGACGGCGAACCAGCTCCGCGTTGCCCACCGTGCCCTGAGTCGCGGAGTCGGCCACGCCCGCGAGATTCTCGGCACGCCCAGTGATCACCACTGCACCGAGCTGATCCGGATCTTCGGTCAGCTCCGGTGCGCCTTCGGCTCGCACCGAGTGTGCGCGACTCGCCAAGAGCAAGGGAACCGCGAGCTTGATGACGTGGAGCTTCGCCGTGGAGCAGCTCAAGCGATCGCCGTGCGCATAACGCGAAGAAAGGCCATTTCCGCCACTTACGACAGCAATGTCTCCTATACAAGAACAAACTTAGCCACATTTGCTTTGGTTTCCCGAGCTCACCCTGTTACACGTCTCCCAAAGGAGACATTCAGCATGAAACAACGGCGACTGGGAACGACAGGCCTGACGGTTTCGGAAATCTGTCTTGGCACCATGACCTTTGGCTCTCAGGCGGATGAAGCCACGAGCCTCGCGATCCTGGATCGTGCCTTCGACTCAGGAATCGACTTCCTGGACATCGCGGAGGTGTACCCGGTCCCCCCCAAAGCGGAGTACGCCGGCCAGAGCGAACTGATCGTCGGCAAGTGGCTGAAGGATCGGCCGCGTGACTCGGTCATTGTCGCAACCAAGGTGGCTGGTCCCGGTGGCGGCTGGTTCGTGCCGCCGGTTCGCGGCGGTCGCACGGCACTGGACGCGCATCACATCGAGCGCGCAGTCGAAGGCAGCCTCAAGCGGCTTGGCACCGACTACATCGACCTCTATCAAACACACTGGCCCGACCCTGATCAACCGATCGATGCAACGCTCGAGGGATTGGAACGCGTGATCCGCGCGGGCAAGGTGCGCTACGTAGGCGCTAGCAACGAAACCGCCTACGGCCTGACCAAAGCCTTGTACACGGCAAAGAGCCAAGGCCTGCCCAAGTACCAGACGATTCAGAACAACTTCTCGCTCTTGAATCGCCGCTTCGAAGACGAGCTGGCAAATGTTTGTCGTCGCGAAAAGGTCAGCCTAATCCCGTACAGCCCCATTGGGGGCGGGGTGCTGAGCGGCAAATACAATGGCGGCCAATGGCCAGAACCTGCGCGTTTCAGCGCCTATCGCAACGATCCGGCACGCGGCCAAGTGATGACCAAGCGGTTCGTCAACGAAAAGACGCTCGCCACCACCGAGCGCATCTCCAAGCTCGCCGGGGCTCTCGAAATCTCACCGGTCACGTTCGCGGTCGCCTGGAGCCTCGGCCATGACTTCGTCGCCTCAACCATCATCGGCGCAACACGCGCCGAGCAGCTCACGGACATTTTGCGCGCCACCGAGGTCAAGCTCCCGCAAGAAGTGCTGACCAAGGTCGACGAGATCTCACGCGAGATCTTGTACCCGATGGGCTAGGCAACTTGGGCGTCCCGCAATCGTCCGCTTGCGGTTGCGGGACTATCGCTCCATATGCCGCTCCGATGACCGAGAGCTCTGCCGAACAGCAGCGACCCCTGTTGCTGGCACTGGGGCTGGCCACGTTCATGGTCAGCCTGGATGCGCGTGTGGTCGCGCCGCTCTTGCCCGCGATCGCGCACGACTACCACACCACGATTGCGCGCGCGGGCTACGTCGTTTCTGGCTACTTGCTGCCGTACGGCTTGTTCCAATTGGCATACGGGCCCCTCGCCGATCGCTTTGGAAAGGTGCGCGTCTCGGTGTTCGCAATGGGCGCCTTCAGTCTGGGCACGGCACTGTGCGGCGCGTTCGCCTCGTTCTCCGCGGTGCTGCTCTTGCGGGCATTGACCGGCGCCGCGGCTGCCGCGCTGATTCCTCTGACCATCGCGTACATTGGCGACACGGTTCCCTACGAGCGACGACAAGCCGCGCTGGCCATGCTGATGGCGAGCTCGGGCGCGGCTCAGGCGCTGAGCGTGAGCCTCGGCGGCACACTCGCAGCCGTGCTGTCGTGGCGAGCCATCTTCCCCATCCTGGGTGTGCTCTCCGCCCTCGTCACCGTGTACTTGGGCGCTTACGCCAAACGGGAACTGCGTCTTCAGCCGGCGTTCGGCTCCAATCGCCCAAGCTACCGCGATGCGCTGCAAAGCCCGCTGCTCCCGATCTTGCTGATCGTGGGCTTCGAGGGCTGTCTGTTCCTGGGCGGGTTTTCCTATTTGAGCGGCCTACTCGAGCGCCGCTTCCACCTGGATTCATTGGCCATCGGACTATTGCTCGGATTGACGGGGGCCTCGCAATTGCTCACGGCCCGCCTACTTCCCCGTATCTTGCGACGCGTGTCCGAACGCGAGCTGCTGCTCGTGGGCGGTAGTTTGATGGGCCTCGCCTACTTGATGAGTGCGTGGGCTCCGACTTTCGCTTGGGTTGGCTTGGCCTGCGCGTTGGTTGGAGCCGGCTTCAGCCTTTGCCATTCGACGATTCAAACCCGCGCGACAGAGGCGTTCCCCGGCGGTCGTGCGACTTCCCTCGCGCTGTTTGCGTTCTCTCTGTTTCTTGGAAGCGCCTTGGGCAGCGTGGGCTTCGGCGCGCTGATCGAGCGTGTGGGCTATGCCGGAACCTTCGGCGCCGCGGGTTTGCTGCTGTTCGTGTTCACGGCCGTGACCCTGGCCGCACTCACTCGCGATCGGCTCGTCGAGAGCGACTGACTATTCGCAGGTTTCTCCGACGATCGGAGCGGCCTCGAGCGTTGGCAGAGCGGCTCGCTGAACCAGCACACCTCGTTCTGCAATCTCCGTAACGGTCAGCGCGAGCAAGCCCGCCGCGGTGAAGCCCGCCACGAGTGGCAGCACCGTACCGTCATACGCACGCCCGAAGAGGGTCCCGAAGGCGAGCCCGATCGTGCCTGAGACGGAGCCGACCACGGCAGAAGCCACACCCGCGATGTGCCCCACGGGTTCCATGGAGCGCGCGCTGAAATTCCCGAATAGGAGCCCGTTGCAAAAGAAACAAACCATCATGAAGCCAACGAAGGCAAACAGCGGCGGGTGCCCAGCACACAGCACCGTACCCAGCAACGCGCAGATACACAGCGCACAGTCGCAGAGCAACGCGGTGCGCGCGAGTCGGCGCATCCCGAAGCGCACGACGAGCTTGCCATTCACGAACGACGCGACTCCGATGGAACTCGCAAGCAGGCCGAAGAACACGGGAAACTTCGTGCCCAAACCATATTGTTCCTGAAACACCTGTTGCGACATCGAGAGGTAGCTAATGAAGCCACCAAACACGAAGCCACTCGCAAGCGTGTAGCCCAGCGCGATCCGACTCCGAAACGTCTCCACGCAACCGCGGCCGATCGTACGGAGTGAAAACGACACCCGACGCTCACGGGTCAAGGTCTCTGGCTGTCTCAACCCGAGCCACGCTGCGTTCAGCGCGGCAATCACCACCAAGGCCACGAAGATGAGGCGCCAGCTGCCGACGAACAGCACCGCCTGCCCAAGCGAGGGCGCGAGCACCGGAACCAGAATGAAGACCGTCTGCACGAACGACATGACCCTGGCCATGCCGGAGCCCGTGTGCGCGTCACGCACCAACGCCACCGAGACAATGCGCGGACCCGCCGCACCAAAGCCCGAAAGCCCGCGCCCCACGAGCAACCAGGTGAAACTCTGCGTCGAGGCACAGATGATGCCGCCGAGCAAGAACAACCCGATCCCGAGATACAGCGCAGGCTTACGCCCCGTGCTGTCCGAAACCGGCCCATAGATGAGTTGACCGAGCGACATTCCGCCAAAGAAGACGCTCAAAATGAGCTGCCGGTCATTGGCGTGCGTCGCGCCGAGTTCGCTCGCCATCGTGCCGAGCGCGGGTAGCATCGTGTCGATCGACATCGCGACCAAGGAAGTGGTGAGCGCGACCAGGGCGACGAACTCGAAATCGGAGAGCGGCTTTTGCGTCATCGTGTGCTTCGCGTCGCCGTCGGACAGCGACATTTCTTCTCGTTTACACCGGCGTAGTAGCGCGCAGCCGCTTCCCCGCCAAGTCTCGAATAGGAGACGCGATTCAAAAAGCTAACTCACAACTCGCCGTGAATTCGTTTGACGCGGCCTGACCAGAGCTTCTATTTTAAAAGACCAAACTATCAACACGCGAGGATTCTGTCGTGGCCATAAAAGCTCGCCCCCTGTGCTTTGCCCTTTTACTCACCAGTTGCGCTTCGACACCGACGCCGGCGACATCGCCGACGGCAGCGCCTACCTCGAGCTCATCGTCCGCCGAAGCGCATGTGGCGCGCGCGAAAGAGCTCGCTGGCACCGATCTGACTCAGCCGTTGGTGCTGTGCAAAACCGTCGACGAAGCCAAAGATGTCGTTATCTCGAGGCTAAAAGGCGACGGCAAAGCGGTGGTTCCGCCAACCAAGCTCTTCGACAACCTCTTCTTCGTCGGCAATCAATTCGTCGGCGTCTTCGTGCTGAAGACCAGCGCAGGCTTGATCCTGTTCGATTCACTCACCAGCGCCGACGACGTTAAAACGGTGCTCGAACCAGGGTTTGCTCAGCTGGGTCTGGATCCTCGACAGATCCGCAACGTAGTCGTCACGCACGGGCACTACGATCACTTTGGTGGAGCCGCCTACCTGCAACAAACCTACGGCGCGCACGTCCTGCTGAGCGCAGCCGATTGGCGCTTCATCGAGCAAGAAAAGAAATCGCCCGGCGTCGAAGGCGGCCAAGTCCCCAAGCACGACATCGAAGTGACCGACGGCCAAATCCTGACGCTCGGAGACACCAGCGTGACGCTGTACCTCACGCCGGGGCACACTCCCGGCACGGTCTCCGCCATCGTGCCTGCCGTGGAGCAAGGCAAGAGCTACAAGCTGGCGCTCTTCGGCAGTGTTTTGTTCCCTGCCAACCGAGAACCCAGCGCCGCCAACGGCGGCCTCGCGCTCTATGAGACCTCGATTCAACACTTCGACGCCGTCAGCAGCGAAGCCAAGGTCGACGGCATCCTCAACACCCACACCTTCATCGACGGCACGGCCGAGCGGCTCGAACAGGCACGAAATCGCAAGGCTGCTGCTCCCAATCCGTTCTTGATCGGAACGACGAACGCGCACCGCTACCATGAGATTTTGCACGAGTGCGTCGCGGCTGCGCTTGCTCGATCCGAGCAGCCCGCGCCGGTGGCTCAAGTGTCGAACTGAGCCGTGGTGGCTGGACACTTTCCGTGAAAAACCGAGGACTGAGCCGGCGGACTATTTGAAATCAAGCGACCAAACGACGCAAGAAGCGTCGACAAGCTCGCCGGCCATCTTCGGATCTTTGCCCCGTCCGCCACAGACGTGATCAACGCCACATTCCTGCCGTTCGTGAGATACCAAACGGCAATGACTTGATCGGGAAGCGAAAACTCCGCAGCCACAAAGCGGTTGCCGCCGTAACCTTGCCCTTCCTCGTACGATACGGGTTTTCCGAGTCTGTGGTGATCTCCAAACTCATCGAGCATCTCTCGAAGCGCCGCCACATCCAGGTGAGGTTCCACGCCGGACCTGTATCTGGCGACCGAGAATTGGATGACGCCCACGCCGTCCTCCTTGGCGATGGTTGGCGCACTCCCCCTCGGAAGATCGTTAGTAATGTCCAGCCATCCAGTCGGAAGTACCAACGTCAAGCCACTCAGGTTCACTCGATCTGTCACTTCGGGTGACCTGCGAGCAACTCGTTACAGGCCAGCGAATGAATGACATAGTCGGCCCCAGACTCACCCGATCGAGACACCAATCCGCTCCCAAAATTTGTTACCGCCCGCGTCGAAGTAGCGCTCAAGGAACTCGCCTAGTTCCGAAGCCGCTCCGAACCAGGCGGATCGGCTGTCGAGCGGAAGCGCCACGAGGACTCTGCGCGGGCCGCGTTCAGATGGAGCAATGACTAGTAGCTCCTGGTCACCAAGAAAAACGCCGACGACCACATCCTCGTCCCGGAACTCAATTGGACGAGCAGCTCTCTCCTTGGCAGTTCGTTCTGCACTGGACTGCGGGTCGACGAGCACCAGGCCCCACTGACCGAAGTCAGCATCCACGAACAGGCGGGCCTCTCGACTTTCAGCCCAAAGGGCCCTTGCCTCCTGCGCATCGGTTCCCCAAGCAGCGGCTACTTCACCAGCGAGCGCTGCACCAGAAACCGACGAGATGAGCCTGAGGGGGTTGTCCGGATGCTTTGCAGAAGGGTTCTTGCGAAAGCGCTCCAACGCAGTTCGAACAGATGTCACTTGTGGTAACGGGCCGAGGTCAGTTCAAGGCTAGCCGACCCAAAGGTTTCCCTCGGCATCGTCAATACCAACCGAATATCCTTATTCCCACTTCGACCTCCCACGTTTGTGCATTCAGAATGCTCCCGCCGAAACAATGACATTTCTAAGTGACGCCATTCCCCTGGGCCGTGCAAAACCCATCGACTGCCCAAAAGGGTAAATCGATGATTCAAGCGCGCTTCCCAATCCATGCTTGCGGGTCAGGGACCGGCAACTGTCTGCCACGTTGACTGAGGAACTCTTCAAATAGCGAGACAAACGTCAGAACGTTTTCTTCTCGATTATCGAGTTGTTCGACGCAGTAGGCCCACCCAACGCGCGGTGCGAGGCCAACTTTCTCAGCCGCCCAGACCTGAAAAGGCTCCAAAAGGTCCGCCTCTTCGTGACCGTACTCGGGAAATCCCAAGTCGTTGCGGGCCTTACGATAGCCAATCAAGAACAGTTCCAGTCCTCGCGCCGACTTCGTGGGCACCCAGGTTCCTGGCGCGCGCCTCACGAGTGCAATGCAATTAAGTAGCCAGTTCTGATCGCCTGTCATTCGAGCCTTCCAATTGATTCAAAACGGGACGTGGTCGACGTAGCCGTGGCTTCGGAGGAAGTCGGACTCGACGAGATCATTCCAAAACTCCTCGGCAGGGACTCCTTCCGGCCGGAAGTTGTCGTAGATTTTCCCTTCGGATTCCACAACTATGTGATCCCCACCAGGGCCCTGCCCCGCGCTCAGGCTCACGTTTTGAATCCTGCGATCGTCGAAGGCGTTGTAGCCGGCATTCGGGGACGTGAGTAACCCGACTAGCGAGCCATCTACGCTAAGTTGTAGCTGACGGCCCGCCGTCGCAGACGCCATGCGAGCGGAGATGTCGAACAACCCGGACTGCGGAACGGCAACGTCATACTCGAGCCATTCGTCTGCCGTTGCCCAGCCGACTAGGCACCCGCCATCACGCACTGTGTGACACCGCACGCACGCGCGTCGCCTCGCGGACCCGCGGGATCAATTCGCGCCCGTACTCGATCGCGTCTTCCAACGGATCGAAACCGCGAATCAAGAACGTGGTCACACCGAGATCCCAGTACTCGAGCAGTGAGTCAGCAACTTGCTCGGCGGTGCCGACGAGCGCTGTGGAGTTACCGCTCGCGCCGGTGAGCGCCGCGATCTCCGTCCACAAGCGCTTGTCGCGAACTTTGCCGCCTGCGGCGGCTTCCAGCAGTCGCTGTGAGCCGACGTTTTGAGGAGCTTGGCCCGCTATGCGGAAGATCGAGGAACGGCCCTCGATGCCGCTGGCCCTGGCGGCTGCTAAAATTCGGTCCGCTCGCGACCACGCTTCGTCTTCGGTGCGACCGAGGATGGGGCGCACTGAGAGGCTGAAGCGGATCGTTTGCTCGCGACCAAAGCGAGCCGCGGACGCGCGAACTTTGGCGATGGTTTCGCTAGTTTGCTCGAGCGTTTCACCCCAGAACGCGTACACGTCGGCGTGACGTCCGGCGACGGCAATGGCTTCGTCGGACGAGCCCCCGAAGTACACCGGGAGATGCGGCGTTTGCGCGGACTTTACTGACGAAAAGCTGTCTTTGACTTCGTAGTAGGGGCCAGTGTGGTCAAAGGGAACGGAACTGGTCCAAGTCTTTTTGAGTACGTCCAAATAGTCGCCGGTGCGCGCGTAGCGACTTGCCTTGTCCAGAAAATCTCCATCGCGGGCCTGCTCGTGATCCGCTCCACCGGTGATGATGTGCACGGCGAGGCGCCCATCGATGAATTGGTCGAGGGTTGCGAGCTGGCGCGCCGCCAACGTTGGGGCGACGAAACCAGGACGATGCGCCAACAAGAACTTCAAGCGCTCGGTTTGCTGTCCGGCATAAGCGGCAATTTGAAAACCGTCCGGGGAGGAGCTGAAGTAGCCGATCAGCACGCGATCGAAGCCGGCGTATTCGTGCGCACGGGCGAACGCGCTGACGAAGGTCTTGTCGACGATCGGACCGCGCTGGGTCGGCCGGTATTCGGAGCTATTTTGCGACCCAATGGCGCCTACGAATTCGAGAGACATATCGATTCCTGTCGAGGGGAAGAGACGGAAGCTTCAGCGTTCGCTGACCCCGAGTTCGGCCAAGAGCTCGCGCCGTAGCTCGCTGAATTCTGCGCCGCCTCGGCTTCGTACGGCTCCCTCACTCAGCCGATGCTCCGTGGCGATGCGACCGTCCCGCATGACCAAGATGCGATCGGCGAGCACGATCGCTTCATCGACATCGTGCGTGACGAGCAGAATGGCGGGGCGATGCCGCTCGAACAGTGAGCGCACCAAAGCTTGCATCTTGAGTCGAGTCAGCGCATCGAGCGCGGCGAAGGGTTCGTCGAGCAAGAGCAATGCGGGCTCGCGCACCAACGCTCGGGCGAGCGCGACGCGTTGCGCCTCGCCGCCGGAAAGCGTTGCCGGCCACGCTTCGTAGTGATCCCGCAGGCCGACCTCATCGAGCGCGTCATTCGCGCGCGAACGCGCTTTGGCAAAAGGCAGTCCGATCACCACATTTTGCCAGACACGGAACCACGGCATGAGGCGATGCTCTTGGAACACGACCGTTCGCGCTTCAGGGGTCCGAACAACGCCTTCTTCTGCGCTATCCAAACCAGAGAGCGCTCTCAGCAAGGTCGTTTTGCCGCAGCCGCTCTTTCCCAGCAGGGCCACGAACTCCCCGCGTTGCATGCGCAGCTCAACCCCGTCGAGCACCGCGCGAGCGCCGAAAGAACGCCGCAGGCCGCGAACTTCGACGACTGGTTCTTGCAGCTCGCTCATCGCAGACTCACAGACGTACCGAGTGCTCGGCGACATTGAGTTTTCCTGACAGCACCTTGCGTTCGACCAACCAATCCACACCGCTCTGCAGGCTGGCCTCTCCTTCGGCATTCATCAGGCTGAGCTTGCTCGTCAGGGGCAGTTGATTCAGCTTCTCAATCACGGCCGGCGGATACTTCGAAACGCGGTAGCCGATGGCTTGCGCTTCCGCGCGGTGCTGGTTGGCCCATTCCACCTCGGCTTGCTGCGCCGCGATGACCGCACGAATCGTATCCGGTTCTTGCCGCGCGTATTCTTCACGCACGAGGTACGTTCCGAAATCGACGGCTCGGTCGAGCTCCTTACCTTCTTCGAAAATGCGCTGGGCACCGTATTGAACCTCGGCCATGTCGAGCGGCCCCGTCCAAATTGCCCATGCGTCGACCTTGCCCGCGGCAAAGGCCGGCGCTGCATCAGGCGGATTCATGTAAACCACGTTCACCTTCTCGCGAGGGACCGCATACTTCTCGAGCGCCGCAACGAGTAGGAATTCGGCAACGCCGGCTCGGTTGACGGCGACGGTCTTGCCCGCCAAGTCAGCCACTTTGGTGATGCCTGATTTCGGCAGAACAATGATCGAGGTCGTGCGCGGCGTCGACACTATCCACGACACGAAGGTCAGCTTGGCGCCGGAAAGGATCGCCTGCGCAGCGGGCGTGGAGCTGCCCCCGAAGCTGAAGTCTGCGCTACCGGTAGCAACTGCTTGCAACGTCGGGGCATGGTTGGGAAACGGGCCGATCCACTCGACGTCGATGCCCTGTTCACGGAGCGTTTTTTCCAAAACTCCGCGTTCTTTGGCCACCGAAGCGGTACCGTAGGTGAGCCGCACTTTGCGATGCGCGACGAGTCCTGGTGAGGTATTGCGGCAGGCGGTAAGCGCCGGGACAGCCCCCAATAGGCCAGCGGCGAGTAGCGTACGTCGAGGAATGGTCATACTCAGTAACTCCGAATCATTCGCTAGGCGCCGGCCTTGGCGTAGTTGGGGTGCCAAGCGAGCAGCCAGCGTTCCAAAATCCGCACCGCGAGATCGGAGCTCACGCCGATCAGCGCGTAGATGACGATCACGAGCACCATCACGTCCGTCTGCAAAAACTCGCGGGCGTTGGTCGCGAGGAAGCCAATCCCCGCGTTGGCGCCGACGGTTTCTGCGACCACCAGCGCGAGCCAGGACGTCGTGAGCGCCAACCGCAATCCGTTCAGCAATGAGGGCAGCGCGCCTGGCAGGATCGCATAGAGAACCAATCGACCAGGCCCCAAACCCATCAATCGACCCATCTCGAGCAACTTGGGATCCACCTGTCGAACACCGAGCGCCGTATTGAGGTACGTCGGAAACAGGCTGCCAAGCGCAATCAGAAACACCTTGCCAGATTCGCCGACTCCAAACCAAACGATGACCAGCGGCATGATGGCCAAGAAGGGAACTGCGCGCAGCACTTGCAGGGTGCGGTCGAGCAACGCATGAGCCACCGGAAACAGGCCCACGAGCAACCCAAACCCCAAGCCGAGCCCGCTGCCAACGCTGAACCCGAGTGCTGCGCGCCTGAGACTCGCGGCCAAATGAGTTTGGAGCTCACCGCTCGCCAAGAGCGTCTTGGCCGTCGCAATGACCGAGCTCGGAGCCGGCAGCACGAGCGATGGAATCAACTCCAGTCGAGCCAGCGCCTCCCATCCGAGCAGCAGCACCAACGGCGCGAGCCAAGACAGCAACTGGAGGCCTCGCGCAGACTCGAACGTGCGTACACGTCCCAGTGCACGCCGCGGGGCGGATGTTTGGGGATCGCTGGAAGCTTGCCCCTCGAGCGGTGACAACGCGATGCGTGAGTTGGCCATTGAAAACGTTGCTCGCCCTTGAGTTGCCGAGTCGAGCCGCCCGACCTTGGCACGACACCGAACCAATGTCTATAATACAGGACACCAGCGACAGCCATTTCACGCGCTTCACGTCCCCGGTCGGCCGTCAACTTGGGCTTGTGTTCGGGTAACCAGAGCATATTGCAGCGATAACTCGTGCTCCAACCTGGGTACTCCGGCTCAGCGGCTGACTCGCGCATGCGAGCTTTTTTGACGTCCCATCCGGAAACGCCGCGCCACTCCATCAGCCAACAAGATACCATACTAGACATGACTCGACATTCCAGCCACGAGATCCGCTTGGTCTCTCGTCCTCGAGGCTTGCCGACGCCCGAGAATTTCACGCTCGAGCGAACCGAGCTCCCGCCAGTCGCCGACGAACACGTCTTGGTCCGCAACCTCTACTTGTCGGTCGATCCGTACATGCGCGGGCGGATGAATGACGTCAAATCTTACGCGCCTGGCTTCGAGCTGGGCGAGCCTCTCACTGGTAGAGCAGTGGGTGAAGTGCTCGAGTCCCGCTCCAGGCACTTCAAGGTCGGCCAGACCGTGCTTTCCATGTACGGGTTCAGGGAAGCGTTCGTAGCGCCAGCGGCGGAGCTCTACCGACTGAATCCCGAGTTTCAACCGCCGTCCGTGTACCTGGGAGTGCTCGGGGCGACAGGCATGACCGCTTGGGCCGGGCTCAATCTCGTCGATGTCAAAGCGGGTGACACCATCTTCATTTCAGGCGCCGCAGGGGCGGTCGGCAGCTCTGCAGGCCAGTTGGCAAAACTCCGCGGTTGTCGCGTGATCGGCTCGGCGGGTTCGTCAGAAAAGGTCGAGTTCGCGCAGCAGCACGGCGGCTTCGACGTCGCGTTCGACTACAAGAGCGGCAAGGTCGCCGAGCTGTTGCAACGCGCCGCGCCCGACGGCATCGACGTATACTTCGACAACGTAGGCGGTGAAACCTTGGAAGCGGCCCTCACCAGCCTGCGCCCGCACGGTCGCATCATCGGCTGTGGCTCGATCTCCCGTTACAACGAGCTCGCGCCGAGCCCGGGCCCGAGCAACCTAATGAACATCGTCACCAAGCGCCTGACTTGGAAGGGCTTCATCGTCAGTGACTTCCTCGACCAACGAGCGCAGTTCGAGCGCGAGGTCGGCCGGTACTACCTGAGTGGGGAGATCAAAAACCACGAGACTCAAGTGAGCGGTCTGGATCGAGCCATTCCCGCCTTCATCGGTCTGTTTCATGGCCAGAACACGGGGAAAATGATCGTGAACCTAACATCCAACTGAACGGTGTCAGCGCTTCGACTCGGCTTCGGCAATACCGACACGCGCGGACGCCGCTTGTGTACGATGACTTTCACGCACGAACCGAAATAGACTGTCGTAGATCGCGCGCGTGAGATCGGCGGGCAGGTCGAGTTGTCCGGAGAGCGCGAGCAGGCGCTCGAGTTGAGCTTGTTCGCGGGCGGGATCTGCGGCTGCCACGTTGTGTGCTGCTTTGAGCGCGCCGATGCGACGAGTGACTGCATAGCGCGCGGCGAGCAGCGAGACCAGCTGCGCGTCGATCGCGTCGAGCTCTCGGCGATGCTCGTTCAAGGATTCGGTGAAGCCGTGAGTAGGACGCGGGCGGCTCATTTGGACTCTCCATTCATCTAGCGCGTGTCTGGCGAGGGCCCAATCGCCCCTGCGCGGCTTGACGCCGAGCCTCTCGGCGCCATAGCGTCTCCGATAAGAGACATGAGTACCTCACAAAGCCAAGGTGTCGTTTGGGTGGCGGGTGTCGGCGCGAGCGCCGGGCTCGGGGGCGCATTGGCTCGCCGTTTCGCAAAAGCCGGCTTTACCACCGCCATCACCGGCAGAAGTGCCGAGCGACTGGAAAGCGTCGCGGCGGAAATCCGCAAGTCCGGCGGACAAGCCTTCGCCCTCGCTGGAGACGTGGGTCGGGAGTCGGACGTCGTCTCGTTGGCACGGCGAGTCTCGGAGCTCGGAGAACTCGAAATCGGAATCTTCAACGCGGGCAACGCGGATCGCGGGCCCTCGCTCGAGCTCAGTGCGGACGCCTTCGAGCAAGCCTGGCGTAGTAGCACCTTCGCCGGCTTCGTCTTCGGTCGCGAGGTGATCCGAAGCCTCTTACCGCGTAGTCGCGGCGCGCTGTTCTTCACTGGGGCCACGGCGTCTTTGCGCGGCAAACCGCCTTTCGCGGGTTTCGCTGCCGCCAAGGCCGGTCTGCGCTCGGTCAGTCAGACCTTCGCCCGTGAGTTCGGACCGCAAGGCATCCATGTCGCCCACGTCATCATCGATGGCGGCATCGACGGCGAACGCCTGCGCACCCGCGCCGCAGAGCGCGTCGCGCAAGCAGGCCCGGACGGCTTACTCAATCTCGAAGCGATTGCCGAAGTCTACTTCCAGCTGCACCTGCAACACCGCAGCGCGTGGACTCAAGAACTAGACCTACGCCCGTTCAAGGAGCCCTTCTGAACATGATCGACCTTCACTACTGGACCACTCCGAACGGCCACAAAATCACGATCTTTTTGGAGGAGGTGGGGCTCGACTATCGCATCTTGCCGGTCAACATCGGTAAAGGCGATCAGTTCAAGCCTGAGTTCTTGCAGATCGCGCCGAACAATCGCATCCCCGCCATCGTCGACCACAAGCCGCTCGACGGCGGTGATCCAATCTCGGTCTTCGAATCGGGCGCAATTTTGTTGTACCTCGCGGACAAGACGAAAAAACTCATCCCGTCAGATCTGCGTGGCCGCACCGAAGCGCTCGAGTGGCTGTTTTGGCAGATGGCAGGCCTCGGGCCAATGGCGGGCCAGAACGGCCACTTCAATCACGCCGCTCCCGAAAAGCTCCCCTACGCAATCAGCCGCTACGAGCGCGAGACGGCGCGCTTGTTTGCCGTGCTCGATAAGCGCCTCAAAGAGCGTGATTTCGTGGCCGGAGCAGGTCGCGGCGAATACAGCATTGCCGATATCGCCAGCTACCCATGGACGCGCAACTACGCGCGCCTGAATCAAGACATCGAGCAGTTCCCGAACTTGAAGCGCTGGCAAGCTGCAATCGCCAGCCGTCCCGCAACCGAGCGTGCGTATGCGCTGGTCGATCAGATCAATCCGCCCAAGCCCCCCGCCCCACTAACGGACGAAGAGCGTCAGCTGCTGTACGGGCAAGACGCCAAGACCGTGCGCGCCTGAACGCCGTTTGCCGCGGCAGTCGGCTAGCTGGTACCGTGTGCCAGACCTGGGATGGACTACCTACTTGCCCCCGAACGCCACGAGGCGGACGGCTTCGTCTTGCGCTCGTACGATGTCGATGACGGCCCGCTCCTCACAGATGCGGTCAATACTTCCTTCGAGCATCTGAGAACCTGGATGCCGTGGGCGAGAACAGATCAATCCGCAGAAGAGTCGCAGCGACTCGCCCGGCGATTCCGTGCGCGCTATCTCCTGGCCGAAGAGTTCGTGCTCGGAATTTTCTCCGCTGATGGTGCGCGTTTGCTGGGTGGCACCGGTTTCCACTTACGAGAAGGTCCAATCTCTGACGGCTGCGCTGAAATCGGCATGTTCATTCGCCAGAGCGAGGCCAATCGAGGGCTCGGCACTCGAGTGCTGCGATCGCTGCTCGATTGGGGCTTTACTGAGTGGCCTTGGCTGCGCTTGGCATGGCGTTGCGATCAGCGAAACCTTGCTTCCATTCGAGTGGCGGAGAAAGCCGGCCTTCGTTTCGAGGGCGTGCTCCGCGGGCAGCGCGCGCACGTCGGTGAAGGGCGCCGCGATACCGCCTGCTACGCGCTCACCAAGGAAGACTGGAGCGAGGACAGGAAGCGAGCGCCGCTCCTCCCGATTCAATAGCGCGCACGATCATGGCAGATGAACATCTAGAGCCGAGGGCGAGCCGTCGAGTCCCGGTGCAGATCCGCGACGCATACGCGCCACCCACGGACGAGACTCGAGAGCACGAGCGCCACGAGACTCTGGTGACCTTGATCTCCTGGTCGCTCCTGCTTCAAGCCATCGTGCTCGCAAGCAATGGGCTAATCTGTCTCCTGCTGGCGCTACACGTGAAGTCGCGATCGCTCGCGAGCCAGTTGGTCAGTGTGTCCCAAACCCTGGCGGACCTGCATAGTCTGCTATTCATGGCCGGTATCGTTCCGTTCGCGATCTTTCTGGTGCGCGCGAACAAGACGGCCCGCGCATTCGTTCAACACGATGAATTTGCCTCGTACGCGCCGGTGCTCCAGTTCACACCCAGCTCGATGTGGTGGTGGTTCTGTGTTCCCATCCTCAACCTGATCAAACCCTACGACGCCGTTTGTGCGGTCTGGTCGGCGAGTAGACCACGAACGCGTGATGCCCACGTTCACGACTACGGCATCCTGCGCGCGTGGTTCAGCACCTGGATTGCGTACTGGCTAATTTCCCAGCTCAACAGCTACATCGCGTACGAAGTTTCGGTAGTAACGCGCGACCTGCTAATCGTCGCCAAGAGCTCACTCGGCGTGCTGGCGTGCTTCTACGCCGTACGCATGGTGCGCGCACTGGCCAAACGGCAGCGTCTCCGAGCGCAAGAAGTGTGACGATCGCTCGTCGTCGTGCGACCACGACACGTCTGCATGACTTGGTACGTCTTTGGCGACCCGGTGGGCGACCAGGCGTGCTTGGGTAAGCGCGGTCGCACCGATGATGCGGAGCGTTGCCGATGAGTTCATGCGTGGGACCTCTACTTCAACGCGGAGTCAGGTGGCCAGATTGGACAAGCTCGGATAGAAACGGGTAATCGATGTAGCCGCGATCGCCCCCGTTGTAGAACGTGGCCACGTCGGGCGAGTTCCACGGAGCATTCAGCCGAAGGCGGCCGACCAGGTCTGGATTGGCGATGAAGCCGACCCCGAAAGCGATCAAGTCCGCGCGATCTTCGGCAAGTGCGGCACGAGCGGAGGCGCCATCGAATCCGCCGCACAGAATCAACGGGCCGTTGAAGGCCTTGCGAATGGTCGGGCCCAGTTGTTCGTGTGCTGCCGTACCCACTGGCTCGATCAGATGCAGGTAAGCCGGCGCGCGAACACTCAGCTCCTTGGCGACGTGTTCGTAGAGCGCGTGCGGCGCTGCATCGCGGGTGCCGTCGGTCGTGGCATGCGGCGAGAGCCGCACGCCGACTCGCCCGGCCCCCAAGACCGCGCTCACCGCATCGACGACCTCGAGCAGGAAACGCGAGCGTTTCGCGATCGAACCGCCGTAGGCGTCGACGCGCAGATTGGCCCCGTCGCGCAGGAATTGATCGATCAAAAAGCCGTTGGCTCCATGGATCTCAACGCCGTCGAAGCCCGCGCGCTGCGCATTGTGCGCGGCCGACGCAAAGTCTGCCACGATGCCCGGGATCTCACCGAGTTCGAGCGAGCGCGGGACGGGGAACGGTCTCGGACCAGCGGGTGTCGAGAATTCACCGATCGCAGGCACCGCCGAAGGCGCACCTGGCAACCGACCGCTCGGAATTCGCGCAGGGTCGGCTTTCCTCCCGAGATGAAATAGTTGCTGAAAGATTCGCCCACCAGCCGCGTGCACGGCGTCCGTGACGCGCCGCCATGCTTTGACTTGACCCGCGCTATGGATCGCCGAAGTTCCTGGACGGCTAACGCTCTCGGCCGATATGTGCGTCGCTTCCGAAACGATCAACCCGGCGGACGCCCGTTGCACGTAGTACGTGGCGACCGACGCGGTGGGCTCGCGACTGATCGGCTCCGCGCGCGCTCGGCCGAGTGGTGCCATCACCACCCGGTTCGAGAGAACCAAAGAACCCACCTGCACTGGTTCGAAAAGGGACATAGCGCTGATTCCTGGCTCCGCTCTGCGCGTCAGTTCGGACGCCAATCACCACCTTCGATCGAAATCTTGAGCCCCCAGCGCTCCTGGTCGCCGTAGTCGTCCACCGCGTAGTGCCATACCGAGCGATTGTCCCAAATCACCAGATCGCCCGCGGTCCAATGGTTGCGGTATTGGTAATTCACGCCGCTCGCGTGTTGCCGCAAGAACGCCAGCAGCGCCTCGCTTTCGGCGCGTGGGATGCCGATCAGATGAGTGATTCGGCTGGTCAAATATAGGCCCTTGATCCCAGTTTCGGGATGCGTGAGCACGAGCGGGTGTTCTACGAAATCGCTCGCGTCGTACACGCCGTGGGAAACAGGCTTGACCTGTTTGCTGTGAGCAGCGCGCAGGCCGCCGACCAAAGTTTGTAGAGACTTGGACAGGTCGCGGTAGGCGGCTTGCAAATCCGCGTACAGCGTGGCGCCACCAACGGGCGGAACGACGGCCAGCTGAAGCAACTCGAAGGCCCACGGGTTTGCTTTCCAAGTGCCACCCTGATGCCAATTCGAGGGGCGGCTGCCCACCGGTGAGGGACCGATCTTCACGATCTTGTCGTGCCCTTCGTAGTGACCGTAGGCGTAGTCTGGACTTCCAAACGGTTCACCAAAGTAGGTCGCGAAGCGCACCAGCTCTTCTGGCGAGAGGTTCTGCTGGCGGAACCGTAGGACTTTGCGTTCGAGCAACGCAGCGCGCAGCGCGGCGACCCGTTGCCCATCGAGCGCCTGATGCAGATCGAGCTTTGCCACGTCACCGCCCAGGGACGGTTCGAGGGCCTTGAGCTCGAAGCTAGGGGTACCCAAAGCCGCACTGATTTGTGACGATTGCGCAAGAGTACCGGCGATTTGTGCTTCGAGGGTCATGGGGCTCCAGAAGTTGAGCGGGCGCCCGAGTTTGGGCTTCCGCGGGTCAGCGAGGCGCTCGACAGATACCACAGAAAAAGATCTTTGTCTTTCCTAATAGAACCACACCAAAACTGGTGGACGAGGCACGACCTTCCGTGTGCTCCCGGGCAAGCAGATCCAATGGCAAAGCCTCGCCGCGCTTCCCGGCAAGCAATTCCGGGCACCGACCTTCTATTCGCTTCCCGGCAAGCAGCTTGGGGAGAGTGTCGGCGCGCGTCTGACGACGCGCCAACGGGTCGTTCTGCTTGCGGGCAAGCGAATCGAGCTGCGCTCGTCGCTTCTTCCTTGCCCGCAAGGGAGTTTGAATGGGTCCCCGTTCAGATTTCCTTGCCGGCAAGCAACTGCAGGTGAGCTCCCTCTCCCGATTTCCTTGCGGCAAGCGAATCAGACGCAGGCGGCCTTCTGGTTTCCTTGCCGGCAAGCAATCTTGGATGGGGCGCCGTTCAATTTTGCTTCCCGGCAAGCGATCTTGAAGGGGGATCGCTCGGAGATTGCTTGCCGGCAAGCAATCTCAAACCCTGGCCGCTCGAATTCTCCTTGCCGGCAAGGAGTTTCGCCCCCTTTCCCCTCAACATCGCTTGCCGGCAAGGCACGACGCCACGCGCGAACCGGTGCGATCAGCGCCATCGATTGCGCGTCTCCCATATTATAGATATAGACACCATAGGAGACACCAACCATGGTCCATCCCCAATATCGCGCCGAAACCATTGCTCTACACGGCGGACAGGCGCCCGACGCGACGACTGGCTCGCGGGCGGTGCCGATTCATCAGACCACGTCGTACCAGTTCAAGAGCAGCGAACACGCGGCGAACCTGTTCGCGCTGAAAGAGTTTGGGAACATCTACACGCGCCTGATGAACCCGACGACGGACGTGTTCGAGCAGCGCATTGCGCAGCTGGACGGCGGCGTGGGAGCTCTGGCGACGGCGAGTGGTCAGTCGGCAATCACGCTCTCGTTGTTGAACATCGCGCGCGCAGGGGACGAGATCGTCGCGGCCGACAACTTGTACGGCGGAACGTACAATTTATTCCATTACACGTTTCCGCGGCTCGGCATCAAAGTTCACTTCGTACCGTCGGAGGATTTGGCCGCGCTCGACAAGGCCATCACACCCAAAGTCAAAGCCGTGTTCGCCGAGTCGATTGGCAACCCCAAGCTCGACGTCGCCGATTTGGAACAGATTTCGAGCATTGCGCATCGTCACGGCGTGCCCCTCGTGCTCGACAACACCGTTTCGCCCTATCTTTTGCGACCCTTCGAACACGGCGTGGATGTGGCGGTGTATTCGGCCACGAAGTTCATCGGCGGTCACGGCACGTCGATCGGTGGCGTGATCGTCGATAGCGGCAAATTCGATTGGTCCTCGGGCAAGTTCCCACTCATCTCGGAACCCGATCCGAGCTACCACGGGCTCGACTTCATCGAGGCGCTGAAGCCGCTCGGCAATGTCGCTTACATCATCAAGGCTCGCGTCACCTTGCTTCGCGATCTGGGCCCAGCGCTGTCGCCGTTCAACTCCTTCCAATTCTTGCAGGGGCTCGAGACGTTGCACCTGCGGCTGACGCGTCATTCCGAAAATGCGCTCGCGGTCGCCAAGGTCTTGCAGAAGCATTCGAAGGTGACTTGGATCAACTATCCTGGCTTGGAATCGAGCCCCCAGCACGCCAAGGCCAAGAAGTACTTACCGCGCGGCGCAGGCGCCATTTTAGGCTTCGGCATCACTGGCGGAGCCACAGCCGGCGCGCGCTTCATCGATTCGCTGCAGCTGATTTCCCACGTGGCCAACGTGGGCGACGCCAAGACCTTGGCGATTCACCCAGCCACCACCACACATCAGCAACTGAGTCCGGAAGAACAGCAACGAACCGGGGTCACTCCAGACTACGTCCGGCTTTCCGTCGGCCTGGAACACATCGACGATATTCTTGCGGATATCGAACAAGCCCTGAGCAAGGCATAACGCGCAGCGCGGCGCGAGGTCCGAACATTGTTGGTGCTGCCGAGCGGCTACGCAGTCGAGGTCGAAGATGGGCCTCGGCTGCAACGCGTGCTGAACGACGCGCAGGCGCAGCTAGACGGTCGTCCTGTGCTGCGTGTGGGTGTGCTCAACGTGATGCCCAAAGCGGAGTCGTACGAGCCGTATTTGCTTCGCCCTCTGGCGCATTCGGAGCTGCTGGTCGAGCCGATTTGGATTCGGCTCGACTCACACAGCTATACCAGCAGCGACTCGGCGCACATCGAACGGCACTACCGCACGTTCGAGGAAGCGCTTGCGCAAGGCCCCCTTTCCGGCTTGATCCTCACCGGCGCGCCGGTGGAAGAGCTGGACTTCGAGGCCGTGCACTATTGGCGTGAGCTCGCGCAGATCTTGGAGTTTGCGCGGCAAAAGCTCAAGGGCACGTTGGGTTTGTGTTGGGGCGGCTTGGCCCTAGCCAAGATGATCGGCTTGGACAAAGTGTCGTTCCCGCGCAAGCTCTTCGGCGTCTTTCAAAACCGTAGCTTGAACGCTCAGCATCCGATCACGAGCAGCTTCGACGACACCTTCTTTTGCGCTCACAGTCGCCACTCCGGAATCAACGATCGCACGCTCGAAGATGCACGCGATCGGGGAATCGTAAACTTGCTGTCACACGGCCCGGACACCGGATACACCATCTTCGAGTCCTCGGATCATCGCTACTTGATGCACCTCGGGCACCCCGAGTACGAGGCCGGCCGACTCGTGCACGAGTGGCTTCGCGATCGCGCTCTGGGCCGCACGGATGTCGAGCGCCCCAGCAATTTCGATCCGGATAGACCGAGCAACACCTGGCGCAGTCACCGCAATGAGCTCTTTTCTCAGTGGCTGCGGTCCCTGACGGAGTAAGTCAGCTTTGGCTCTCGAAACCTCTCTGAGCAAAACCTGGGGCCTGCGTTACCCCATCTTGCTTGCGCCGATGGGCGCTGTCGCAGGCGGCGCGCTGGCCCGCGCGATCAGCAACGCCGGTGGCCTGGGCTTGATTGGACCCGGCTACCACGACGCGGCGTGGATCGAACACGAGTTCGAGCGCGCCGAGGGCGCGCGCGTCGGCGTCGGCTTCATCACCTGGGATCTGGCCAAGGCTCCGGACAAGCTGCACGCCGCGCTCGCGCGTCGGCCCTTCGCAGTGATGCTTTCGTTCGGTGATGCGGCGCCGTACGTGGACGCGATTCGGCGCGGCGGTGCGCGCTTGATCTTGCAAGTTCAAAGCGCTGCAGCCGCGCGCGCAGCCGCCGCCTTGAAGCCCGATCTGATCGTGGCCCAGGGCACGGAGGCTGGCGGGCACGGCGCTGATCAGCCATTGCTCTCGCTGCTGCCCGAGGTGATCGAGCTTGCCGGGCCTATTCCGGTGGCCGCGGCCGGTGGCATTGCCAGCGGTCGAAGTGCAGCACTGACCCTTGCGCTGGGCGCTGCTGGCGTACTGGTTGGAACGCGCTTCTTCGCCACGCACGAGGCACTCGGAACCGCTGCAGCCAAGCAACGACTGGTCGAGGCGAGCGCCGCGTCTACCCTGCGCACCCGCGTGTTCGACATCGTGCGCCGCATCGACTGGCCAAAGGAGTTTAGCGGTCGCGCGATTGCCAATGATTTCAGCGCGCGCTTTCATGGTCGCGAAGCGGAGCTCGAGACGCGACTCGAGCTCGAACATGAGCGTTATCGAGCCGCCGTTGCTGCGGCGGACATATCGACGGTCGTCATCTGGGCGGGGCAAGGGCTGGATGCGATTCACGCCGTCGAGCCAGCGAGTGAAGCGATGGCGCGCCTGGTCGAAGAAACCGAGCGCTCGCTAGCCGCGCACACGCAAAAGTGAGCGAAATCGTCGCAAATCATCGGCTCCGGCGCCGCAGCTTGTAACCAATTCCGCGAAATGTCTGGAAGCGATCCGCGCCCAGCTTAGCGCGCAAGCGCCGAAGGTGGATGTCTACCGTTCGTGGACCGCCGCGATAGCTGTCACCCCAGACCTCGCGTAGCAGCGCCTGCCGCGATACGACCTCGCCTCGCCGTTCGTACAAGTAGCGTAGCAACGCAAACTCCCTCGCGGTCAGCGTTACCGGCTGCCCGTGCAACAGCACTTCGCGAGCCAGGATGTCGAGCACTAGGCCGTCAGTGGGCTCGCTCAGCGCGAGCTGCGAAACATCTGAAAGCCACGGCGGCGGCGAGGCGCCGAGTGGAACCAAGACCACCGCCACCAGGCCTTGGCGCAGCTTCGCGGACTGGAGCGCGCCAGAAACGGCTGCTTCTAAACCGCCCGGTTCGCGGCCATCCACGATTACGGCGGGTAGCGTTTCTTGCGGCAATATCTGCAAGGCGGTCTCGGACAGGTTGTTCACGAGCCAGAGTCTACTATAATAGACAACAAGCTCAAACTCGTTTCAGCGCGACCCAGCAGAGCAAGCCCCGGTCGCTGGCCCCTCGCTCCGAAGAGGGGCTAGGCCTATGTCTCCGAGGCTCAGTGCGGCAGCCGTCGGTACACGAGATACGAGTACGCGGCGGGAATCAGCCCAGCGAGCAACGCTACGAGGCTCGTCACGCCGATGTTCACGCCCAGCGCCACTCCGACAATCACGAGCACTCCTCCGAGCACGAATGTCTTGCCGCCCAGGCGATGGGTGCGCAGCCACACCTCGTCGTTGGCGAGCGTCCAGGGTGTGCGGATGCCGAGAAAAAAGTTACGCCTCACCTTACCCAAGAAATTGCCAATCACGATCAGGAGCAAACCCAAAGCAACGCCCACCCCTTGCACGATGGGCATCCTTTCACCCGCAGCAGCTCGCAACGAGATCATGGTCACGAAGAGCAGAAACCCGAGCGTCGCCGTGTGAACCACTTGGTAGGCGGCCCCCGATGAGGTTTGGCGCGACTTTCCTTTCGCGAAACGCGGCAAAATCTCCAGCAAAATGTGCAAAG
The DNA here is from genome assembly GCA_035634635.1 of Polyangiaceae bacterium. Lineage (GTDB taxonomy): Bacteria > Myxococcota_A > Polyangia > Polyangiales > Polyangiaceae > PMG-095. The sequence continues at coordinate 43,899 of DASQCO010000015.1, forward strand.
AGAGCATGGTGAACGGCAGAACATAAACCCCAAAGGGCTTTCGCATGTAGCCGTTGACGTGCCCGTGCGCGTCCCAATGGGTGGGCACGAGTTCAGGCAGGCGGGGTGAGAGCCACGCTGCAATGCCGAATGAAAGAGCGATCAATCCCCAATTCAACGCCCGCGTGATGCTTCGATCCATGGTACCTCCGACTACGGTGCGAGCGGCGCCAGCTAGCGGCGCGACGACTCGAGCTTCTTTCCAACTTTGAGCTTCGGCATGCGGACCTGAAACAGGTCGAGCAGCATGGCGGCGACGTCCTCGAACACGCTGGTATTGAGCGAGTAGACGATGCTCTGCCCGCGTCGTTCCGTACGCACGAGCTCAGCTGCCTTCAACACGTTGAAGTGGTGCGACATGGAGCCCTTGGTGATGGAAAACGCACTCGCGAGCTCGCCTGCGCTCAGTGAGCCGGCCGTGAGCTTCTTCAAAATCTCTCGCCGAGTTGGATCAGCCAGGGCTTGGAAGACTGCTTGGTAACGCATGGTTTGATAGTTTGATAACTTTCAAATAACACTCGGTGCGGCGCCGTCAAGGGGCAGCTAGCACCGCGAGCGTTTCAACGCAGCGCAGCTTGGAGCTGCACTCGATTGGCTTCGACGTAGTCCTGCTCGCGTTTCGACCAGGCCACGAACTCGGGCACTTTTTCGCGGGCGGTCACGATCGAGTCTGAGCCCTCGAGCTGAGCGGACCAGAACGCGACATTTCGACGAACTCGCTCGACGATCGCATCAGGGAGTTGCATTCGCTCGGATACCCCGGCCCCGTAGGCCTCCGCCAGAACGCGAACTTGCCTGGCTTGTGCCGCCACGCTGCCGCGCGCCGGATTCGACGACAGACACCAGGCCCAAGCCATGTATCCGAGATCCTCCAGCCTCGAACCCGGCGCCGCAGTGTCGAAGTCGATCAGCGCAACGGGCAAATCATCCTGGAACACGAAATTATTCGGACCGGCATCATGGTGGCAAACCACACCGGTCGGCGCGAGCGCCGAGCCTGCGGTGGCGTCGTGCAGGGCGCGAAGCAGGCTTGCTGCCGCCCGCACTTGCGCGTCGCTGAACGTTTGCCATTTGGCGGGCACACTACCTACTAGGTACGAAAGCACGTCCCGCCCGGCGCTATCACGACCGAGGTAGCGAGGTGCCCACGTGCATTGTTGCGCGGCAAGGTGCACAAGCAACTCGGCGACGAACGGCGACGACGCCTTCCCGGGCCGCCGCACCGTATCGCCGACACGCACGACACCGAGAGTGATTCGCCCGCTCGGTAGCGCGATTTCGTCGAGACTACTCGTTGGCTCTAGCTGCGATGACACGGACACGTGAGGCCAGTCTACTTCCCTCCGCCTCGAGCCGCATTGGCTTTGCGAACGGCGACGCATGTGTCTTGCATTGGGGACAAACCTAAACTATCAAAGACCCCGCTTCCTTCCTCAAGCCTGCCGCCTAACTAGGATTTTCACTTGAATAAGCTCGTTCCTCGATCTGGCCTGCGTCGCACGTTGTTCAACCCCGTTGCCCTCGGCTCGATTTTCCTCGCACTCACCGCGACAGTCACGGCAGAGGCGCAAATAGCGCCACCACAGCAGCAACCGGAGCCAGCTCCTCCAGGTCCGAGCGACGCCGGCAATGGCGCGCCTGCCGAGCCAGCGCCGCCTGCACCACCGGCGGATGCGCAGGCACCAAGCGAGCCGGCACCGCCCCCCGCGCCTCCAGCGGACGTCCCACCGCCAGCAACCGATGCAGCAGCGGCCACTTCGGAATCGGCCCCGCCCGAACAGGCTCCAGTGGATGCTCCGACCGACGTGAGCACCGGTGAATTGGGCACGGTAGAAGTGGTCACGGCCCGCTACAGGCCTGAAAACGCCCAAGACGTGCCAATCAGCATCACTACGTTGTCAACTCAGCAACTGCAAGCCCTCGGTGGTACGCGCAACCTGAATCAAGTCATCGGCCAAACGCCGAGCGTGAATATTCAGGGCTTCAGCGGCCGCAACCAAACGATCACCATCCGCGGCCTCGGCACGAACGCGGGCGGTACCAACGACGGGCTCGAGCAAGGCGTCGGCGTGTACATCGATGGCGTGTATCGGCCACGCACGGGCACGGCGATCACGGATCTCTTGGACATCGAGACCGTCCAAGTGTTGAAGGGTCCCCAAGGGACGCTGTTCGGTAAAAACACGGTCGCAGGCGCCATCGATTTGCGAACGGCCGAACCCGGCTTCAAACGCCAGGTCAAGACCGAGTTTTCCTACGGCAAGTACAACTACGCACGCGCCTATGTGAGCTTGACCAATCCGTTCTCCGATACCCTCAGCTTGCGCGTGAGTTATCTACGCAGCTCGCGCCAGGGCATCATTTACAACACGACGTTCAGCGAGCCGTGGGACAACCTGAACAACGACGCCATCCGCGCAGACCTTTTGTGGAAGCCGAACGACACGTTCAAGAACCGATTGATCGCTGACTACAGCATGCAAGCCTGCGATTGCGGCTTTTACAGCATACGTCAGGCGCTACCCACGACGCTCGCCAACGGCAAGCAAGTGAAGGGTTACTATGAACACGCCGCGGACGTCGGCTACAACCCGATCGCGATCGATCCGTTCGCGCGCAAGGTCGACATCGATTCTTCCCAGGCTGACCGGATGCCGAGTTGGGGCGTCCAGAACACTGCCACGCTGCGCTTCGGCGGCGATCTCACGCTGACGTCGATTTCGGCTTATCGCAATTGGAAGTGGCTGCCGCATTACGATGGGGATCAAACTGGCGCCAATGTCTCGACGCTAGGGATCGTCGAAACGCACCAGCAGCAGTTCAGCCAGGAAGTCCGCTTGGCTTCCCCGGGCGGCGAGACCCTCGACTATACGGCAGGGCTCTACTTCTGGTGGCAACAGGCCAACGATCACCAGTACTCGACATACGGGCGCGACGCTTCACAGTGGTTGGTCTCGCCGACCACCTCGCCGGACGTGCTCAATGGGCTAACGGCCTACTCGCATGTCGTGCCGGAAACCACGAGCTACGCGGCCTATGGCCAAGCTACCTGGAACCCCACGAAGCGCTGGCATTTTACCGGCGGGTTGCGTGCCACGCTCGAGCACAAGAGCGGCAGCTACGATGCCTATCCGCAGGGCAACGTCACGCCCATTGATAGCTTTCCGGAGGATCAACAAGCAGCAGTGGCAGCGACCCGCGCAGCCTTCGCGCCGACCGGCGCCTACACGAAGAAACACAACGTCAGCAACTTGTCGTGGACGGCGATCATCGCGCGCGACATCACCGATGACGTTCACGTATTCGCGACCTATTCGCGCGGCTACAAATCACCCGGCATCAACCTAGTACGCCAGACCCTGGGCGTGGACGTCTTCGTGAAGCCGGAGAAAGTGGATGACTTCGAAATCGCGGCCAAGACCGAGTTCTTCAAAGGCCGTCTACAGGTGAATCCGACGCTGTTCTACATGATCGACAGCAACTACCAAGCGAACTACGTGAACACCAACGTGACGCCCACGGCTTCGTACATCACCAACGTCGGCACGCTCGTCTCCAGGGGCGTCGAACTCGACGTGAAGGTGTTTCCAGTGCGCGGCTTGTTCGGCTCCGCATCACTGACGTACAACGATGCGAAGTACGACAGCTACACGAATGCACCTGCTCAGTACATGTATTCCTATCTCGGCACTCAAGATCTGTCGGGGCAGCAAGCATCAGGCGCGCCCAAGTGGTCGATGGGTGCGATTGCCGAGTATGGAGTTCCGATCATCAAAACCAAAGCCGAGCCGGTCGATGCGTACTTCGGCGGTGACTGGAGCTTTCGCTCCTCGTTCAAGGCGGCAGTCAACTTGGACCCGTACAGCAATGTCCCCGCATACCAGTTGTGGGGGGCCCACTTGGGGCTTCGTAACAGCACGCGCTGGGACTTGTCGTTCTGGGTTCGGAACTTGACCGATAAGCACTACTACAACACGTCATCCATCAGCGCGCAGTACGGCGTCGTGTACGCTGCACTGGGCGAACCGCGAACGTTCGGCGGCACATTGCGCGCGACCTTCTGAGAACGATCGGGGGCACGGCGCCCAGCACACCGCAGTTCGACGGTTCCTCCGCTAACTAGTCCATGCCCCAGGGAATCCTGCAAAGCGAGTTCCCTGGGGGAATGATAGCCCGAAGTGGTCGCGTAGCAGCCCAAGTAGCTCCTCAGTGGAGGTGATCGAGTGTGTCGTTGACACGCCGTTGCGGTTGCGTTGCGTGAACTGGTCGTTCAAAACGGATAAGCGCTGGCCTTCGGGTGCAGCTCTGGCAACGACTAGTCGATTCTTGAAGTGCGAGTTTGGGTGCGCACTAGTGAACCAATTTGCCACCTCTCGATCGATGGGCGGCATCTCTTCCAACGTAAACTCGCACACGTCGTGCCACTCATCCCCGAAGCGCACCTGATGAAACAGACGTTCGCCTTCGCGAACGAGACGACGGGGCTCGTGTAGCGTCTGCTGTTCGTCGAATGTTGCCAGGCGGAGCGGCGCTGTTAGCGAGAGCGCGCCCACGCCGACATCCGTTAGCCAACTCTCACCTTCCAACTCGACCCGCAAGAACACGTGCGTGCGTGGCGGGGTGTAGTCCCGGGGGCGCTGCAGCCGGACCCGGGCGCTGATCGGCGTCACTCGAAAGCCGAGTTCCTGCAGAACCAGCAGAAACAGGCCGTTCTGCTCGAAACAGTAACCGCCGCGGCCCTCAACCACTAGCTTTTGAAATATCGCATCGGGCTCGAGCGATATCGGAGTGCCGAGCAAAACGTCCAAGTTCTCGAACGGGATCGATTGCGCGTGCGCCGCGGTCAAGGCTGACAGCAGCGCCAAGTTCGGCCGGTCAGGTCCCCGATAGCCAATGCGTTGGAAATAGGCGGCCAGGTTCATCGCGCAGTTCATACCGCATTCGGTACGAAGTGGGCAGCCGAGCGCTCATCTCGACGCACACCGGTAACCCATCGGTCACCGGCCTATTCGAAGCGCTTCAATTCGACGCGACTAGTTCGGGCGGTTCGTACACCGAAACTGGCGGCGGCACTCCGATGAAGCGTTCGACTTCGACGAGGCAGGTTTGCGCGCTGCAGCCTTGTGAAAAAGACGACGCGCCGCGATCGAGCGTGAGCGAGTTTGGATTGGCGTTGTTGTCGAAGTCTTCGTCCGCGCCATCCCGTGGTGAGCGATCGTACCAACTTCCGGTAGCCAGGCGCGCAACACCGGGCATCATGTCATCCGTGACGAGCGCGCCGGCCAGGCTACGTCCGCGGTCGTTGAACACGACCACCAAATCCCCGCTCGAGATACCGCGCTGCCTTGCGTCTCGAGTATTGAGGTAGATGGGCTCACGCCCGGACACCTTGCCCGCACGGCTGTAGGGACTGTGATCGAGCTGACTGTGCAGTCGCCGTTCGGGTTGGTCGGACAGCAGATGCAGCGGAAATCGTGCGGCACGTGCATGTCCCAACCACTCGAACGGTTCCAACCAAACAGGGTGACCCGGGCAGTCTGCGAGTCCAAAGCCAGCGATTTTTTCCGAGTAAATTTCGATCTTCCCCGAGGGCGTGCGCAGTCGATGGGCCTCTGGATCGCGACGGAAGTCCCCGTGCATGATGTGCGGCTGATCGTGCACGGACAAGTCGATGATGCCGCGCTCCCAGAACGCGTCGAACGTCGGTAGGTCGATACCGAGCGCGCGCACTCGCGTCGCATTTTCTTCGTACAACCGGACCAGCCATTGGCTCACGGTGAGGTCTTCCGTAAACGCCGATCGAACACCCAAATGTTCGGCGACTTGGCTGAGGATCGCGTGATCATCGCGCGCTTCGCCATAAGGGGCCACCGCGCGCTTCATGGCGATATAGAAGCCTTCGCGCGTGGCAAAACCAATGTCGTCGCGCTCGAGGGATGTCGTCGCCGGCAGTACGATGTCCGCGCGTTTGGCAGCGGGCGTCCAATACTGCTCGTGTACGACGATCGTTTCCGGCTTGCGCCAGGCACGATCGAGGCGAGCAAGATCTTGATGGTGATGAAAGGGATTGCCACCTGCCCAATAGACCAAGCGGATGTCCGGGTATTGGCGCGTCACTCCTTGGTAGGTGAAGGATTCGCCTGGAGACAGCAACAAGTCCGCAATGCGCGCCACCGGAATGAAATCTTTGACTTGATTGGCGCCCTGGGGAAATACCGGTCCCGGAATGCGGCGATGCGCGCTGCCCATGACGTTCATCGCGCCATAGCCGAGACCGTAGCCGCCACCAGGCAAACCAATTTGCCCGATCATCGCCGCCAGCGTGACCAACATCCAAAAGGGTTGTTCTCCGTGCGCGGCCCGCTGCAGGGCCCAAGCCACGTTCAGCAGGCTGCGGTTGACCAGCAGCTGCTGCGCCAAGCTCACGATGCGGGCAGCGGGGACCCCGCTAATCTCCGCGGCCCAGGCCGGCGTTTTGGCGACGCCATCCTGATGTCCAAACAAGTAAGCCTCGAAGCGCTCGTAACCCACGGTGTAACGATCGACGAAATTGCGGTCGAACCGAGGATCGTTGGCCACGGTGTAGGCCAGGCCCAACATGACCGCTGTGTCCGTATTGGGTCGGATCGGAATCCATTCGACGGGGCCACCGGTTTCGAGGTTGTCGCGCACCGGGCTGATGTTGACGAAGCGAACCCCGGCTTCGGCCATTTGCTTCAATCCGGCGCGTACGCGATGATCCCCGGCACCGCTCGAGGAGACTTGCGTGTTCTTGAGCGGCACGCCTCCGAAGGTGACAAACAACTGAGTGTGCTCCGCCAGCACCGAGAATGAGGTGTGGGACGCGTTGCTGTCGTCCATGTCGGTGACGATGTGCGGCATCAGCGCGCGCCCCGCACCCAAGCTGTAGCTGTCGACGCTACGCACGTAGCCACCCAAGATATTCAGGAAGCGATGCAGTTGCCCCACCGCGTGGTGAAATCGACCCGCGCTGGACCAGCCGTAGGACCCGCCAAAGATTGCCGTGTTGCCGTGCTGACCGATGACGCGGGCGAGCTCCTGCGCGACCAGCGATGTGGCCGTCGACCAGTCGACCTCGACGAACGGCTCATTCCCCCGCCCCAGGTTATCCGTTCTCGGACCACGCTCCAGCCAACTGCGACGAATCGCGGGCCGCCGGATCCGCAAACGGGTCACGCTCGGATCGAGCTGATCCAGGCCAATCGCGGAAGGATCTGGATCGCGCGAAAATGGGCGCAAGCGTGGGACCACGCTTGCGGTTCCAGGACGATTATCGCCCGCTTCGACTTCGTACACGCCCCAATGCGCCGCGGTGTAACTGATTCTCGCCATATTGCTCCAACGCGCCGTCGCTAAGCGCGCTTGACATTAGTAGACGATAGTCTTTTATACAAGAATCTAAACCATGACCCAACCAGCCGCCAAGAAGCAATTGAAACTCGGGCACATGATCGAGGGAGCTGGGCGCACCTGGACGGATTGGCGGCACCCCAATGCGCAGCCCGGAGCGAGCACGGACCTCGCCTACTACAAGGCGCACGCGCAGCTGGCGGAGCAAGGCAAGTTCGACTTCTTGTTCATCGCGGACAGCCTGTTCATCACCGAGACGTCGAGCCCGCACTACCTGAATCGCTTCGAGCCGCTGACGCTCTTGTCCGCACTCGCCGCGGTCACCTCACGGGTCGGTCTCGTAGCCACGGTCACGGCAAGCTATGCCGAACCCTTCAACGTTGCGCGTCAGTTTTCGTCGCTCGACCATCTCAGCGGCGGACGCGCCGGTTGGAACGTCGTTACGTCATGGCTCGACGGTACGGCAGCCAACTTCAGCAAGAGCGAGCACCTCGGGCACGACCAGCGCTATCAGCGTGCGGATGAATTCGTCGAGGTCGTCAAAGGCCTGTGGGACAGCTGGGAAGACGATGCGCTCGTGCACGACAAGGCAAGCGGCGTGTTCTTCGATCCCAGCAAGCTGCATACGCTGAATCACCAAGGCGAGTACTTCAGGGTCAAAGGCCCGCTCAACATCGCTCGCTCCGCCCAGGGGCAACCAGTCATCTTCCAAGCCGGGACGTCCGACAGTGGGCGCAACTTCGCAGCCCGGAACGCTGACGCGATCTTCGTCGGTCAGGACGATCTGGCGGAAGCGCAGAGCTACTACCGCGACGTGAAGGCGCGCGCGACGGGCTTCCGTCGCGATCCGAACAAGCTGTTCGTCTTGCCCGCCGTGGCCCCGGTGATCGGCAGCACCGAAGCGGAGGCCGAAGCGCTCTGGCAAGAGCGAGCCAATCTGGTGTCGGTCGAAGCAGCGTTGCGCATGCTGGGTCGCAACTTCAACGACTACGACTTCACGAAGCACGACCTGGATGCTCCGTTCCCGAGTTTCGGCAAAGACGTTTTGAATAGCTCCCAGGGGGCGGTCATCAAGGTGACGCGAGCGGCGCGAGAGGAACAGCTGACGTTGCGCCAGGTCGCGCTGCGCTTTGCGACCCCGCGCGGCAACTTCGTAGGGACCCCCGAGCAGATAGCGGACAAGTTCGAGCAATGGCTAGAAAGTGGCGGCTCGGACGGCTTCGTGGTCGGCGAATCACTGCCGGGGCAGTTCCAGCGCTTGGTAGAGACGGTGATCCCGATCTTGCAGCGTCGTGGCTCGTTCCGATCGGAATACGAAGGCACGACATTCCGCGAAAACCTGGGGCTCGGGGTTCCCGAAAACCGCTACACCCAGGCCAGACGTCAGCGCGACGTGGCGTGAGCGTACTCGCGGCGCTCAGCCGGAGCGAACCGCCGCGAGCGGCGGCTTCTACTATTCGAGCGCGAAGCCGAGTCGGGTCAGGGCGTCGCGAAGCAGCTGGCGGCCATTGAGCGCAGCAGCCGTCGCGAAACGTCGCGCGACGTGCGTTGACCAACTGCCCTCTGGATTCGAGCTCTTCAGCTAGCGGAGGCCGATCGCCCAGGCGTTCGGAAGCTATCGTGGAAGGTTGAGTCGCTCGCTGTTGGGCAGTCGAAAAGCGGGACGCATTTCCATTATATTAGACCAGCGAGACACCATACAAGCCACGCACAGTGCACCACTACCGCGAATCTGCGTGTACCTGATGCGAGCGGTGACTGCACAGCAGCAATGCTGAATATCGGTCACTTGCGGCGACGTCGACTGGGCGCGCTCGGGTTTCCGAAAGGCAATTTCGACGACGCGCCGATCAATGTCTTCTTTACAAGACAACAAGCGCCAGTTATGAGACATACATCACTGATAGTCACTCGGGAGATCCCGAGCGGCTCGGTGATGTGGACCGCCGGGCGAACTTGCATCCTTAAGGTGGACGAAATCGAATGACACTTCCCGCTTCGCGTTCTTCGCGCACGAAGAGAGTCTCGACGAGTTTGGTGATCGGTCTATTGCTGAGCAGCACCGCCAAGGCGCAAGAGCCGGCAACTGGAACGCCCGCCGCGCCAGAGGAGGCACCTCCGGTCTCGTCCGAGCCATCCCCTGCCGCGCCTGCCGCTCCGCCGGCCGCTGTACCGCCGAATGAATCACCAAACCATGCTGCAGCCACTGCAGCTTCCGAGCGCGTGAAAGCCCCCGTCCCAGCGGTTCCTGCGCCGGCCACGGCCCAGGCCACTGAGACTCAGTCCGAGGAGTTGTCGGGCGTAGTCGTCACTGGCACCCGCCGCTCGACGCGCACCGAATTCGACTCCAGCGTGCCGATCGATGTGGTGACGGCGGCCGACCTAGGCACCGTGCCCTCTCGCGACCTGAACGACAAATTGGCGCTCACTGTCCCGTCGTTCACCGTGCAGCGGCTGCCGCTCAATGACGGCGCGATTTTCAACCGCCCCGCGACCCTGCGAGGGCTTTCGCCCGATCAGACTTTGGTGCTGATCAACGGCAAACGCCGACACCGCTCAGCCTATATCGACGTCACCGCGCAAGGCTCGCAAGCGGTGGACTTGAACGAAATCCCCCTCGCGGCCATCGAGCGCGTGGAGGTGCTGAGGGACGGAGCGTCGGCCCAATATGGGTCTGATGCCATCGCGGGCGTGATCAACATCATTCTCAAGGACAAGCCCGGCGCGAGCGGTTACGTGCAGGGCAGTGTCTACCAAGAGGGTGATGGCGGCGCTTACGTGGCTGGCATCAACGGGGGTTGGGCCCTGGGCAAGCGCGGCAGCCTGAACCTGACCGTGGAAGGCGGCGCCGGGAACGCCACTTCGCGCAGCAATCAGCGACCGAACGCGCAGACGTTGATCAACAACGGCAACATCTACGTCCGACAGCCGGCGGTGCAACGTTTCGGGCAACCCGACACACGCAACTTCGTCGTGTTCGTGAACAGCAAGTATCAGCTGACCGACTCGGCGGAAGGCTACCTATTCGGCAACTTTGGCTACCACTGGGGCGAGAACGACTTCAACTACCGCAGCCCGACGCAAGGCAGCGTGTTCACCTCGACGCAGCCGGCAGATGTGTTCAACGCGAATTTTGCGACGTTGCCCAAGCAATATCAGGATTGGTACAACGATAACCCTGCCGTCTTGGCCGGATATCCCGGTGGTTTCACGCCGCGCTTCTCGGCCACCAGCCTGGATGGCTCGGCGGTCGCCGGCGTGCGCGGCGACATCACGCCGGCTCTGACCTGGGATCTCAGCGGCCGCTACGGCGTCAATCACATCGACTACTACATTCGAGATACGATCAACGCCTCCCAGGGCCCGACCTCCTTCAAGGCGTTCAACACCGGCACGAAACAGCAGACCGAATACGGCGCGAATCTCGACTTCAACTACTCGTTGCCGGCGGGACTGAAAGAACCAATCAACGTCGCGTTCGGCGGCGAATTTCGGCGCGAGTCGTACAAGGTTGGCACGGGACAGCCGGATTCGTACGCCATCGGCCCGCTTGGCGTCATTGGACTCGCCGGCGGCTCGAATGGCTTTTTTGGGAGCGGCCCGAATCAAGCCGGCACTTGGGGAAGGAACAGCGTGGCTGGCTACGTCGATGTCGATGCGGATCTCACGCGACGCTTCAACGTCGGTGCGGCTGGGCGCGTCGAAAACTACTCGGACGCGGGCTCGGCAGCCACCGGCAAAGTCTCGTCGCGCGTCACCGTGATCGACCAATTGAACCTGCGCGGCGCGCTCAGCACCGGTTTTCGAGCGCCGACACCCGGGCAATCGAACCTGACCAATACCAATCAGTTCCCGAGCCCGGATGGCTCCTCGATCCAAACCAACGGCACCATTCCGCCGACCAATCCCATTTCCGAGTTGAAAGGCGGACAGGCGCTCAAGCCGGAAAAGTCGGTGAATATCAGCTTCGGCTTCGTCACTCAGCCGCTCAAAAAGCTGAGCTTCTCGGCCGACGTCTACCGCATCGACATCCGAGATCGCATTGGCTTGTCGCAGCGCTACACACTCACTCCAGAAGAACAAGCTGACTTGGTCGCTGGTGGTGTGGCCGCAGCTCAAGGCCTCACTAGCTTCAACTTTTTCGTGAACGGCTACAAGACGCGCACCCAAGGCTTGGACTTGGTCCTCTCGTACGGCATCGACCTGAGTCACAACAGCCAAATCAACATCACCGGCGCAGCCAATTTCAACAAGACCAAAGTACAGAGCTTCGATGCCGGCGTGATCGATGCACGACAGCGGCAGTACATCGAGGATCGGTTGCCCAAGCGCGTGACCATCGTCTCGCTCGAGTACGTGCTCGGTCCGGCGAGCATTCTGGCGCGCGCTCGTGACTACAGCAGTTGGATCGAGCCGTTGGACCCGACCACCGACGCCAATGGGAACCTGATCTACAACCAGAAGTTCACCGAAGAGGTGTTCTTCGATTTGGCCGCCAGCTACGGCATCACCAAGAACGCACGACTCACGCTGGGCGCGGAAAACATCTTCAATAACTATCCCGACAAAGCCCGCTATCCGAACACCGCCGAGGCGGCAGCCGCCGGCGCGATCCCCAGCAACGGGCGCATTTATCCCAGCCAAAGACCCTATGAAGCCGATGGCGCGCGTTACTACGCACGCCTCAACTTCGACCTCTGACGCGGAGCATTTTGCATGGCAAGTAACCTTGGTCCGACGAGGCGACGTTTCTTGACGCAACTCGGCCGCGCCGGCGGCGCGAGCGCGGTTTACCATGCGATGACCGCGATGGGTTTGCTCGCCGCGGTGCCCGCCTATGCGGGACCGCCCAAGCTCGTTCCCCAATCGGGCAATGGCGTGCGCGTGGTGATCCTCGGCGCGGGGATTGCGGGGTTGGTCTCGGCGCTGGAATTGGGCAAGGCTGGTTATGAGGTCACCGTGTTGGAAGCACGCGCGCGGCCCGGTGGGCGCGTGTTTACGGTGCGCCGTGGTTCGGTGATCGACGAAATCGACACCCGGCAAGAAGTCGCATGGGACGATGACCCGGATCTGTTCTTGGACGCCGGTGCAGCGCGCCTGCCTCAACACCACCAGGGGATCCTCGGCTACGCGCGGGACTTCGGCGTGCGACTCGAAGTACTGAGTAATGAAAACCGCAACGCGCTATTGCAGCAAAAGAATGCCTTTGGCGGCAAGGCTCAACAGAATCGCCAAGTGAATGCCGACGCGCGCGGATTCGTCGCGGAGCTTGCGGCGAAGGCGATAGACCAAGCGCGCCTCGGGCGTCCGATCACCACTGAGGACAAGGAGAAGCTACGGGCGTTTTTGAAGGATTTCGGTGCGCTCGACAAAGACTTGGTCTATCGCGGCTCCCCCCGCGCAGGCTATCGGGAGCTACCGGGAGGTGGCAATGACGCTGGCCAAAATCGTGAGCCGCTCGACGTGGAGCAATTGCTCACTGCCGGTTTCTGGAGCCAGCTGGCCGAAGCCGGTGAAGGCCCGACTCAGGCCGCCACGATGGTGCGCCCCGTCGGCGGCATGTCGAAGATCGCCGAGGCCATTGCACACTCGGTCGCCAACGTCGTCACTTACAACGCCGAAGTGACGCGGCTGCGCCGGAGAGGAAGCGGCGCGCGCGTGGAATGGAAGGACCTACAGAGCGGCAAGGCTTCCGCCATCGACGCGGATCACGTGATCGTCACCATTCAGCCGGGCCTGATCCCCTACCTGGACCACGATTTTTCTCCGCGAGTGAAGCAGGCATTGGCGGCCCCCGAGAGTTCTCCTCTGGCAAAGGTCGGCTTTCAAGCCACTCGTCGCTTTTGGGAACTCGATCAACAGATCTACGGCGGGATCTCTTGGACCGATCATTCGATCACTCAGATCTGGTATCCGAGCCAAGGGATCCACGCGCAGAAAGGCCTGCTCGTGGGCGCATACGTGTTTCGCGATGGCGAGGATTTCGCGAAGCTCTCACCCGCCGCCCGCGTCGAATTGGCCCTGCAAGGCGGCGAGCTCTTGCATCCGCAGTACCGGCGCTACGTCGAAAAGGGCGTCGCGATCTCTTGGCGCAAGGTCAAGCATTCCCACGGCGCGACCACGCACTGGAGCGAAGAGGCGCGCAAGACGGAGTATCCAATCCTGCTCAAGCCCGACGGCCCTTATTTATTCGCGGGTGAATACCTCAGCTACATCAATGGCTGGCAGGAAGGCGCGCTCAGATCCGCGCACTTCACGATCAGACAGCTTGCGGCTTTGCAGTCGAGCAAACCAGCGTCTCTAGCAAAAGGGAAATCCAAATGAAGAAATTGCTGCCAGCGTTCGTCGCCTTCGTTGCTTTCGCCGTCTCGGCTCCGCTGCTGTTTGCCGCGACGCAGGTGATCGAGATCAAGCGCATCAAGGGTGCCGCGGCATCGCCGATTCTGGCGGGCGTCGCGGTTCCGGCAGGCGCAAACGTGCTTTACCTGAGTGGCCAAGTCCCGTTGGTTGCCGACAAGACCAAACCTGCGGACAGCATCGAAGCGTACGGTGACACGAGGACTCAGGCGATCAGCGTCTTTGCCAAAATCAAGGGCCTACTCGCCGATCAGGGCTTGACGCTCGGAGATGTGGTGAAGCTGACCGTCTACCTGGTGGGCGATCCGAAGAACGGCGGCAAACTGGACTTCAAGGGATTTTCCGAGGCGTACGCGCAGTTCTTCGGCACGACCCAACAACCAAACATCGTGGCACGGACGACCGTGCAGGTCGCCGCGCTCGCGAATCCAGGATTCTTGATCGAGGTCGAGGCAACGGCAGCCACGCTGCCAGTGGCCTCTGCACCACCACTACCAGCCAAGTCGGCGAAGTGAAGATCGCAACAGAACGGATCGAGAGTGTGTGGGCGCGCTTCACGCGGCTGGTCTGGCCGTCGCTGCTCCTACTCTCGGTGCGCGCGGCATCGGCGGATACACAGCGCCCCGTTCAGGGACCAGCAGTCTCGAATGCCACGCGCGCGCTTCACGAACAATTGCTGACGCTCGATACGCATCTCGACACGCCGGCGAACTTTCCGATCGCGGGCTGGAAGATTCAGGACGCCCACGATCCCAAAAGAGACGGCAGTCAGATCGATCTACCGCGACTGGTGCAGGGTGGATTGGACGGCGGGTTCTGGGCAATCTACACGCCGCAGGGCCCAAGGACTCCTGCAGCCGACCGCTCGGCGCGCGACGCCGCCCTCACGCGAGCGCTCTCGATCCGGGAGATGATCGCCGAAAATGCCCGCTCGTTCGAGCTTGCGCTTCGGGCCGACGACGCCGCGGCGATTGCCGCTCGCCACAAGCGCATCGTGTTCATGAGCATCGAAAACGGCTACCCCGTCGAAGCCGATTTGAGCTTGCTCGAGACCTTCTACAAGCTCGGCGTGCGTCTCGCTGGGCTCGTGCACTTCGCGAACAACGACTTGGCGGATTCGTCGACCGATCCCAAGGGACCCGAGTGGCGCGGCCTGAGTGACAAGGGGCGTGCCTTCGTAACCGAAGCCAATCGGCTGGGGCTTGTGCTCGACGGCTCACACGCCTCCGACCAAGTACTCGATCAGCTGATGGCGCTCTCGAAGACGCCGGTGCTGCTGTCTCATTCCGGAGTCAAGGCGGTGTTCAACCACCCACGCAACATCGACGACGCTCGCTTGCGCGGGCTTGCAGCGAGCGGCGGAGTGATTCAAATCAATTTCCTGTCGGACTACCTGATTGCGACCCCGGAGAACCCGGAGCGCAAAGCAGCGCTGGCGGCGCTTCGGGAGAGTGCTAGCAAGCCCAATCTCGCACTGAGCGATCGCGAAGCGCTGATTGCACGCAAACACCAAATCGATCAGCGTTGGCCAGTACCGCGCGCTACGTTCGAGGACGCCTTCGCCCATTTGCTGCATGCGGTGAGAATTGTGGGTGTCGACCATGTGGGCATTGGCGCCGATTTCGACGGCGGAGGCGGCGTGATCGGCTTCGAGGATGCGCGCGACTACCCGAAGATCACCGCTCGACTCTTGGTCGAGGGCTTCTCGCGCGAGGACATCCAAAAAATTTGGAGCGGAAACGTGTTACGGGTGCTTCGGGCCGCCGAAGCCTTCGCGTCCCCATCGCGCGCTGCCCACTAGCGCTTTCGTTGGAAAACGCCTGCGATTGACTCTACCCGCCGCTGGTCTGCTATAGGAGACCAGCATGACATCTCACGAGCTCGCCATTCGCCCAGCTGCCTTCGCCGACCAAGCCGCCGTCTGGCAGACCCTGGAGCCCGCAATTCGCGCCGGCGAGACGCTTGCCCTGGACCAAGACCTGACTCGCGCTGGCGCCCTGGACTATTGGTTTTCCGCGCGGCACGAGGTGTTCGTCGCCGAACAAGAGGGCACCGTCGTCGGCACTTACCTTCTGCGCGCAAACGAAGCAGGCGGTGGCGCACACGTCGCGACGGCGCTGTACGTGGTCTCGCCCTCGGCGACCGGGCGCGGCATCGCCCAGGCGATGATCGAGCATTCGCTCGATCACGCGCGCAAGCGGGGCTTCTTGGCCATGCAACTCGGCTTCGTTCCCAGCAGTGAAGAGCGAAGACTCAAGCTCTGGCAACGCGCCGGTTTCAGCGTCCTGGCTAGGCTGCCCAAGGCCTTCCGACACCCCTCCCTCGGCCTGATCGATGCGTTCGTCCTGCATCGCGCCTTGTAAGCCGGGCGAATCTCTACTCGGCGGCCGACTGTGCGCCGCGTTCCCATCCTTGATAGAGCTCCGCATAACGGCCACCCTGGGCCAAGAGCTCACTGTGACTGCCCAGTTCTGCGATCTGGCCGTCTGCGACGACAGCGATGCGATCGACTTGCCTCATGGTCGATAGACGGTGGGCGATGAGCACTACTGTGCGATCGCGCATCAAGCTCTCGAGCGCGCGATTGACTTCTTGCTCCGTGCCGGGATCGAGGCTCGAGGTCGGCTCGTCGAGGATCAGTACGTCGGCCGAGAGCAGCGCGACGCGCGCGAGCGCCACGAGTTGACGCTCCCCAGCGGAGAGCAGCGCGCCGCGTTCTCCCACCGGAGCCGCGAGCCCGCCGGGCTTTGCTCGAAAGCGTTGATGGGCACCGATTGTTCTGAGGGCTTGGACGACCTCGTCGTAGCTGGCGCCGGGTCGCACCGCGCGCACGTTGTCGGCCACGCTACCCTGGAAAAGGTGCTCTTCCTGAGAGACCATCACGATTCGCTGCCTGAGCGAATCGTGCGAGGCGTGCGCTAGATTGACTCCGCCGTAGCTCACCGCGCCGCTCGATGGGTCGTACAGGCGCGCAACCAACTTGGCGAGCGTCGACTTGCCCGCACCGGTCGGGCCGACCAGCGCCAAGCGTTCGCCATGCTGGAGCTCGAGGTTTACGTTCGCGAGTACGGGAGAAAGACCCGGTGCGTAGCCAAAGCCTACATCGCGCAGGGATAAGGTCTGACGCGGCTCGAGTGCTCGCGTGCCTTCGCTCAGATCGATCGGCTCATCGAGCAACGCGAACAATTTTTGCAGCGCGGCGGCTGCGGATTGAATGGAGTTGAACAAAAAGCTCAACTGCTGCACTGGCTCGAAGGCCATCAGCAAGTACAGCGCAAACGCGCTCACCGTCCCGAGACTCGCTTGCTCATGTAGCACCAGCCAACCGCCACCGCCGATGGCCAAGGCCGTCGAAAGTGCAGTGGTGAGCTCTACGACCGGTAGGTAGTGAGCTTGGATGCGCACCGCAGCCAAGTTGGCGTCTAGCTGCGCGCCATTCTCGCGCAAGAATCGGGCGATGCGCCGTTGCTCTTGACCGAACGCTTGCACGACTTTCGCACCAGCAAGGTTTTCCACCAACGTCGAAGTCGTGGTGCTGACCCGCTCGCGCACGTCCAGGTATGCGGCGCGCGAACGGCGTTGGAAACTTCGCGTGAGCACGACCAGCATTGGCAGTGGCAACAGGCTCAGCAGGCTCAATCTCCAGGACAAAAGCAGGAGCGCGATCAATAGCGCGCTCAGCGTGAGTACGCTCTGCACGAATTGGACGAGCCCCAATTGAATCAAATCCTGAAGAGCGTCGATGTCGGACGTCAGGCGCGCCACCAGACGCCCCCGCTGATGGCGATCGAAATACCGAACCGACATCGAGAGCAGATGTGCAAACACGTCCTGCCGCAAGTCACGCACGAAGCGCTCACCGAGCACACCGGTGAGCCGGGTGTGCCAGCGACTCATGACCAACGCGGCAAGCGCGAGGCCCAGGAAGCTCGAACTGGCGAGGGCGATCACGCGCAGATCCGTGCGTCCAGCGCGCAGCCCGTGATCGACGGCGTAGCGCAAGATCCAAGGCCCGGACAGCGCGCACAGCGTGGTACCGACCAATAGCGAGACGGTCAGCGTGACTTCGACTCGTGAGCGTGAAAGCCGTTGCAGGGCCCGCCCCAAGATCGGTTTACGAGTGGGGTCAGACATCTGGATGGGTGAGCCCGAACGTGCTCGGCAAGGGGTCGAGCTCGGAATCCCGCGCAGATGCCAGGATTTTTCGGTAACTGGCGCTGCGTTCGAGTAGCTCGTCATGGCTGCCGCTGTCGCTGATGCGCCCCTCTTCGAGCAGCAGTACGCGGTCGGCCAAGCGCAGCGTTGCGGCTCGATGCGCGATCAAGATTGTCGTTCGACCATGCAGGATGGTCTCGAGGGCTCCGCGGATTTCCTCCTCCTTGGCGGCATCGACCGCGCTGGTCGCGGCATCGAGTACGAGTACGCGAGGATTGGTCAGCAAAGCACGTGCGAGCGCGATGCGTTGACGTTGGCCGCCGGAAAGGCCAAAGCCGCGCTCACCCACGAGCGAGTGATAGCCCGCCGATTGCTCGACGATGAAATCGTGCGCGCCGGCCGCGCGGGCAGCGAGTTCGATGTCGGCATCGCTGGCGTCAGGTACGCCAAAAGCAATGTTGTCGCGGATAGAGCCCGTGAACAACAAGGCATCTTCGAACACCATGCCGACGCTCGCGCGCAACTCGCGCACGGGGAGCTGCCGAACGTCGACGCCGTCGAGCAGCACTCGTCCTGCCTTTACGTCATAAAAGCGCGCGATTAGGGCCGTGAGCGTGGTCTTTCCCGAGGCCGTCGCACCGACCAGTGCCACGGTTTCGCCAGGCGGGATGCGCAGCTCGAGCCCGCGCAGTAACGACTCTCCGTCGTCGTAGCCAAAGTCGACGGCTTCGAACACCACCTCGCCACCGCCTGGCGGGGTGAGTGCTCGAGTCGGGACGCTACCGGCGGCGTGGTCTGCGGATGGCGTCGACGGGTCCTGCGTGTCACCGATCGCGGCATTGGTGGAGAGCAAAGACTGAATCAGCTCAGCTGACACTGCCGCTCGCTGAAACTGCGCCACGGTGATGCCAGTGATTCGTAGCGGTCCCACCAACATCAACAGGTAGTAGTTGAATTGCACCAACTGGCCGACGGTCATGTCGCCCGCGGCCACGGCTCTCCCACCAAACCATAAGACCGCGACCAGTCCCACCGCCGGCAAGAACTCGATCAAGGGCATGAATCTCGAGCGCGTCTCGTTCATGCGCAGGGCGGCTCGATAGGAATGTTCTCCTTGCAAGCGGACGCGCTCGCGCTCAACCCGCTCCAACCCAAGGCCCTTGATCGCGCGGATCCCCGAAATCCCCTCTTGGATCATGCTGGCGAGGTCGGCGACCGCGCGTTGCAGTGTCTGCGCGCGCGGTCCGAGGCGCACCGTGAACTGGCGAGCCACTAGAAAGACGAGCAAGGCAGGTGTCAATGCGACGAACGCCAGCCAGGCGTCGGTTCGCACGAGCAGGATTGCCGAACCAAGCAGCATGATCGCGTTCGACACCGTCATCGGAACGCTCGCGAATGGCTGTTGGATTTGTTGCAGATCCGAAGCGCAACGCGAAACGAGCTCTCCGGCCGGCCTGCGCGCATGAAAACCAAGATCGAGCCGCAGCACGTGCACAAAGAGACGCGCCCGCAGGTCGGCCTCCACCCGGGCCGCCAGTGAAATAGCGAAGTAACGCCGAAACCCGGCCAGCGCTGCTTGGAACAGACCGACGAGCAAAAGCGCGAGAACCACCGACAGCAGTTCTTGCTGGTTGCGCCCGGCAATTCCCAGATCGATCCCGCGACGAACCAGCGTCGGCGCAGTGAGCTTGGTCACACTCCACGCCACGCCGGCAGAGACCCCGAACAGCGCTGGGCGATACTGGGCGCGCAGCGCGCTCAACAAAAGCTCCGCGCCGGAACCTCGGACGCGCGGGGACCGTAGCTCGATGCCTAAGCTAGCGGACGAGGTCGCCATACGAGATCATCACTCACGGGACGGAGTAGCTGCCCTCGAAGGCGAACTCTCTGGTCGGCTTGCGCGCATTGGGCTGCTCCTTCTCGTGCAGATCCCCTGGCAACACATCGCGTGAGTCAGGATATCCAATGGCAATGCCGATCATCGACTCGAAGTCTTCCGCGGGCACGCCCAACACTTCGTAGACGCGATCGTGATGAATACCACCCATCGCGCGCGTCGACAGTCCAAGCTTGTGCGCCTGGAGCGCGAGCGATTGCCAAGCCGCTCCCGTGTCGAACGCAGCGGTTCTGAGGGGTGCCAGCGTTTCTGGGTGGCGCTTGCGAGCGAACACGAAAACCAAGAGCGGAGCGCGATTGGCCCAACGCTGATTGGTCGGAAGCAGCAACTCGCGCGCGTGCGCAAGCGATTCTGGGCGGCTCGCGTACACGAATAGCCAGGGCTGGAAGTTGT
The DNA here is from genome assembly GCA_035634635.1 of Polyangiaceae bacterium. Classification (GTDB taxonomy): domain Bacteria; phylum Myxococcota_A; class Polyangia; order Polyangiales; family Polyangiaceae; genus PMG-095. Next base: position 64,111 of record DASQCO010000015.1, read on the forward strand.
TGGCCGAGGGCGCCCAGCGCGCGGCTTCGAACAGCGACTGAACTTGCGCTGAAGAAAGCGGCCGCTCGGAAATCGCCCGTCGCGACCAACGCTCGACGAACTGCGCATCAACCTCTGCGTCTGGTAAGCGATTCGACAGTTGCGGTAACGGAAGACGGCTGGCGGTGGCGGTCATGGTTTTGCTTTCTGTTTCGAGTTAGATCAGCGCGGAAAGTGGCAAGCCACCGAGCGGCCCGCCTCGAGTTCGCGCAATACTGGCACTTCCGTCCGGCAGCGTTCAGTTGCAGCCGGGCAGCGCGGATGAAAGTGGCACCCTGACGGCGGCGCTGTGGGCGATGGCAGTTCTCCGAGAGGTGCGACGAAATCACGTCGCCGTGTCGGATCGGCAATGGGATTCGAAGCCAGCAGCACGTGACTGTAGTGGTGCGCCGGTCGTGCAAACAATGCCGGCGCGGGCGCGACTTCGACCAATCGACCGAGATACATCACGCCAACTCTGTCCGAAACGTGACGCACTAGGTGCAGTCCATGCCCAATGAACAAGCACGTGAGTCCTAGTCGTTCTCGGAGATCCAAGAACAGATTGATGATCTGCGCTTGAACGGAAAGATCGAGGGCCGAGACCGCCTCATCAGCGAGGATGAATTTCGGACGAAGTGCGATCGCGCGAGCGATCCCGATGCGTTGTCGCTGCCCGCCCGAAAACTCGTGAGCGTAGCGAGTACGGTACGATGATTGCAGCCCGACCAGCGACAGCAGCTCATCCACCTGGGTGCGCAGCGTCGCGCGATCCGGATTGTCGAACGATACGAGTGGCTCCGCGATGACGTCTTCGACTGTCCAGCGCGGATCGATCGACCCGTAGGGATCTTGGAAGATCATCTGCATATCGCGGTGAACTTGGCGCCTTTCCGACCGACTGCGGCGGAGCAAACTGCGCCCTTCGAACAGCAGATCACCGCTGGTGGGCGTATCGAGCTGGAGTAGCAAACGCCCCAAAGTCGACTTACCGCACCCCGACTCGCCCACCAGGCCGAAGGTCTCCCCCGGCTGAATGGCGAGCGAGAAGTCGTCCACGGCGTGAACCCGTCGATTGCCGGCAAACAGCCCGCGACGGGTTTCGAAGACTTTGCTCACGTGCTGCGCTTCGATCAGCGGGGTATTCGCGATCGGGGCGCTCGGGCGACTGCTCCCGGGCGCGGGCTGCGCCGGAGCGATCGGTAGGCGAACTCGCTCGACCGGCTCTTGCTCGAAGGCGTGCCAGCAGGACACATCGCGGTCGCCCAGGCTCCGCAAGACGGGTGCATGCTCGCGACATTGGTCAGTCACCAGCGAACAACGCGGGTGAAAGCGGCAACCGCCCGGCATCTCGTCGAGCCGCGGCATCGAACCCGGAATCGCTTGCAGGCGGGCGCCGCGCTCGTCTGCGCTGGGAAGCACAGATGAGCGCAAGAGACCTCGAGTGTAGGGATGGAGCGGCGTCGCAAACAAATCCGTTACGCGAGCACGCTCGGCGATCCGGCCCGCGTACATCACGACCACGCGATCGGCCATCTCAGCGGCGACCCCGAGATCGTGCGTGATGAGCAGAATTGCCATCCCCTCTTCGCGCTGCAATTCCTTCAGCAAGGCCAGGATTTGAGCTTGAATCGTGACGTCGAGCGCGGTCGTCGGCTCGTCCGCAATCAGTAGATCCGGCTTGCACGCGAGCGCCATGGCGATCATGGCGCGCTGTCGCATGCCTCCCGAAAGCTCCTCGGGAATTTGCTTCATGCGCAGCTCGGCGTCGGGGATGTGGACGCGTTCGAGCAGTCCAACCGCGCGCTTCCAGGCATCCGCCCGACTGACTGACTCGTGTCGTAGGATCGTTTCGATGATCTGCTCCCCGATGCTGAACACCGGATCGAACGCGGTCATCGGCTCTTGAAAGATCATCGCAATCCGCTGGCCTCGCAGCTCGTCGAGCTCGCGGCGCCCCAATTCGACCAGGCCTCGACCGTCGAACTCGATTTCGCCTGCGACGATTCTGCCATGGCGATGCACCTCGAGGCGTAGCAGCGAGAGCGCGGTGACGGTCTTCCCGCAACCAGACTCACCCACGAGGCACACGGTTTCGCCGCGTGCGACATCGAAGCTCGCGTCGTCGACGGCTCCCATTGGGGTTTTGCGCCCGCCAAAGTTGATGGCAAGGTTGCTGACGCGCAGTAGCGGCGAGGAAGCCGCGGATTTCGGCCTCCGCGCGAGCACCGGCTCAATCGACGACAACGTCATGGGAAATGCTCAGCGCGGTGCGCTACGGGGATCGAAGCGTCGGCGCAGCGAATCACCCAAAAGGTTGATAGACACGACCAGCGACGTGATGGCGAGCCCCGGGAAGGTGACGGTCCACCAAGCAACGGTCAAATAGCCGCGCCCCTGCGTGAGCAGGTAGCCCCAATCCGGGCGCTCGTCGTTCACGCCCAGTCCGAGAAAGCTGAGGCTGGCACCAATCAGGATGGAGCTTGCGACACCAAGCGTTGCCAACACCATGATCTGCACTGAGCAGTGCGGCAACACGTGTTTGCGCAGGATGGCGAAGTGGGATGCTCCTGCGGCGCGCGATGCCTCGATGAAGGGGCGACTTCGCACCGAGAGCGCCTGACCGCGCAAGATGCGGGCGTACCTCGGAATTATCGTGATGCTGATGGCAAAGATGGTGTTGACCAAGCTCGGCCCGAGCACGGTGGAAAGCGCGATCGCGAGCAAAATGCTAGGAATCGCCAACCAGGTATCGATCACGCGCATCAACACGGTATCGATCCAGCCGCCCGCGTAGCCCGCGGTCAGGCCGATCGAAACAGCGACACTGCAGCCGATCAAGACCGCGAAGGTACCGATCAGTACGGACTGACGCGCGCCGTACACGACCAAGGAAAATACGTCACGACCGAACTGGTCGGTACCGAAGAAGTACGCGCGGCTCGGCGGCAACAGGATTGCGTCGGTGCGCATGTCGGTCGGTAGATAGGGCGCAACGACATGCGGAAGCGCAGCGCAGGTCAGAACGAACGCCAGGAGCAGCAACGACACCGGCACCAGCGCATCCGAAAGCCCGAGCTGGCTCAGGCGCCCCGCCGGCCGCTCTTGGAAGCGGCTACTGGGTGCTCGTTGAGCGGGCAGGGCCTCACTCGGCGATTGTCGTGCCGGAGACTCGAGCTCCGGATGCTCGAAAACAATCTCTGGCAAAGCACGAGCTGGCACGGCCACGAGTTGGTCGGCAGCAGACTTCATCGCGTTCCTTTCAAGGTCTGAAGACGGGTGCGCGGGTCGATCAAGCTGTAAGACAGATCGACCAGCAGATTGACTAGGACGTATGCGACGGACGAAATCAAAATTGCGCCCTGCACCACAGGCACGTCCTTTTGACCGATTGCTTCGACCGTAGTGCGACCGATCCCTTGGCGCGCGAAGAGCGTTTCGATAATCACCGCGTTGGATATCGATTCGCCAACCAGCACGCCGAGCATGGTGATCGTCGCGGTGATCGCATTACGCAGGACGTGAACGTAGTGGATCCGCCGTTCGCCCAAGCCCTTGGCGCGCAGCGTCGTTACGTACGGTTCGTGCAACCCTTCCAGCATGCCGTCGCGAACGAGGCGCTGCAACGGCACGCTGAGCCAAATACCGAGCGTGGTGACGGGCAGCACTAGAGGCAAAAGACCGCCGTTGCCAATCACGGGCAGCCAGCCCAACCGCACCGAAAATAGCAAGATCATCAGCATGCCGAGCCAAAAGGACGGCATCGAATGCACGAATAGAGACAATGATTGGATGGCGTGATCGAGCCAACGTCCACGATAGGAGACGGACAACACCCCCAACAACACTCCCAGCGTGATTGCGACCGCGCATGCCGAAAAGGTCAGCATCAATGTCGAGGGGAGCTGAGCGGCAAGCCTCCGCACCACGGGTTCGCGGGTCACGTACGAGGTACCGAGGTCGCCACGAACCACGCCCGCGAGGTAGGTTCGGTACTGATCGCTGAGTGGTCGATCCGTGCCCAGCTTCACACGCAAGTGATGAACCGTTTCCGGGCTCGCATCCTCGCCGGCGATCAGCGTCGCGGCGTCGCCTGGCAGCCAATTCAGCACCAAGAAGATGAGCGTCACGGCGCCGAAGATGACACCGAGAGAAGCCAAAAACCGTTCTACGATCCGGCGCAGCATGCTGATTCAGGCCTATCGAAGCCAGGCATCGTTGAACACGGGGAAGCCGTGAGTGTCGATCGCGAGGCCTTGCACCTGGTTTGCGGCGGCCACTGAATACACCAAAACGTAGGTGGGAATCGCGTAGGTCTTCTCCAGGATCAGGCGCTGGGCCTGACCATAGACCTTGACGCGCTCGTCGGACTGGAGCGCCTCCGAGCCCGCGACCAATAACCGCGTCAGCTCGGGGTCCGTACCTTTGAAGATCGCCAACAACGAGGTCTTGTCAGCCGCATAGATGCGCCGGAGCACGTCAGGATCCGGCGCAAACAAACTACCGGCGACGAGATCGAAACTGCCGGAGGTCGCTTTTTCGAGATACGAACCCATTGGCACATTGTCCACTCGCAACTCGAAACCGGTATCGCGCAGCTGGCGACGGAAAACGGTAATCAGGTCGAGCCGCTTTTCACGATTGCCCTGCGTATCGAGGAAAGAAATCGCGAGGCGTTGACCGTCTTTGATTCGAATGCCATCGCTGCCCGGCTTCCACCCGAGTTCGTCGAGAATGCGATTTGCCGCAGCGCGATCGGGCTTCCAGGACCCTTCGAGCGACTTGTCATAACCGAGGATCGACGGCGATAGCGGCGCCCACGCTCGCGCCGCCGTGCCGAGGTAGATGGTCTTGACCGCGGTGTCGATGTCCAAAGACAACTTGAACGCCTCGCGAACGCGAGCATCCGACCACGGAGCACGGTTGATGTTCAGATAGAGCGAGTAGTTGTGGTTCAGGAGCTCGCGCTCGACCAAGTGAAACTTCGGAGAGCTTCGCAGCTGCACTAGGTTTTGCGGGGGAATGAGATCCACGGCGCCCGCCTGACCGTTCTCCAGCACCGCCACCCGGGTCGCCTCCTCCGGCACGTTCTTGAACGTCAAATGCTCGAGCCAGGCGGGCCCGGCGTGCGCGGCACCTTCGGGCGCCCATTGATAGTCGGGATTGCGCTCGAGGGCGATCTCGGTTCCGGGCGTCAGCGACTTGAACTTGAATGGGCCAGTGCCTACCGGGTTCAGCGCGAACGTCTCGCCGTACTTCTCTGCGGCCGCAGGTGACACGATGCCCAAACTCGGCTTCGAGAGGTTTGCGAGAAAAGCGGCATACGGCCGGGAAAACTGGACCTGAACCGTGAACTCATCGATCACTTTCGACGATTGATAGGAACCTATATCCGAGAGCGAATAGAAGGCGTTCTTCGGTTCCTTGATGCGATCGAGGTTGTACTTCACCGCCGCAGCGTCGAAGCGTGTGCCGTCGTGGAACTTCACATCGCTACGCAGATGGAACGTGTAACTGAGCCCATCGCCAGAGATCTCCCAACTCTTGGCCAGCCACGGACCAAAGCGATGACCGGGGAGCAGAACCACGAGGCTATCGAAGATCGAGCGAATGATGCGCGCGTGAGGCGCGAACGCGGACTTGTGCGGATCGAGCGCGAACTGAGTGTTCGCGGCGCCGTCGAACGCGAATACCAGCTCACCTCCGACGCGCGGCTGCGCCTTGAGTGGGGCGCTCGATTCGCGCGCACTTGCCTCGCCGCTGTGCTTACTGCACCCCAAGAGCCCAGCCGATAGAGCAAGGGCCGCAAGAATCTTTCGTCGCTCGAGTCGCATCTCCCGGACGGTTCTACCCTCGGCCCTTCCACAAGTCTATTTAAATAGACATCGCTCAGCAGAGCTATCTACGGACTCTCCGGAACGACATCAAGAACCGGCCGAGTTCTCGACTTTTCCGCAGTATCGCGAGCGCCCACTCGCCAATCCGCGCGCCCCTGGTGGTTGGCCCACCAGAAGCGAACTCCATTTTAAAAGACCTTGGTCCTTGACATTGGATTGTTCCGCTCGGCATACTCCTTCGAGTCGCAGGTGCGACTCCCTGCGCAGTGCTCGGCAAAAGTGAGCAGCACGCGCGGGCAACGCGACAGGAATGTTCATGGCTGAATCCCAGGCAAGCGAAGCAGAGGAGCTTTCGGAACCAAACAGCTCGTCCTCGAGAGAGAGCACGAATCCGGCGTCATTCGCGGTTTCGCTCGATCCCGGGAGCCGTGCGTCGCGCTGGGGCCTGGAGTGGTTGGTGTTTGCGGGTTCACTCGCAGCTCACGGCGCGATCTACCTGAAGGTTCACAACAACGTGACACCGCAGGTCACGCGCTTCGTCGCCTCGAAGGTCGAGATCGAATTGGCTCCGCCTCCGCCACCGGAAGAACCCAAGTTGAAGGAGCCCGAGCCGCCCGCGGAGCCGCCTCCCCCTGCAGATAAGCCGATCCCGCGCGTTCAAAGCCAAGCACCGGTCACACACGCTCCGGTGGCGGCCCCCGACAACAGCGGCCTGCCCTCGAGTGACGAAGGCCTGCTCGATCCAACTCCGCCGGGAACTGGAAATCCGGGGCCGGCACAGGTCGTTGAGCCTCCGGCGCCCCCGCCCCCGCCTCCTCCGCCACCACCTCCTGCACCCGTCATTCAGGCCAAGGTCGGGGCGGACTTCGCACGGAAGCCAAACCTCGAGTATCCGCGTCTTGCACGACGCGAGGAGTGGGAGGGGACAGTCGTCCTACGCGCTCAGGTGCTGCCGAACGGGAAGGTCGGCTCGATCTCTGTTCAAAAGAGTTCAGGCCACTCGGTGTTGGACGACGCTGCATTGTCGGCAGCGAAGACTTGGTCGTTCCAGCCTGCAACCCAGGGAGGCAACCCAGTCGCAGGAACGGTGACCTTCCCCGTCCAATTCAAACTCCAATAAGCAAACCGGAGCCAATCTCAAAATGTCTGATGCAGTTACGCTATGGATCGTCAAAGCAACCTTCGTTCTGTTGATCGCCGCGTCCGCGCTCACTTGGGCGATCGTGATCGTGAAGGCCTTGCAGAACTTCCGCCTTAGCCGGCAGACGCAAAGCTTCTATCGCTCGTTCGAGAAGACCAGCGGCCTTCCTCGCAGTGAAGAATTGGCCAAGTACGCGGGTCCGGTTGCTCGTCTCGCGCAAGCTGGTCTCGACTCTTGGCAAACGAGCGGCAACGACAACGATGGCGGCAGTGTCGAGCTACCGATCCGCCGAGATTTGCTGGAGCGCCGCCTGGTGCAGCAACTGCAGCGCGAGAAAAAGGGTGTCGAAATCGGCTTGCCCGTCTTGGCCAGTATCGGTTCTACCTCTCCGTTCGTCGGCTTGTTCGGCACCGTGCTCGGCATCATTCACGCTTTGCAGCGCATCGGTGGTTCTGGCTCGGCGAGCTTGGAGGTCGTCGCAGGTCCGATTGGTGAAGCGCTGGAAGCGACTGCCGTCGGTATTGCCGTCGCCGTGCCAGCGTTGATCGCTTACAACTTCTTTTTGCGCCGGCTCAAATCGCTGGTGGGGGATCTGGAAGACTTCAGCAACACGTTCATCGGTCATGCCGTGCGTAGCTTCATTCGGGTTGCGCCAGAGACCGAGCGACGCAGTGACCCGAGCTTGGCCATCCGCGGCCAGGAAGCGAGCGCCTAATGGCAATGAGTTTGGGTGACAGTGACGAAGTGGTCAGCGAGATCAACGTCACGCCGCTAGTGGACGTCATGCTCGTGCTGCTCGTGGTGTTCATCGTTACCGCGCCGCTGCTCACTAACGCCATCAAGGTTCAGCTACCGCAAACCTCCACCCGTGCTCCGACCGAGCCGAAACCGGCCGTCACCGTGAGCGTGGACTCGAAGGGAAAGGTCTATATCGACAAGACCGAGGTCTCGCTCTCCACCCTCGAACCACTGCTCAAGGGCCGACGCGCGGTCGCACCTGACTTGATCGTGCACCTGAGCGCCGACGAAGCCAGCAACTACGGAATCGTGGCCAAGACGATGTCTGCCATCGATCGAGCCGGCATCACCAAGCTGTCGGTCCTGACGATCAACTGAATCGAAGCAAGCCATGACTCGAACGGACAATGACCTCGAAGTGCTCGGACTGATCTCGACGCAATACGCATCGGAGACCCATGCTCCAGCAGGCCCCGGCATCGACAAGACCTATCTCGGGGCGCTCGCCCTGGCTCACGAGAACGGCAACTTCGATCGGGTGCTCATCGGCTATCACAGCTCTGCGCCGGACGGCTTTCAGGTGGCCGCCTATGCTGCGACCAAGACGACTCGTTTGAAGTTCCTGCTCGCGCACCGCCCTGGATTCGTTGCGCCAACGCTTGCGGCTCGCCAACTGGCAACACTCGATCAGTTCAGCGACGGTCGCTTGGCGGTGCACATCATCAGCGGAGGTTCCGACGGCGAGCAGGCCCGCGACGGCGACTTCTTGACCAAAGCCGACCGCTACGCGCGCACGGACGACTACCTCGACGTGCTGAAGAAGACATGGACCAGTACGGTTCCGTTCGATCACGAAGGCCCGTACTACACGGTCAAAGACAACTTTTCCGCCGTCAAACCCGTGCAGCAACCGCACTTGCCGGTGTTTTTCGGCGGCGCATCGGATGAAGCCATCCGCGTCGCTGGCAAGCACGCCAATGTCTATGCGCTCTTTGGTGAGACACTGGAGGGAGTCAGCGAAACTTTGGCCAAGGTGCGAGCGTCTGCGGCCGCTCACGGACGACAAGACCAAATCGGCTTCAGCTTGTCGCTACGACCAATTCTCGGTCGCACCGAGGAAGAAGCCTGGAACCGCGCCCAGCGCATCCTACTCGAAGCCAAGGCGCTGAAAGAGCGCGGCACGGTCAGCTTGTTCCGCGCCGCGAAGAATGAGTCGACGGGCTCGCAGCGCCTGCAGCACACGGCCAACGGCGGCGCCATTCGCGACAAGCGCCTGTGGACGGAAATTGCAAAGCTAACGGGAGCGCAAGGCAACTCCACTTCGCTCGTCGGCACTCCCGAGCAAGTCGTCGACGCATTGCTCGACTACTACGATCTGGGCATCAACAAGTTCTTGTTCCGCGGCTTCGATCCGCTCGAGGATGCCATCGATTACGGGCGCAACTTATTGCCTCTCCTGCGCGAAGCGGTCGCGAAACGCGGGCGCCCGCGGATAGCCGCAACTGGTTGACGGGATGAGTCGAATGGCTGCCGTAGCGCCGTACTATTCGGTCAACAATCTGGCGCCTCTGCGGCAGTTGGTCATGGGCATTGCCGAGCTCGTCGAATCGAACGTCGACGAGCCGACGCTCTTGAGCCGTGGTGCGACTTTACTCTCCGCCCTCGTGGCTCACGACGATTGGCTGCCGACCGAGTACGCCAAGCCCGATCCGCTGCGCTATCAGCAGTACCTACTGCATTGCGACAGCCGTGAACGCTTCTCGGTGGTGAGCTTCGTTTGGGGTCCCGGACAGTCGACCCCGGTGCACGATCATCGAGTGTGGGGACTAGTCGGCGTCTTGCGCGGTTCGGAACTCAACGAGTCTTTCGCGAAAGACGACGCGGGGCGCTTGAGGTCCGTCGGGGCCCCAGAGCGTCTCGTTGCGGGCAATGTCATTGCTCTGTCTCCCCGCGTCGGTGACGTGCATCGGGTTGAAAACGGTGAGCGTGATCGCGTTTCAATCAGCATTCACGTTTACGGAGCCAACATCGGCGCGGTCGAACGCTCTACGTACGACGCGATAGGCACGCCCAAGCGTTTCGTCTCGGGATATGCCAATGGAAGTGTCCCCAATTTGTGGGACCGATCGGCGCAATCATGACGTCGTTGATCTCGGTCCATGAGGTCCGCGCGGCGCTGCGGCTCCGCCAAGAATTGGCCTTGATTGACCTGCGGGAAGAGGCGGCGTTCGCCTTGGGTCACCCACTGTTCGCGGCTCAATTGCCGTTGGATCGCATCGAACTCGAAGCGAAAGTTCGCATCCCGCGCCGCGACACGCTGCTTGTCTTGTATGGCGAAGGCGACGATGCCGAACGCGGGCAGGCGCAATTCGAGCGCCTCGGCTACAACCGTGTCGCAGTGTTGGAAGGCGGACTCGAGGCTTGGCGCGCTGCCGGGTTCGAGCTGTTCGAAGACGTCAACTCCTACAGCAAGGCGTTCGGTGAGCTGGTCGAAGCGCGCCGCCACACCCCTTCCCTATCGGCGGAAGAGGTCGGCGCATTGATCGCTCAAAAGGCCGACATCGCTATCGTGGATGCGCGGCGCTTCGAGGAATATCAAACGATGAGCATCCCCACGGGCACGAGCGTGCCTGGCGCGGAGCTGGTGCTCAGAGTGCCCACGGTTGCACCCAGCGCGCAGACCACGGTCATCGTCAACTGCGCCGGGCGCACGCGCAGTATCATCGGCGCGCAATCGCTGATCAATGCCGGCATTTCGAATCGCGTCGTTGCGCTTCGAAACGGCACGATTGGCTGGAAATTGGCCGAACAAGCGCTCGAGACGGGCCAACAGCGTCGGGCTGCGGTGCCCTCGACCAAAGCCATTTTGGAAGCGCGGCGGCAGGCTCGAGAGGTCGCCTATCGCAGCGGTGTACGCCACATCGGCCGCAACGAGCTCGAACGGTTGCGCGGCGACACGTCCAGAACCACCTATCGCTTCGACGTACGCACGCCCGAAGAATACACGGCGGGCCACTTGCCGAACTTCCGCAGCGCGCCGGGTGGGCAGTTAGTGCAAGAAACGGACTTCTTTGCCCCAGTGCGCGGTGCACGCATCGTGCTCACTGACGATCTAGGCGCGCGCGCAGACATGACCGCGTCGTGGCTCGCTCAGATGGCGTGGGATGTGTACGTCGTCGAAAGCTCGGTCGACGAACGCGTCACTGGACATGACCCCGAGGCTATCCCGCCGCGACCGACCAAAGGTCGTTACAAGCGGCCATATGAAGGCACGGATTCGCCAGCGAGCGCGATGCGCGCCTACTTGGAGTGGGAGTTCGGGCTGGTCGAACAACTGAAGCGCGACGGCACACACGGATTCTTCGTCGTTTGACGAGTAACGGGAGACAGCAGCATGGGCGTGAAATTCATTGGCTACATCGGCTTCAACAATAGCTCGGAGATCTACCCGGACTTCGGTCGGCAGATTGATCGACGCCACGTCGAAGCCGCAGCCAAGGCCCAAGAGGCCGGCGGCTTCGATCGCGTACTGATCCCGTTCGGGTCATCGTCTCCGGAGAGCCAGATCGTCGCGGCACATGCTGCGGCAATCACTACCAAACTCGGGTTCTTGATCGCTCATCGCCCGGGCTTCACTCAGCCGACCTTGGCTGCGCGTCAACTGGCGACGCTTGACCAGCTGAGTGAAGGGCGCGTCGCCGTACACATCATCACTGGTGGCGCCGACGAAGAGATGGCTCGAGATGGTGACACCTCGAACAAGGTCGAACGTTACGCTCGCACGGACGAGTACTTGAGCGTGCTCAAACAAGAGTGGACCGCCGAGCAGCCGTTCGATCATAGCGGACGCTTTTACAACGTGCGCCAGGGATACAGCGCCGTGAAGCCCAGCAATTTGCCGATCTTCTTCGGCGGTGCTTCGGACGAAGCGGTCGACGTAGCGGGTCGACATGCCGACGTCTATGCCTATTGGGGTGAGACACACGCGCAGACGCGAGAACTCGTCGCGCGGGTTCGCGCCTCGGCCGCGCGTTACGGCCGCAAACCGGGCTTTAGCATGTCCCTACGCCCGATCATCGCGGGCACCGAAGAGGCCGCCTGGAAGCGAGCTGACGAAGTCGTGGAACGAGTACGCGCTATCCGCGAAAGCAAGGGCATCGCAACCAGCGGGCACGATCCGGTCAATGTCGGCTCGCAACGCTTGCTACAGACCGCAGCTCAGGGCTATCGCACCGATAAGCGACTCTGGACGGGGCTCGCTGCCGTGGGCGGCGCCCAAGGCAACTCGACTGGACTCGTGGGCACTCCCGAGCAAGTCGCCGATGCACTGCTCGACTACTACGAGCTCGGCATCGATCACTTCTTGATTCGCGGCTTCGACCCGCTGAACGACGCGATCGGCTACGGCCGCGATCTGTTGCCGCTAGTTCATGAGTTGGTCGCCAAGCGAGACGCGACGCGCGCCGTCGCCAGCTGAGCGCCTCCCTAAATTCGATACTAAAAAAACGATCTCTCAGGAGCAAGACGAAGATGTCCAATAGACAGCTGCGACTAGGCGCGATTCTGCAGGGCGTGGGCATGACGCAAGACGGCTGGAAACAGCCCGGCGTCCCCACCAACGCCAGCATCAATATCGATTGGTACAAGGATGCAGCGCGCCGCGCAGAAGCCGCAAAGTTCGACTTCGTATTCATCGTCGATAGTCCGTACATCACTCCGGACTCGGCGCCCCACTTCTTGAATCGGCTCGAACCGCTGACCCTGCTGTCTGCCGTAGCAGGCGTGACTTCGCGGATTGGGCTCGTGGCGACCCTCACGACCTCGTACAACGAGCCCTTCAATGTGGCGCGCGCGTTCGCATCGCTCGACCTGATCAGTGACGGTCGCGCGGGCTGGAACGTGGTCACCACCGGGCTCGAAGGCGCAGCCGGAAATTATGGCCGCGAGCAGCACTTCCCCCATGCAGTGCGCTATCGGCGCGCCAAAGAGCACCTCTCGGTCGTACGTGCACTCTGGGACTCGTACGAGGACGACGCCTTCACTCGCGACAAATCGAGCGCGAGCTTTCTCGACCGCAGCAAGCAACACGCGCTGAACCACCGCGGTGAGTTCTTCTCGGTCGCCGGCCCGCTCAACATTTCACGTTCTCGCCAAGGCCACCCGGTGATCTTCCAGGCGGGCGGCTCGGAAGATGGACGTGACCTGGCCGCGACTAGCGCGGACGCCATTTTCACCGGCCAGGAAACGTTCGAAGAGGCCCAAGACTTCTACCGCGACATCAAGGCCCGGGCGGTCGCTGCCGGGCGTCGCGCAGACGACATTCTGATCTTTCCTGGCATCAGTGTCGTCCTCGCAGCCACGGATGAACAAGCGCGCGCCATCGAGTCAGCGCGCCATCGAGACCTCGATTTGAAGAAGGCATTGGCCCAACTCGGTCGCCCCTTCAACTATCACGACTTTTCTCAATATCCGCTGGACGGGCCGTTTCCGGATTTGGGCAACTTGGGCGAGAACGGCTATCGCAGCCACGCGGAGCGGATCAAGCGCATCGCGCGCGAGGAGCGCCTCACCGTTCGCCAAGCGGCGCTTCGTTTCACGGCGCGACACTCACCGTTCATCGGCTCCCCACAGACTGTTGCAGACGAAATCGAGCGCTGGTTCCGTGAAGGCGCTGCTGACGGCTTCAACATCGGTGTCGGCGAGCCGAACGAGCTCGAGAAGTTCAGCAACCAGGTCGTGCCGCTTCTGAGAGCGCGTGGCCTGTTTCGCTATGAATACGAGTCCGACACGCTGCGCGGAAATCTCGGTCTGACGATCCCAGCCAACCGTCACACTGTCACGCGCAATGAGCAACAGGCGCCACGCCCTGCCCCTCCGATCTCACACCCGGCCGCCAGCGAAGTACGCAACACGCTCTGATTATCGCTGCCCATATTCAGGAGACCTGTCCATGAGTCAAAAAGAATCCCTGCATCAGATCTTTCGCGACCTACACGCCGAGCGCATTCGCACGATGGATCCGGCGAAATTGCAGATCAACATCAACCAACGAAAGACGCTCGTAGACACGGCCGATCCTTCCAAGTGGGTCAAGGCCGGCGACAAGGTGAAACCGTTCGATCTACCCGAGGTCGATGGTGGTCGCGTCAAGCTGAGTGATCTCCTCGAGCGCGGCCCGGCAGTGCTGATCTTCTTCCGCTTCGAAGGTTGCCCGGCGTGCAACCTGGCGCTGCCGTACTACGAACGCAACTTGCTGCCGGGCTTGCGTGAATCGGGCGCGAGCTTGGTGGCGATCAGCCCGCAAGTGCCAGAGCGATTGCGTGCGATCAAACAGCGCCACTCGCTCAGTTATCAGGTCGCGTCCGATCCGGGCAATCAGCTCGCTCGTCAGTTCGGCATCTTGTACACCTTCGACGAAGCGTCCCAACAATCTTCGATCGCGAGCGGGAAGACGATTGGCGAAGTCACCGGCACTGGCACCTGGGAGCTGCCGCAGCCGACTGCGGTCGTGATCGGCCAGAACGGCGTCGTGCGTTTTGCCGATGTTCATCCCGACTGGCTGCTGAGAACGGAAGCCGAGCCGATTTTGGCTGCGGTCGCTGGGCTGTCCGCGCCGAAGCAGAAGTCTTCGGCGGTGTCACTGGGCGCGTGATTCGCGGTCACTGGATGCATTGAAAGGTCTCTGTTCAAAAATGGTTCTCCGTCACGGCTTTCGCTTCACTTCTTCCTTAACGGCCCTTTCAGTGCTCAGCGCGGTGTGCTGGCAAAGCGGGCTCGCGTACGCGCAGCAGCCCGCTGCGCCCGAGCCACCTGCTCCGGCTGCTCCTGCTCCTGAGGTTCCAGCACCCGCTCCCGCCGAACCCCAGGCGCCAGCAGCAGCTGCTCCTAGTGATAGCGCGAGCGCTCCCAGCGAGGGCACGGCAGCTGCAACGCCCGCCGAAGCGGCTCCTCCTCCGGCGACCGTGGAACCTGCACCCGCCGTGGCGGCGCCAGAAGCCCGCGCAGCCGACCAGCCCTCCGCAACTGAAGCGACTCAGCCGGATGATGCCAAAGATCTCAGTGGGGTCGTCGTCACGGGCGTTCGCGGCAGTCGTCCGCGAACTGTGGCCAATAGCCCATCCCCGATTGACGTGATCAGTCGAGAGGAGCTGCACGTCACGGGTCACGCGGGCCTCAAGGAGACGCTCGGCGCATTGGTGCCCTCGTTGACCATGCCTGCCTTGGGCGGCGGTGGCACGTCGGCGAGCGTACGCCCCTATTCCTACCGCGGTCTCTCCGGCGACTACTTGCTGGTCTTGGTCAACGGCAAACGCCGCCACACCACCGCATTGATCAACAATCTCTCACGCGTTTCCGGGGGCAGCACGCCGGTCGACCTGGACCTGATCCCCGCCGCTGCGGTGGGGCGCATCGAAATGCTTCGTGATGGTGCCGCCGCCCAATACGGGTCCGACGCCATCGCCGGCGTGATGAACATCATCTTGGACAAAGAGCCCGAAGGGCTGAACTTCACGCAAACCATCGGCCAGACCTACGAGCACGGGGCGCCGCTCATCCAACAGACGGTGAGCTACGGTATCCCGGTTGGCAAGCAAGGCGGTTTCGTGCGCCTGTCTGCCGAGGCCAAGTATCACGATTCAGCGACTTCTTCTGCTGATCCGTATCCGAACCCGTTCGCGGGCAAACCGAACCCGTACTATCCCACGGCCAACGGCGTCGAAGATCCGCGTGAAGCCGCGAAGAAGGGCACCGTGTACGCGGGCGGCTACGGTCGTTCAAACCGCGACATCATCGTCTCCGGTGCTTACGACGCGGAGATCCCGGTCAACAGCGAGCTCACGTTCTACAGCTTTTCGACCCTCGCCTACCGTGACGTCAAGGATGCGCGAGGTGCGTTCTCCGCCAACAATATCGCTTCCCTCCCCGAGATCTATCCCAACGGTTTTCAAGCCTATCGCCGCATCTGGGAGTGGGACGGCCAAGCAGCGCTCGGTGCGCGCGGCAAGATCGCGAAGTGGGATTGGGACTTGAGCACGGGTTTTGGGCGCGACAACGCCAAGCTCGGCGCAGTCAACACGCTGAACCCATCACTCGGTCCGACTAGCCCCACCTCGTTCGTCATGGGCCGGCAAATGCAGGACCTCTGGATCAATAATTTCGACTTGAGCCGCCCGTTCGACATCGGATTCGCGGAACCGCTCACCGTCTCCAGTGGTCTCGAACACCGTTACGAGCGGTTCAAGAACATCGCGGGTGACGCGGACAGCTATCGCGATGGTGGTTACATCATTCCGACGGGGACAGACCCATGGCACACCGCGTTTGGCGGCAAGACCCCATCACCCGGGTTGGTCTCTTTCACAGGCACCGCGCCAGTCGATGCACGCGGACTCGATCGGAATAATGAAGCGCTCTACGTCGATTTGTCGACCAATCCGACGAAAAAGTGGTTCACCGGCATCGCCGCACGCGCAGAGCATTACGACGACAGCGCCGGCAATACCCTCAGCGGCAAGCTATCGACACGCTGGGAGTTCTTGCCTGGGTTCGCTATTCGCGGAGGCGTCAACTCTGGCTTCCGCGCGCCGTCACTCGCTCAAACCGGCTTTTCCACGACCCAAAACACCGCGACGATCATCGAGGGCAATCGCATCTCGACCACCTCGAAGTTCTTGTCCGTCGATAGCGCCGCGGCCGTCGCGCTCGGTGCGCAGCCTCTCAAGCCAGAGAAGTCATTCAGCGCAACCGGCGGACTCACGTATGAACTGGCCCGTGCGCTGCACGTGACGCTCGACGGGTATTACATGAAGATCAACGATCGCATCGTCAAAACCGACTTCATCGGCACGGCGAACAACGGTGGTTCCGCCGTCAAAGACATCCTCGCCGCAGCAGGGGTAACTGGCGTCGACAGCGCTCAGTTCTTCATCAACGGTGTCGACACCCGCACGCTGGGGTTCGACTTGGTCGCCGACTACACCCTGCGGCACGAGACCCTCGGCACGTTCCGACCGAGTCTTGCCTACAGCTACGCCAATTCAAAAATCACGCACTTGGCTGAAAATCCGCCCCAACTCGCGCCGCTCAACGTGGTGCTGTTCGGTCGCCAAGGACAGATCGACTTGGTGCGTTCGACGCCTCGGGCCAAGATGATCCTCGCAGCCAACTGGAACATCTGGCGCTTCCACAATTTGGTGCGCCTCACCCGCTACGGGAAATACGTCGAAGCCAGCACTACGCCCGGCTTCGACGCAACCTTCGGCGCGAAGGCTGTCACCGACATCGACATTGGTTATGACTTGACCGAGAACGTCGCGGTCGCGGTCGGAGCGTACAACGTGTTTAACGTGTATCCCGACAAGAAGGGCGCCATCGCCCAAGACGGCTCCGGCGTTTACGGAAACTTTGCGCCCTTCGGGCTCAGCGGTGGTTTCTACTACGCGCGCCTGAGCGTGAATCTGTAACGCCCCCAGCGACGAGACTTCGAATACTGGAAGCATCGAAAAAGCATCGAAAGCAAGGAAAGGGTACGCTCATGAGCACAGCACTCCAGCTAAAGCGATTCGTCAATCCCGACGCGGAGCTCAGCATCCGCCCCCTAGAACCCACGATCGGCGCAGAAATCGCCGGAATCGATCTGAGCAAACCGATCTCGGACGCCGTGCGCGACGAGATCAAGCGCACGCTACTCGACTACAAAGTCGTATTCTTCCGCGATCAGCAGCTGACGACGGAACAACACGCTGCATTCGCAGCTCGGTTCGGCAAGTTGTACGTTCATCCCAACACAAAGCGCGACGAGAAGATTGCCAACATCCACAAGATCTCCGCGGAAGACTTCGCGAAGTACGAACGCGTGAAAGACCCAACCACGGTCGAAGCGGGGTATCACACGGACACCAGCTGGCGTCTCGTGCCCACGTGGGGTGCGGTGCTGCGCGCGGTGAACCTGCCCGAGGTCGGCGGAGACACGATCTGGGTCGACGCCGGAGCCGCGTACGACGCCTTGTCGGACAGCGTGAAGGAGCGGCTCGAAAACCTGCACGTGACTCACGACTTCCGCAGCGCGCTGCAGCGAGTCGGATACGACTACCCGATCGTGGCTCATCCGGTCGTGAAGACGCACCGCGAGACCGGAAAGAAGGTCCTTTGGGTGAATTTCACGCAACGCCCACACATCATCGGCGTCGACCTTGCCGAGGGTCGCGAGATCCTCAACTTGGTCTTGGCTCAGTACCAGAAGCCGGAGTTCCAGGTCCGCTTTTCGTGGCGCCCGGGCTCGATCGCGTTCTGGGACAATCGCGCCGCCGTGCACATCGCCGTGCGCAACTACGGTGACTTCCCGCGCGTGCTCGATCGCATTCTGATCGCTGACGAACCGCAATACGCCGATCTTTGACGGCGAGGTCGCGCGGCTCCGGCTTGGTCCACGCGCGGACCGGCCGGAGTTCACCGCGCATTGAGCCACTTACCGCAGTTTGGAGAACACGATGGCCGAACGACAACTGAAACTGGGTGCGATCTTGAGCGGCGTCGGCACGACGCAAAACGGCTGGCGACACCCTGATTTGCCCGGCGATGCCAGCGTCAACATCGACTGGTTCATCGAAAACGCTCAAAAGGCAGAGGCGGCCAAGTTCGACCTCGTGTTCATCGTCGATAGTCCGTACATCACGCCCGACTCGGCCCCGCACTTTCTCAATCGTTTGGAGCCGCTGACGTTGCTCTCCGCCGTCGCGACCGCAACCAAGCGCATTGGGCTCGTGGCCACGCTGACCACTTCATATACCGAACCGTTCAACGTAGCGCGCCAGTTCGGCTCCCTGGACTTGATCAGTCGCGGACGCGCGGGTTGGAACGTGGTCACTACCGGTCTGGAGGGTGCGGCCGGGAACTATGGGCTCGAGCAGCACATCGATCATTCGGTTCGCTATCGACGTGCAGCGGAGCACCTCTCCGTCGTGCAAGGCTTGTGGGATTCCTACGAGGATGACGCCTTTCCGCGCGACAAGGGCAGCGGCGTATTTTTGGACAAGTCCAAGCTGCATCCGCTGAACCATCGCGGTGAGTTCTTTTCCGTGAGCGGGCCCTTGAATATCTCGCGCTCGCCACAGGGCCAGCCGGTGATTTTTCAGGCTGGAACATCGGAAGACGGACGAGATCTGGCCGCGCGCTTCGCAAGCGGCATCTACGCCAACGAAGAGACTTTCGAAGAAGCGCAGGAGTACTACCAGGACATCAAGCGTCGCGCGGTCGCCCACGGTCGCGAGCCCGACGAGATCCTGATTTTTCCCGGCCTGGTGCCGATCATTGCGGACACGGACGAACAGGCTCGGAGCCGCGAAGAAGAGATCAACGGCAAGCTCGATCTCAAAAAAGCCTTGGTTCAGCTCGGTCGTCCCTTCAACTATCACGACTTCACCCAATACCCGCTGGATGAACCTTTCCCCGAGCTAGGTGATTTGGGCCAAAACGGCTACCGCGGCGGTGCCGAGCGCATCAAGCGAGTCGCTCGAGAGGGCCAGTTGACCCTGCGCGAGACCGCTTGGCGCTTCGCCGCGCGACGCTCACCGTTCGTTGGTTCGCCGCTCACCGTGGCCAACGAAATGGAACGTTGGTTCCGCGAGGGTGCAGTGGATGGCTTCAACTTCCGAGTCTCCAATCCCCGAGACTTCGATGATTTCCTGCAGCGAGTGTTGCCGCTCCTCCGGGAACGCGGCCTGATTCGTCGCGACTACGAGCACTCGACCTTGCGTGGGCATCTCGGCTTGCCGATACCCGAAAACCGCCACACCCGGGCTCGAACCGCCTCGGCTCCTGAACCACCTCGACGCGGAGATGCCGTGCGCAGCGTCGGTAGCAGTGGCGTGCCCCTATCGGGAGACGTCGAATGAGCAATCCGACTCGTACGGCGCGACGACCTTGAGCTCGCACGCTTCTGAATCGAGCGCTTCCAAGAAGGACTGGCAGGCGCGGCTCGCTCCGCACGTGAGGCCGTACCGCCGTCCGCTGGCGGCGAGCATCGTGCTGTCGGTGCTGGCTCAAGTTTTGCTCGGACTCTTGCCATTGCTGCAAAAGGTGATCGTCGATGATGCGCTGATCACCCGTCGCCGCCCGCTCTGGCCATGGCTCGCGGCCTTGCTTGCAATCGGCGGCGTCAGCTTCTTCGTGCAGTACTTTCGCCGCCATTTGAGCGCTAAGACGAGCCTGGATCTACAGCACGACCTGCGTCTGGCGATTCACCGGCGCCTGCACGCGCTCGACTTCGCGCAGCACGATCGGCTTTCGGCTGGCGACGTGATGTCACGCGCCGCGGGCGATGTGACCTTGATTCAGATGTTCGTGAATCAGGTTCCGATGTTGGCCGCCAACCTGACGCTGCTGGTGGTCTCGCTGGGTGTCATGCTTTCTCTGTCTCCGACGTTGTGCCTAGTCATTGCGGTGTTCGTGCCGCTATTCATCGTGCTCGCCGTTCGCTTTCGCGATCTCATCTTCCCCTCGAGCTGGAACGATCAGCGGTTGCTCGGAAATCTCGCGGGTGTGGTGGAGGAAGCAGTATCTGGTGCGCGCGTGGTCAAGGCTTTCGCGCAGGAGAAGCGAGAACTTGCGCTCTTGATCGACAGCGCACGGGAACTGTTCCGTTCGCGCCTGCGCACGGCACGTTTGACCGCACGATATTCGTCGACGCTGCAGGCCCTACCTGCTTTTGCTCAACTCGGTGTGCTGCTGCTCGGCGGGTTGCTGGCCCTACACGGCCGCGTGAGCCTTGGCGTATTCCTCGCATTTTCCAGCTACTTGATCCAACTCCTGGCACCGATTCGCTTGCTCTCCGGCATGTTGGCCAGTAGCCAGCAGGCGCGCGCTGGAGCGGAGCGCGTGCTGGAGCTGCTCGACCTAGAATCGAGCGTCGTCGACCCACCGAACGGACGCGCCCTCGAGCACTGTACCGGGCGTATCGAGCTCGAACGCTTAGCCTTCGGCTACGCGGAGAGCGAACTCATTTTGCAAGACGTGAGTCTGAGCATCGCGCCCGGCGAACGCTTGGGCATCGTCGGCAGCTCGGGCTCGGGGAAAACTACCCTCGCGCTGCTAATCGCACGCTTCTACGATCCGAGCTCCGGTCAGGTCCGCATCGACGGTCACGACGCACGCGACTACTCGCTGACTTCCCTACGCCAACAGGTCGGCATGGTGTTCGAAGACAGCTTCCTGTTCTCGACCACAATCGGCGAAAACATCGCATTGGGTCGCCCGAATGCGACCGCGAGCGAGATTGAGGCCGCCGCGCGCGCCGCCCAAGCTCATGGCTTCATCGCGGACCTGCCTCAGGGCTATGACACGCGAGTCGGCGAGCGCGGCGCTACGCTCTCGGGCGGCCAGCGACAGCGAATTTCGTTGGCTCGCGCAATCCTCGCCAATCCCAAGATCTTGATCCTGGACGACGCGACTTCGGCCATGGACGCCACCACAGAGGAAGCGATCCACCGTTCACTCGAAGCCGTCATGCGGGAGCGCACGACGGTGATCATCGCCCACCGTCAGTCGACCCTGCGCCTGGCAACGCGCGTCGTGGTCTTGGACGAGGGTCGGATCGTCGCGCAAGGGACGAACGAAGCATTGCTCGAATCGTGCGAGCTGTACCGCCGCTTGCTTGCCGGCCCCGATCCAGACGAAGCCACCGACTCCGAAGCGCCCGACGCACAACCGACCACCGTTGACCCCGCGGCCTGGCCCGTGAGTAAGGACGGTGCGAGCGTCGGCAGGGTCGCCAGTGTGGAAAGTCAGGTCAGCTTCGCTGCGATGAGAAGCGCGAGCGCGAGCGGCGCGGGTGGCGGCGGTCCCCGAGACCTGGGCGGCGCCCGAGCCGCGTTCGTCGCGGAAAGTCCGGAATTGTTGGCGCAAGTTGCCGCGTTGCCGCCCCTCAGCGGCGAACCGGAAGTCGATGTATCGATGCTGACTGAACCTCAGCTCGGCTTCTCGGTGCGCAAATTCTTCGCCCCGTTTCGGCTCAGCCTAATCGTCGCACTGCTGCTCGTAGTTGTCGATGCGCTCACCACGCTGTGTGCTCCGCTATTGATCGGTCGCGGGGTGGACCGGGCCATCATCGGCCGAAGTTTGCAGCAATTGATCCTGGTGTCCGCAGCGTTGTGCCTGGTCCAAATCGTGAGCTGGATCAACGCCAACGCGATGCAGTACCAAACGGGCCGCACCGCGGAACGCTTGCTATTTGCCCTGCGCACTCGAACCTTTGCGCACCTGAACTGGCTGTCGCTCGACTTCTATGATCGCGAACTCGGCGGACGCATCATGACTCGCATGACGACAGACATCGAGGCCTTTGCGCAATTGCTCCAACAAGGCCTTTTGACCGCAATCGTCAGTTTGCTCAGCTGTACCGGGGTGCTCGCACTACTCGTGTTGATGGATGCGCGCTTGAGCCTCGCGGCATTCGCCATTCTTCCGCCGTTGGTCGCCGGCACGCTCGTATTTCAACGCGCGTCCGCCAAGGCGTACCTGCAGGCGCGCGAGCGGATCTCTGCCGCCAACGCCAATCTGCAAGAAAGCCTGGCAGGAGTGCGTGTCACCCAAGCCTGGTCGCAAGAAGGTCGCGCCCTCGCACACTTTGCGGAGCTGTCGCAAGGCTTTCGAGATGCACGCTTGCGCTCCTTGCAGTTGCTTTCGCTGTACTTTCCGTTCCTACAACTGCTCTCGGTGGTGGGCAAAGCCGCCACGTTGGCCATCGGAGCCGGGCAGATCGCGCGGGGCGAGTTGAGCGCTGGCGTGCTCATCGCGTTCCTCTTGTATCTGGACCAATTCTTCACGCCGCTACAGCAACTGTCGATGGTCTTCGATCAAGGGATTCAGGCGCGCGTGTCTCAGACTCGGCTCCGTGATCTGCTTTCGACTCCGAGTCGAACGCCAGAGGTCGATAGTCCCGCTCCGCTCGCGCGCTTGCGCGGCCGGCTCGAGTTCCGTGACGTGCGCTTCGCCTATTCGGCATCGGCACCGGAGGCATTACGCGGGGTAACGCTGGAGATTGCACCCGGTGAAGTCGTCGCCCTCGTGGGAACGACGGGCGCAGGCAAATCGACCTTCGTCAAGCTCGCGGCGCGTTTCTACGACGCGACGGCGGGCACCGTATCGGTAGACGGCTTGCCCATCCGCGATCTTCCGCTCCGGCCATTTCGCGCACAATTGGGTTATGTGCCTCAAGATCCGTTCTTGTTCTCGGGCACGATTCGCTCGAACATCGCTTACGGCCGTCCCGATGCGTCGAACTTGGACGTGGAGTTAGCGGCGCGCGCCGTCGGCGCGCATGACTTCATCGCCAGCCTGCCGAACGGCTACCTGACCCCGGTCAACTCGACCGCCCACTCCCTGTCAGCGGGCCAGCGTCAGCTCTTGTGCCTCGCGCGCGCCGAGCTAATCAAACCTGCCGTGCTGATCCTCGACGAAGCCACCTCGAATTTGGATTTGCAGACCGAAGCCGAGGTTCAACGCGCGATGCGCCGCGTCGCTCGAGGCCGCACCACATTGCTCATCGCCCACCGCTTGCAAACGGCTCGCGTCGCCGATCGCATCGTCGTGATCGAAGATGGGCTGATCGCCGAGCAGGGCTCCCATGAGGCGTTGGTGCGTGCCGAAGGTCGCTACGCGAAGCTTTGGGAAGCGTTTCGCCGCGCGGAGCGCCGCGCGGCGTGATTTGCTCGCTTCGATAGAGCTTACAGCTGGTACTTCAGGGTTGCCAAAAACGTCCGCGGGTCGGGGAAATTGACGAAGCGCACGCCTGTCGCGGGTGTGTACGAGGAACTCACTCGCTTTTGGCTATCGAGCAAGTTCTTGGCGCTGAGCACGACCACGAAGTGGTCGTCGTCCGATGTCCATGAAAGTGTACCGTTGACGAATGTTTGAGCGGGCACGGTGTCCTGCGGTCGCGCCAGCGCGGAGTTGTAGTACCCATAGGCCCACTGCACGTCACCGCCGAGCCGCGTCAATCCGGGCACCGGTAGTGGTAGATCGTAGGTGGCACCCCCGGAGAGGTTCCACTTCGGCGAATTGATCAAGTCGTGGCCGTCGGCATCCACACCAGGGCCACCGGCGTTCTTGTATTCGTCGTAGATCGCGCGCAGGTAACCTCCACCAAATTGTAGGCCGAGCCCGAAGGGCAAGCGCGCGCTCGTCTCGAGCTCGACACCCAGCGTATGCGCCTTGGCCGCGTTGCCGCGAATGCTGTTTCCCGGGTAAGCAGGGCTCGTGTAAGACACCTGCAGGTCGCGATAGTCGTTGTAAAACGCCGCCAGGTTCGCGCGCAGGTGCCGCCCGAAAAACTCACTCTTGAGGCCTGTTTCGTAGCTGTTCACGTACTCCGGATCGAACGGCGTCTGCGCCAACGTCAGGTTCGTTGCTCGATTGTCGAAACCACCCGATTTGAATCCACGTGAGTACGTCAAATAGTGGAGGACGCTGGGACCGTATTGCAGCGAAACGGACACTTTGGGTGTCAAGGCTCCCCAATGATCACTGGCACTGCCTTTGATCGATTGGCCAGTTACGTTCCCGTTCAAGTCCAGGGTCTTGTTGTCGAAGTCGAAATGCTTCCACTCGATGGTTTCCCGCAAGCCAGCGGTGAGCGTGGCCCAATCCGTGATCTTGAGGTTCGCTTCACCGTAGAACGCGAGGCTGTCAGTGGTAGTGATGTTGTGCGCGCGGAGCGTCGCGTAGTTCTCCGGATTGAGCTCCGGGTCGGTCTCGAAGCCATTTTTCCGGCTGTAACCGTCGCGCTGCACATAGAATCGCTCGTGCAAGTAAAACACGCCGCTCGAGAAGGTCAGCGCCCGGTAGTGGCCGTTCGCCTGCAGTTCTTGCGTAAAGTAGCCGTCCGCGTAGTGAATCAGATTTTTCTGAATCAGCGCGGCCTCGCCGTCGTTGTCGTACCACACCGGATTCAAGTCAAAGCCGCCGAGTGCGCTGATCGACTTCAAGTCCAGGTGCTCGCTAGCATGATAGACGGCGCGGAGCGAGATGCTCCCCTGGTTCAAGTGTTGGTACGGTGGAACTTCGGAATAGGATGTGGTGGGAGAAAAGCCGCCCCCTGGTTGCCGCGCAGGGATGTAGCTGCGCGAGTCACTGCGATCGATCATACCGTTGAAAGTAGTCAGCACGTCCCACTTCTGGCTGGGCGTCCAGCGCAGCTTGATGCGCGCCGAATCCACATCGATGCGGTTCACGTCTCGGCTCAGGGTTGGATCGTATGCGGTACCGTCACGTCGATTGCGCATGAAGGCGACGCTCGCTGCCAAGCGATTCCGCACCAGAGGGCCGCTCACCGAGGCCTGCATTTTCACGGCGTTGAAGGTGCCGTAGCTCAGCGAGTCGGCTGTGTGAAACTCGTCGTTGGGGTCGGCACTGATGACGCGAATCGCGCCCGCGCTCGAATTTCTACCGTAGAGGGTACCTTGGGGCCCACGAAGGATCGCCACGCGCAACACGTCGTTGAAATCGAACATCGACGACAGCTGACGCGGTTGATAAACGTCATCGACATAGGTCGCGACGACCGGCTCTTGAATCGGGTCCGCCTCGCCGATCCCGCGCAACGAGTAGGTTTGCGTCGTGTAGCTGATGCTGGTGCGGGCGACGAACAGGTTCGGCACTTGGCCTGCTACTTCGCGAATCGATCCTATTCCGCGGTCCTGGAGTAAGCCCGGGTCGAACGTGGTGATAGCGATCGGCGTCTTCTGCAGATTGGTCGCGCGACGCTCCGCCGTCACGACTACGCTCGTCAAAGCATCACTCTTCTCCTCGGCTGGCGGCTGCTCGACAGGGGGTGGCGGTTCGCCCGCGGTTGGCGGCTGGACGGGCGCGGGCGTCGGCGGGGGCGGCGCTGCGTCTGCGGATTGCGCATGGGCATGCGTGACGAGCGTGCCGCCCAGTACGAGGGGCACGAGAAGAGAAGCGTTGGCAAAGCGTCTCTGAGTTGAATTCATTTTTAAGTTCCCAGTTCGACGAGACACATCCCCCTATGCCGTCGCTAGCGACGGTGAAGGACTGGTTTCAACAGCACGCGGAATCGTGTGCTGGCTTCAACAGTGCGGAACGCTGGGCGTCACTTGAGCCCGGGCTTCTCTTGTTGACGCAAGTCGCTGATCCACACTTTACCGGTTTCGGGCAGCGTGGCCTGTTTGAAGGCTCCGCCGGACTTCCCGTCGCGCAACGGATGAATAACGAGTTCGATGCGTTGCCCACCTTTGAACGCACGCTTGTCCCAGCCGACACGGGTCAGATTGCCCGGACTGGTCAGCTCTGCGTACCAAGGAGCAGGCTTTTCGCCCTCTTTGGGCTCCGGATCGACCCACAAGATCACGTGCGGATTCGCCCACTGAAACTCTTTGACCGTGCCCTTGATGGTGATGGTCCGCGTGAAGTCGAACATGGCGAACGAGTGGTGCGCCGAGGCAGCCCCAACAGCAAACACGCTCGTTGCGATCAAAACCAACGCCAATCGACGGCCGCGCTTTTCAGCCAATCCACTCATGTCGCTCTTTCAGGGAGGAGCTGCAGGGTTGCCATCCGCGGTTTGCGGAATGGGCACGAATATCGCGTTTCCGGCAGCGTCTTTGCGTTCCGCGAAGAAACCTTGCAGGCAGACCCCCTCGACGATGTCGAACTTCTGAGCCCGCTGACGAAAATACAGGCGAGTCGTCTTCCAGGGCTTGGTCAGCACGTGGGGCGCGCTAATTTCGATGTCGTCCGCAAGGATGTCTCTATCCTTTTCGGACAGATGAATGCGTTCGACGACGTGTAGATCACCATTATTTGGGACGCCAACGGCCTCACTTACGGCCAGATAGGTTTGTGGGAGAACTCCGATCGTATCGACGACCAGTGTCTTCCCTTCCCAATGCCCGATCGAATGGCCGTGAAAGGTCGGATCGGGGTCCGGCGGGTGCTGCCGACCATCCGTATAGATACGCCGCAAGCGATTGCCATCCGCTTCACCGAGCACGGTAACCCGCCCCGGGGTGAACAAGATTTCGAGCGCGTTGTGCGAGATCAGCATCCAAGACGGCATCGATTCAGGCAAGCAGTCCACGAACAATCCCTTTGGGCGTCCCGCCTTCTCGTCTGCTGTCAGTTGACCGACGCGCGCCTCGATCTCCGGTCGCCAAGGCACGGGGTTTGATTTGATCTGCGCGTTCTGATCCGAAATGTTTGGATTCCAGACACCACTCCAGTCGGGCAGCTTGCTCAGGCGCCACCAATCCGCCGCAGTCGGCGGCTTGTTCCAAACAGGCTCGTCCGCAAAACTCGACGCGGCAAACGCCAAAGTAGACCCGACCGCCACGAGCAGGAGGCTCCGAAGAGTCCGAGGGCGCAGCATGGTCCGCTTATAGGCGTGACTCGACGCGCCAGTCAAGACCAGTGTCTTTTATTGTAGACCCAAGAAGAGACCGCTATCCGCTGCGCTCTAGTTGCAAGGAACGCACCGCGTGCCATAGGTCTCTTATTATAGACATGCGTCCTTGACACGAAGCGTGCGGCGGAACTACAAACCCGGATTAAACATGTCCACCTGGCTCGATCGATTTTGCGAGTGGCTGAAGGTAACGCCGTTCAGCGTCGCGTTGCAGTCAACCTCGTGGGCCGTTCCGCTGATCCAGACCATCCACATTCTAGCCATCGGCGCGGTGATTGGTTCAGGGTTGATGATCGCCCTGCGGAGCTTGGGCTGGGTTGCCCCGGATCAAACCTTGGCCAACGCAAACCTTCGGTTCTTGCGGGTGATCTGGTGGTCGCTTCCTGTACTCGCGCTGAGTGGCGCGTTGATGATCAGCGCCGAGCCAGCACGGTCACTAGAGAATCCCGCGTTCTGGTTGAAGATGCTTTTGCTCTTCCTGAGCACCGCGGTCAGTCTGGGCTATCAGACCCCATTGAAGCGAGATCCGGAATTCTGGGAACTTTCGCAGGGCAGGCGGAGAGTCGGACAGCTGATCGCGTTCGTCTCCCTAGCTCTTTGGGTAGGAGTCATCTTTTCCGGCCGCTGGATCGCCTACGTGGAAGCGAGTTGAGCGGTGTTCTCACTGGATGAGCTGCTCCATACTTTGAAGGAAACGGGCTTCGCGACGGCCATTCGGGAAAACGGTTCGTTGTTCCCGTGGCTCGAATCGGTTCACGTGCTCGGCGTCACGGCGCTGATCGGTTGCATCGGGCTGCTCGAGTTGCGACTGATCGGGCTGATCTCCCTGAGCCGCCCAGTGAGCCGCGTGCTGAAGGACGTGCTGCCGCTCACCTGGGCCGCGTTCGCGGTGTCCGTCGTCAGCGGCTTCTTCTTGTTCGCCTCCAATGCGCCCACTTATGCGACCAACGCCTTCTTTCTTGGCAAGGTCGTGCTGCTGGCGGGCGCAGGGCTGAACGCGTTCGGCTTTCACGCTTTCGTCGAGCGTTCCATAGCCAAGTGGGACTCTGCCGCGCGCACGCCGCTCCCGGCGCGACTTTCGGGCGTATTTTCCCTGGTGATGTGGCTGGGGATTGTCGTTTGCGGACGCTGGGTCGGCTTCACTCTCGTGCCAATTCCTTGAGCTTCTCGATGAGACCGTTTCGCTACTATCCGCACCTGGCTGCCTTCTTTGCACTGGTTGCCCTAGTTCTCGGGTCATGGGCGCTGCACTTGCACCGGCAGGATCGTCCCCAATGGTCAGCACTCGGGCACCTCCCGGATTGGGGCGGCCTGTGGGTACCGGATAGAGGCGATCCCAAACACCCCTTCGGCAAGGGCGATCCAATTTGGACTCCCGCTGCAGCGAAGCAGATCGAGGCGTTGACCGCCGCGGACAAGGCCGGCAAACCCGTAAACATCTACATCAATTGCCTGCCCGAGGGCATGCCGAGCTTCGTCGTGATGACGCTCAACGCGACGGAGTTCTTGTTTACGCCAGGTCGAGTCACCATCCTTGGCGAGTTCGACGGCAATCGCTTGCGCCGCATCTACACGGACGGCAGAAAGCATCCGACCGATCCCGACCCGACATTCAACGGACATTCGATCGGCCATTGGGAGGGCGAAACATTGGTGGTCGATACGATTGGAATCCACCCGCAAGTGTTTCTGCCCATCGGTCAAGCGGTCGCACTACCCAACAACGGCGACATGCACATCACCGAGCGCATTCACCTGATCGATCCCAACTCCCTCAGCTTCGAGCTAACGGTGACTGCACCACACGTACTCGCCGCGCCGTGGAGGGTCTCACGTCTGTTCAAGCGCCAGGCGGATCGCAGCGCCGAAATCGTGGAAGCCTCCTGCCGGCAAGGTGATTTCCTAGAAAAAACCGACGAAAACGGCAACGCCGTCTTCGTCTCGATTCCGCATCAAGAAGGCGGGGCGCCCCTTCCCTTTTGAAAGACGAGCATGTTGCAGCAGCTTCGGCGCTTTTGGTTCGTAAGCCTTTCTCTTGCGTTGTTCGCGTCAGTCGTTTCGCGCCCGACCGAGGCGCATCATTCCTTCGCGATGTACGACTCGACCAAGCTCGTTACCATCGACGGCAAAGTCGATAACTTTCAGTGGACGAACCCGCACGTGCTCCTGTGGGTAACCGGCAGTACCCCCTCGGGCGAGGCGCCCACTTTGTGGACTGTCGAACTACCGACGAGCCCCGGTAATTTGAAACGCATGGGTTGGTCGAAGCATTCGCTGAAGGGAGGCGACCACGTGCTCGTCGAGCTGAACCCGCTGCGCGACGGCAAGCACGGCGGCTCGTTCAAGAAGGCGACTCTGCCGGCATCGGGTACGGTGTTACTCGCAAACCCCGTGAGCAAGAGCGCTGACGGCACCGCCAACTACGGACCGGACGAAGCCAAGAAAGAATCCGAGCCGAATGCCCAGAAGCCGAAAGGCAAATGGGGGTGCGCCATGGGCTCGGGCGGGGCAGGTCATGGCTCAGCATTCCTCGCGCTCGCGCTGAGCTCGCTATTCGCCGCACGAAGACGCCGCAGGTGAGCGTCTTAGCGACCGTACGGCAACGTTAGATTCGGATACCAGAACGTGACGTGGCAGCCCTCGCAGGCATCATCGATGGCGCCACCGAGATCGAACAGGGCCACCGGGTCCTTGGCATCGATCGCTGCCAGCGTTTGTAGACCAGTGTCTTGAAGGCGACGTGCCAGAGCGACGAATGCCACACGGTTCTCGTCGATCTTCTGTTGGACCTGGTCGGTGTCGAGCTCCCCTGCTCCCGATGCCGCCTCGTACTTGACGCTCACTCGGCGGCCTTTCATCACGAGTAAGTTCGTCGCCTCGATCAGGGTGATGGCGCGGCGGCGTACCTCGAGCCACTCCTCGTCCGTGCGTGGCTGTCGCTCTTCCAAGCCCGCAACGGTGCTGATACTCGCGACAGAGGCCCAGAGAAAGTCTGCTGCTGGGTCAATTTCGGAGTCCATCAGTTCACGAATCGAAGCCGTGAGGCGAAACTCGGCATCGACTGGCGCTACCTCCGACTCCGAGGATTTTAGCGTGGCCGAGGACTTCGCAGGCGACGGCGCCTCTCTAGACGCCGCTCGATCGGCTGTCGAACAAGCTAAAAGCGCAGATCCCACGCAAGCCCAAATCAAACCGCTGCCTCGAGACATAACGGACAATGTTCTTGCATAGAAGACACGCGAAGCCTAGAGCAGAGGCGTCCGAAACATTTTTTTCTGAACTCGAGGTCAGCACATGGATCTAGAACTCACGGGTAAGCGCGCAATTGTCACCGGAGGCAGCAGAGGCATCGGCAAAGTGATTGCGCAGGTGCTTTTGGCAGAGGGTGTCGAGGTTGCAATCTTGGCGCGTGGACGGGAACAGCTGGAGAGCACGGCGCGCGTGCTGAGCCAAGAGTCGGGCAAAAAGGTGCTGCCGATCGTCGCCGATACCTCCAAGCGCGCCGAGGTCGACGCCGCCGTTCAGTCTGCCATCGATACACTCGGTGGCGTCGACATCCTAGTCAACAACGCGGCGCTACCGGGGGGCAGCTCGAACGCCACTTCACTGGCGGAGATCGAAGACGAACATCTGCTCTACGACGTGAACGTCAAGGTCGCAGGCTACTTGCGTACTGCGCGCGCGCTCGCGCCGCACCTGATCAAGAAAGGCTGGGGCCGCATCATCAATATCGGTGGCTTGGCCGCGTACGGCACGGGCCGTCCCATCGCGACCGTGCGCAATGTTGGGGTATCCGCACTGACCAAGAACTTGGCCGACGAACTAGGACCCAAAGGCATCAACGTGGTTGCCCTCCATCCGGGTGCTACCCGCACCGAACGCACGGAATCCGCCACGGAGCAGCGCGCGGCCAAAACGACGTCGATCGGGCGCATCGTGGATGCACGCGAGGTGGCGTACGTCGTGGCATTCCTTGCTTCGCCACGGTCAGTGGCGATTAACGGTGACACGATTGGCACGGGTGGCGGCAGCCTCGGCAGCGTCAGATACTGAGTCAAGCGCGTCTTGTACAGTAGACATTCACATGATAACGTCGATCACATGTGTGACTGTGCATTCGGAAGCATCGAAACACCTCCTGCCGGCGCGCCACGTGCTCGCGGCACGTCAGCATTCTGGAAGCTCGCGGCGCTGAGGCAGTCACTGCGCACGGCGCTGCGAACTTTGCGAGTCCAGCGAGTAGCTCCGCGCGCTTCTTCTGCTCGCCTGGGCCCTTGAAGCTGGCTGCCTCGCGACGCTAGCGTGTCCGAATCCTCCATGACACACCCGCTACGTCGCCTATTCGAACATGGTCGTCGCTATCGCCGCGAGGTGGCGATAGCGACCGTGTTCTCCGTTCTGAACAAGATCTTCGACGTGCTGCCCGAAGTGCTGATCGGCATGGCAGTCGATGTCGTGGTCAGCCAAAAGGCGTCATTTCTCGCTCGCGCCGGCATCAGCGAACCGCGCGATCAGCTGATTCTGCTGGCGGTGTTGACCGTTGCAATCTGGGTCTTCGAGTCGCTCTTCGAGTATCTCTACTCGCTGCGCTGGCGAAATCTAGCGCAGAACCTGCAGCACGATCTGCGCATGGAAGCTTATCGGCACGTTCAGCGGCTCGAGCTGGCGTGGTTCGAGCAGCGCAGAACGGGCAGCTTGATGTCAGTCTTGAACGACGACATCAACCAAATGGAGCGCTTCCTGAACGGCGGAGCCAACGACCTGATTCAAGTCGTCACTGGCTCGGTGCTGGTCGGTGCGGTCTTCTTCGGGTTGACCACGAAAATCGCGGTGCTCGCGCTGGTTCCAATTCCCCTCATCGTGTACGGCGCATTTTGGTTTCAAGCGAGATTGGCCTCTCGCTACGCCTTGGTGCGCGATGCCGCGGGGTCGCTCAATTCGCGGCTCAACAACAACCTACTCGGGATCGCCACCATCAAGGCCTACACCGCGGAGGATTTCGAAGCACAGCACGTGCAAACCGCGTCCGACGACTACCGAACCGCCAATGCTTCGGCCATTCGCTTCTCAGCGGCGATCACGCCGATCATCCGCATGGCCATCCTCGCGGGCTTCACGGTTACCCTGCTGTACGGCGGCTTCTTGGCGCTGCGCGGTGAAATCGGTGTGGGTAGCTACTCGGTGCTGGTCTATCTCACTCAGCGCCTGCTCTGGCCCATGACTCGCTTGGCGGACATGACCGATCTCTATCAGCGTTCGATGGCCTCGGTAGAACGGGTGATGAATCTGCTCGAAACGCCGATTGCTATCCGGTACGACGGAAAACCGCTGGCGGTTGGCCGCGTGCGCGGAGCGCTCCAATTCGATCACGTGAGCTTCGCCTACGCCGAACGGCCGACGCTGCGCGACGTCTCGGTGCGGATCGACGCCGGGCAAACCATTGCCTTCGTTGGCAGCACTGGCAGCGGCAAGAGCACTTTGGTCAAGCTTCTGCTGCGCTTTTATGAACCGCAGCGGGGAACGATCTTGCTCGATGATGCGCCGATTTCCGAGTTTGCTCTGCAAGACCTGCGAAGAGCGATCGGGTACGTGGCGCAAGACAGCTTTTTGGCAGACGCGAGCGTCGCCGAAAACATTGCTTATGGCCTGGGCGCGGTGAAACGCGAAGATGTCCTTGCCGCGGCAGTCGCTGCGGAGGCGCATGAGTTCATCATGGCGCTCGCCAACGGCTACGATACCGGCGTCGGCGAGCGGGGGCAGAAGCTCTCTGGCGGTCAGCGACAGCGCATTGCGCTCGCGCGCGCCATCTTGAAGGATCCGCCGATCTTGGTGTTGGACGAAGCCACCAGCGCCGTCGACAACGAAACGGAAGCGGCGATTCAGCGCTCACTCGATCGCCTGGTCGTCGGCCGCACGAGCTTGATCATCGCGCATCGCCTTTCCACGATACGTCGTGCGCACCTGATCTATGTGATGGAAGAGGGGGAGATCGTCGAGCGCGGAACCCATGAGTCACTGCTCGCGCTGGACGGCCAGTACGCGGGACTGTGGCGCTTGCAAACCGGCGAGGCGCCTTTGGTTCCAGAGCCCTCCGCCGCCAGCGTTACTCGGGTTCTACAGTAGACAACCGAGCGTCTCTTATATTACCCTTTCGTCTCTCTGAACAAACACCATCCGAGGTCGAGAGAAACAATGACGCTCAAGCTGTTTTATACCCCCGGTGCCTGCTCCCTTTCCCCTCACATCGCGCTGCGCGAAGCAGCTGTTCCATTTCAGCTGGTTCAGGTCGACCTGGCGGCCAAGAAGACTGAACACGGCGAGAACTTTCTGGCGATCAATCCCAAAGGTTACGTCCCCGCCCTGCTCACGGAAAGTGGGGAGCTGATCACCGAGGGCGCCATCATCGTGCAATACATTGCCGATCTGCGTCCCGAGAGCGGCCTGGCTCCCGCCGCTGGAACGCCCGAGCGTCGTCGCCTACAAGAGTGGTTGCACTTCATCGCCACGGAACTGCAGAAGGGGCTCGGCCCGATCAACAACCCGAAGGCCAATGACGAGCTGCGGCACGTGCTCAAAGAGCGCCTATTCACGCGTTTCGATTTCGTGAGCAAGAGCCTCGAGGGCCAGGACTATCTGCTCGGCAACCGCTTCAGCGTT
Source organism: Polyangiaceae bacterium (assembly GCA_035634635.1). Lineage (GTDB taxonomy): Bacteria > Myxococcota_A > Polyangia > Polyangiales > Polyangiaceae > PMG-095. The sequence goes on from DASQCO010000015.1 coordinate 97,919, forward strand.
GCGGACGGCTATGCCTTCTACGTGCTGCGCGGGCTGCGTAAGTTGGAAGGACAAGCAGCGTTCGACCAGCGGCCCGTGCTCAAGGCGTATTTCGAGCGACTCTCGGCGCGCCCGGCGATCAAGGCCGTACTCGAAGCGGAAAAATTGTCCTGAGATTCTGAGATCGAGGCCGACCCATGAGCTCCTCACCTGTCACGGTTTTGCTCAACGTCGAGGTTCCGGCTTCGGTCCTTTCACGAGTGCGGGATATCTCACCGCAAATCAACGTCGTCACCGAGCAGGAGTTCCGAGCGCGACCTGACTGGTTGAACGAAGCCGATGTGCTGTTCACCCAGCGCATCGCGCCGGAACGACTGGCGGCGGCGAAAAGGCTGCAATGGATACAGACCTTCGGTGCGGGCGTGGAGTGGCTGCTTACGCCGGACCTGCGTAGCCGCGAAGAGCTGCGGGTCACCAACGCCCGCGGAATCCACGCTCAACCCATCACCGAGCACGTGTTCGGGTTGCTGCTGATGTTCACGCGTCAATTGCATCGAGCCGTGCGCCAGCAAGAGCGGCACGCTTGGCAGAGCGCCGAGCTGCAAGCGAGCGTAAGCAGCCTGAGCGGTGCGACGCTTGGCATCGTAGGGCTAGGCGCGATCGGGCGCAGCATTGCGCCGGTCGCGGCGGCGTTCGGTATGCGAGTCATCGCCCTGAGACGAAAAGCGGGCAATGTGACAGGTGTCGAACGCCTGTTCGGCCCCGGCCAATTGCTACCATTCCTCAAAGAGGCCGAGTACGTCGTCAATACGCTGCCGCTCACACCGCACACCCAGGGCTTTTTCGGGCCGAAGGAATTTGCTGCGATGCGTTCGGACGCAGTGTTCATCAATGTAGGCCGAGGCGGTACCGTACAGACGGAGGCACTGCTGCACGCGCTTTAAAGCGGCAGCATCACCGGAGCTGCGCTGGACGTCACCGATCCTGAACCTCTGCCAGCCGAGCATCCACTGTGGTCGCTAGACAACGTGATCCTGACCCCGCATTATGCCGGGTCACACCCGGGCTACGTGCAGCGCGCCTCGGCAATTTTCCTGGAAAACCTGGCCCGCTTCGTCGCTGGCCACGAGCTCACGAATCTGGTCGACAAGCACCTGGGGTACTAGGGACGACTCAAAATTCCGCGTGAACGCGGCCCGAGAGGACGTTCAGTGGGCCGCGATCGGCGTTGTACGCAGGATTCGCGATGTGCTGATAGTCCGCAGAGAGCGTGATCGAGCGGAAGACGTGCAAGCTGTAGAACAGCTCGAGCACGCGCTCGGAGGCGCGCTTTAGACCGCCGTCACCAATGAAACCATCGACACCGCCCAGCGCGAGGTATTGCGCGTGCGCAGATGAAACCCAGCTCGCCGCGTACGCCGTGCCTACGACGTCATACGGACGATGCCAGGGCGTGCCGTGGATGACTGCGCCAAAGGACGTAGAGGTGTCACTGGAGGTGAACGAGTACACCTCTGTCTTGCCATCGGAAACCATCGCGCGCAGGAACACGCCGACGTCGTCGGTGATCTGTTGTTCGAAGTTCACACCCAAGCCGACTTTGGTGCGCGGTTCACGCGCCCAGCACAGATCCGGCGCAGTAGCGTTCTCTGAGCCGTAGTTGAAGCTCGTACAAGCTGCCGCATTCTTACTTGGGTCGGCTTGGAACGCCGTCACTGCCTCGACAAAGCTGCCCGTATTTTCGCGATTTCGGTAACCGAGCAAGCGCACCACCCCGGGCCGTCCCGCAACGCGATGGGCATGCTCTAGCTCGAGTTGGTCGGAGTAAAAGCGATCGAGACGATACTCGAGCTCGAGCTGATTCGGTTGCTTGGGTGCAGCGAAGCGGCCGGCGCGCACGGCCCAGTCGTCGAGGTGCAGCTCGAACAGCCCGCCAAACGTATAGCCACGAGAGTCAGCCGCGAAGTCGTACGCTCCGTGCGAGAGAAACGCCATGCTGAAAAGCTGGCGTCGTGGATCGCCGACGACCGAATTGCGATCGAAGAAGTCGAGAATGCTGTAGGTGCCGATCGCAAACATCAGACGCCGACTGTCCACCGTAGTGCCGAGTTGCATCGGGCCAGAAGCACGTTCGACGCGAGAGCCACCGAAATTCAAGGTCTGCGTCAGATAGAGCCGCGACAAATACACGGAAGGTGCGATTGCACCCTGCTTTTGCAGCTCGAAATTCTGAATCGAGGGGCCCAAACCCACGAGGCCCGAAAGCGGACGGCTGGAGATCATCTCCGGCACGGCGTACACCTCGGCTCCAGGCCACAACGCGACCCCTAGAAACAGCGTGGCCGTCGCGGTGTAGCTGTGCTCACCGCTCGGAGAGAGCGAGTGATTGCTACCGTTCGAGTTGCTGTAGGCCGCTGAGAACGGCGCCTTGTAGCTGCCGATGTACGTGAACTGCCCGTACGCGTTCCAGCGCTCGTGTTCCAGGTCGTGCTTACCGGCGTCCGCGAGCACCTTCATGACGCTGAACTGATTGTCATCGCCGCCGTCCGACGCGCGTGCGTCGGTCGCTGCGTCGTCGGAGCCGCTTGCGGCGCTGGGGCGCGCGACGAGCGTTGCAACCGCAAGTGCGGCTGCGCACGTAACCATTGAGCGATTCATGAGGAGTCTGGGGGATTACCGGGGCGCCCGAGTCTTGCCAACCCAGAACGGCCGCGCTACGGATACCGTCCTTCCGCGAAATGACCAAGCGCGCCGTTCACCGCGTTCGCCTTCTCGACAGTGCGGTGGTGCTGTGCCTGGTGCTGCTGCAGCTGCTCAACGCGCTGCATTTCGTGCTGGTTCCGCATCGGTTGGGTAGCGGCCGGAGCGGCCTCGTTCACCTCCGAGGCGCCCCCACCAGCAAGCCGTCGCTAGTACTGGCGAGCCGTGCCACGCAGCCGGCACCAGATCGTCCCACTGCCGTCGCGCACCACGCCAGTTGTGAGCCGGAAGCGTGTCCGCTTGGGTTTGCCGGGCAGCTTTCGAGACCGGTCGTTGCGAGCGAGCTCAGTCAGCTGATCTGTTTTCCCGAGCAGAACGCGCACTGGGACGGAGAACGTTTCGTTGAAAGTCGGACTCGTGCGTTGCTGAGTGCGCCCAAGACGTCACCGCCGACGAGAGCCTGAAGTCGCAGATTGTTTCCGTCGGGCACTTTGGCTCGGCGTCGGTGAATGTGTACCCGCGGCGTTGCGCTGCGCTCGATTGCGCGCGCGTTGAGCCGCTTCTCGACTTCTTTCGAATGCCTGGAGACTCCCATGAATTTCCTTCGTGGCGACGCCGTCGTGCGCGCCCTTCCGATCCTCATGCTCTTGAACGGCTGCTCCGACAGCCACAGTGCTCAGAATTCCCCCGCAACGCCCATCGAATGCGTTCCGGCAGCGCTGCCCGCATCGCCCACTGGCTTTTCGCTGCAACCGTTTTGCTCACCCAAAGATCCCGGCAGAGGCAATGTCTTGTTCACTGCCTCCGGCGAAGTTTTGGCCCTGACCGGCTATGATTTCCCGCCCGCAAGCGATGCCGATGCCGCCTTCGTCGACGGCTGGGACGTCCACTTCGAGCACCTACTCACGACCATCGACGCACTCACCTTGTCGGAAAACCCCGACCAGCAAAAAGGCACCCAGCTCGGCACCGGCAAGTTGGTCGCACGAGTCGACGGCCCGTGGGCAGTCGACCTCAGCCGTAGCGATGCCAGCTACCTTACCGGCAAAGGCGGCGGCAGCGAGCTCGCGGTGCCGATCGCGGCACTCAATAACCAGAACCAAGACGGTGGTCGCGCGTTTGCCACCGATGGTACGCGATACGCTTTTGGGTTCGACGTCGTCACGGCTAGTGAATCAGCGCAAAATGTGAACCTCGAGCCCGACGCGCTCACGCAGTACGAGCAGATGGTACAAGACGGCTGCAGCGTCTTGTACGTGGGCACGGCGACGTTCAAAGGCGATCCCGAGGTAGACGGCTGCGTCACCGAAGCCAGCAAAACCTGGCCCGAAGTGGTGAACTTTCGACTCTGCTTCAAGTCGAAGGTCAGCTACCTCAATTGTCAAAACCCCGACAATGACCCAGCCGAAGCAATCAGTAGCGCTGAAGAGCACCAGCGCGGCATCGCCTTCTTGAGTGGATCGTCCGTGATCGCCCAAGTCACGCTGCACACCGACCATCCGTTTTGGGACAGCGTGCTGCACGATTCACCGGCCCACTTTGACCAGTACGCGGCGCGCGCCGTCACCGTCGGTGGTTCTTCGATGGTGACCTTAGAAGACACTCAGGGCGTGGACTACACGGCGTACACCGATACCCAGGGCAAGCCAGTCGAGTGGCGCTACTGCGTCGAGCCTCCGACCGACGTTCACCCGAAACTCGTGGGCGCCATGCGCTTCGATCCACATGGTGTGCCCGGCTCGGATCGTGACCCTACAGCGGGTCTACGCGACTACTACGACTTTGCCACCTACAACCAAAGCACCCAAGGGCACCTCAATTCCGATGGGCTTTGTTACGTGAAGCGAAACTACCCCTCGCCGAAGTAACGCCCTTCAGCGTCGCAGGCGCTCACCACCAAGCGCGTCAACGATGAAACGTGAGCGGCATCTCGGTCTCCGCACCCACGCGATCGCGCTGATGGTAGGTGTGTCGTTGACCGTGCCGCTCACGGTGCCGCTCGCACCAATACTCGGAGCCGCCCGAAGCTCGTCGTGTTTGCACGCAGTCCGGGCAGGGCGGCTCGATCTGCGGGGGTTGCTCAGGCAGCGCTTTCGGGCGCACGACCAGCACCGGACAAGGCGCGAGTCGCACCACGGACTCGGCAACCGAGCCGAGTAGCAGGCGCGCGATCCCGCGCCTGCCGTGCGTGCCGACCACCACGAGATCGGCCTCGAGGTCCGCGGCAAGCTGCGCGACTTCCGTCGCGGGTGCATCGAGTCGCAAGTGACTGCGCACGTTCACTTCATCGAGCGAACCGCGAAATCTCGACCGATGTTGCTCGACATAGCGTTCGAGCACTGCAGTCGCGTCCGCGAGCGTCACGCTGCTGAAGCCCACCGGCGCCGTAGAAGCATCTACCACCGCTTGCGCGCCATACAGGTTCACTACACTGACGACGTGAACCTCCGCCCGGCCACGCGCCGAAGCCAGCTCGAACGCGCGCTCGAGAGCCAAGTCGCTCGCGGGCGAGTAGTCGATGCCCACCACGATCAGATACGGCTTCTCTGAGTTCGACATGGCAATCACTCCTTCTTCGGGAACGGCTAATCAGGAGAATTGAGCCAATTTGCTGCATCGCACGTGCCAAGCGCTGCCCGGAGCGCCGCGGCAGGAATCCGGGGCGTTGCGAGCAATGCACGGCCAACCGGCACTAGGCGAATCGCCTCATGTGGCAAAAGGGGTCAGGGAGGGTCGCGGTGAGTGAGCTATCGTCCGGGCAACGATGGCTTCGGTCGTTTCTCTACTTCGCTTTGCCAAGCCGTATTGGCTGCGCTCCGTGGGCGCCCTCGTGCTGCTGACGCTGCTCGTGGTGCTGGATTTGTCGATTCCGCGCCTGATCCAGAGTTTGATCGACCACGGCGTCCTGGCCAATGATCGCGGCTTGGTGGTCCGCACGTCGCTGTTGATGTTGGGAGTGAGCGCGCTCAGCGTGTTCATCGCCATTGGCAACAACAACCTGTCCGTTCGAGTCGGTGAAAGCGTGGCGCGCGACTTGCGGGAAGCGTTGTTTTTGAAGATCCAGACATTCTCCCATGGAGACCTCGATCGCCAGAAAACGGGCCAATTGATGGTGCGCCTAACCAGTGACACCGGTTCTGTGCAGCGCCTCATGCAAATCACGCTGCGCATCGGAACGCGCGCGCCGCTGCTGATGATCGGCAGCTTGCTGTTGATGATCTCGACCAGTCCGAGCTTGGCGTTGACCATGCTCCCGCTGCTCTTACTCACCTCGATCTTGATCGTGTTTTTTTTGGTGAAGCAAGAGCCGATGTTCCGCTTCGTGCAGCAACGCTTGGACCGCATGAACACCGTGCTGCAGGAGAGCGTCGCGGGCATCCGTTTGGTCAAGGCATTCGTTCGTGAGCCGTTCGAGGAACAGCGCTTCGAGCTCGCAAACCAGGCCTATTGTGACGAATCCGCAAGAGTGATGCGGTTCGCCGCTTGGATGCCGCCCGCGCTCACGCTGTGCGTCAACGCCGGCCTGGTCGTCGTGATCTGGGCAGGCGGGCTGGCGAGCGCCCGTGGTGACCTTTCGATCGGGCAGATCGTCGCCTTCACCAACTACCTTTTGACGACGATGGCCCCGCTGGTGATGATGACGCTACTGTCCAACATCTGGGCGAGCGGCATCGCTTCCGCCAAAAGGCTCGAAGAAGTGTTGCGCGTCGTGCCTGAAATCCAGGAAGCTGCTGGTGCGGTTCCGCTGGTCGTGAGCGGCGCCCCGAGCGTGGCGTTCGACGAGGTCACGTTTTCGTACAGCGGGGCCACGGCGGACGCCGTGTTGAAGCAGATCAGCTTCGTGGCCGAGCCAGGACGAACCTTGGCGATCTTGGGCGCCACGGGCGCCGGCAAATCGACGTTGGTCAAGCTGATCCCGCGCTTCTATGACGTGACTTCGGGCAGCGTGAGCATCGACGGCGTCGATGTACGCAGCGTCAGCGAGGATTCCTTGTTGGCCGTGATTGGCATCGTGCCTCAGGAGTCCTTGCTGTTCTCGGGCAACGTCCGCGACAACATCCGCTATGGCCGCCCCGGGGCCAGCGACGAGCAGGTCATTGCAGCAGCGCACGCCGCCCAGGCCCACGATTTCATCATGGAACTCCCCGAAGGCTACGACAGTCGCGTGGCTCAACGCGGAGCGAACTTCTCTGGCGGGCAACGCCAGCGGCTTTCGCTAGCGCGAGCGCTCTTGCTTCGACCGCAGCTGCTAATTTTGGACGACAGCACGAGTGCAGTCGATGTCGAAACCGAAACGCTAATCCAAGACGCGCTGCGCGCACAAAGCGACGCGCAGACGCGAATCGTCGTCGCGCAGCGGATCAGCACCGTGCTTCGCGCAGACAAGATCCTGGTGCTCGATGAGGGCAGGATTGTCGCCCAAGGCAAGCACGGCGAGCTGATGCAGAGCAGCCAGGTGTATCGAGAAATCTATGCCTCGCAACTAGGCTCGGCAAAGCCACCCGGTGTTCGCGAGCAGCAGGTCGCGCAATGAGCCAAGCGAGACCATCGACGTTTGCTTCGGGGCCCACGCAAGGGCCACGCCCTGGAATGCCGCAGCCGACGCACATCGGGAAAATCGAAAAAGCGACCGACCCACGCAGCGCGCTTGCTCGACTCCTGCCCTATCTGAGGCCATTTCTCGGCTCGATTCGCTGGGTCTTGTTGCTGGTGGTTTGCTACACGCTGCTCGGTTTGGTCGGCCCTTATCTGATGGGCGTGGCGATCGACCACTTGCTGCACGGCGGGGACATTCGAGGCCTGGCTCGCCTCGCGTCGGGCATGCTCGCCTGCTACCTGCTCTACAATCTGCTGCAAGCCATCGCCGGCAGGTTGATGGCGGATGTTTCGCAACGCGCACTCAAGCGGCTACGGCGCGACCTCTTTTCGCGGGTGCAGGGCCTACCGGTCTCGTACTTCGGTGAGAGTTCGACCGGCGACTTGTTGAGTCGTTTGACCAACGACGTCGACGCGATCAACCAAGCCATCTCTCAGAACGTGACCACCTTGGTCGCCAGCCTGTTGTCGATGTTCGGCATCATCGTCGCAATGCTGTTGCTCGACCGCTGGTTGGCGCTCGCCTCCCTGTTCGTCGTGCCGATCATGTTTTGGTTCACGCAGTTCGTGGCGCGTTACACCCGCAAGGGTTTCCGCGATCTACAGCGAGATCTCGGGCAATTGAACGGGGTGATGGAAGAGGCCATCAGCGGCCAAAAGACCGCGCAGGCATTTCGCCGCAAGCAATCCGCGATCGACACGTTTCAACGCCAAAATCGCCAGGTTTTCAAGGCCGCCGTGTACGCCAACAGCTACGCGCTGTTGCTCATGCCGATCACTTCCGTACTCGGCAACCTATTCGTGATCGTGCTTGCTGCGCTGGGCGGTTGGCTAGCGCTCAGCGGCTTGGTCAGCGTGGGCATCATTGCCACCTTCATCAACTATGCCCAGCAATTCGTGAATCCCTTGCGGCAGCTAGCCAATCTGTACAACGCGATCCAATCCGCGCTCGCAGGTGCCGAGCGGATCTTTGCAATCTTCGACGTACCAGCGGAGGTCGACGACGGAGAAGCCGCTGAGCCGCTGCCGGCCGTGCGCGGCGAGGTCGATTTCGAGCACGTGCGCTTCGGCTATTCGCCAGACAAGCCGGTGCTGCGCGATCTGTCGTTCGAAGCGAAGCCGGGCCAAGTCGTTGCCTTGGTCGGCCCGACGGGCGCGGGCAAAACCACAATCATCAACCTGCTCACTCGCTTTTACGAGATCGACAGCGGCGCGATCCGCGTCGATGGCCGAGATATCCGCAGCATCCGCAAACAAGAGCTACGCAAGAACCTCGGACTCGTCCTGCAGGACGTCTTCCTGTTCAGCGGCTCGGTGCTCGAGAACATTCGCTACGGACGGCTGGAAGCCAGCGACGCAGAAGTGATGGAAGCGGCAAAACTCGCCGAGGCAGATGCATTCATCCGCTTGTTGCCGCAGGGTTATCGAACGCAGCTCTCCGAGCGCGCCGGCAATCTGAGTCAAGGGCAGCGCCAACTGCTCGCCATCGCCCGCGCGATCTTGGCTGATCCCGCGATTCTAATTTTGGACGAAGCGACGAGCAGCGTCGATACTCGCACTGAAGCGCGCATTCAGCGGGCGCTCTTGACGCTCATGAGGGGACGCACGAGCTTCGTGATTGCGCACCGATTGAGCACGATCGCGGACGCCGATCAGATCTTGGTCATCGAACACGGCGCGCTCGCCGAGCGCGGAAAACACCTCGAACTGCTCGCGCAAGGCGGCGTGTACCACCGCCTGTACACGAGCCAGTTCAAGGGTGAGGCGATCTAAGGGGAAACTAGAACTGACCGCTCAGCACGCCGCCGTAGCCGAATTTGCCAACATGCCCGGGCATGAAGTGCAGGTTGCTCACGAAGTCGGGGGCAAGGACCTTCTTGGTCGAAGACACCCCGTAAATCAGCATGATCGTGCCGGCGGCTTGGGTGAGGCCGTCCAAGATCAGCATCGTGCGAACGGCGTTGTCGTCCTCACAGCTTCCGCTGTTCGGATAGTTGTTGCACGAGTAGCTCTTGTTGCGCGCCGCGATCGTGATCCAAGGACCAAGCGCGGGCACGATCAGCCAGCCTGATGCGTTCGAGAAGTCATCGGTCGAGGCGATGGTCACACCGAGCATCCACGGGATGCCGAGCGTCAGCGCGCCGCCGATGATCAGCCCGCGCCGCGGCCGCTCTTCGAGGTGGTAGCCCTGCGGAATTGGGCCTCCGTTGTAGGGGATGCTTTCTGGGGCACGCCTTCCCGGATAGGCAACGAAGCCGGGCGGAGGCGGATACGCGTAGGCGTAACCGTGAGGCGGCGGCGCATACCCAGGCGTACCCGGCGCGTACCCAGCGGGGTATCCGGGCGCGGGCGCGTACGCATAGCCCGGAGGCGGCGGCGCATACGCGGGAGCCACTGGCGCGGCTTGCGGAGCTGGCGCGGCTTGCGGAGCCGGCGCGGCTTGCGGAGCTGGTGCTGCTTGCGGAGCTGGCGCGACGCTCGGCGCTGGTTGTGCCGGAGCTGGCGCGGGCCTTGGTTGTGCCGGAGCCGGCGTTTGTGCCGCAGCAGGCGCGGCAACGGCGATGATCAAGCTAAACACTGACGCCACAGGCGTCGCCCTACCCAAAGAAAAGTCCCTCATTGGTCATCGTTCTAGCGCAGCTCCGACATGCGCTCCAGCAACTCGAGATAGTGGTAGATTTTCCTACCTGTGAATCCCAGCAACACTTCTGAGCTTCTACCGGGCGGGCGGGCCCTCGAACTGCTGTTCGACTCGCAAAATCTGGATCCCTTGAGTGTGCCTGTGGCGCTCAGTGGGGCCTACGGTGGCCCGCTTCGAATCGCAAAAAAAAGCGTATTCGCCAACTTCGTGGCCTCGCTCGACGGTGTGGTCGCGCTGCCGGGCGATACCGAGTCCGGGCAAATCATCAGCGGACGCAATCCGGCCGATCGCTTCGTGATGGGTCTGTTGCGGGCCGCGGCCGATGCGGTGTTGCTCGGAGCGGGAACCTTCCGCAAGTCTGGCCGGCATTTGTGGTTGCCGGATCGCATCTACCCCGCAGGTGCTGCCGCGTTCAAAGCCATGCGCGAGCAGCTCGGCATCAGCAAGTGTCCGCAGTTCGTGCTGGTCAGCGCTTCGGGCTTCATCGACACGAGCGAACCCGCGGTAGAAGGCGCCTGGATCTTCACCACGCCTCGAGGCGAAGCAAGACTGCGCGCGGCGCTACCGGCCAGCGCGAGACTCACGGTGCAGGACACCGACCGGATCTCGTTCGTCGATCTGCTGAGCACTTTGAAAGCTGCTGGGTTCGAGCGGATCTTGACGGAGGGCGGGCCGTCCTTGTTCAGCCAATTGGTGCGTGAGCAATTGCTCGATCAGTTGTTTCTCACTTCTTCGCCAGCGCTGTTCGGGCGGTTTTCGGACGACCAGCGCAAGTCACTCGCCGATGGCGTCGATTTGGGCGGAGCGGCCCTCGAGCTCGCCAGCGCGCGCCGACAGGGCTCCCACTTGTTCCTGAGTTACGGGTTGAAGCAAGCCGCGCAGGGCTAGTCGATGCAAAATTCGAACACCGCGGAGTCCGCGAGCGGCGCGCCGTCAGGCATCGCCTCGAAGTGGAATGTGATGCGCCACAGGCCGACCATGAATAGGCGCATGGGATCGAGCATGAACGCTTGGCTTTCGTCGTCGAAACGGATCTCGGGTTGCTTGGGACTTTGATGGCCGTGCTCGGGCATTTCGAGTGTGACGCGCAGCTCGCCGTCGAGCGCGTTGCCATCAGCGTCAGTCACTTGCACGAGGAAACGGTTGTCGTCGAGCGCCGGCGGCGCAGGCCAGCTGTTCAGCAGCGTGAAGTCGTAATGTCCGGCAGCGCCGGGCTTCTGCAGACCCGGAACGAACGAATCGCCATCGCTCGGACGACAACCGACCGCATTGCCGCTTGCGCCCGCCGCCGCGAGCGAGTCACCGGGCTTCGTGGTCTGCGAGGAGCACGCGTACGAAAGAGCGATCAACAGACCAAGACTTGCGCGGTGAAGAAGTCGGCACATGATGCGGTGCGGTTGATTCAGCCGGTTCGAGCATAGCAGCCGAAATGCCGCCTCTCGCCGCCACCGTGACGCTGCCTCGATTTTCCGCCCTCGCGCTGCTGAGCGCGGCGTTTCTTCTAGGCTCCTGCGGTGACCCCGCGGACGAACCCAGCACGCTCAGCGTCGAAGAGTTGATGGACCCGAAGACCTGCGCCAAGTGCCACTTGGAGCAGTACACCGAGTGGTCCGGAAGCATGCACGCCTATGCGAGCGTCGATCCGCTATTCGTCGCGTTGAACCAGCGAGGGCAAGATGAGGCCAACGTGGGCACATTTTGCGCGAGCTGCCATGCGCCGCTCGCCGTGCGAACCGGTGCCACCGGTGACGGCACGAATCTCCCTTCCCTCCCCGCGCGACTGCAGGGCGTGACTTGCTACGCCTGCCATGCGGTGAACCAAATCACGAACACGCACAACAACGCGACGCAACTGGCGAACGACCACGTCATGCGCGGCGCGCTTTCCGATGCGATGGCCAACGACGCGCACCAATCGAGCTATTCGACATTGCACGACCGCTCGCAGTTGGACTCGTCCAAGTTGTGCGGCAGCTGCCACGACGTGGTGAATGGACACGCCGTCGCCATCGAGCGCTCGTTCGCCGAGTGGCAAGGCTCGGCCTTCGCTGGAAGTAACGGGAGCACCTGCGGGCAATGCCACATGACGAAGAAGCCAGATCCTGGACCAATTGCCAATGTGCCCGGTGCTCCGCTGCGCGCTCGTCACAGCCACGAGTTGCCGGGTGTCGATCTGGCGCTCACGCCTTTTCCTCAGGCGGAAGCACAGCGCGCGGCGGTGCAGCACTTGCTCGACAACACCTTGCAGACCGCGCTCTGCGTACGCGGTACGGGCTCGAACGCGAACTTGGTCGTGATCGCCGACAACGTGGGCTCTGGACACAATTGGCCCAGCGGCGCCGCACAAGATCGACGTGCCTGGTTCGAAGTGGCGGCATACGCGAATGGACGCGAGCTCTATCACAGTGGCTCAGTGCCTACGGGCAGCGATCCAGATCCCACTTCAGACGCCGACCTTTGGCTCGTATCCGACTGCATGCTCGATGCCATGGGCGACTCGGTGTCCAAGATGTGGGCGGCCAAGAGCGTGGATTCGAATCTCCTCCCGCCGCAGCTCACCTTCGATCAATCCTCGCCGCTGTTCTATCGAAGCCACGTCAGCCGCTCTTTCCCGAAGGATCCTCTGGCGAGTCTGTCCAGCTATCCGGATCGCGCGACGCTCGACGTGCGCTTGCAGCCCTTTCCGCTTTCGCTGTTCGATGACTTGTTCGCGGATCCAGAGCGCCTCGGGCTAGACGCGACAGGCGTCGCGGCATTGCGCGAACAGATCCTGCCACTCAGCGTGGGCGAGCAGTTAGTCTGGACACCAGAAGCGGCGGCCGACACCGCGCACGGCGGACTCATCTACATCGACCGAGGCGTCCCGATGTCGTGTGTGACCACCACGGGGCTGAACGCCGCTGCCGACAAAGTCGCCGCGCCCGAGCACGCGAGCGCGGCCTGCCTCACACCGTAAGGTAACGCGCGACCAGCTGCTCGCTCAGCTCGGACATTTCGCCGTCCGCCACCGAGCGCCCTCGATCCATGATCACGAAGCGCTGACCCACCCGACGAGCGAAGGTCAACTTCTGCTCGACCAACAAGATGGTCAGCTTTTCTTTGGTGTTGAGCTCGATCAGAATGTCGGCGATCTCGCTCACGATGTTGGGCTGAATGCCTTCCGTCGGCTCGTCAAGAATCAGCAATTTGGGATGAAGCGTGAGCGCGCGACCAATCGCCAGCTGCTGCTGCTGACCGCCTGACAAATCTCCACCGCGCCGACGCAGCATCGATTGCAGCACCGGAAAGAGCTTGAAAATTCGCTCCGGGACGTGCTTTTCACCGGTGACGCCCAACCCGATACGCAAGTTCTCGCCCACCGACAGCTGGCCAAAGATCTCTCGTCCCTGCGGCACGAAGCCGATGCCCTTCTTGGCGCGCAGTTCCGCAGGGCGGGGAGCCAAATCTTCGCCCAAGAATTTGATCTTCCCGGAGCGACTGCGCAGGTTGCCCATCACCGTCTTGAGCAGCGTGGTTTTGCCCACGCCGTTGCGGCCCATCAGGACGGTGCAGCTGCCCTCGGGAACGCGGAGGGCCATGTCCCACAGCACGTGCGTCTCACCGTAGAATTGGTTCAGCGCTTCGATCTCAAGCATCTGGCCTCGAATTTCCCGTTCTCGCGCTGAGTCAGGTGCGCGGCTCGCCCAAATAGACTTCGACCACGCGGGGGTTGTTCTGCACGGAATCGATGTCGCCCTCGGCGAGCACCTTGCCCTCGTGCAACACCGTCACGCGTTGGGCAATGCTGCGCACGAATTCCATGTCGTGCTCGACGACGACGACGGTGCGCTCACCAGCCAGCGACTTGAGTAGCTCGGCGGTGCGTTCGGTTTCTTGGTGGGTCATGCCGGCGATCGGTTCGTCGACCAGCAGCACCCGCGGGTCCTGCGCCAGCAACATGCCAATCTCGAGCCACTGCTTTTGGCCGTGGGACAATTGGCCGGCGCGCACGGCTGCGTGCTCGTGCAAACCAATTTGCTCCAAGATTTGCTCGATCGACCGCTTCTGGTCGGCGCTCAGCCGAAAAAAGAGGCTATTCCACACGCCCTTCGGGCCGGTCAGCGCAAGCTCCATGTTCTCGTACACGCTGTGCCCGGCGAACACCGTCGGCCGCTGAAACTTCCGACAAATGCCGAGCGCGGCGATCTCGTACTCCTTTAGCTGGGTCAGATCGCGAGCGTCGTGCGGCATGAACACGGTGCCGCTGTCCGGCTTGGTCTTGCCAGTGATGATGTCCATCAAGGTCGTCTTACCGGCGCCGTTTGGACCGATCAGACAGCGGAGCTCACCTTTGTCGAGGATCAACGTCAGGTCCGTGATGGCTTTGAACCCGTCGAAGCTGACGCTCACGTTGTCGACGACCAGCACGGCCTGCCGAGTACCGACTACTGCGGCGCGACGCTCCGGATCGACCAGGCGCGGCCGCACTGACCAACGCTTGCCGCTCTTCTGATTCGACTTGGTTTGCGGCTCGGCCTGAACCGCAGGCGACTCCGGCGCGTCCGAAGAGCCGGCAGGTTCAGGGGGCACGGAGCTGCTCAGGGCAGATGATTCCGACATTAGCTCTTCCGCTTCAGGCGACCGAGGGCACCAGCAACCCCATCGGGGAAAAAGAGTGTGACCGCGATGAACAGCAACCCAAGCACGTACAACCAGGCATTGGGCATCGCCGCGGTAAAGAAGCTGCGCATGCCGTTGACCAAGAACGCGCCCAAAACTGCGCCGAACAGGGTGGCCCGACCGCCCACGGCCACCCAAATGCCCATTTCGATCGAGTTTGCGGGCTGCATTTCGCCGGGGTTGATGATGCCTACTTGGGGCACGTACAGGGCGCCCGCCAGACCGCACAACACCGCGCTCAGCGTCCAGGCGAACAGCTTGTAGCTCGTCGGGTTGAAACCAACGAACATGGCTCGGCTCTCCGCGTCGCGAATCGCGCGCAGCACGCGCCCGGCCTTCGACGTCACGATGTAGCGACAAACCAAGTACGTGAGCAGCAAGCCCAGCGCCGAGAACAGATACAGCGCGACCTTGGTCGACGGTTGGTGGAGATCGTAACCGTACAACGACTTGAAGTCCGTCAGCCCGTTGTTGCCGCCGAAGCCGGTTTCATTGCGGAAGAACAAGAGCATCAACGCGTAAGTCAGCGCCTGGGTGATGATCGAAAAGTACACCCCGCGAATGCGCGACCGGAAGGCGAAGTAGCCGAACGCGAATGCCAGCAACCCCGGAACGACTAGCGCCGCGGTCAACGCCACGCCCAGGTAGTCGAAACCGCGCCAAAACCAGGGCAATTCCTTCCAGTCGAGGAACACCATGAAGTCCGGCAGCGCGCTCTTGTACACGCCCTGCGCGCCAATCGAGAGCATCAAGTACATGCCCATCGCGTAACCGCCGAGTGCGAAGAACACGCCGTGACCGAGGCTGAGGATGCCAGTGAAGCCCCAGATCAGATCGATCGCGAGCGCGACGATGCCGTAACACAAGAACTTCCCAAACAACGCGACCAAGTAGTCCGGCAAGTGCAGAGGAGAGCTCGCGGGCACCGCGAGACTCAAAACCGGAACCAGCACACACAAGACCAGCGTGACGATCGCGAGTGCGAGCCAGCCGCGCTTGTCGTGCAGCGCTTTCAGGCCAACCGTCGGCTCAGCTTTCACGAAACCTCCGCCGCGCGGCCCTTGAGGGCAAAGATGCCCTGGGGGCGACGCTGAATGAACACGATGATGAAGCCCAGAATGAAGATCTTTCCGAGAACCGCGCCCGCCAACGGTTCCAGGTACTTGTTGACCAAACCGAGGCCCAAACCGCCCGCGATCGTGCCCGCGAGTTTGCCAACGCCGCCCAGCACCACGACCATGAACGAATCGACGATGTAGCCCTGGCCGAGCTCGGGTCCGACGTTACCGAGCTGCGAGAGCGCCACGCCGCCGAGTCCGGCCACGCCGGAGCCGATGCCGAACGTCCACATGTCCACACGCCGCGTGGAGATCCCCATGGCCGCAGCCATGGCACGATTCTGCGTCACCGCGCGCACTTCCAAGCCCAGTCGCGTCTTTTGCATCAAGGCCCAAACGAACAGCATCACCACGACGCTGAAGCCGATCACGGCGAGACGGCTGTAGGTGAGCACCACCTGCGGCAAAATCTCCACTCCGCCCGACAACCAGCTCGGATTGGCGACGGTGACGTTCTGCGCGCCGAAAATCACGCGCACGGTTTGAATTAGCAGCAGTGAAATACCCCATGTGGCGAGCAACGTCTCGAGCGGCCGGCCGTAGAGATGACGAATGACCGTGCGTTCCATCAACACGCCGACCGCACCACTGACCACGAAAGCCGCCGGCACAGCGACCGCCACGTACCAATCCAAGTGCGCCGGTAGATGAGCGACGAAAAAATTCTGCACGACGAACGCGGTGTACGCGCCGATCATCATCATTTCGCCGTGCGCCATGTTGATCACGCCCATCAGACCAAAGGTGATCGACAGACCCAGCGCGCACAGAATCAATACGCTACCCAAGCTCAACCCGTAGAACGTGTTGCCCACGGAATTGATCAGCAGTTGCCGCGTCTCGATGGCCGAGATCGCCGCGGTAGCGGCAGCACGAACGCTGGCATCCGGCTCCACGAGCTTGCCGCCTTCGCCTTTGCTGAGCAGACGTTCGACGTCCGTTTTGAACGACGCATCGGACGCCGCGCGAATGGCGTCCAACGCGCGAATGCGATCCGCAGGTTTTTCGCTGGCTAGATCTGCAGGCGCGAGCGCCAAAGCCAGCGCCACCTTCACGTCCGGATCCGCCTCTTTGGCCAAAACCTGTCGAACGATCGGCACGATTTCGTCGCTCGGGCGCCCGAGCTCATGTGCCGCCTTCAACCGAACGGCAGCCGATGGCGCGGAAAGAGAAAGCGAAGCCAGTGCGGGTGAGAGCGCACGGCGAACTTCGTTGTCGCTCGCGGGCTCTTCGAGTTTACCTTGCGCGGTTGCCGGCGCGCCGGTGAGCGCGTCGCTCAACACGCCGTTGTCTTTCTTGATCAGTAAGTGCTTCTGCGTATCGAAGCGCAGCGAGCCGTCATCGAGCGCGTGCAAGGCGGTCAGTGCTCGCGCGTCCCCGCGGTTTGCGGCTTTGGCGATTGCCGCTGAGACTTCGCTCGCGTCGGTACTGGCCAAGCCGGAGAGATCTTCACTGAGCTGATCGGCGCGGGCGCCCCTGCTCTGAGCGAGCGAGGCGATCGCGAAGACCAGCGGAAGAACGAGCCGCCGCCACATCGCTGGTTTGAACAATCGATCGGCAATCATGGTCGTGCGCGCTCCAAAACTAGGAAAAAAACCCCGCTGGCCGAAGTGGAAGGGCTGCTGCCAGCGGGGTAAGCCTTGCTAAGTGAGACGTTCTCGGCCGCGGCCCCGGTTCGCTCCGAAAGGCCGCGGCGAGAGACGCGGGTCAGGGCGCGAGAGTGGCCGCCTTGTACTTGCCCTCGGTGCAGTTTCCGCAAACCCAGGGGAACGTCCAATCGGCCACCTTCTTGGCACTGTCCGGCACGAACGGGCTCCACGGTGCGGCGACGATCGGACCGTCCGTCTTCCACACCACTTTGAACTGCCCGTCACCCTTGACCTCGGCGATGTACACCGGCTTGTGCAAGTGGTGATTCTTGGCATCCATCTCGATCTCGAAGCCCGACGGTGCTTTCACCTTCTGGCCGCCGACCGCCATACGCACCGCGTCTACATCCGTGGTGCCCGCTTGCTGAACAGCTTGTGCCCACATCGTGATGCCGAGGTAGGTGGCTTCCATCGGATCATTGGTGACGCGCTTGTCGCCGTCCGGCAGATTCTTCTCTTTGACGTACGCCTTCCATTGTTCGATGAACCCCTTATTTTCCGGGTTATCGATGGACATGAAGTAGTTCCATGCCGCCAAGTGTCCGACGAGCGGCTTGGTGTCGATGCCGCGTAGCTCCTCCTCGCCGACGGAGAAAGCAACCACCGGGATGTCGGTCGCCTTGAGACCTTGGTTCGCGAGTTCCTTGTAGAAGGGGACGTTCGAGTCGCCGTTGATCGTCGAAACCACCGCGGTGTGCTTGCCCTGGGCAAACTTCTTCACGTCACTGACGATGGTTTGATAGTCGCTGTGTCCGAACGGCGTGTACTTCTCCATGATGTCCGCTTCGGCAACGCCCTTGGACTTCAGGAAGTAGCGCAGGATCTTGTTCGTCGTGCGCGGGTACACGTAGTCCGTACCGAGCAGCACCCAGCGCTTCGCGCCGCCGCCCTTGTCGCTCATTAGGTATTCCACCGCTGGGATCGCCTGCTGGTTCGGCGCAGCACCCGTGTAGAATACGTTGTACGAAGACTCTTCACCTTCATATTGCACGGGATAGAAGAGCAAGCCATTCAGCTCTTCGAACACCGGCAACACGGACTTGCGTGAGACTGACGTCCAACACCCGAAGGTCACAGCGACCTTGTCTTTTTGCAACAGCTCACGGGCCTTTTCTGCGAACAGCGGCCAGTTCGAGGCCGGGTCGACGACCACGGGCTCGAGCTTGCGACCGAGCACGCCGCCCTTCTTGTTGATCGCCTCGATCGTCATCAACGCCACGTCCTTCAGCGAGGTCTCGCTGATGGCCATGGTGCCCGAGAGGGAGTGCAGAATGCCCACCTTGATGGGCGACGTGTCCTTGCCCTTGGGAGCCTCGGGCGTGGCGGCAGGCGCTGCTACGGCGGCCGTAGTGGCGCTCGCAGCGCTCGGCGCCGCAGGCGCGGGGCTGGCTTCCGGGCCTTTGCACCCGGCGCCGGCCACGCTCAATAAGCAAAGAAACGAAGCAACGGACCAACTATTCATTTATGCGCTCCTTCGAAGCGGTGTTGACGCGATCTACCGAAAGTTCAGCAGCTGGGGCGCTGAGGGACCAAATTCACGCGCTCATCCCAAGACGCTTTTGCTTGAGTTGATGTTTCGTGTTTGTGTCCGGCATTCGCCACGCGGATGTCATTGTCGTCCGCAGGCACGATTGCTCGTGAATCGCGGGATTTCCCCAGATCTCACCATTGCCCGCCACCCCTCACCCATGTCCAGTCGCAGTGCGCGCCCCCCACGCACACCCCCGCTCTCTTTTCCCGCTCACTCCATTCTAGAGATTGGGCGCCCCCAACCCCGCCACGCACCTCAAAGAGCCCGCTGTTCCAGGCACACTACGGCTTCAGCCGTCGCACACGATGCGCGCTTGGTCACTCCAAGAGCTCGCTGAGCGCTCCCTGAGTTTGAACCGCCGAGCCGCAGAGGCCGCAGAGATCAGAACGAGATTTTTGGGTCGCGCGGGGGGCGAGGTTCGGTGTTGTTCACGACGCGAAACGGCTGGCTCCGCTCAAACCCCATTCTCTTCTCCCTCAGATCTCTGTGGCCTCTGTGGCTCGGCGGTCAATCTTTCTCTCCGTAAAGCGCAGCCTGCGACTGAAGCTCAGGCGTCTAGGAGGCCGGCGCGGGTGATGAAGTCGCAGACGGTGTCGACGCCGGTGCCGGTTTTTAGGTTGGTGAAGACGAAGGGTTTTGTGCCGCGCATTTTTTTGGCGTCGCGGTCCATCACTTCTAGGGATGCGCCGACGTGCGGGGCGAGATCGATCTTGTTGATGATCAAAAGATCGCTCTTGGTGATGCCGGGGCCGCCCTTGCGCGGGATTTTGTCGCCGGCAGCGACATCGATCACGTACAGCGTCAGATCCGAGAGCTCGGGGCTGAAGGTTGCGGCGAGGTTGTCGCCACCGCTCTCGATGATCACCAGATCGAGATCGGTGAACTTGCGGTTCAGCGCGGCAACGGCTTCGAGGTTGATCGAAGCGTCTTCGCGGATCGCGGTGTGCGGGCAACCGCCGGTTTCTACGCCCACGATGCGGTCATCGGCCAGCGCGCCGCTGCGCAGCAGAAAATCCGCATCCTCGCGGGTGTAGATGTCGTTGGTGACGACGGCGATTTGGTAGCGCTCACGCATGCGCTTGCACAATGTGTCGACCAAGGCTGTCTTGCCTGAGCCGACGGGGCCGCCCACACCGAGTCGCAATGCAGGTTTGTCTTTCATGACCAATACCTCTGATTTTCTTTCATGATCGGAAGAGCCGGCTATAAGTGGTTTCGTGAAGGGCGCTGGCGACCGAAAGCCCAGGCGCAAGAAAGCCCGCCCCCGCGAACGGAATTTGGAGGCCGCGCGTCACCGCGTCAGGCAAGCCACACAGGATCCGTGACAGCACTCGTTGAGCCGCGATGTGACCGATTGGGATCAAGCGCGATGCCGCGGCAACCTGATTTTCGAGCCAACTGAACAGAAAACCGAGCGCTGCGCTGCGCAACGGGATCTCGAAGCGCACCGCGGCGAGCGCAAACAACGTGACGAAGGTCGCGTCGGGATCGCTAATCCATGCTTCCGCTTCTGGCACAGCGAGGCCGTGAAGCACACGCGCTAGCGCCGCCCCCAAATGCCGATCTTCCGCGACGAGCTCCGCTGACTCACGGCACGCGTGTAGAAACGCGCTGAGCTGCCGTACGCGTGCCAAATCTCCGGCCGTCCAAGCAGCGTACGCTTCCGCGAGCATCGGCAAATCCAGCCGCGGCAGCACCTCCGTCACGACGCCTGAAATCCACTCGGCCGCGCTGGCTTCGTCCGTGACCCACCCCAAGACCGTCGCTTGCTCCAGGCCCTGTGAGTACGCAAAAGCGCCAATCGGCAAGGCAGGACTTGCCAGTTGGAGCAGTCGCAGCATTGCCAAGTCCGGCAGGGCGGAGGCCTGCGATTCGTCACTGACCGAGAGCAGAGCGTTCACGGCAGGGCGTGGGTTCTCCGCGCGGAACTCGACCGAGGCGCGTGGTCGTGATCGTGCTCATGATCGTGGCCATGTGAGTGCGAAGCAGGTGGTCTGGACGAATGCGCGTGGCCGTGCCCGTAGGCGCCGGATTCCGGCTCGAATCGCTCCGCCGCAAACACCACATTGAAGCCGAGCTCACGAATCATGTCGTCCAGCACGTGGTCGTGCAGGTAGGCCAAGCGCAGCGCGCTGATCTGCAGCGGCACATGGCGATTGCCCAAGTGATAAGCGGCCCGACACAAATCGAGCGGGTCGCTCGCGGTCACGATCGAGAGCCCTTCCAACGCAGCTTCCACGCGCACGATCAAACCATCATCCGTGAGCAGACGGTCGCCGTGTTTGAGACCGGTGCCTCGCTCCAGGAACAACGCGGCCTCGCTGCCATCATCCAATTTGAGCAGACCGCGTGACTTCTGCCGGTCGGAGTACTCCAACGTCACGGCCACGGCCGCCGGCACCGAGCCGGCCACTTTTTCCAAGATCTTCCGCATTTGGGCCTCTGTTCAGAACAAGAAATAACGTTGTGCGAGGGGCAGGACGCTGGCGGGCTCACAGGTCAGGAGCTGCCCGTCGGCACGGACTTCATACGTTTGAGAGTCGACCTCGATCTTGGGCAGGGTGCCGTTGTGAATCAGATCGGTCTTTTTGACGCTGCGCGTACCGCGCACGGCCACGGCGCGCTTTTGCATCCCGACACGGCGCACGACGTCATTGTCCAAGGCGGCCTGGGAGACGAACGTTACGCTGGTGGCCGCGCGGGCGCCGCCGAGCGCGCCGAACATGCGCCGATAGTGGACCGGCTGAGGCGTGGGGATCGACGCATTCGGATCGCCCATCGGCGCAGCCACGATCATGCCGCCTTTGATGATCAGCCCGGGTTTAGCGCCGAAGAACATCGGATTCCAAAGCACGATGTCCGCGAGCTTGCCGACTTCTATCGACCCGACCTCGTGAGCGATGCCGTGAGTCAACGCCGGGTTGATGGTGTACTTGGCGATGTAGCGCTTGATCCGGAAATTGTCGTGTTCAGCGGGGTCCTCTGGGAGGCTGCCGCGCTGCACTTTCATTTTGTGCGCCGTCTGCCAGGTGCGCGTGACCACTTCACCCACGCGCCCCATGGCTTGTGAGTCCGACGAGATCATGCTGAACGCGCCTAGATCGTGAAGGATATCCTCGGCCGCGATGGTCTCGCGACGAATGCGCGATTCGGCGAAGGCAACGTCCTCGGCGATCGCGGGATCCAAGTGATGGCAGACCATCAGCATGTCCAAGTGCTCGTCGATGGTGTTCACCGTGTACGGGCGCGTGGGGTTCGTGGACGATGGCAGCACATTGGGTTCGCCGCACGCTCGGATGATGTCCGGTGCGTGCCCGCCGCCTGCGCCTTCAGTGTGGTAGGCGTGAATCGACCGACCCTTGAAAGCCGCGAACGTATCTTCCACGAAGCCGGATTCGTTCAACGTATCGCTATGGATCGCGACCTGTACGTCCAAACGCTCGGCCACGGACAAGCAATTGTCGATCGCAGCCGGCGTCGTGCCCCAATCTTCGTGAAGCTTGAAGCCCATGGCGCCGGCGCGCGCTTGCTCGTCCAACGCTTCCGGCAAACTGGCGTTTCCTTTGCCGAGAAAGCCCAAATTCATGGGCAGCGCGTCCGCGGCTTGCAGCATGCGCTCCATGTACCAAGCGCCCGGAGTGCAGGTGGTCGCGTTGGTGCCCGCGGCGGGACCCGTGCCACCGCCGATCATCGTGGTGACGCCGCTCATCAACGCATCTTCGATCTGCTGGGGGCAGATGAAGTGAATGTGTGAGTCGATGCCAGCGGGAGTCGCAATCAAGCCCTCACCCGCGATGACCTCGGTGCCCGGACCGATCACGATGTCGACGCCGGGTTGTACATCCGGGTTGCCGCCCTTGCCGATCCCGGCGATGCGCCCGTCTTTGATGCCGATGTCGGCCTTGATGATGCCCCAGTGATCGACGATGAGCGCGTTGGTGATGATGGTGTCGACCACCGCGTCGTCGACGCGCTGGCTTTGACCCATGCCGTCGCGGATCACTTTACCGCCGCCGAACTTGACCTCTTCACCGTAAACGGTGCGGTCGGCCTCGACCTGCAAGATCAAATCAGTATCCGCCAGGCGCACGCGGTCGCCAGTGGTCGGACCAAACATCGCGGCGTACGCCGCGCGATCGATGCGCGGCATCAGCCCTGCCCTCCGAGCGGTCCCATGATCTTGCCTTGAAAGCCGTACACGTGGCGCTCTCCCGCGTATGCCACCAACTCGACCTGCCGTTCTTGACCGGGCTCGAAACGCACGGCGGTACCCGCGGCGATGTTCAGGCGGAACCCACGGGTCAGCTCACGATCGAAGCTGAGCGCGGCATTCGTTTCATAGAAGTGGTAGTGCGAACCGACCTGAATCGGGCGATCGCCCGTGTTGGCAACCTTGACCGTCACGGTGGGGCGCCCAGCGTTGAGCTCGATGTCGCCCGAAGTCAGCAATAGTTCACCAGGGATCATCGGATGGCCTCAGGGGATCGGATTGTGCACGGTGACGAGCTTGGTGCCGTCGGGAAACGTGGCTTCGACTTGAACTTCCGAAATCATTTCCGCGATGCCGTCCATGACATCAGCCCGAGTGAGCAGCTCGGCGCCGTAGCTCATCAGCTCGGCCACGGTGCGACCATCACGCGCGCCTTCGAGGATGGCCGCGCTGATGTACGCGACCGCCTCGGGATAGTTGAGCTTCAAACCGCGCGCCTTGCGGCGCTCGGCGAGCAAGCCCGCCGTGAAGATCAAAAGCTTGTCCTTTTCGCGAGGCGTCAGCTCCATTCGAGGTTCCTTCTCCAGCGGTAGCGGCAGATTCTCAGGTCAACCAAATGCGCGGGGGGCAAGCCGGCCGCCCGAGGACGAGCGGACGTACCGCCGCCCATGCCTGCGCAAACACAGCACGCGCACGCTCCGTGCTGCTACCCAAATAGCGACAGACGATCGCAGCTCGCATCTGAGACACCGCGAATAGCTCGCGTGAGTCATCAGTGTCAACCGCTGCACGAGCCGCAGCGACAGCTGCCGCATTCTGTGCAGTACACACGAAAGTGCCGAAAACGCGGTGCCCGCCGAGCCCCCAACGCGCATGTCGCACGGGCTGATTGGCGTCGAAATCCGCTCGTTCGATCCACAGCGGACGCTCGCCCTGCCAAATCTCGAAGGCTTGCTGCAATCGGCCGCTGCCAAAATGATCTCCGGACGCTGCACGCCCCAAGCACACGATATCCCAACCGCAAAAATTCGCGGCTGGTTCGAGCTCGACATGCGTCTTGGTGCTCACCCGAGCGCTGCCGAAGACAATCGTCTCCTGGGGCAGCCACTCGAGGCTCGCGCCGGCACTCACCCGAAAGAGTTGTGTCTGCTCCGCGATGCGACCTTCACTGCGGTAGAATTTGGTCGCTGCCGGGGTCGTGACCAGTGCCCGTGCTCCCGACGCGGCGTGGACGCGCACGGTCAGTCGATCGCCTGCGACGATGCCGCCCGGCGGGTGCAGCAGATACACGTGGGCGAGATCGCTCGATTCCGGGTAAAACGCGCGCTGCACCGCAAGTGGACCGCGATGACGGTTGCGGGTCAGCGCGCTACGCCCTGCGACGACCTCGAAGCCGAGTTCGAGCTCAGCGGCCCAGCCGGCGTTCCACGCTTGCGCGCCGCCCGCGCCGGTCGACGAGGCGGACGGCTCGGCGATCATTCTCGCGCGAACTCCACCGGCAGCTCCCAAGTGACGAGCACGATGCAACCCTCTGGACTGGATACGGCGTGTTGCGAGCCTGGGGGATTCACGACCAGGGTACCTTTACCATAGCGACCGCGCTCATCGACCTGCGCTCCCCGGAGCACGTAGATTTGCTCGAATCCTGCGTGGCGGTGGATGGGCAAGCTCGCGCCCGGCGCATAACGCAGTAACGCCGCCGCCCGCCCCACGCCCAACTCGCCGTACAAACGATGAATCTCGATTCCGTTCCGAAACGGCTGCCAGGCGATCTCCCCTTGCAACAAGTCGTCGAGATCGACCCTGAATGATTCCTGCATCTTTTACCCGTGGCCCGCCATGTGGCGTCCGATTTCTTGTAGGTCGGCAGTCGAAGCCGGAGCCTCGTGGACGATAGCACCTTCGCTCATGACCAAGATGCGATCCGAGAGCGCAAAGATCTCGTCCAGATCGGCGCTCACGAGCAGCACCGCTGCCCCCGCGTTTCGAGCGTTCATGATACGGGTGCGAATTTCGGCAACCGCTGCAAAATCCAGCCCGAAACAAGGGTTAGCCACGATCAAGAGCCGCACCTGTCCATGCAGCTCGCGGGCCAATACCGCACGTTGTACGTTGCCTCCCGAAAGATTTCCGATCCGCTCGTCAGCCGACGGCGTCTTGATGCGGTAATCACCGATCGCCGTATTGGCTTGGTGGCGCAGCTTCGATCGGCGCACGAGCCAGCGCGCGAGCGTGAACGGACTGACGTCGAAACTGCGAAAGCCGATGTTCTCGGCCACCGACATGTTCGACACGCAAGCGTTGCGAAGTGGGGCTTCCGGCAGCAAGCGCACGCCCAGTCGTCGAATCTCGGCACGAGTCGCACGGTAGGCGGCGCCGTCCACGCTGATGCTGCCCGAGCGATGTGTGCGCTGGCCGCCGAGCACTTCCACCAGCTGGTCTTGCCCATTGCCGGAAACGCCTGCAATGCCGACGATCTCGCCAGCGCGAACTTGCAAGTCGATGCTGTTCAAAATGGGTAGCCCGAGGTCGTCGTCGGCCTCTAGGCGCTGAATCGCAAGCACGACTTCGCCCGCTTCGGTCGCTTCACGGGCGTACGACGCGCTCGGTGGCTCCGCGCCGACCATCATCTCGGCCATCTGTGCTGTCGATAGCTCGGAGACTTGCCCCGCGCCGGCAAAGCGCCCTTTGCGGAGCACCGTGACCTCGTCGCAAAAGCGCGTTACCTCGCGGAATTTATGGGTGATCATCAACACGCTGAGCTCACCGCGCCGAGTCATGTCACGCAGCATGCCAAGCACGTTGTCGGCTTCGTCCGGGGTGAGCACACTGGTCGGCTCATCCAGGATCACGATGCGACTGCCGAGGTAGAGCTGCTTCAGGATCTCGAGCTTTTGCTTCTCACCCGCCGCCAGCTGCCGCACCAGACGATTCGGGGAGATCGAAAATGGCATCTTGGCCATGAATGCGTCCAGCGCAGCGTGCTCCTTTTTCCAGTCGATCAGCGCTGGAACATCGGCGCGCGAGAGCACTAGGTTTTCCGCGACCGTCATGTTCTCGACCAACGTGAAGTGTTGGTAGACCATGCCGATGCCGTGGTGCTGCGCGTCCTTCGGATTCTTGATGTGGACGGCGGAGTTGCCGACCACCACTCGCCCGCCATCCGCGTGATAGAAGCCCATGATGCACTTCACGAGCGTGCTCTTGCCGGCACCATTTTCGCCGAGCAAGGCGTGCACCGTGCCCGGCTCGAGCCGAAGTGACACCGAATCGAGCACCGTCTGCGAGCCGAAGCGCTTGGTCACGTTTTCGGCGATCAACAGGGGCGGCGGTTCAGGCGCCTTTCCCGGTGCGCGCAGACGCATACCCGAGATGAGCCGGTCGCCGATCGGAAGCGACTCTGCCGGCTGGCTCATGGCAGCGCCTCGATCAGTGCGGAGGACGTGCTCACCGCGCCAAAAACGCCGCTCTGCATCGTCACCATTTTGAGCGCTGCGGCGTGATTGCCGGCATCCGTTGCCGCGCAGCAATCCGACAAGATCACGCACTCGAACCCGCGATCGTTGCCCTCACGCATCGTGGTGTGCACGCACACGTCGGTGGTGATACCGGTCAGGATCAAGTTTTCGATCCGCTTTTGTCGCAAGATGAGCTCCAGATCGGTTGCGCAAAACGAACCCTTGCCAGGCTTGTCGATCACGATTTCACCGGCTAGCGGCGAAAGCTCGGGAATCAACTCCCACCCCGGCTGGCCGCGCACCAGCACGAGCCCACACGGTCCGAGGTCAGCGATGCCCGTGCCAGTCGAACCGTCGTCACGGCGGCGCGAACGCCAACGCTTGTTCGCAGGGAGATCCGCCAGATCCGGGCGGTGTCCCTCACGGGTGTGAATGATGTGATAGCCCTTGGCCCGCATCGCGCCGAGTACACGCTGAATTGGCTCGATACAGGCACGGCTATTCGAGATGTCGTAACCGAGCAGGTCGATGTAGCCGCCTTTGCCGCAGAAGTCCGTCTGCATGTCGATCACGATCAGCGCCGTGTTTTCCGGGCGCAAATCACCGTTGTAGGGCCAGGGGTACGGGGTTGCGGCAGCATACGGCATCGTTTCCATCTCCTCTCGGACCAGAAGCGCGGCCCAACGGGGCGCGCTCGTATTCGACAAATCTCAGCGGGCGACCGTCAGCTCCGCGGGTTGATCGGCAGAGACGCGCGTCGCGGAACTGCTCAACACCATGATGAGCAGGGTGAGCGCATAGGGCGCAGCATTGAACAGGTAATACCCCTTGGTCACCCCCACGGCCTGCAATGCGGGACCGAGCGCGCTCGCGCCACCGAACAACAGTGAGGCGTACAAACAGCGCACCGGATCCCAACGCGCAAAGATCACCAACGCGACCGCCATCAAGCCCTGGCCGCTGGACAGCCCCTCGTTCCAACTGCCCGGGTAGAACAGCGAGAGGAACGAACCGCCGATGCCCGCCAAAAAGCCGCCTGCCATGGTGGCTAGGGTGCGCACGCGGTTGACGTCGTAGCCCATGGCACGCGCAGCTTCTGCGCTCTCACCCACCGTGCGCACGATCAAGCCCCAGCGAGTGCGCCGTAGTCCGAAGCTGACCGCCGGCGCGAGCAAGACCCCGAGCAGGAACAACGCATTGACGCGCAGCGCGTCGACCACTTGCGGGGTCTCGCTCCAGAAGCCGAGGGGAATTGCCGGTAGCCGCGGCGCGGTCGGTTGAATCAACGGCTTGCCCAAGAAGAAGGCCAAACCTGCTCCAAACAGCATCAGACCAATGCCCACGGCCACGTCATTCACGCGCGGCCGACTGCATAGGATTCCGTGCAGCGCGCCGAGCAGCACGCCGACGAGGCCGGCGCCGAGCACGCCGAGCCAGGGCGAACCGCTCAGGTAAGAAGTGCCGTACCCGACCATCGCCCCCATCACCAACGTGCCCTCGAGGCCGAGATTCACGCGGCCGCTCCGCTCGGTGATGCACTCGCCCAAACTGACGAAGATGAACGGCGTGCTGACGCGAATCGCGCCGGCCAGTACTGCCACCGGGACGCCCCAAGCACCGAGTTCGCTGGACATCAGGCCGCTGCTCCTGCTGCCGCAGACTTGGTCGGCGGAGCCGAGCGCCGTGCGAACGCCCACACATCGAGACGACCGTACAGCGTTTCGCTCGCGAGAATGACCATGAACAAGATCCCTTGCAGCACGTTCACCGTGGCGTCCGGGAGGTTGAAGTTGCGTTGTAGGAGGCCACCGCTCGCACCAATGCCGCCGAGTAGCAGCGCGACCGGGATCACTCCGAGCGGGTTTTGGCGCGATACGAACGCGACCAAGATGCCGGTGTAGCCATATCCGGCTACGAGAGAAGCATTGGCTCTGCCATGTACCGCGGCGACCTCGACCATGCCGGCCACCCCAGCCGCTGCTCCCGCGAGAAAGCAGGTAAAGACCGTCAGATGCCGCACGCGCAAGCCGCTCAACAGCGCAGCGCGTAGGTTGCCGCCGGTCATCGAAGCCGCAAAGCCAAACACGGTGCGCTTCATCAGCACGTACGTCACGAGGCAAGCCACCACGCCGTAGAGCAGCCCCCAATGCACGTCCATGCCCGGCAGTGGCCCGAGCATGTTTACTTCACCAATGTGGCGAGTCGCTGGCTTGTTCAGACTCTGCGGGTCGCGAAGCGCGCCCTCGACCAGGTGGTTCATCAGCGCAATCGCGATGTACGACATCAACAAGCTGCTGATCGTCTCGTTCACGCCCCGGTACGCGCGCAGCGCGCCGACCGCCGCGATCCACCCGCCGCCCGCAATCGCCGCCGCGAGCAACATCGCGGTTAGAATGACGTACGGGCTCGAGTGCGAAAACGCCAGGCCGACGACTGCTGCAGTTACGCCGCCGACCACCAACGCGCCTTCTCCGCCAATCACCACCATGCCCAGCTGGGCGGGCAGAGCCGTGCACAAGGCGGTGAGCATCAACGGAGCGGCACGTTGCAACGTATTCTGGAAGGAGAACCAAGTGCCGAACGCACCGCGGAACATCACCTCGTAAACATCCAGCGGATTCAGGCCGTCGATGGCCAGAAAGATTCCGAACAGGACCAGAGTCGCGAGTAGGGCGCCGAGCGAAATCAGCAGTGGTTCGAAGCGCTTCAGCAGATCGACACCGAGCGCTCGCTGGTGTGTCACGCGCGCGCTCGGCAGTGGGGCGCTCGCCCCTGCCGGGCTGGTCGGCACGGGCGAGGCCGCACTCATGTCAGTGAACCGAACCCTTCACGCCGTCGACCAAGTAGCCCATGCTTTCGAGCGCGATGTCGCGTTGCGCGAGCTTTGCGCCGGCGGCGATGATCTCTTTACCTGCGTTGTCCTTGAGCGGCCCGGAGTAGATGACCATGCTGCCATCCATGAACTTGGCCTTGGCCTCGTCAGCCTTCTTTTTGGCCTCTTCGGACACGGCCGCGCCGTACGGCGACATCTTGATGAAGCCCTCCTTGAAACCACCGCGCACCAAGTGCTCCCAGGACTCGCCCTTCTGGAGCTTCTTCACGTAGTCCTTGTAGACGGTTTCCCAGTTCCACTCGGCGCCCGTCAAGTAGCCCTTGGGGGCGAGTGAAGCTTGGCTGGCGTGGTAGCCGGTGCTGAACATCCCTCGGCGCTCCGCGTTTTCGATCACGACCTTGGGTGAATCGACGTGGGCGGTCAGCACGTCCGCGCCTTGATCCATCAGGCTATTGGCGGCTTCGGCTTCTTTCACCGGAAGCGCCCAATCACCGGTGAAGATCACGCTCATCGTGACCTTCGGGTTTACCGACTTGGCGCCGAGCGTGTAAGAGTTGATGTTGCGCAGCACCTGCGGAATCGGCTTGGCAGCGACGAAGCCGAGCTTGTTGGTCTTGGTAGTGAGACCGGCGACGATACCAGCAACGTATTCAGCTTCGTCGATGTAGCCGAAGTAGCTGCCGACGTTCTTCGGATGCTTCGCTCCGTCGTACAGGCCACCACAGTGCAGGAACGTCACTTTCGGGTATTTCTCCGCCATTTTCAGAATGTGCGGGTCGAAGTAGCCGAAGGACGTGGGGAACAGCACGCTCGCGCCGTCCAGATTGATCATGCTCTCCATGGTCTTCTGAACGTCGAGCGTTTCCGGGACGTTCTCTTCTTCCCGGATCTTGATACCCATGCTCGTGAGCGTTTTGGCGCCCTCGGCGTGCGCTTGGTTGTAGCCGAAGTCGCTCTTGGAGCCGACGTAGATGAAGCCGGCGGTGAATTGCTTTTCCGGAGCGGGAGCCGCGGCGGAAACGGAGACGGACGCTGCAGGCGCTGCGCCGCTCTCTGTCTTCTTGCTGCAATTGAGCAGCGAGACAGCTGCGACCATGACACCGAGAGCGGAGACAAAGCCTCGTCGTGAGCCCAACTCTCGTCGAGTCTCGAACGTCATACCCATGCGCGTATCCTCTTCCTGGCCTTGTTTCGTGGCCATTTCTCAAACAAGTCGGCCGCACGTCGGCCTGTGTACTGAAGCTAGATTCTTATGTGGGGACAGAAGGGCTCTGCGCCACGCACAGAGCCCTTCTGCAAGCGTCCGACCGAACTTACTTTTGGAGCTGAATGCCGGCGAAAACCGAGTTGGATTCGGCCTTTGCAGCGCCATCGGCACCGTTCGTTGCGTGAGCGAACCCGAGCACCATTTTGGTGCTGTAGCCGTCGAGATAGTAGGCAACCTGTCCGTCGATCATGGTCACGGTGTCACCGCTGCCGCCATCTTCGACCTTCTTGCCTTTGGCTTGTTGAATGCGAACCAAAGGTTGGAACTTGCTGATCAAGTAGCTTGCGAGGCCCATGTAGGAGAAGTCGAGACCTTGGCCGTCACCCACGTATTTGTAGAACGCACCTTCGACATCGAGCACGCCCGAGTCTTTGAGGTCCTTCTCGAACAAAGCATCAGCCAAGACCATGCCGTAGTCAGTGAGTCCGGTTGCCCCGGGTTTGATCGTGCCGTCGCCGTTCTTCTGATATTGACCGCCGAGCCCGATCGCAAAGATATCTTTGCCCAGGTAGGTGCTGCTGCCGTAATAGCCGGGCTCCGGGTTGAGCAGGCTCAACGCGAGGCGACCGCTGATCAGGGGTTTCTGCGCCGCGTCGAACAGATTGTACGCGCCAACGTAGTACTTGAACGTCCCGCCGCCGAACTGGCCCCAAACAGTGGCGCCATCGTTACGGCCGAAGGGCCCTTCTTTCGGACCGACGACTGCGTAGGCGGTCCCAAAGTCCTGCGGCCCAAGCTTCAGTGGATAGATCCAGGGTGCCATGAAGTACGGACCACTGAAGTTCGAGCGATCCGAGGCCACGAGCATGCGACCAACCCAGATGTTGATGGCAGGGTCCGGCTCATACTGAGCGATCAAATCCATCACGCCCAGCGTGCCGGTGATCGTCGGCTGGGTGGCGGCACCGCCTCCGGGAACGTATGACCCGCCGTCTGGAGCGCCGTAGGTCGCGGCAAAATTCGCGGTCCACGACATGCCCTTGCGCATCGTGTTGCTGAAATGCACCTCCGCTTCACCGCCCATGCCGATACCGTTGAGCTTCTTGGGATTGGACGCATTTTGAAGCGCGAAGCCCGTGCGCATCCAAACACCCATGTTGATGTGCTTGTATGTCTCCGCATCGGGATCAGCCGGCGCTGGCGGAACTTCGGGCGGCACGCTCGCGGGGGCAGGCGGAGTCTCGGGCGCTGGCGGCGCGACCACAGCGGGAGCTGGCTCTGGCGCGGGAGCCGGCGCAGGGGCAGCAACCGCAGCGGGCGGCGGAGCCGGTGCAGCAGCGGGTGGCGGCGCGGGAGCAGCGGCAGGAGCGGGAGCGGGAGCAGGCGGCGGGGGCGCCGCTTGTGCACTCACCAAGCCGGAGTACAGCGAAGGCAGCGCCGTCGCGGCGATCACGAGGGACCGCTTCGCAAAGCTATTTCCAAAGGTCGCTTTCATCTTTTCTCCTAATCGAGTTCCAACCAAGTTTTAGCGATGTGCTGTAGAGGTGCGCACGCCGCTTCTGCCAATAAACACCCGTCTACATTGCTCCGTATGAACACCGTGTTTCGGGCGAAGAAAAAAACGCACTCGAGATCAATTAACGATCGGATTTCGCCACCCGGACCCCTCACGGGCTCCTGGCCTCAAAAGAGTGCGGGCAATGAAGGCGACGACACGAGAGCGTTCGAGCGAGCCGCTCGCTCGGTAAAAGGCGCCTTGTCGCGGGGCCGCGCGGCGTGGAACGCACGCCCAAAAAAC
Organism: Polyangiaceae bacterium; assembly: GCA_035634635.1. Lineage (GTDB taxonomy): Bacteria > Myxococcota_A > Polyangia > Polyangiales > Polyangiaceae > PMG-095. The sequence continues at coordinate 130,298 of DASQCO010000015.1, forward strand.
GGAGTCTCCCATTCAGGCCAGCGCAGCGAGGATCTTTTTGGAGTCCGAGACCCAGCCGAAAATGCCGCCTTGGGCTTTGATCATCCTCAAGCCCATCTCGTGAAACTCGGGAAAATAGGAAGCGCAGCAATCACCGGGCACGATGCACTTGAAACCGCGATCATTGGCTTCACGCACGGTGGTGTGCACGCACACTTCGGTCGTGACTCCGCACACGATGAGGCTCTCGATGCCCTTGTGCAGCAGAATCGAATACAGATCCGTCGCGTAAAACGCGCCTTTGCCGGGCTTATCGATCACGGGCTCCCCGGCAATGGGGTAGAGCTCGGGGATGAGGTCATGGCCCGCCTCACCGCGGATCAAGATGCGGCCCATCGGCCCAGGTGCGCCGATCCGCGTTGCTGGATCACCGCGCTCGACCTTGGCTTTCGGCGCATCGCTCAAGTCCGGGCGATGGCCTTCGCGCGTGTGGATGACGAGCATCTTCTTCTTGCGAACCCCCTCCAAAAGGGCCTTGATCGGCGCCACGGCGCGCCCGAGCAACGAGACGTCGTTGCCCAGCGATTCACCGAAGCCTCCGGGCTCCAAGAAATCCCGCTGCATGTCGATCACGACCACGGCCGTGCGTTCGGGATTGATTGCGATAGCCTCTGGTTCGGCGTCGACAAGGGTAGCCATGGGACCTTTCTCGCGTGCGGCGCGATTCATCCGAATCGTCCGCGAAAGTAGCGAGCGCCGGTTTCGGTCGTTTTTCGTGATCGTGAAATGCGCTCGAACTCAGCTTGTTTTCAGCTGGTTCTGCGAAGCGAGCGCACTGTTCTCGATCTCACCCTGTGCGCGCGGCGCGCTCACTCGCGCTGTCGGCGCAATATCCTATCGTCGCTTGACGCGGCTATATCCACCCAGGTCCGGACGACTGATATAGCGCAATAGAGTCATGGTCCAGGAGCGATGGCTGTACAGCGAGTCGTAGTACTCGGGCGCGAGCGCGCGCAGCTCCGCGAGCCGGGAGCCCGCGATATACGGGAAATCGTGATGTTCGTTGTGGTAGCCCACGTTGAACGTCAATCGGTTCAAGGGCCCGTAGTAAGAGTAAGTCTCTTGCCCAGGGTGAAACAGGTAGTGCTCGGAAATGTAGTGACCGGCGACCGGATGAAGGCCCATGACGATCAGCGAACCGATCGGCAAATACGCGAATGCCTTCCCCCCCCAGAAATGTAGGATCAGTGCATTGAACGCGAGCTGAAGCACGAGGTTCCCCAGCTCGGCGCCAGACGGCCGCTTCGGATGGACGAACAGCGGTCGCAAGGCGTAGGCGAATCCTTGCCCCATGACCCACAGCGTCTTGAGCGGCCAACGAAACGGCCCGCTCAAGATGCGCCCCTCGCGCGCGGTCGGCAAATCCGTATCGGTTCCTTCCAGCCCCTGATGGACATGATGCAGCAGGTGGTAGTAGCGGAAGGTCTCGGCGACCGGCACGCCAATCGGCAGATTGGCGAACAGTGCAAAAAGCCGATTCTGCCAGGGCTTTTGGAACGCCAAATTGTGGCTCAGCTCGTGGATAGCGAGCATCAGCGCCTGGTTGATCACCCCACCGAACGAGTACGCGACCAGTATCAGGAGCCACCACGGCGCGTCGCGTAGCAGGTAGGCGCTGAGCACTTGCACCAGAACTAGGGCAGTACAGACGTACTTCGTGCGCGGGCACGGACCGTAGAGCTCCTTGATCTGCGGATACTTCTGCAACATCTCGCGCCGGCGCGCCGCGTGTGGCTCGGGCTCGCTGGACCAAACGAAATCGCCGCGTTTGGTTTCTGGTGTGTGTGCAGGAAAAGACACGACGGCGATTGTGTCCCGTCCGCGGCGCGCCGTCGATGGCTTGTCGGTGTCGAGCCGACTCGAACTGCCCTTGGTTCGCCAAGTTCTGCAAAATTCCCTAGTAAATGCCTAGCAACGATGCGCATCGTGTGAGGTCCGGAGCAAGGAGTTGCGGCTGTGATTGAACCGACACTATCGGAGTTGGCGAGCGCCACGAACATCGTCTGGATGCTGATCTGCGGCTTCTTGGCCCTGTTCATGCAGGCTGGCTTCGCGCTGGTCGAAACCGGCCTGTGCCGAAAGAAGAATGCCGCACACGTCATGTCCATGAACTTCCTGGTCTACGCGATCGGGATTCTGGGCTTCTGGGCGATCGGCTTCGGCTTCCAAATGGGCGGCGTCGGTTCGCTCACCACCCTCGGTGGTGACGCTACGCTGTCCCACGAATTCGTGATCGACGTGCATGGCAAGTCGTTCGGGTTGTTCGGGATGCAAGGCTTCTTCCTCACCTTCACCAACTTCACGCCCGCCGTGGCAGCGCTGTTCTTGTTCCAGATCGTATTCATGGACACCAGCGCGACCATCCCCACGGGCGCGCTCGCCGAACGCTGGAAGTTCATAGCCTTCGTGCTGTTCAGCTTCGCGATTTCGACCGTCATCTACCCCATCTATGCCAATTGGGTGTGGGGCGGCGGCTGGCTGTCGAAGCTGGGGGTGAACTATCACCTCGGACATGGCCACGTCGATTTTGCCGGCAGCTCGGTGGTTCATCTGACGGGCGGCGTGGCTGCACTGATCGGCGCAAAGCAGCTCGGCGCCCGCATCGGCAAATACGATCGCTTCGGCAAAGCGCAGCCCATTCCGGGGCACAACATCCCGATGTCCTTGCTCGGCACGTTCATCCTGGCTTTTGGTTGGTTCGGCTTCAACGCGGGGTCGACGCTGGCTGGCACGGACACGCACATCGCGATCGTGGCCGTGAACACGTTGCTGTCCTCGGCCGCAGGCGCCTTCAGCGCCTCGTTGTTCGTTTGGATCCGTTACGGCAAGCCGGATCCGACTTGGCTCGGCAATGGCTTGCTCGCCGGCTTGGTGGCGATCACTGCACCGTGCGCGTACGTCGGCGCGCCAGAAGCCGCGCTGATCGGCGCCGTGGCGGGCGTGCTCGTGATCGTGTCCGCGAATTTCGTCGAGAATACGCTCAAGATCGACGACCCCGTGGGTGCATCCAGTGTGCATGGAGCGTGTGGGGTTTGGGGAGCGCTCAGTCTGGGCTTGTTCGCGAACGGCAGCTACGGTGACGGTCTGAACGGCGTCGCCGGCAAAGTGACGGGCTCGCTGTTCGGTGATTCCTCACAGCTCATGGCGCAGTGTGTCGGCGTGCTCACGAACATCATCTATGTCGGGGCGATGACCAGTGCGACATTTTGGATAACCAACAAGTTGGTCGGCAATCGCGTCTCCGCCGAGGACGAAGTGAGCGGCTTGGACATGCCGGAAATGGGCGTACTCGCCTACCCTGACGACGCGCACAGTATGGAACCCTAAGGGCCCGCGAATGGCTAAGTCGATCGCTCTCGCGACCGATGCATCCCGGCGGGCTGCGTTGCTCCTCAGTTACATACCAGCAGTATGCGCCTTCGTCGCGCCTTGCCTGCCGGGCGCCTCGACCGCGATCTTCGACCGACTTAACCATTCGCGGGCCCCGAGAGTTCGAGCCCGTGTCTCAATGACGACGGAATTCGCCAGGCACAGGAGACACAACCTGCTTTGACGTCGCGGCCATGAGTTGCGATGGTAGTCGCGAGGTTTCCGTTCCTCCGACGACACATGCCGGCCGCACTCAACATCCTGGGCGCGCACGAGCTAGCCAACGTGATTGGTTCGCTGCGCGAAGGCATACAGATCGTCGATCGTGACTGGCGGTACGTGTATTTGAACCGCGCCGCGCTCGCGCACGCGCGCAGGTCGCCCGAAGAGTTGCTCGGCCGTACGATGTCCGAATGCTACCCCGGCATCGAAGCAACGGATATGTTCGCGGTGCTGCGCGACTGTATGGAGAGCAACGGTGAAGCCTCCCTGCGCAACGAATTCGTGTATCCAGACGGCTCGAAACGCACCTTCGAGCTGCGTATCCGCCCCTGCGACGTGGGCGTGGTCGTCATGTCCGTGGACGTCACCGACGAGCAGCGACTCGAAGCGCAGCTCCGCCACGCGCAAAAGATGGAGGCGGTGGGACGCCTCGCGGGCAGCGTCGCGCACGACTTCAACAACGTGCTCTCGGTGATCCTTAGCTTGACGAGCATCTTGCTCGGCGATTTGAACGCGGTGGATCCGCTGCGCGTCGACCTGGAATCGATCAAAAAGGCTGGCGAGCGCGGCGCCGATCTCACTCGTCAGTTGCTGGCCCTCAGCCGTCAGCAGGTGATTTCACCGCGCACGGTCGACATCAACCAAATCGTCCTCGACTCCGAGCGGATGCTACGCCGCTTACTGCGCGAGGACGTGGAGTTGGTCACCTTCTGCCAGCGTGGCTTGTCGAAGGTCCGCGTCGATCCTGGTCAAATCGATCAGGTCATCTTGAACTTGGCCATCAATGCACGCGACGCCATGCCCGAGGGCGGCAAGCTCACGATTGAAACCAAGAACGTGGAGCTCGAAGAGTCTTACACGACGGAGCACTTCGGCTCGACACCGGGTCCACACGTCATGCTCGCGATCAGCGACACAGGGATCGGCATGTCGCGCGAAACACAGACGCGAATCTTCGAGCCTTTTTTCACGACCAAAGAGGTCGGCAAAGGGACGGGGCTCGGTTTGTCGACCGTGTTCGGCATCGTCAAGCAGTGCGGAGGCAACATCTGGGTTTACAGCGAGCTGGGCGGTGGCAGCACGTTCCGCGTCTACTTCCCGGTGTTCGAGGGGCCTGACACACTGGTGCCCGAAGCCAGCGAGCCGGCCACGCTGCGCGGCAGCGAGACCGTGCTGCTCGTGGAAGATCAAGACGACGTGCGCCGCGTCGCTCAGCAGATCCTCAAACGCTATGGCTACCACGTGCTGGAAGCGCGAAATGCGGGTGAGGCTTGGCTGTGTGCCGAGCGCCACCCGCGGACAATTCACCTGCTGCTGACGGACGTGGTGATGCCGCAGATGAGCGGGCGCGAGCTCGCCGCGCGGTTGATCCAAATCCGCCCCGAGCTCAAGGTCTTGTACATGTCCGGGTATACGGAGAACAGCGTGGTGCAGCACGGGATCTTGGACTCGGGCATCGCCTACTTGCAAAAGCCGATTTTGCCGGAGTCGCTCGCGCGCCGAGTGCGCGAAGTCCTCGACGCAGCCAAGGTCCCTTAAAGCCACTGCCAAATCGGTTTGGCGCCTAAGCGATCGGTATTGGGATTAACCGCCGAGCCGCAGAGACCGCAGAGATCAGAAAAATTTGGGTCCCCGCAGCGCGTCGGTTGTTTTCGCAGGAAAGCCAACTTCGACGGGCCAAGGCATCTCTCCGACGCACATCGCAATTGCGCACATGGTCGCGAACGAGGACGAACCTTACCGGCAGGTGCGAGCCCCCAAAATCTCCATCGGATCTCTGCGGCCTCTGCGGCTCGGCGGTTCAAACTCAGGGAGCCGTTCTCGCGGCGATCACCACGCCTACGGTGGGTGCTTAACCGAACGGCATTGCCCTAAAGCTTCGCTATCAGCGCACCGACTTCGTTTTCTGCTGAATGAGTGCGCGGAACAGCGCGGCGAACTCGCCGGCCAAGCGAGGCAGGTCGAAGTGGCGCGCCGCGTAGCGCTGGAGCGCGGCGCGTTCTTCCTCGCTGGGTTCCGAGCACAGCGCGGCAATCGTGGCTCGAGCGAATGCCGTTCGATAGGCGTCGCTCCGTGGCTCGTCGGGGATCAGGACGCCGCGCTCTCCCACCGTTTCATTCAGCGCGGCGAGCGCGGACGTGACGATGCGCAGCCCAGCCGCCTGCGCCTGCATGGCCGTGATGCACGAGGTCTCGTGAAACCAATCCGGGTAAGTCCAAACACTGGCGGCGCGGAAGTGCTCCGCGAGCTGCACGGGATTGACTCGGCCGTGGTAAACGACGCCCTCGGTATTCGCGAGTTGCAGCTTGATTTGGGCGATCGAAGCCAGCGCCGCGCGATCATCGTGGAGCGTGGCCATGCGCTCCCAATTGCTGAAGCCGTAGTACACGTGCAGCGTCGCGCCCGGCACCTTGGCCCGCACTTCGGGCCACACATCGAGCGCAATCTTCAAGCCCCGAGACGGGCACGACGAATAGATCGCCCGCAGCGGCTCGCGAGACTCGGAGCTCCCCGGCGGAAAGTCGGAAAGGTCGATGCCGTTTCTGACCTGGAGCACTTTGCGGGGGTCGAGCTGGGGGTGATGTTGCCGAAAACAGGCGACGTGCCACGCGCTCAGGCACAGATAGGCGTCCGTTCGCGCGTCACGCGCGGCCGTCAATTTGTCTCCGCAGTGAACGTCGTGCACCCAGAGCAGGCGAAGCTTGGCCTGGACCGAGTGGACGGGATCGACCGCCGCGGGCTGACGACTGGACAGCAGCACGTCGCAAGTAATGTCGTTGAACCGGCTGTAATCGAGCCATTCAACGCCATCGAACAGGCCCTCCATGCCCGCACTCTGCGCGAACACGCGCACTCGGTGACCGAGCGCGATCAAGTGACGACTCAGCTCCCAGGCCATCGTCTCACTGCCGCCCATGCCGTTCTGGCGTAGCGTGTCCGGATTCCACGATTCGAGCGCAGGGCCGGTGAAGATCACGATATCGAGTCGCTTCGAAGCGAGCAACGCCGTGCACGTCCGCTCCAAACTCCGCGCCGGCTCCGCGGCCTCGAGAGGAACGAGCTTTGCGGGTGGGACGTGGGGATTCCGTGCCAGAAAGCGTTCGGCGTCGACCGCGCTCGAACACAGATAGCCATCGAGCCTCCGATCCAATGCGGGAGTCAGGCCTTGAACATCGCTCGCGCCATCGAGCCAAAGCAGGGTCGCCCGTGCGCGCACGTCATGGCGTGGGTCGAACGCACGGAGTTGCTGGCTGACGAGCAGATCGCAACTGAGGTCGTCGAAGTGAGCGCTGTCTAACTCTTCGACCCCCTCGAAGTTGCCCTCCCTGCTCGCGCTATCGCAAAACAGGCGCACGCGATGACCGAGCGCGGCCAAGTCGCGACAGAGCTCCTTGCTCGTAACTTCGGCAAAGATCACGATATCGAGCGGCACCGCACCCGGTTCACCCAGGGCTCGCTCGAGCACCTGGGCGGCAACTGAACCGATCACTGCTCGTGAACCGAGCGGCAGTCTTTGTCCTCCGATTTGTGAAGAAGCGAAGCCGGGGAGCTTCCCCAGCGAGGAAAAGCGCTTTCGGCGCGTCACCACGAGTGCTCACTGATTCTGCGGCTAGTTCCGCAACTCACGAATGATTGCTAGCACGGAGTCGACCGAAGCGAGAGCGCGTCATGCGGGCACGCTCCGCCTTTCTAGACGCGGTTCTTCATTTGACGCGCCTCGCTGCTCGTGGACCAATTCGAGAATGGCAGAGCCCCGACCGTCCAGCGCTCCAGAAGCGATCTCCAACGGCCCGCGACGGCCCGTGTTCTTCTTGGCGACTCCACTGCATGACGGCCGTGTGCATCACACCTACCTATCGGGGGCCATCCAGCTCAGCGCCGCAGCCCCTGGGCAACTGATCGTCGGGACGTACACGAACTCGTTCTTGCCGGTCAGTCGCGATCTGCTGACCGCGCAGTTCCTGCGCTCCCCCGCGACGCACTTCTTGTGCGTCGACTCCGACATCGGTTGGACGCCGAGCGACGTCGAGAAGCTGCTGCGCGCGAACAAGGACTTCGTAAGCGGCATTTATGCGAGAAAACAGCCGGATTGTGCGCCCGCGTCGTTCTTGCTCGAGGAGCGAGAGGGCGACTTGATCGAGTGCCAGCACGCAGCCGCGGGCTTCTTGCTCTTGACCCGTGCTTGCGTGGAGCGGATGGTCCTGGCTCATCCCGAGCTCGAGTACAAAACGCCGCACGGCACGGCCTGGGCGTTGTGGTCGCCGGTGTTCAACGGCAAACCGTACAGTGAGGACACTGCCTTCTCCGCACGCTGGCGTGCGCTCGGCGGGAAGATCTGGGCTCACTCCCAAGTACTACTCAAGCACTACGGCGAGAAGATGTACTTCCCGATTGGCTTCGGTGAGCCTACGCCGTAGTTCCGCCGAAACGCGCAGACGCTGTTCGCGGAAACATGGCGTGAACGCGAGGTGCGCTGCTGGATTACGAGCGCCCCCTCTCCCCACTCTCTCAGGATCTCTTCGTTAGCGACCGGACAGAAAGGACAGCCGCTGGAACAGCCATTCCGGCGTATTTTTCACGATCGGCATGATGCCGCGCCAGATCGCCGGCACGTAGGCTTCCGGGACGCGCGCGTCGAGTGCGTGGACGATTGAGCGCGCCACGGACTTTGGCTTGCCGAAGAGCGGGTGCTTCTCGTGGTCGCGCGTCATGGGCGAGTCGACCGGGCCGAGCTTGATCGTGGTCACGCTAACACCGGAAGCGTAGAGGCGCGTGCGCAGCCCTTGCAGGTAGACATTGAGCGCGCCCTTCGCGGCGCCATAGGTGAAGTTGCGCGGTCTGCCGCGCTCCCCAGCGACGGAGGTGATCACACCGAGCACTCCCGCTTTGGCCTGCTCCAAATGATTGGCAAGCGGGATGAGCAAAGAGACCACACTGGTGAAGTTGACTCGTAAGATCTTTTCGGCCTCGGCGAAGCTCTGCTCACTCGCGAGTTGATCGCCCAGATCACCGTGCGCGATCAGCACGCAATCGACGCGACCGAGCACGGCCAGCGCGTCCGAGACGCACTGCTCGTTGCGCTCGAGTTGCGAGAAATCCGCGACTTGGGTGGTCACTTGGGCGGGCGCGCAGCGGCTGGCCACTTCGGCCAATTTGTCCGCATTGCGAGCCACCAAATGCAGGCGATCGCCGCGGGCGGCGCACAACAGCGCGACTTCGGCGGCGACAGCCGAACTTGCGCCGAAGATCAGCACGTGCCGAGTGGAGGTCGCGAGCGTCACCATCAGAAGCCGATCTTGCGCATGATGAAGCGAGGCAAGCTGCGGATCACGAGCATGACCAACGCCCACATCCCAGGCGTGTACAGCACCGGTTTGTTCGAGTCCATGGCGCGCACCACGTCACGCGCCACCTGATCGGGTTCACCCGCGAAGGGCGGCGGTTTGAGGCCTGCGGTCATGCCGGTCTTCACGAAACCCGGCTTGACGCACAGCACGTTCAACCCGGCATCGTGATACTTGTGATCGAGCGCCTCGAGATACACGGACAGGCCTGCCTTCGCCGAGCCATAGATGGCGACCGGCTTTCGGCCGCGATCGCCGGCAACCGACGAAAACACGGTCAGTTTGCCGCCGCCGCGCGCGAGCAGGCGCTTACGCACGTGTTCACAGAATACGAGGGTGTTCGCGTAGTCTAGCGTCACGAGTTTGCGGGTCAGCTCGATATCGGCCTCGAGCGCGTCTTGCGTCGCGAACATCGCGGCGGTGACCACCACGCTGTCGAAGTTGCCGAGCGCCGCGTCAGCCGCGTCGAGCGCAGCAGCGAAGCCTTCGGGCGCGGCCAAGTCGCACAGGGCGTAGCCCACGTTTGCCTGAGCCGGGTGATGTGCCCTCAGATCGGCGGCGCTGCGCTCGAGCTCTGCTGCCTCGTTGCCGAGCAGGAATACGGTATCTCCGCGTTCCACCAAACGTCGTGCGATCGCGCGGCCCATGCCGCTCGTGCCACCAAAAACAATTGCTTTCATGCGCCGTGGCGCGGGACGCTATGCCCAAACCCTGAGTCCCGCAAGCCGGCAGTTCTCGGGCGTTAATTCGAAAGCCGCACGGCTGGCGTCCAGGCACGCTTGCCGTCCGGAAGTTCGATGCGCGCGCGGACATAGCCCTCATCTCCGTGCAGCGCGTACACCGCGCGCCCCTCGCTGAGTGCGGTGTGACGCGAAAGCTCGCGCCCGCCCATGCCGATGAAGACCACGGTTGCGCGCACCTGAGCGGGCTCGACCTCGTATTCGCGATCGCGCACCGCGATGCGACGCAACTCCACGCCAGTCGACGAATAGAGCTGGCCTTGCGCCATCGAGTTGCAGATCGCCGTGCTGTCCGTCTGGTCGCCGAAGGTGGAAATCCAGGCGCGGCCGGGCGTCGCGGGTGGGTCGCTCGAGACGTCGATGTGATGTTCGTCGTCGACGCCGACGCCCATGAAGTCCGCGCCGGATGCGAGTGCAATGTCCCACAGCGCCTCGTGAGACGGATGATCCGCATCGCCGGCCGTGTGGACGTACGGGTGACCGCTGGCGATCTCGAGCAGCGCGGCATCGCGCGCATCGGAAACGTCAGCCGCGGACAGCGCCCAGTCGAAGTTAGGATGGTTGACTAGGGCAACTCCACCCTGGTGGCGTACGGCACCGATGCCCATCGAGAGGGCGGCAGCCGCGCTGCCGAAGTTGCCACCCGGAATGCGGTTCTTGATGCACAGGCCATTGACGTGCACCTGGCGTCCCCTGCCCGTCATCGTGATCTCTTCGCCAGAAATCAGGACGAAGCCAGGTTCTTGGAGGGAGGCGTAGCGAGCAGGACGCGAGAGCAGGTTGTGATCGGTGAGCGCCAGGAACTGATAGCCATGGCTTCGGTACCAAGCGATGGTCGCTTCTGGGCTACTTCCACCGTCACTGAGCCTCGTGTGGGTGTGGACGTTCCCCTTTTGGAAGTGGGAAACATCGAACGTGCGCGCGAAGCGCGGCTGAACCGAAGCATTGACCGACGAGTCGGGCTCGCGCTGGAACTGCGGCTCGACTTCCGCGCCAAAGCCGATGCCACTGAGCAGGCCAAGCGCGCCAATCAGAGTCGTAGCGATGCCCCTGCGATGCGTTGCGAGTGACATGATCCTCGGGTCGCCGCGTACGGCCACCGCGTCCCACAACTATAGCGCGACTCGGCGATCGCCCCAATTGGCTTGGGCATCTTTAACGTTTGCCTCGAAACAGCCCGGGAACGCTGCGGCAGCACGGATGGAACTCACGGCCAATGCTGGAAAGCGGGCGGGCTCGCACGGGCCCGGTGTGATAGTCTCCGCCGAGCGCGCCGTGAATTTGACGATCATCCGCAAGCTGCTTTCGCCGGAACTTCTCGCCCAAATCAACGAGCGCCTCGCCAAAGCCAAATGGGTGGACGGCCTGATGACTGCCGGGCCGACGGCGGCTCGCGTCAAGCGCAACCTCCAACTCGAGTCCGGGCCCGACGCCCTGGAACTCGCCGAAATGGTCAAAAAGGCCCTCTTGGCCAATGACACGTTTCCCCCGTTGGCCCTGCCAAGGCGGCTCACCCCGCCCATGTTCAGCCGCTATGAAATCGGCATGGAGTACGGCCCGCACACCGACGACGCGATCCGGAACCGCGACGGCATCCGAACCGATCTGGCCGCGACCCTGTTTCTGTCCGAACCGGAGAGCTACGACGGCGGCGAGCTGGTCGTGAACGGCAGCGCAGTCAAACCGGCAGCGGGTGACCTGGTGCTCTATCCCGCGACCACCGTGCATCGCGTCGCAGCGGTGACTCGCGGTGTACGGCTAGCCGCCGTGCTCTGGATCCAAAGCTTGGTCCGAAGCCAAGAGCAACGCGATGTACTGCTGGCGTTGCACGCTGCGATTGCTCGCCTCGCGGATCATCCGGCTTCGGTCAACGTCGAAGCCGTGCAACAGAACCTGCTGCGCATGTGGGCCGAACCGTAGGACACGCTCAGGGGCAGATGCCGTTCGCGTAAGGGACGCCGAGCGCTCCGTCGTCGATCCATTTCAAGATCGCGTTCTTGTTGGTTTGGGAGATCACGTAGCCGGAACCGCGTGGCGGCATTTCATTGCTGCTCAGTTGGTCGGAGATGTCCGCTTTCAACGCGAAGATTTGCGCATAGCTCACGAGCGAGGCGGATGCTGGGGGGCCGTTCGTCGGGGAGCCATGGCAGTTGCGACAGACGCTAAACAGCGCGTCGATGTTCCCGGACGTGCACGCTGGCGACGCGGGCGTGAACAGCAACAGCGACGCACTGCCCGCACTGCCCGCGGATCCGGTCGTACCGCCGAGCCCTGCTTTGCCACCGCCACCTGCAGCGCCTCCGTTGCTGGCAATACCACCGGTTCCGCCACTGCCAGCCTTAGCGACGCTCCCTCCAGCGGCGGGCGCGCCACTCGTGCCACCGCCATCGGTCGTGCCACTGCTGCCTGCTCTGCCGCCCGCACCGCTCACTCCGCCAACTCCGACGTTACCGCCTCTGGCGTCGCTACCGGCATTGCCACCACTACCGTTGGGCTTACCTCCAGCTGCAGCGATGCCAGCCGTCCCACCGTTGGCGAATGCGCCCGCTTCGCCGGCAGCTTCTTCCATGCCGGCACTGCCGCCGTCCATTCCAAGCGGTCCCGCGATGCTCGACTCTCCCGCGCTGCCTTTGCCGCCTGCTTTGCCGGCGCTGCTCGAGTCTGCAACGTCGGAAACGGATGGCTCGTTGCTGTCACCGCAACCTGAAGCAATGCTCGCGAATACGAGCAGGCTCAAAGCACTCGACTTGAGTAGGTTCGACTTGATCATCGCGATGGCCTTCGGTGCGCAACGTCGGATTGGTCGACGCGGCGCTATTGGCATGACTGTGTGGCGCCGATTGCACAGCTGCCGTTCTTACCGAGCCAATCCAACGCAGTCGACTTTTGCCAAGTGGACATCGTGTATGGCGGGCGAGGCATGACGCCGCTCTTGATCACGCCGTAGATCTGCGCGGCGTTTGCCTTGATGTCGGCGTACGTTACATATGAAGAGAACACGCCTTTGACAGGCGGATTCGAGTGACAATTGCGACAGACGTAGAGCGCGGTCGAGACGTCGCACGGTAAGAATAGATTTGCGTTCGAGGGCTGTTCCGCGGGGTCGCACACGGGCTCGCTCACCTCCGATGCGCCGCCCGCAGCAACACTGCCGCCCGCGCCGCCAACTGCCGCGATCCCACCGACGCCCGCTTCGCCGGAGCCCGACGCGCCGGCGTTGGATGAGTCGTCATTGGACGCGCCCGCGGCGCTGATCGCGATCGTGCCACCGGTTGCTTGCGACGAGTCTGGCTCGGAACTCGCTCCAACACCGCCCATGCCCGATTCGCCTGCCGCAGGAGAATCGACATTGGGTGATGGCGATTCGTGCGGCGCGCCGCCGTCGCTCATCAAGGCAGGCGAATCGATATCGACGCGCCCTCCGCCGCTGCCAAGCTCGGAGGTGCTTTCACTTTCCGAGGCCGGCGCGCCGCCGCGATGGCCCTTAGAACCCGCCCCGCCGCTCGCCGTGACCGCAGCCGCTTCGTGGTCGCTGGAAGAACACGCCCAAACAAAGCACTGAGTCACGACGAGCAGCGAAACGAGCGAGGCTGCCTGATGACGCCTCTCGTTCATTCACTGTTTGCTGTTGCGGCGACGGCGCACCAGTCCGAGCATCGCCAAGCCGAAGCCGAGCAAGGCTGCATTTCGGCCTTTGGTTGCGGGAGCCGAGGGCGAAACACTGCAACCGCCGTCGTCCGCTTTCGAGCTGCCTCCACCGGAGGTGGTCGGGGGTTCGCCCGCCTCGCCACTGCCGGCAGTATTCGAACTCGAGCCGCCCTTGCTGCTCGTCTTGCCGCCGGTGCTCGAGCTAGAACCGCCCAAGCTGCTCGAACCGCCGGCGCTGGTCTCGCCGGCTTCGCCACCAGCGCTGGTTTCACCTGCTTCGCCGCCTGCATCTCCTTCGCCGGGAGCGGCGCCCGCTTCACCGGTGCCGCCAGTGCCAACCGCAGCACCACCGCTGCCCGCGGCTGCACCACCACTGCCCGCGGCTGCACCTCCGCTGCCCGCGCTCGTGCCGCCACTGCCCGCGCTCGCGCCGCCTGCGCTCGTGCCACCCGTGCCGGCGGTCGCTCCACCGCTTCCCGCGCCGCCACCACTACCGCCACTGCCGGCGACCACCGGAGGTGGCACCGGGGTTGGCACCTTGTACGTGAACGTGGCCGGAGGATTCGTGGTGTTCCCAAAGCGGTCCGTGGCGCTGATCTTGACCGTGACGACCGAGCCTGCGACTTGCGCCGGAATGGTCGCGCGGAACAAGTCCGCGCCGTAGAAAGTGCCTTTAACGGTCTTGGGCGCGCCGCCCGCGAGATTGTAAGTGACCGACGTGGACTTGATCATCTGGCCCGCCTCGTTGGTCACGCTGTCGCGCAGGGCGTAGCGAATCACCGTGGGGGTCTCGGCCAGCGGCGCAGGTGTCTCGATCGCGCGGAAGATCGGCGCGTTGGTGTCCGGAACCGAGCCGCCACCGCCGTAGTAGACCTTCTCGTCGAAGTTCCCGTTTTCGCCTTGGCCGGTCACCATGTCGAGCATCTTGTCGCCGTTGAAATCAGCCAGATCGAGATAGAGCGATGAGTCACCGCTCACGCCGCTGCTGAAGCCGTACGGAATGCCGTCAGAGACGAAGTTGAAGTGACCCTTACCGTCGTTCATCAGCAGCTTCTCGCTGCGACCGGTGAGCGTGGCCACGATCAGGTCGTAGTGGTTGTCGTTATTGAGGTCGGCGCACTTCAAACCGTTGTCGTCACCGCCGGGTTCGCCCGTGATGCGATTCGCGGTGTCATCGACGAATTTGCCGTGACCGTCGTTGATCAGCACTTGCGAGACGTCGATCGTACCGCCGTTGCCGCCGCCGTAGGCCCAGCTGTAGTTGTTGACCGGCTTTGGTCCCACGTTGTCGATCAGCATGTCGATGTCGCCGTCGTCATCGATGTCGCACGTCTCCTGGTTGTAGACGTACGGACCCTGCTTGATCGGGTAGTTCGTGGTGATCGTCTGTTTCAGACCGTCAGCCGAGGTAGTGACGGCCCAATTCGTGCCGTCTTTGAAATTACCGTGACCGTCGTTGATGAAGATGCGACTGAAGCCGTTTCGCATGTTGACCAAGATGTCGATGTCGAAGTCATTGTCGACGTCCGCGAAGTCCACGTCGATGGGCCGCACGCCCCAATAGGTGGCAGTTCCAGTGGTCATCGGCGAGAGCGTGGGCGCGATGCCCGCACCGGGAATCGTTGCTGGTAGCCGGTCGGTCGGCGTAAACATGTCACCATCGTGTTCGACCGCGGCGAGCGTGAACTTTCCGGTGCCGTCGTTCGTGTACATGATGGCGCGCGCGATCGTATTGGTGGAACCCATGTTCCAATCCATGTTGATGATGTCCATGTCGCCGTCGCCGTCGAGGTCGCCCATGTGGCACGACCCGGCGTGTGACATCACGCTGCCATCGGCGAACTGCGTGGCCGCGCGATCCTCGTAAACGCCGGGCGCGGTTTGGATGAACAGCTTGTCGAGGTCGTATCCGAAAGCACCTGGTTGATAGATGTCGAGATCGCCGTCACCGTCCACGTCGGCCACCGCGATCTGGCGGTTGCGGTTGTGCGCGTTGTTGAACGCGGTGGGCGTGGCGTCCGTAAAGACGCCACTGCCGTTATTGAGATACACGACCGATTCATCGGCTTTGCCCGGGACGTAGTAACCGCCGCCATTGGCCAGCAAGATATCCATATCTCCGTCACCGTCGATATCGGCGGTCGTGACCCAGCTCGTATAGCAGCCGGGTTGCGAATCTTGGCACGGCTGAATCGCTGGCAGCGCGGTTGCAGTATCCAACGTGAAGAACCCAATTGCCTTGGCCTCCCGCGGTGCAACGAGCGCCGCCAAGAGGCCGACCGCAAACACGCCCGAAACGCGCCCCACGGTCTTCCACGAATTACCCTCGACCCTCTTCGTCCGATCGTCTTTCAGCGCAACGGCACCTGGCGCCAAAGACGATGAGACGGAACACGTGACACGAGATTGCTTGACCATGATCGAGATTTCCTAAAGATGAGAAGAGGTTCTTCCGAAGAAAAAGAGGCTCCGAGCTCGGGGCGCGCGCCGAAGCGCGCGCCCCAGCGTACGGATCAGGGAGCCACGCTCACCGTGAGCGGTTGCCCGCTCGTGCACGTGACGCTCAACTTGCTGGGCAGAGGTCCTGCGGCAACTTTAGAACACAGCGTTTGATAGCTAGCGCTGGTCGGCGTTGCTTTCGGAACGCTCGTCGCGTCCTTGGGCTGCACGCCGAGCATCAGGAACTGGGGCGAGGTGATCATCGCGCCGCAGATCTTGCGGAGCGAGCCGCCCAGGTCCGGGACCGCGTTGGCGTCAGAGCTGAACGAAGCCCCAAACAGGCCTTCGAGCTGCAATCTTTCCTTGGGGTCCGTGATTTCGGGTTCGCCCATGATGCGATCCTTGAGCACGGTCACCAAGTCGCCGACCGTCGCGACACCAGGCACCTTGGCCTTGTCCACCAAGGCATCGATCACGTCTGGAGCCGTGTTGTTGACGAGCTTGCTGCAGGTCGCAAAGCGGTCTTCCCAGCCCAAGCGCCCTTGAAAGTCGAGACCACGGAAGCCGGGCTGCGAGCTCTTGAGGAAGTAACCCGTCTCGGTCTGGAATTGCAGCTCGAGAGTGCCGCTGGCCACGCCGTTGACGGTGACGGAGTTCTCACCCCAGCCGGCGACGTTGGGAAACACCGAGCCATAAGCCACGAGCGGCCAGCCGAGCGCGCCATATGCCGCGCGCGCTTGGGTTCGTGGACTGATCGGCTGCACGCTGTCGGTGATGCTGTTGCCTTGCTTGGTCGGGTCCGGCTCCGCCATGCGCCAAGGGTCGAAGATGCGCGGCGCGCCGTAGGGGTTGTTTCCACAACCGGTTTCGGGCGCAGCCATGTTCAAGTACGGACTGGCGAAAATGGCGGAGAGCAGTGCCTTGTTGGAGTAACCGGAGTGAATGAACGCTTCGGTCAGCGACCACAGCGTGTCGCGAGCAGCTGCATTGCGCGGAAAGTAGTTGGCGATGGTCAGCGGTGTGCCGACGACCTCTTTCCAAACCTTTTCCACGATGCTCATCGACACGAGGTAGGCGAACGCTTTGTCCGCATCCGCGATTTCACCGTTTTCGTCCGCGCCAAGCCCTTCGACCTCGAGTTTGTTGAAGCCGGCACGCAACGACGACGCGATGTCCCACATCGAAGTGCGAAGGCCCGCCACGTTACCGAGCCGTGACTCGACGGCCGCCTGATCGATCGGTACTTGGTCAGGCGTGACGAATTGGCCGCAGGCCGTGGCCAGCCCCCAAGGCTGGATCCGGCGCGTCCGGTTGGCCTTGCTCGTGCACATCAACTCCGTCGAGAAGTTGCAGTAGAGGAGCGGATCGCCCGAGGCACAGTTCGGCACCGAGGTCGCAGCGCTGATTTGCGCAGCCGTCGCGGCGACGCAATCCTGCGTCAGGTTACTGAGCGAGCTTGGACCGACCAGGAACTGTGCGCGGCGCAGGGCGCCGTGCAGCCGGTCAGCGCCGCTGAAACCGCTGACCAGCCCGGGACCGGTGGAATCGCCGAAGAGCGCTTTCTCGAACAGGCCTGGCACGGGGAAGTGCCGATTGAGCGCCGGATCGCTCGATTGCGTGACCGAGAACTCGCTGTTGTGACAGTTGAGGCAAACCATGTCCCGGTTCAAGTACGCGCCGTCGAACCAAGCGCCGAAGTCGGCGCGGCGAGACAGCTCGAGCGCCACCGGTAGCGCGTTCGCACCCGCGTACGTCTTCAGCACCAGCGTGAACAGGCTTTCGACGTACAGCGGAGTGATGTCGTCGAGCTCGATCGAGCCGAACACCACGTCGGCGAAGGTGCCCGCGGCCTTGCCGTCACCACCCACGAGCGGCGATTGATCGCGAACCCACGCGGCCAGGTCCTTCGCGTCCGTGGTGCGCACGCGGAGCGCGTCACAAGCCGCGTTTTGCTGCTCATCGATGCGCTGCACGCGCACGAAATCACGGTACAGCTCCGCCCAATTGGACTGATATTCAGGATTTGCCAAAAGCGCGTCCACCACCACTTGTCGACTGTGGCGAAGGGTGGTGATGGGCGCGGAGATTTTGGTCGCCGGCTCATAGCCGTCGATCGCGTCCACTTGCGAGATCAGGTCGGTGTAGACGTTGACCTCGGCCTGACCGTACGGGTGTCGCCCGAGGATGCCCAAGATCGCCCGGCGCACGAAGGCCTGGTCCGTGGACTGACACTGGTACCAAGCAACCGTGTTGTCCGCGGCGCCACCCTCACCGCCTTCACCACCTTCAGCGGCGCCGCCAGCGCCGGCATCACCAATGACGAGCCCGCCACCGCTACCGGGCGCGCCCGCGTCCTCCGTTGTCCCGCCACCGCTGCCAGCGACGCCCGATTCGCCCGCTTCACCGGTCTCACCGGTTCCACCGGCTTTGCCCGAGGAAGAGCCGGCTCTGCCGGGATTACCCGCTCTGCCACCTGGCGCAGAACCGCCCTTGCCACCGGCGCTCTCAGACGAACTGCCACCGGCTTCCGCCCCGGCGCTGCCTGCTGACGGTGCATCGGTGTCACTGTCTCCGCAGCCCGCCAAAGCAGCGGCCGCGCCGAACAGCGCCAAAAATCGCAGTGAAGTTTTCATACGGTATACCCCAACACGCGCTTCAACACGCTGCGCACGGCGTTGCTCTCGGAACTCGAGTCTTGAACTTGCGCACTGCTGAAGCTCGATGAATCGAAGGGCCAGATGCCCATCGCGAGCAAAGCGGCGATGCGATTTTCGGTCGGCGTGGTGTACACGGACGCCAAGCCAGTTTCGGGAATCGAACCGTAAACACCTCTTTGGGCGTTGGTGATTGGCCCTCCGATGTAGACCTGCGTGTAGCCGTACGGCCAGTGGTTGCGCCCGGTATTGGTCGTCTTTTGCAGACCCGGCGTGCGCCCGAACTCCATGTTCAGGATGATCATGGTCTTGTTCAGATCGATCTTGTTCGGGTCGGTTTCGCCCGGCTTGTTCACCAAGGGCAGCAGCGCATCGAAGAAGTTCTTCAGGTTGTGCGATTGGGTGAACGGAGTTTCGTTGTGCGTGTCGTAGCCACCGCCGCCGTCCGCCGCGACCAAACCGGTATCGATCACCATGCAGTGGGCTGCCGGGGCCACCGGGTGCGTTAGCAAGTGAGCCGCCATTTTTAGGCTCATGCCCGGGTAGTTGGCGGTGGCCGTCACCGGGGTCGTCCCGACCGAGGAACCATTGGCCGTCTGTGCACCGCCGCGTGCGAAGCAAGCAGTGCCAGGTACGCGCGCCAGGAACTCCGGAGCGAGCAGGTCCTGAATGTCCTTGGCGTGTGCCACCGAGTTCTTGGCGGCGCTCAGTTCGCCGAAACGCGGGGCGCGCAGAATGTCACCGGTGCTGGCGAATTGCAGGCGATTTTGATACTGGCCGAAATACGTCCCGAGCAGCGCGTCGTAGCGGTCGCGGTCTTCGAGCGAGCCGATCGGCGTGCGGTTGATCAGCGTCGTCAAGCGCGCGACGTCATTCATCTTGATGTGCAGTGGGCGAGCCGCGCCTGGGTGCAGCCCTGTCGCCAACATGGTCAAGATGTTGTCGGTGGGGATGAAGCCACCACTACCAACGATGCCGTAGGCGAACGGCGCAGGGTGCTTCGCCTCGACGTCGTGATCGACGAAGTAGCGAGCCACGTGCGAGCCGAGTGACGCAAGTGACGGAGCGCCCAGCGTAGCGCCAGCCATGGTCAGCGGAATGGCGGCCTCGTGCGGCTCGAGCGCATGCCGGTTCACCACGATCCGCATGCGGTCCGTGATGTCTGTGCGCGCGATCAGTGGCAGCAGGAATGGGCTGAGGAAGACTTGCTTGGGCGCGGCAAGCAAACCGGTGACGTTCGAGCCCGAATCGTCGGCGAAGGGGGTGAACAGGCCCGGGTCGCTGTAGCTGCACGCCTTGGCCGCGTTCAAAAAGTCATCTTTATAGGCCTTGTGCCACGTCCGGTTCTCTTCCGAGCCGTAGCTCGGAACACAGTAGAAACCTTCCCAGGGCGTGACGCCGCCGTACATGAAGCATTCCAGGATGCTGCTCACCTGGTTTGCCTTCGGCAGCATGATGCTCGCGTGATCGGCGGGAACGTCGCCGAACAGCGGAACGGCACTGGCGCGGCGAGTCTTCATGCTCACCGAGGCCGCAGCGGCGGCGCCACCGACAGCGGCAGCCTTCAGAAAATTACGTCGTTTCATTGGTAGCTCTCCGTTTTCCGAAAAACTCCTCGGTACGGACCGGGGTGGAAATTTGGCTCGAGTAGCCCGTTCAATGGATGGATCGAGTGCGCGCAAGGCGGCCTGCCCCAGTGCTCGACGGCGCTGACGCGAGGCGTGAGTGGTGAGTGCGTTCTTCCGAGTCCGACAAGGTCGTCGGTCGACTCACAACGACTCTTGGCCTTTAACTTGTGAGACGCAAACCAGTCAAGGATCAAACAACACAAACACATGTTTTAAGATCACAAACAACACACTCAGCCAGTCACAACTAGCAACATCCACACACGACACACCACAGCAACCCAACAGGCCGCCTCACGAAACAGCCAAGAACCAGCCCGAATTCTTCGCGAAAAACTGGCACACGCACGCAGCTTCCTAGAGAAGCGCGCCCGAACCACAGACCACACTCCTAACAACTACCGAGTGACCAACAGACCTGAACCGCCCTTGCCACGCAGCTAGGCAGCGAGCCTGCCCGCCAGCGAGCGAGCTTACACAATCCATCACACCACGATCTATCCCGCCAATTCGGGCAAAAGCGGCAAACCAAGCTCACTCGAAACACAAAACAACCACCAACGAAATACTCCACATCTCACTAATAACCTACGACACACAGGCAACACCTCACACATCTCACAAACTCGACCACCGAGAACGAGCGCCACAACGAGACGTCTCGCGTTCGCCTCCGGCGCCTCGCGCCTGTCAAACGCTCCCCGCTTAATCCTTTGATTTCCGCCGCTTGAAACAGCAGCCGCGAGCACCGCGACCCGCTAGCTCGCGCCCCTGGCCATCGTCCCGAAACCAATAATTAGGAACTCCGCAATGCCTCGAACACATCTCAGTTCTCACACTTTGTTGTTGTGGCTCTCGCTGTCCGTCGCGCCCCCCTCGGCGCTGCTCGGCGTCGCTTGCTCGTCGAGCGACGACACGGGCACCAGCGCCTCGTCCGCCGGGAAGGGTGGAGGGCACACGGGCGGCGCGAAAGGAACGGCCGGCAACGAGAGCAACAGCGAGGCGGGCGAGACCTCAACGGGCGGCGTGCCCGACGACACCGACGGCCCGGACGACTCGGACGCAATGAGTGAAGGAGGCCGCGGTGCCGAGCCCTCCGGGGGCGGTAGCGGTGGCACGCTAGGCAGTACGGGCGGACAAAGTGCCACCGGTGGCTCGACCAGCACGGGTGAGGCCGGAGAAACCGGCGAAACTGGCGAAGGAGGAGCGGGGGGATCTCCGGACGCGGTGGACCCGGAAATTACCGCCGCACAAGCGCGCGCGGTGGCGTTGATCAGTGACCTTTCACCGCCTCGCAGATGTACGACGTGCCACGACGTCAGCTATCGAGGCTCGGGTTTCTACCCCAACATCACCCCAGACGAAGCGACCGGCATCGGCTCGTGGGATGAGAACGACATCAAAGTCGCGATTCGCGACGGCAAAGACAAGGACGGCAAGACGCTGTGCGCGACGATGGAGCGCTACTCTTTTACGGAAGCGGAGCTCTCCGATCTCGCGGTCTACCTGAAGCACCTCGCGCCGGTCAGTAAGAAGATCACGGCGAAGTGCCCGTCGCTCTAGTCGAGCTAGCCGTGCTACCCGCGGCTCAGCACGAGGGGCTGCGCGTCCATTCCTGACGTGCAGCCCCGCGGCCGAACGACGTTGGGGTGACCGTTCAGCGCGAGCGCTCGGCGAGACCGGCTCGGGCGACAAGCTACTGAAATCAAGGGGGATTTGGAAGCAACACCGAGCTCGAATGCTCGTGCTCCAAAAAAGCACCGCCGATTGCTGGATTAACAGCAGTGACATTGGCGAAACAAAGGGTGGGTGACTCTCACACTGTCGCGGCGTGATGAACCCGCGACATTGGTCAGCCTGAACCGGGACGACTCGGTTCGCGACGGGCATATGCCGGGACGACTCGGCGCTTTCAACCGGCGGAGTATCCACCGATCACTGGAAGTTGCAACTCGTGAGCCAAGGTGTGGATTAGCCACAGCGTCAGCGCGTCTCAGGATCATGGTTTTGGAAGCTATCGTGTCTCTGGCTCGATCGCCAAGGCAGGCTTCCACTTGAACACGACAGCTGGCGTAGCCTCGGGTTCACCGAGTTGCGGCAAATCGTCTACGAACAGCGCGGAAATTTAGGCGTCTCAAGTACTGAACTCGCCGCAGCGAGCACGAGCGAGAAGCTCGAGCCGGTAGGGACCCGTTCGCGCGTGACACGCGCGCGAGGCGGGAAATCCCTATCTGATCGCATTTCGATTCGACATCTGGCAACCACTGGTATCTTGACTTAAAAGACTGGTACACCCGCTCTAAATGTCTTGGCCATTGGGGAAGCCAACGAAAGGAACACCCCGACATGACTGCAAAGAAGCCAGGCAAAGGAAAAAAGGCGGCCCCACGCCTTCCGGCGAAAGCGGGTGGTAGCAAGCTCGTCACCCTCGCGGCGAAGAAGGCGAAGCGGAAGAATCAGCCTAAAATCGCGCGGAAGGGCGGCAAGCCAGCCACGTTGGAGGCCCAGCTTCGGAAAACCGTCGCTGAGCTCGGATTGACCCAAGCACGCAAGATCTTTGCCTCGGTCGAGGCCGCGTTCGACGAAAACGCCCAGCTCTGATCGCTCATCCCTGATGAGCGGGAGCTCGGGGTCACCGTACACAAAGTATCTATTTGTTAGATCGAGTACCCGAAGCACCTTCGAAATGATGTCGCAATCCTAACCGCCCGATTCTCAACCGCGGTGGGCCCTCACAAACTAGGCACCAGATGATTATTTCCCAGCGAATCTCAGCATACGTTCTCCTGCTTGCCTCGACATTTACTGCGTGTAGCAAGCCGACGCCTCCGCCCGCTCCTGCCGAGAAGGAGCCCGCGGCGCCGGTTGCGAGCGCTACAGCCGCCGCGCCGGCGCCAGCGCCGAGCGGGCCCACCTTGAAGATCGCGTATAGCGACTGGCCTGGGTGGGTGGCTTGGGAAGTGGCCATCCAGAAAGGCTGGTTCAAAGAGGCGGGCGTGAACGTCGAATTCAAGTGGTTCGACTACGTTCCGTCGATGGACGCTTTCACGGCGGGCAAAGTCGACGCCGTAGCGGTCACCAACGGTGATGCGCTGGTCACCGGCAACGGCGGCGGAAAGAGCGTGTGCATCGTGGCCAACGACTACAGCGACGGCAACGACATGATCGTCGCAAAGCCCGGCATCAAGTCGATGACGGATCTGAAGGGCAAGAAGATTGGCGTGGAGGTCGGCTTCGTGGACCACCTGCTCCTGCTCAATGCGCTCAAAGCCAACAAGATGACGGAGAAGGACGTCAAGATCGTCAACGTCAAGACCGACGACACGCCCAACGCGCTCAAGTCCGGCACGGTCGACGCGATCGCTGCGTGGCAACCGAACAGCGGAGCTGCGCTGAAAGAGCTACCGGGCTCGACGCCGATCTTCACCAGCGCGGACGTCAAAGGTCTGATTTACGACCACCTGTGTGTCAGCCCGCGCAGCCTGGCCGAAAATCGCGCCGAGTGGCTCAAGGTGGTCAAGGTCTGGTTCCGCATCGCCGACTTCATCGCCGACCCGGCGAACTTGGACGAAGCAGCCAAGATCATGAGCGCTCGCGTCGGCCTGACCCCGGACGTCTACAAAGGGCTGATGAAAGGCACCCACCTGCTCAACGCCGCCGAGAACGTCAAGCACTACGCCAAGGGCGAAGGCTTCGAGTCTATCTACGGTTCGAGCAAGATCGTCGATGACTTCAACGTCAAAAACGCGGTGTACAAGACGCCGCTCAAGGTCGACGAGTACTTCGACCCAAGCTTGATCGAGGAAGCCGCGAAGAGTCGGTAGTGCGAGCAGTGCGCTGAACAGCCCGTTCAGCTTCAACACCAGAAAAACTTACTCGTGCCCTCGAGCCCCACCTCTCGAGGGCACGGTTCTTTTGTGCCGTTCGAACCGAGCCCCGAGCACGAACGCTCAGCGACCCGCGAAGGTGTCCTCGACCTCTTCCAGGATTTGGCGCGCGCGAGACAAGCCGATCTGCGCGATGGCCGCGCGCAGTTGAGCCTCTGCAGTGTCATCCGAGGTGCTGGGGCGCCACTTGGGGAGAGGCTTTTGAGTGCTGCGAGGGCGATTGCCACGCAGAGCTGCGTTCGAGGCGCTCCGGATGTTGTACACGAGGCCCGTCGTGAGCTTGAGCCCGCGCTTTTCGGCGAGCGCCACGACCTCGGCAGCGGGGATCGAGGGATCCAAGGACCTCACGAATTCACTCTTTGCTCCGAACCTGGGCTTGCCGTGCTTGTCTGAGGCCATCAGCGCTCTATTAGACGCGGGCTGCTTGACAAGTAAAGGTCGCGGTCCGTTGCCCAAATTGCGGACCTGTGTCGGTGCGGCGCTCGGGTCGGTCATACGCGTGTCTTTCCAATTGGGTAGTGAGATCTAACAAAGGGTTTCCATTGGCTGCGCCTGGGCGGCAACTTGCCGGTTTACTGAGTCTGCGCCCTTTATGTTTCAGAATGTTACCCTTCGCCTGACAACTAGTCGGGGTGCCTAACAATTCCCCGAAACAAGCCTAACGAACCCGGCTGGCTTGCGCACAACAAGTTACACCAGGAACCAGCCGGCGTTCCAGGGCTAAGTTCGGATTTCAGGCCCGAAGCCCGCACTTTCTGGAATCCCCAACCTTGGATACCGCAGTCGACACTCACATGGGAGAGGACGCTTCGAGCAAACAAGAGCAGCCTGAGCTGACCGCCCAGCAGCGGAGCACGCCTTGGTCCTTCCCGTGGCGCGTAACACGCGTTCGAGGGCGCCGCTTGCCGACACGCGCCTAGCCAAGGCTCGAAGGACCACACAGCGAAGACCGCTGTCCGTCTTGCTCGCCTGTTGCCGAGTTGCAGTGATGGACAGTGGCAAACCGCATCACCTTCAGAATTCAGTCCCTGGATGCGCCACTCAGAAAGAGGAAAAAAGTATTTTCGGGGTGAGTGAATGGGCGAAACGCAGGCAAATTTCCTAACTTCATCCGCGGCAACGGGGTGGCCGCGGTGCGCATGCGCCAACCGCGCACTCGGGCACACAAAACGAAAATTGCATGTTTCGAAAACCGTCATCCCTGCCGTTACGGTTGATAACGTGGAGACTGCGTGAAAACTCCAAGCGCCCCGGGCGCCCAAAACATGGGGCCCAGCACCGTTCAGCGAGGGCTGATGGACACCATCGTTCAAGGTGCATTGGTGGAGCTATTTCAATCTTGTGGAGTGGCCGTTGCACCACAACCGCGAGGGCGTTTGGATGTTTCGCAACTCAAGATCCCGGACATTTCCGCGGCGATTAGCTTCACATTGGCCCAGTCGATCAAGGCCACGCCCTGCGCAGGTCGGCTCACGCTCTCCTTACCGGAGCCCCTGTTTTCGATCATGAAAGCGGAATCGATGCGCCGCACGCAGCAGGTCGATTGGGTGCGCGAGCTCACCAATCAGTTGGCCGCGCGCATCAAGCATCGGTTGTTGCCGTTTGGCGCAGCGCTGAATCCGCTCCTACCCAGCCTCATCACGCGCGAAGCGTTGGAAGGGCAGCGCCATCGCTTCGCGGCGATGCGGATTTATTTGGGTCGCACCTTGCGCGGGGACGTATTGGTGACGTTGGACGGAAATATCGACGAGTCTCGACTCGTGTACTCGGGGCCGGCGGACATTGGGAATGCTGGCGACGTGATCATCTTCTGATTTCAAAAAATGAATACTTCAAGGAGCGGCACTTTCGCCGCGATTGGTGGAGGCACAGTGAAAAAGGTACTCGTTGTCGATGACTCTGAAACCATTAGGCAGCATGTCGCCGATGCGCTCACTCGCGTCGGTTTTCAAGTGATCGAAGCGAGTGACGGTGCCGCCGGGCTGCAACGCACCGAGCAACACGACTTTTCGATGATCATCTTGGACGTGAACATGCCGCTGCTCAACGGCTTGGAAATGCTCGAGCGCTTGAAGCAAGATCCGAAAACGTCCGGCATCCCCGTGCTGATGCTGACCACCGAGGCGCAGCGTTCGATGATCGATCGCGCTCGGCAGAACGGCGCCAAAGCTTGGCTAATCAAGCCGATCAAGGTCGAGAGCCTGGTGAGCACCGTGAACAAGGTTTTGCAACAGCAGGGAGCTAGCTAGTGTTCTTGGAAGACGATCAACTCGCTTCGCAAATTGCTGATTTGACCGGTGAATGCTGCGTGGAGCTTTTCGCGGCCTATGGCGTCGCGCTGAACTCGAATGCCGCGGAGTTCATCGTTTCCGAAGAAATACTCTTGTCGGGTGTGATTGGCTTCGTCGGTCCGACTCTGCGCGGCACGTGCCTGCTCGTCGGCAACCGACAACCGATCGAACTCTCCAGCCCACAGAAGGAGCATACGCGCGACTGGGTAGGAGAACTCACGAACCAACTCGTCGGGCGCCTCAAGCGAAAGTTCTTGGGCTTCGGCCTGGAAGTCGCGCTGACCACACCGGTCGTCTTGAGCGGCCTACACCTGCGGCCGATGCCACGCGGCAAGCTCACGCCCCGTGTCTTCAGTACCGAGTCCGGCTCGATCATGATCTGGGTCGAAGTCGAGGCCGAACCGGGCTTCGAGCTCGGACCCGCAGTGTCCTCCGATTCCACGAGCGCCGAAGGCGACGTGTTGATGTTCTGAGTGAATCCGGCAAGACCTCGAGCGCACGACTCGCGCGCTCGAGGCCTCGCCGGACGCAAACATTGCCCCACACAGGCACCACAAAGCTCACTATCGCCCCGCTTCTAGCCCCCGTTGATCCACTCGACAAAGGACGGAAAAGCCCAGGCTTTTCCGATAAATTCGTGCGACGCCTTATGGCTTTCTCAGCCCCTGCCGTGAATACGTACACGTTGGAAGACGTGGCACGTTCAAGTGGAATCACCACGGCATGACTGATGGAGGAAGTTTG
This sequence comes from Polyangiaceae bacterium, assembly GCA_035634635.1. Lineage (GTDB taxonomy): Bacteria > Myxococcota_A > Polyangia > Polyangiales > Polyangiaceae > PMG-095. The sequence goes on from DASQCO010000015.1 coordinate 157,304, forward strand.
TCACGCACTGCTGTCATGGGAGCCGCGCTCGGCTTGTCCCTGCTTGCGAGCAGCACCTCGCAAGCTGCGGCCCCCAAGCTCTTGGTGTACTTGCACGTGTCCTTGAAGCAGCGCGCCTTTCAGGGGCTGCTGCAAGGCGCTCTGCCCGGCGTCGACGTCACGGCCGTCGGACGCATCTCCGACTTCGATCGTGCCATGTCGGAGTCCCCTGACGCCGTGTTGACCTTGCCGCTGGTGCTTTCGGCCAAGAACATGCACGTGCAACTACAGGGTCAGCGATCCGGCTCCGGTGAAGAGAAGTATGCGCTGGTCGGAGCGGATTCCGCGCCCGATCCCGCGAACGTCAAGGCCGTCGGGGCGCTCGACGTGCTCGGTCGCGATGGGACCAACCAGTTCGTCAATCGCATGCTCGGGACGGCACCCAAAGTCGAGCGCGTGACGAAGGTCGAAGATCTTTTGCCACTGCTACAGATGCAGCGAGTCGACGCGATCCTGATTCCGCAGCGCCTACTCGCGGATGTGAAGTCGGCAAGCCGCATCAACTTGCTGGCGCGCGAGCTGTCGAAGCAAATCGGGCTGCCTGCGGTTGCCTCGCTTGGCTCGGCCGGCGCCAACATCAGCGCGGGAATCGCCAAGCTCCCCCTCAACTTGTCGCAAACCATGGGGGTCGACGCATGGCACTGAATCGACGAGACTTCATGCTTGGGCTGCCGGTTGGTTGCGCGCTGCTCCAAGGTTGCGCACAAGGCCCGGTTTCACCGACCACGCACTACTACGCCGAGATCGCGCGGAGCAAGAACCCCGCCGCCAAAGACACGGTGCTGGTGTGCATGCCAGAGACGCCCCAAACCATGGAGGTTTGGGCAGGCCTTCGCGACGAACTCGCCAAGAACTACAACCTGGTCGCGCTGCGGGTCGAGGACCGCGCTGCCCGCTCGGTAATCGACGAAGGCATCAAGCGTCATCGCCCAGCCGCTATCGTGCTGATGAACAATCCGACGGTCGCTGCCTACAACGACTATCAGCACAACACCACGAACAAGAGCTTTCCCCCGGTCGTGATCGTCATGACGTCATTCCTAGACGCGGGACGATTGGCAGTCAGCGGTGCGACCGGCATCAGCTACGAAGTGCCACTCATCACCGTGGTCACCAATCTTCGCAAGCTGATCGATCGCCCAATCGATCGAATCGGTGTCATTCACCGACCGGAGCTCGGTGGCTTCGTCCAGCGCCAAGCAGCGCTGGCCGCGCGCGAACAAATCGGCGTGGTGCGCGAAGTCGTCGGCTCGTCGCCGAACGCCTCGGAACTGAAGCGTGCCCTCCGCCGCCTCAAGGAGCAGGCGGGCGCGGTCTGGGTGCTGAACGACGACCACCTGCTGAGCCCGAAGTTGATCACGGAGGCGTGGCTCCCCGGGCTGAACGAGCGGCCCTGGTCGCCTACCATCGTCGGCGCTGCCTCGCTCGTCTCGCCCCTACAATCGTTCGGCACGTTCGCGGTCCTGCCCGATCACGCCGCGCTCGGGGCTCAAGCCGCGAGCATGGTCTTCGACATCGCCGACAACGGTTGGGCCCTGGCCACCGACACCCAGACCCAGCTGCCGGTCTCGACGACCACCACGCTGGATCTGGCGCAAGTTCGTGAGCGCTTCTCACTGCGTAACGACGCACTGCGACAGGTAGACCGAGTTTTGGATCGTTAGCATGGCCGAACTTCCGATCTCCCAAGCCCCGCCTTCGCCCGGCGGCTCGTTGCGAAACAAGTTCATTCGCACGATGCTAATCGTTTCGAGCATCATCGGCGGCGTCACGTTGGCGATCGTATTGTTCTTGAGCGCGCGTTCATCGGCCCAACACTTGCGGGCGATCGAGGGCAGTATCGAGGAAGGCATCACCAGCAAGGGCAAGGTGCTGACCGAGAACCATGCCCTCGCCCTGCACGGCATGATCCTGGACAACGCGTTCCTCGACATGCAGACGCTGCTCGCCCGCGCGATAAGCCAAGATCCGGATCTGGTCTACGGTCTGTTCGTCAACTCCGACGGCGAAGCGCTAGCCTTTCAGAAGCGCGGCGCCCCCACCAGTGATGCGGCTCCCGAAAAGGATGCCTGGCGCGTCCTGGGGCTCGAACAGAAGGAGGTCGTGGCGCGCAAGGAAACCATCCGCCGCGCCGTTCGCCTGGACCAAGAAGTGGTCGAGGTCGCCGAACCCGTGATTGGTGAAGATCACGAGGTCTTGGGCACGATTCGCTACGGACTCTCCACTCGTCGCATGCACCAGGCGCTGGCCGTGGCCGCGGCCGAGTCCAAGTCACAGCAGATCAACTCCATTGCCTTGATCGGCGCTGCAGTCGGCCTTGCCACGTTGCTCGGCGTGCTGCTCAGCCGTATTCAGGCAGTCCGCATTACGCAACCGGTCCAGGCATTGACCCAAGCCGCAATCGATTTGGCGGCTGGTGAACGCAGCGTCCGCGTTTCGATCAACTCCGGCGATGAGTTGCAGGTGCTCGGTTATTCCTTCAACCGCATGGTCGAAGAGCTGAAGGTCTCTTACGGCGAGCTGGAGGAAATGAATCGAACCTTGGAGCACAAGGTCGAAGAGCGAACGCTCGCCCTCGCCGGCCGCAACCGTGACATGCGGCTCGTGCTCGACAACGTGGACCAAGGCTTCATCACCTTGTCGATGGACGGCGTGATGGCGCGTGAACGCTCGGCCGTGGTCGACCGCTGGTTCGGCACAGGCCCGGGCGTCACCTTTTGGCAGTACCTATTCGCGACTTCTCCCGACTTCGCGCTCGGTTTCGAGCTGGGCTGGGATCAGCTGACCGCGGACGTGCTGCCCTACGAGGTCGCGCTCGAACAATTGCCGTCGCGCCTGAACGCCAACGGGAAGTCCTTCAGCCTGCGCTACATCCCGCTCTTGAAAGACGAGCGCCTAGAAGGCGTGCTCGTCGTCGTGGCAGACATCACGGATCGCTTGCAGCGCGAGCGTGAAGAGGCCGAGCTGACCGAGATGATGGAGGCCTTCCGCCGCTTGATGTTGGACCGCACGGGCTTCTTGGCCTTCTCCAACGAAGCCACGAACATGGTCAAGTCGGTGTGCGGCCCGGACGTGACCGACGGTCACGCGCTGCGCAGCACGCTCCATACCCTCAAGGGTAACTCGGCGCAGATGGGGCTCAAGGTCGTTGCGCACTTGTGCCACGTGCTCGAGGACGAACTGGCCGCGGGCGACGGCATGAAGTCTCAGGACCTACTGGCCCGACGTTGGCAAGCACTGTCCGAGCACGTGACGCAGCTGGTCGGAGACGCCGGTCGGAGCACCATGGAAGTCAGCGCTAACGACTACGCTTCGCTGGTCAACCTGCTCTCGCGTGACGGCAAGTCCGCGGCGCTCGCCGAGCTCCTGACTTGGAAACTCGAGCCTGCAGCGCGTCCGCTCGGGCGACTCGCGGATCAAGCCCGCGCGCTCGCCGCGCGCTTGGGCAAAGGCGACGTCGACATCGAAGTGCAGGCGGGCAACGTGCGTCTGGATCCAGACACGTATGGCCCCTTCTTTTCCGATCTCGTGCATCTGGTGCGCAACGCGATCGACCACGGCATCGAGAGCCCGGAAGAGCGCCCCGAGAACAAACCTCCCGTGGGCAAGATGACCTTCAAGGCCCAAACCCGCGACAACCGCCTGGTGTTCGAAATCAGCGACGACGGTCGCGGCATCGACTGGGCAGCGATCACCGAGCTGGGCGCGTCGCTCGGTCTACCGAGCCGCACCCCCGCGGAGCGCCTCGCGATCTTGTGTCGCCAGGGCGTGACGACACGCACGGACGTCAGTGAGACCTCGGGACGCGGCGTCGGCATGTCGGCGATCAAACAGCGAATCGACGCAATGCACGGTCGCTTGGACGTGGAGTCCAGCGGCAACGGCACGAAGTGGACCATCTCGTTGCCCTGGGCACCCGAGATGACCGAGCAGCAGATCCGACGCACTGTGGCGCGGACCGCAGCGCGCTGAGCGCCGAGAGCGCGCAAACGCGCAACATGGCGAATCTCGCCACGACAAAACCCCATTAATTTGTGCCCTCTCCGCTGAGGGCGGGGGCGAAGTTTCGCTCGACGGCATCGCACTGAGCGTCGATGATGAGCGCTGGGTCAATCTTCCCGCGTGTTCAGGGTGCTGACCACGCGCGACGTCGTCTCGCTCATGAACACTCCCGCAGTGCCACCCCGCGATCTCGAGCGACGCGCCTTCGTCGTCACCGGGTTGGTGCAGGGCGTGGGCTTTCGTCCGTTCGTTCATCGCCTGGCGGCAGAGTTCGGACTCGCGGGTTTCGTGCTGAATCACGCGGGCGAAGTGCACGTCGAGGTGGAGGGCGCGCGACTGCTCTTGCAGCGGTTCGAACGCGATCTACGGAGGCGAGCACCACCACGCGCCGAGATCGCGGAATTGCGCTCGGAAGCAATGGCGCCGGACGGGCGCTTCGGATTTTCGATCATCGACAGCACGCTCGAAGCAGACTCGTTCTCACCCCCTTTCGTAGCGCCGGACATCGCAACCTGTGAGCAATGTCTGAAGGAGCTGTTCGATCCGAGCGATCGCCGATTTGGTCACGCGTTCAGCAATTGCAGTGATTGCGGGCCGCGTCTGACGATCATCGAAAGCACGCCGTACGATCGCGCGCGCACCACGATGCGCGGCTTCGCACCGTGTGCGGCGTGCCGCGCCGAGTACTGCCAGCCCGCCAATCGCCGCTTCCACGCCGAACCCATCGCCTGTCCTGCGTGCGGTCCTCGGCTTGAACTGCTGGACAGCCGTGGGCGCCCCATCACGACAAGCGATCCGCTCCGCGGCGCGGCCGAGGCACTGCTCGCCGAGCAGATCGTCGCGATCAAGGGCATCGGCGGGTTCCACCTCGCTTGTTTGGCAAAGAGTGACGCTGCCACCAGCGAGCTACGACGACGAAAAGCGCGCGACGAGAAGCCATTTGCACTCTTGGTTCGCGACTTGCCTCACGCGATCGAGCTGTGCACCTTCGATGCCTTCGCGACGACGCTGCTGACTGGCCCGGCGCGACCCATCGTGCTCGGGCACCGCCGGGAGGGGATTGACATCAGCCAGGGCGTCGCAGGCAAGAGTCCACTCCTGGGAGTGATGCTGGCGTATACGCCGCTGCAACACCTGCTGTGTCGAGCGGTCGCGGACGCTCCGCTGGTCATGACCAGCGGCAACACGAGTCACGAACCAATCGCGTTCGAGGAGAGCGACGCCCGGGCGCGCCTCGTGCCGATGTCGGACCGCACCCTGACACACAATCGACCGATCGCGCTACGCTGCGACGACTCGGTGCTGCGATCCATGCATGGTTCCCTCGGCACTCTACGCCGCGCGCGCGGGCTCGCGCCGCGCCCAATCGCGTTGGGGCAGCGTCTGCGCCGGCCGATTCTTGCATTGGGTGCGCACGACAACGCCACTTTCGCTCTGGGCCTCGGTGAGCAAGCGCTCGTGAGTCACCACCTCGGTGATCTGGGAAACGCGCAGTCGCTACAAGCGTACCGCGCCGCCATCGCGCACTACCAACGGCTCTTCTCGGTCCAGCCCAAACTCTTGGTCCACGATCTGCATCCGGACTACGCCTCGACGCAGATCGCCCGGGAACTCGCGAACGAGCACGGGCTCGAGCGGGTGTCGGTACAGCATCACCACGCGCACGTGGTCAGTTGCATGGCCGAGCACGGCCTGACGGAAGCGGTGCTGGGCGTGGCTTGCGACGGCGCAGGGCTGGGCAGCGACGGCACGATCTGGGGCGGCGAGGTGCTGCGTTGCGAACGCTCGAGCTTCGAACGCTTGGCTCATTTTCGCACCGTGCCGATGCCCGGCGGCGAACAGGCGGTGCGTGAGCCGTGGCGCATGGCACTCGCCTACTTGCTCGACTCCGGAGCGCCGCTGGCCGCGCTCTCTCCGACGCTCGACATGCGCGCGGTGCGTGTCTTGAGCCAGATGATCGAGCGCGACGTGAATTGTCCCATCACCAGCAGCGTTGGCAGGCTGTTCGACGCTGTTTCGGCGTTGTGCGGGGTATGCTCGACCTCGAGCTACGAGGGCCAAGCTGCAATCGAGTTGGAGTGGGCGGCGATGCGCGCGCTGAGCGAGCCATCGCCCGCGCCCTACCCATATCGGATTACGCATCGCGTTTCGACGAGCCCTCTGCAAGTAGACGTTCGCCCCATGCTGCGCGAGCTGGTCTCGGAGCTGGGCACTCTCACGCCCGTCGCGAACGTGGCAAGGCGCTTTCACGTCACCTTGGCAGCAGCCTTGTGCGAGCTCTGCGTGACGCTCCGCGAGAAAACCGGGCTGGGCCGCGTCGTGCTGGCAGGCGGTGTGTTTGCAAACGTGCTGCTGGTCGAAGATCTCGAGCAGCGCCTGGCGCAGGCGGGCTTCACCACATACCGCGCACACGCTTACCCCTCGGGTGACGGCGGCCTCAGTCTGGGCCAGCTCGCGATCGCAGCTGCACGCGACGGGCGGGATCCCTGATGTGCCTCGGTGTCCCGGGTCGAGTGCTTTCCCGCGAGCCGGAAGACGGCTTGTTGATGGGACGCGTCGATTTTGGCGGTGTCTCACGCAAAGTATGCCTGGAGCACGTGCAGGACGTCGCTCCGGGTGATTACGTGCTGGTGCACGTGGGCTTCGCGCTGTCGCGCATCGATCCGCAGGAAGCGCACAAGATCTTCGAACTGCTACGCGAGCTCGATCAACTCGGTGAGCTGCTAGAGCCGGAGCAAAACCCATGAGGCGTTTGGAACCAAACGAGAGCCGTCGCCTCGCGGAGCATTGGGCAAACCAAATCGCGCGTAGCACCACCCGGCCTTGGAAGATCATGGAGGTCTGCGGGGGACAAACGCAGACGATCGTCAAATTTGGTCTCGAGCAGCTATTGCCTTCACAGATCGAGCTGTTGCACGGCCCAGGTTGCCCCGTATGCGTAACGCCACTGGAGATGATCGATCGCGCTCTGGCGATTGCTCGTCAGCCCGACGTCATCTTCTGCTCGTTCGGTGACATGCTGCGTGTCCCAGGCACGGATGGGGATTTGCTGGGACTCAAAGCGCGGGGCGCCGATGTCCGCGTGCTCTATTCTCCCCTCGACGCGTTGACGATTGCGCGACAAAACCCGGAGCGGCGCGTGGTGTTCTTCGCGATTGGGTTCGAGACCACCGCGCCCGCGAATGCCATGGCCATTCACCAGGCGCGACAGCGCGGGCTTTCGAACTTCAGCGCGCTCTGCTCCCACGTATTGGCGCCGCCGGCCATGCTCGCCATCTTGCAAGATCCCGACCAACGCGTGCAGGCGTTCCTCGGGCCCGGGCACGTGTGCAGCGTGATGGGCGTGTCGGAATACGAGCCGATCGCCGCGCAATTTTCGCTACCAATCGTGGTCACGGGGTTCGAACCGCTCGATCTGTTGGAGGGCATTTGCCTAGCGGTGCAGCACCTGGAGGCAGGCCGCTTCGGTGTGGACAATCAATACGCGCGCGTGGTGCAGGCGCGAGGCAACCCAGCGTCGCAAGCGTTGGTCGCTAGCGTCTTCGAGGTGTGCGAGCGCAAGTGGCGCGGAATTGGCTCGATCCCGAACAGCGGTCTCAGGATTCGAGCCGAGTACGGCGCGCACGACGCTTCGAACGTGTTCGAGCTGGGCGAGGTCATCACCGAAGAACCTGCCGAGTGCATCAGTGGCCAGATCTTACGCGGCTTGAAGAAGCCCACCGATTGCCCGGCGTTCGGCGGACGCTGCACCCCCGAATCGCCGCTCGGTGCGACCATGGTCTCGAGCGAAGGCGCGTGCGCGGCGTACCACGCCTACGGGCGTCGTATCCCCGCCGCTCGCCTGACGCGCGGCACGGAAGGGCGATCGTCATGAACGGCAGTTGCCCGGTTCCAGTCGGGCGCTATGCGCACATCGTCCTCGGCCATGGCAGCGGCGGCCTACTGAGCCAGGAGTTACTGGAGCAAGTGTTCTTGCCCGCGTTCTCCAATGGCACACTTGCGAGTCTCGAGGATCAAGCTCTCTTGCCGGTCCCCACCGAGCGCGGGGCTCGCCTCGCCTTCACCACCGATTCGTTCGTCGTTAGCCCGCTGTTCTTCCCGGGGGGTGACATCGGGCGGCTTTCGGTGTGCGGTACGGTGAACGACCTGTGTGTGGGCGGAGCCATCCCGCAGGCGCTTTCAGCGGCGTTCGTCTTGGAGGAGGGTCTGCCGATCGAGAGCCTGAGGCGAATCGTCGAATCCATGGCGGCGACTTGTCGCGAGTCGGGCGTCGAGATCGTCACCGGCGATACCAAGGTCGTCGAGCGCGGCAAAGCCGACGGTGTGTTCATCACGACCTCCGGTGTGGGCATGGTACCGGCAGGGCGCGCACTATCGATCGCGAATGCGCGAGTCGGCGACGCACTGCTCGTCTCCGGCCCGATCGGTGACCACGGTGTTTCGATCTTGAGTGTGCGGGATGGCATCGACTTCGAAACTAGCTTGCTGAGTGATTGCGCGCCGCTCCACCACTTGACTCGGGCCATGCTGGAAATCGCACCCAAGATTCGCTGCATGCGCGATCCGACGCGCGGTGGCCTCTCGGGCGTACTGCACGATATCGCGCGTCACTCACGGGTAGGCGTTTGGATCGACGAGGCGCGTGTCCCGGTGCGCGCTGAAGTCCGCGCGGCCGCGGATATGTTGGGGCTCGACCCATTGTACATCGCCTGCGAGGGTCGCCTGGTCGCCGCGATCGCACCGGAAGACGCGGAGCGCGTCCTTTCGACGGTCCGCGCTCATCCGCTCGGTCAGGGCGCAGCAATCATCGGTCATCTGGTGGCGGATCAACCGGGGCTCGTGCGCATGCGCTCGCGCGTGGGCGGTGAACGAGTCGTGCCGCTCCTGTCGGGCGAGCAATTGCCGAGAATTTGTTGAGTCAAGAACGGAGCACGAGAACCATGACCCACGACGATCCTGCTGCACCCGCTCGCACCTCGCTGCGACAGCCTGCGATCCCGGAAATCAACGTGCTCTGGATTACGCAAGGCTTGGGCTGTGACGGCGATACCGTGGCCATCACCGCCGCCTCCCAACCCAGCTTGGAGGACATCGTACTCGGAGCGATTCCAGGCCTACCCAAGGTGAATCTGTATCACCCAGTGCTCGCGTACGAGCAGGGCGGTGAGGACTTCTTGGGCGCGTTCCGCAAAGCCATCCGAGGCGAACTCGGTCCGTACCTGCTGGTGGTCGAAGGCTCGATTCCGAACGAGAAGATCAAAGCCGAGGGCTACTTTGCCGCGTTCGGTCAGGGGGACGACGGTCAGCCCATCACCACTTGTCAGTGGATCGATGATTTGCGAAGCGGTGCGTGGGCGCTGATCGCGATCGGGACCTGTGCGGCATACGGCGGCATTCACGCGATGGCCGGGAACCCGACCGGCGCGATGGGACTCCGCGACTACCTCGGGCGCGACTGGAAGTCGCATGCTGGGATCCCGATCGTCAACATGCCCGGGTGTCCCGTGCAGCCCGACAACTTCATGGAGACGTTGCTCTACCTCTTGTATCAGCTCGCCGGACGCGCGCCGATGATCCCGCTCGACGCCGAGGGTCGGCCGGAATGGCTGTTCAATGCCACCGTGCACGAAGGTTGTGACCGCGGCGGATACTACGAACAGGCTGATTTTGCGGAGGAATACGGCTCGGCCAAGTGCATCGTCAAGCTCGGTTGTTGGGGTCCGGTGGTTCAATGCAACGTGCCCAAGCGCGGCGCAATGGCCGGCGTCGGCGGTTGCCCGAACGTGGGCGGGATCTGCATCGGTTGCACGATGCCGGGATTTCCCGACAAGTTCATGCCCTTCATGAACGAGCCCCCTGGCGCGATCATGTCGTCATCTGCGGTCGGCATGTATGGGCGGACGGTGCGCGCGCTGCGTTCCTTCACGCGCATGTCGTTGAACCGCGAACCCGAGTGGCGCGCACCGGGTCCGGCGCTCACCAGCGGCTACACCCCGAGCACCTACGGCAGCAACGAAGGCTCTCGATGACCAGCGACAACGGCAAACAACTGGTCGAGATGTCCTGGGATCCAATCACCAGGATCGTCGGCAGTCTGGGCATCTACACCAAAATCGATTTCAGCGATCGGCGGGTGGTCGAATGCCACGCTACGTCGTCCATCTTTCGCGGTTACAGCATCTTCATGAAGGGGAAAGATCCGCGCGACGCGCACTTCATCACCAGTCGCATCTGCGGTATTTGCGGCGACAACCACGCCACCTGCGCGAACTACGCGCAAAACATGGCGTTCGGTGTGAAGCCTCCGGCGATGGCCGAGTGGATCGTGAACTTGGGTGAAGCCGCCGAATACATGTTCGACCACAACATCTTTCAGGACAACCTAGTCGGCGTCGACTATTGCGAGAAGATGGTGCGTGAGACGAATCCAGGACTGCTGGAGCAGGCCGAGCGCACGCCGGCAAGGGGCGCCGCGCTGCACGGGTTCGGCACGATCGCGGACATCATGCGCTCGCTGAATCCGTTCGAGGGTTCCTTCTACAAAGAAGCGCTACAGATGAGCCGGGTCGCCCGCGAGATGTTCTGTCTGATGGAGGGTCGGCACGTGCATCCTTCCACCCTCTACCCCGGCGGCGTGGGTACCGTACCGACGCATCAATTGTTCACGGACTACATGGTTCGTTTGATGCGCTACGTGGAGTTCATGAAGCGCGTCGTCCCACTGCACGACGATCTATTCGACTTCTTTTACGAAGCGCTGCCCGGCTACGAAGAGGTCGGGCGGCGACGCGTTTTGCTCGGCTGCTGGGGTGCCTTTCAAGATCCCAGCGCGTGCGACTTTCGTTACGAAAGCATGACTCGTTTCGGCCGCAAAATGTTCGTCACGCCGGGCATCGTGGTGGACGGAAAGCTCGTCACCACCGATCTGGTCGAGATCAACCTGGGCATGCGCATCCTTCTCGGCAGCTCGTTCTACGATGATTGGTTGGGCGGAGAGCAGTTCGTCAAAACAGACCCGCTCGGCAACCGCGTGGACCCGCGGCACCCCTGGAATCAAACCACCACGCCGCGCCCGCAAAAACGAGACTTCAACGACAAGTACACTTGGGTGATGGCGCCACGCTGGTACGACGAACACACCGGTGAACACTTGGCGCTCGACTCGGGGGGCGGCGCGCTCGCGCGTTGCTGGGTCACGGCCCTGGCCGGCCTCGTGGACATCGGCTACGTCAAAGCCACCGGACACAGCCTCGAGATCCACCTCCCGAAAACGGCCAGCTTGCCCGAGACCAAGCTCGAGTGGCGAATCCCTCGCTTCAGCAACACCCTCGAGCGAAACCGCGCGCGCAGCTACTTTCAAGCCTATTCAGCGGCTGCTGCGCTGTACTTCTGCGAGCGCGCCTTGGACGAGTTGTACGCCGGCCGCACCACGACTTGGCATGATTTCAAAGTGCCAGATGAGGGGATCGGCTGCGGTTTTCACGAAGCAGTGCGCGGCATGCTCTCGCATCACCTGGTGATCCGCGACGGCAAGATCGCAAACTACCACCCCTACCCGCCCACGCCTTGGAACGCCAGCCCGCGCGACTCGTACGGCACACCCGGACCGTATGAAGATGCCGTCCAAAACATGCCGCTGTTCGAAGAGAACGGGCGCGAGCAATTCAAAGGAGTCGACATCATGCGCACGGTGCGCAGCTTCGATCCGTGCTTGCCCTGCGGCGTGCACATGTATCTCGGTGGCGGCAAAGAGTTACTCGTGCGGCACGCGCCCAGCTTCGGAGCCCACAAATGAGTACCCAAACCGGTGCCGACCGCGATTTCGAGCGGCGATTTGCGCGCGTGGAGGGCCTGCTCAGCGAGCTTTCCTCGTTTGCCGATCCGCGCGTGGAGCATCTGACCCGCGAGATACTGAGCACCGTGCTCGAGCTTCACCAGCTCGGACTTGCGCGCACGCTCGCCGCCTGCGACGAGCGCGTTCGACGAACTCTGGCGGATGATGCGCAAGTCAGTGCCATGCTCCTTCTGCACGGCCTACACCCGCTAACCCTCGAGACACGCGCAGAGCGGACGATCGACGGCCTGCGCGAGCGCTTGCAGAGCAAGCTCGCCACGGTGAGCGCAGACATCCACGACGGGCGAGTCACGCTGCGCGTGGTGCCGGTGACGACCGCCTGCACTTCGACCCGTGCCACGCTGAAGCAGGAGTTCGAAACGGCGCTCTGGGCCGCGGTACCCGACGCGGAATCGGTGACGGTAGAGCTTGCTGAACCGGCGCCAGTGCTCGTCACCCTGCGCGTGCGCCCGCGCGCGAACGACGAACACCGCCAAGGTGGCCCGCGATGAACGACGACTACTTCGCGGATCTGCTGCCGGTCGCAGACGCCATCATGTACGAGGGCTACGCGCTCTATCCCTATCGAGCGAGCTCGAAAAAGCAAGCGATTCGCTGGAATTTCGGGGGCGTCTATCCGCGCGCTTACAGCGATGCACAGACCGGATCGGATCGTTCGGAGGTCGGTACCGAGTGCCTCGCTCTAGGCGCCGCAGCTGAACTCAACATCGCGATCCGATTTTTGGAGCTCGTCGAACCGACACCGAGCGAACCATTCGAGAGTGCGCGTCCGCACTCTCATCGAAAAACCTTCGGAAGGCTCGCCGAACTCGCAGGCTCGAGCCTAGAATACGCATTTCAGAGCGGGCGTCTTCGCGGCTGTTTGGAGATTCGCGTCGAAGCCCTCGCCCCGAATCGATTCAAGCTGTCCTCGAACCTGAGGAACGAGAGCAATTGTCCGGCCGTCGCCCGTGATGGTGCGCTGTCCGAGACGCTGGTCGCCGCCCACCTCCTGCTCGGCGTGGAAGGCGGAGAGTTCGTGTCACAACTCGATCCGCCGGCTGCACAGCGCGCGGCAGCATCAGCCTGCGTGCAGCGCGGTTTGTGGCCGGTTCTGGCGGGCCACAAGAACCGTTCCGATCGGCTCTTGGCGAGTCCGATCATTCTGTATGACTACCCGGAAATCGCGCCGGAGAGCCGGGCGGATTGCTATGACGCGACCGAGATCGACGAAATCTTACTCTTGCGCGTGTTGACCCTGAGCGACGCGGAGAAGGACGAACTTCGACGCGGCGACTTGCGGGCGCATCGAGTTCTCGAACGCGCCGAAGCGCTCTCGGCTGACGAGCAGCTGCGCTTGCACGGTCGCTTGCGGAAGCATTCCCCGGAGCACGGCAATGCAATCCGCGTCGGTGAGCGCGTCCGCTTGCGCCCCAAAGCGCGGGCCGACATCTTCGATCTGGCGCTGGCCGGTCGCAACGCGACGGTGCGCGGCGTCGATCTGGATTTCGAAGACCGTGTGCATTTGAGCGTCACGGTCGACGACGACCCCGGTGCCGATCTGGGCGTCCAGGGTTTACCCGGGCACCGCTTCTTCTTCTTTCTCGACGAAGTCGAGCGCCTGAGCGAGGAATCACCGTGAAGCGCGTGCTCGTTGCCGGAGTCGGCAATGTCTTCTTGGGCGATGACGCCTTTGGCGTCGAGGTCGTGCGCGAATTGATGCGTCGCCCGAATTTGTCACACGTCACGCTGCGAGACTTCGGCACGCGCGGACTCGATCTGGCCTACACGCTCGTCGACGGTGTGGACGCACTTCTCTTGCTCGACACGGTACAGCGCGGACAGCCGCCCGGCACCTTGACCGTGTTGGAGCCTGATTTCGAGTCTGACCGCGCGCCGGAAGAGCTGCTGGGTCCGGGTCATGGAGTCGATCCATGCCGCGTCTTCGACCTGGTGCGGGCCCTCGGGGGGACCATGCCTAGGACGCGGTTGCTCGGCTGCGAGCCGTTGTCGTTCGGCTCCGACGAGGAACCGATGTTGGCGTTGAGCGCGCCGGTACAGGCCGCCGTAGTTCGTGCGTTGCCGCTGATCGAACAGCTCTTGCTCGAGCTCAGCGGAGAACCCTACGTGGGAGCCGCCCAGCATGCATGAAATGTCGCTGACCCAAGATCTGGTGAGCTTGATCGCGGAGCATTGCTCGGGGCGACAGGTCACGCGCGTCGTACTCGAGGTCGGCAAACTCTCGGCGGTCGTGCCCGACGCATTTCGTTTTTGCTTCGAGCTGTGCGCGGAAGGCACGCCGGCCGAGGGCGCCGAGCTCGAGATCGTGGAGCTCGCCGGGCAAGCCCGATGCCGTGATTGCGACCGAGAATTCGCACTCGACTCGATCTTCGACCGTTGTGCGTGTGGCTCACTCTCGCTCGAATTTTTGAGTGGTGAGCAGCTCCAGTTGCGCGAAGTGGAGGTGCAGTGATGTGCGGAAGCTGCGGCTGCTCGGACGAAGCGACGAATCACGAACACCCTCATGCTCACACGGGCAGAGCGGCGAAGCTGCAACTGCGTTCGACTAGCACGTTGAAAATCGAGCAGTCGCTGATCAGCAAAAATCAGCGTTTTGCGGAGCAAAATCGCGCGTGGCTGGCTGAGCACTCGTGCGTGGCTCTCAACCTGATGGGCTCACCCGGGGCGGGCAAGACGGCGTTGCTGGAGGCGATCGTGCGCGGAATGCCGGGGCACTCGTTCTTGGTGATCGAGGGCGACCAAGCAACGGAGCGCGACGCGGAGCGGATCCGCCGAGCGGGCTGCCGTGCGCTTCAAATCAACACCGGAACCGGTTGCCATCTGGACGCGCACGCTGTCGGACACGGGCTAATCACGCTCGCGCCCGAACCTGGGTCGACCGTCGTGTTCGAGAACGTCGGCAATTTGGTGTGTCCGGCGCTGTTCGATCTGGGAGAGTCAGCACGCGTCGTGGTCTTGTCGGTGACCGAAGGTGACGACAAGCCGCTCAAATACCCGCACATGTTCCGCAGCTGCGACGCGCTCGTCTTGAACAAGATCGATCTTCTGCCGTACGTCGAATTCGACGTCCAACGGGCGACCGACTACGCCATGCAATTGCAGCCCGCTCTGCAGGTGTTCGCAATATCCGCCACGCGGGGCGATGGGCTTTCGTCGTTCTCGACTTGGCTTCGTTCGCGAGGGCCGAATCGGTGAGCGTCGATCGCGGTCTTCGTTCGCGGACCGTTGCTACCGAAGGGGTGGAAGAGCAATGGAGCGCGAACGAGGCGGAAGCGATCCTGCATCAGCTCGCCAACGCCTTCATTTCTACCAACCAGCTGTTCCGCGAGAACCCCGAAGTCCGCGGCGCGCGCTTGCGCGCTCGCCTCCGTCACGACCAAGCGCTCGCCGCCGAAGCCGAAACAACCGCCGTCGAGCTCGACCGTCTCCGCAAAGAACCGGGGATTCTGAGCGTAAACGCTCAGGGTGAGGTTCACAGCGTGGGCGGTGCAGCGTGCGCGATGCTTGGCGTGGACGAGGCATCATTGGTCGGCTGCCCACTGTCACGCCTGTTCGACGGCCAGCCACCGGCCAGTTCGGGCCGGTATCGAGCGTTGCGAATCGACGGCAGCACGCTCGAAGTCGCCGTCACGTTGGCGCGCCTACCGAATTCGGATTTGAGCTTGTGCGTGATGGAGGACATCACCGAGCAGCGCGCGAGCGCGCAGGCGTCCAAGCGTGCCGAGGCACGCTACCGCACACTGGTCGAACAAATCCCGGCAGTGACCTTCATGGCCTCGCTCGAGGACGGCGAGAACGAGCTGTACATTGGCCCGCAGATCGAGTCCCTGCTCGGTTACACCCAGAAAGAGTGGCTGGACGACCCGGTGCTCTGGTTTCACCGGATGCACCCCGAAGACCAAGGCCGCTGGAACGCCGAATTTGCACGCGGCTGCGCCGTCGGCGGCCCTTTTCGGGCGGATTGTCGGTTCTTCGCGCGCGATGGGCGCACAGTCTGGGTTCACGGCGAGGCGCGCGTCGTGCGTGATGAAGACGGTCGCCCGCTGTTCATTCAGGGCGTCGCCTTCGACATCACCGACATCAAGGACGCCGAGGAGCGCCTGCGCCAAGCGCAAGAAGCGCTGGTGCGCACGGAAAAGTTGGCGGCGATCGGGCGGCTCGCGGCCAGCATCGGTCACGAGCTGCGCAACCCGCTCGCGGCGATCCGCAACGCCTGGTACTACCTGGACCGGCGCGTCATCCACGCGCCCGAAGCCCAGTCGGACAAGCGCATTCAACAGTTTTCGAAAGTGATCGCGACCGAGATCGATCGCTGCGCCAAGATCATCGGCGAACTATTGGACTTCTCCCGTGAACGCGCGATCTTTCGTGCGCCTACCGCTGCTCATGAATTGGTGCAGAGCGCACTCGCAGTAGTGGTCAAGCCGGCCGAGACGATCGAACTACTCAATCACGTCTCCAAAGATCTGCCGGTCCCCAACGTCGATGCCGATCAGTTTCGCCAAGTCCTCGTGAATTTGCTTCAAAATGCCGTCGAAGCCGTCGATCCGCAAACTGGCCGCGTCGAGGTGCGAGCCAGCGTCGATTCCGGCGAGCTGACGCTGCGCGTGATCGACAACGGCAAGGGCATGACCGAGAGCGTGCGCGCTCGCATCTTCGAACCGCTCTATACGACCAAACTGCGCGGCACCGGCCTGGGGCTCGCGATCGTGGAAGGCATCGTGAAGCGCCATGATGGGCGTATTTCCGTGGCCAGTGTGCTCGATGCGGGCACCACCTTCACCATCGTCATTCCGCTCGGTGAAGCCTCGCTTGGCCCTGCGCCGGAACTCGGAGGAGCGGCCGATTTGCGATTGAGCAGTGTCCAATCGGACCCAGCCGAGCAAGCACCGTGACCGTGTATTCCCAGGGCTCCGATGAACGCTTGGGCCGCTACCAGTTCGGTGAACCAATTCATGCCGGCAACATGTCGCGCGTGTACCGAGCCCAGGACACGGACAACGGCGAGGTCGTCGCGTTGAAGCGCCCCTCCAAGGACGACCCGAGCCATTTGGCCCGCTTCAAGGAAGAGGCTCAGATCCACCAAGGCTTGGTCCACCCAGCAATCGTCCGCCAATTGTCTCATGGCGGCTCGACCTTCGCTGACGCCTACATCCTCATGGAATGGCTAGATGGCCCGACGCTCGATCAACGGCTGGCATCGGGCCCGCTGGGCCTCAGCGATGCCCTGATCCTCGCGCAACGCACAGCAGAAGCGCTTTCGTTCGTGCATCGCGAGCAAGTCGTTCATCGCGATCTCAAGCCAGCCAATCTGCTGCTTTGTGAGGGCCTCGCGGCGAAGACCAAACTGATCGACTTTGGAATTGCGCGGCGGCAGTCTCCTGCCGGGCTGAGCGTACACGCGACCTTTGCCGGCGGCAGCTGGGCTTACATGTCGCCGGAGCAAGCCATGGGCAGCGCCGAGCTCGGCGCGCGCGCCGATGTGTATGGACTCGGCTGCGTGCTGTTCGAAGCGATCTCCGGCTCGGCAGCCTTCCCGAGCGACCGCGCACGAGCAGTAGTGGCGAAGGTCTGGCAGCCCCCGCCCAATTTGGCCGACTTTTGCGAGGACGTGCCGCAACCGTTGCTGACACTCGTGTCGCGGATGTTGGCAACGGATCCATCGCTGCGACCGAAAGACGGAGGCGCGCTGCTGAGCGAATTGCTTCGCGTCGGCAAGCTCCCGGACGCGCCGGCGAAGCCGCGTGCGCGCGGCTGTTGAACAACAGGCCTCGCTCAGTCGGGCAAACTCAAGGTGGCGCAGGGCACGGACAGCGCGATGCGCTCGAGCCGGACGTCAGTCGCGCGTTCACCGAATTGCGCGCGCTTGGTCGCCACGACCAACCAATCGAAACGGGAGCTTTGCACACGTTGCGGAGCAGCCTGCTCGCTGCCACCGCAAAGCTGGGTTTCACTCACACGATCGGACTTGGGTCGGACGCTCAAACGCTGAAACTGCTCGGGCAGCGCGTCCGAGGTGAGCAACGTTTCGACGCGTGCGCCGTCGGTTTCGGCCAGTTCGCACGCCCAATCGAGCGCTGAAAGCTCTGCTCCAGCGAGCGCGAGAGGGACCAAGATGCGCTCTAACCGGAGCACCGGTTCTCGTTCGGAACGGAGTCGCGCGGAGCAATGGGCGGGCACGAACAGCACCGGGGTCGACGCGCTGCGAAGCAGCCCGAGCGCCACCGAATCCACCAAGCTGCGACTGGGTTCGGGACCGGCGAGGACGAGCAAGTCATAGCCAGTGAGCTGCGCCAGACGCTGAATGGTCAAATACGGATCGCCGAGTTCCGCGCGGCGCCGAAGCGCGACTCGCCCGTGAAGCTCGAGCCCTGACACGAAATCGCGCAGCTCTGACTTCGCGCGCTCGCGCGCGACCGTTACATGGGAGGCAAGGTCCGAGCGCCAAACGTGCAAGACGTCGATTTCTGCGTGGGCGAGCGAGCCGAGTGCCACGGCGTAATTGAGCGCATTCGCCGAACGCGACGAAAAGTCGACCGGCACCAAGATCCGCTTGAAGCGTTCGAAGCCTGTGGCCACCAGCTACCTCAGAATTGCCTGCAATCGACTCAAAAACTCCGGGAAATGCATGCCCTTCGGCAGCGAAGTGTCCGCCTCGAGGCTCGTGCGGTCGCCCCCCGCGCTCCCGCTCATGGCGACGATCTTGGCGTTCGGCAGGTTGCGACGGATCAGCGGGACCAGGTTCGCCCCGTAGCCGTCGCCCAGCGAGTGATCGAGCAGCAATGCATCGTACGGGGGTGGGTCGGATTCCAACAGCTGTTTGGCCTGAGAAAACGAAGCCGCAACGTCGACGACGTAGCCCTCGTCTTCGAGCAAGGCCGCGAGCGTCACGCGATTGCTTTCATCGTCGTCCACCAACAAAAGGCGGGTCACGGCTCGACCTCGGGCGGTGGACGAGTGCCAGCAATGGGCACGAGCAAGCTGACCTGCGCGCCGAGCTCTGGTGTGCCAATCGTCAGATCGCCACCGAAACGCGAGGCGATGCGCCGAGCCATGCACAGGCCGAGGCCTACGTGGCCGGGTTTACTGCTCTCGAATCGCTCGAAGCAGCGCGCCGGATTGCCGAAGCCGGGACCGCGGTCAGTGACCGTGAAAATGCACAGATCGGCCTCGCGCTCGATGGCAACGCCGATACTGCCCGCCCCCTGCGCCTCGCCCGAGTTCTCGAGCAAGCAACGCAGAGCGAAGGCCAGCATTTCGAGATCGGCCACGATTTCCCAGGGTTCCGTGGGCGCCATGAACTCGACGCCCAGCTGTGGTGCCAGACGCGCGCAGTCCATGGCCAACCGCACGCAATCGGCCGCGCGCACGGGCCGCACCTCCGACGGGCGCAACCCGTGCAACGAAGTCCCCCAAGCTTCGATCAGGTCGTCCGTGCGCTGCACCTCACCCTCGACCTTGGTCAAGAACTCGGGCACACGCGGATCTCGCTCGGGCACGATCTCGGCGGCCAGTTTGCGGCGCACGAAGTAGGACATGTTCCGAATCGACGCGATGCGGTTGCGAACGTCGTGGCGAAGCGGCGTCGTGGCCTCCTCGAGCAAGGCGATCATTTCGACCGTCCGCAAACGATCCAAGGCGGTCATTTCCGCACCGGTGTCGCGGCGCGCACCCGGGCGATCGCCGTCAGTAGCTCGCGCACGTCGAAGGGCTTGCGCAGACAGGTCGCGACCCCACGTCGAGCAATCCCACGTACTTGTTCGTTCGTGGCAAGCCCGGTGATGGCGATGATGTCCATTCGATCATTGACGGCCTGCAGCTGTTCGCAAGTCTCGAGACCGTCCAGCGGTTGCATCACTAGATCGAGCACGCACACGTCGACCGTGTTGCTGCGTGCGAATTCGACGGCGCTCGGGCCGTCCTCGCGAGTTTCGACGCGCATGCCGACCGAGCGCAGGGCATCGGCGAGTGAGGACACGTAGGCGTGAGTGTCGTCGACGATCAAGACCACGTTGCGCTTCAATGCTCGCGCAACGACCTCCAGGATGCGGTCCATCGCGAACGGCTTGTACAGCATCGCGAAGAGTCCGTCGCCCAACGCGCGCGTCACGAGATCCTCGGAGACGAAGGCGGAGATCAGGATGAATGGCGTGTCCAGATGTTGCTGCCGAACCGCCGAAAGCACCTCGACCCCGGTCGCGCTCGGCATCACCACGTCGGACACGATCAAGTCGTAGCTATTGGCGTGAATCAGCTTGATGGCCTCCGCGCCGTCTCGCGCCTCCGAGACCTCGTAGCCCTCCAGCTCGAGGTTGGCGACCAGTCCGACGCGCACGCCTTCGTCGTCGTCGGCGACCAAGATCTTTGCCGGCAGATACTTTGCCGACTTGAGCATGGAACTAGAGGAACGAGCGCCGCTCACTTGCTCTCCCCCAAAACCACCGCCTTGAGCGCCGCGTTCGAGCGTTTC
Source organism: Polyangiaceae bacterium (assembly GCA_035634635.1). Taxonomy (GTDB): domain Bacteria; phylum Myxococcota_A; class Polyangia; order Polyangiales; family Polyangiaceae; genus PMG-095. The sequence continues at coordinate 177,670 of DASQCO010000015.1, forward strand.
AGTTGGGCAACGCTGGCAAACTGGTTCACCCGTTCGATCAATTGTTCAGGACTGAACGGCTTTCGCAGCATGCCCAGCATTTTTCGATCTTCGTACGCAACCTGATCGAGCAGATCGCCGGCATGACCCGTAATCAACACGCAGCACGGTAAGACAGCTAGCTTTCGACGAGCCACGGCCTGAAAGAAGGCCACTCCGTCCATGCCCGGCATCTGCCAATCGGCAACGGCGACGTGGAAGGGCTCCAAGTCCAGCACGCGTAACGCTTCGTAACCCGTAGTGCAGCAACGTACGACGAAGCGATCAGCCAAGATGGCCGCCATGCTATCGAGTAAGCTCACGTCGTCGTCGACTAGTAGCACCCGAAACGACTCGAGTTGACTCATCCGCGCTCCCATCAAACCCAAACGAACGGGCGCTCACGGCGCCCGACGTAGGCAAAACGTTACCGCGCGTCCTGGCGGGGGTCGACTCTGAACGCCGCTCACAGGCCGCGATCGAGAGCGGGAATCACGGAGGCAATGTGCAACATGCGCAGACTGCGACGAAAACCGACACCATTAAAGCGTCGTAAATTCGTGTTCGGGGAACTGGACACCGGTCATCCAACAGCCGATCAGGAATGGCTCGATGAACGAGCCTCGGCACGTCGAACCGAGGCGCGCTCGAAGGTTCTCACGAGCACGAGCGAGCGGAGCGTTTCATGCTTTGCCTCGCGGGCTGTCGTTGCCCGCCCAGCTCGCCCCCAACGACGCCGCCTCCCCGCGCTCGATGAGGATCGATTGTCGGCGAGCCAATGCGGCCGTCAGCGTGCGCGTCAGGCAGAGCACCAGATCCGGAGGCAGACGCAGCGAAAGATCGCCCAAGTGCACTTGCAGCGTTCCGCAATGGCACATATCGACCGCCGCGTGATCGCTTTCGGCGAGTCGTACATTCGTCGTGTGATCCGTCTTCGAGTGGTGGGACATGCTCTTTCCTGCTTGGGCTAGGCCGGATTTCGACGAGTGAGCGCGGTTCGCTTCGGGTACGGGATCAGCGTCGTGCGCTTGCAACGCCGGCACTTGAGTTCCAACCCCGCCGCGACCCAGCGCGCCAGCAATGCTCCACACATACAGCGCAGCAGGTCATCAGCGGCAGCAGGCTCCGCTGGGTTTGGCCCACACTGAAAATGAATTTGATTTTCATTATCAATAACTGCGCCTGGAAACGTGTCACCCATCGCCTCGGCTGGCTTCATCCGAACCTCCTGGTCATCATGGATGTCACGCGCTCACCGCCCCGGTCAAGCGAAAATGAATTTGGATATCATTTTCAATAACAACGAGCCGTGAAGGGCCCCCATCGGGTCTCGGACAGTCAGGAGTCGCGGACGCCGACCAGCTCCACGATGGCTTTCTCGGTGCTGTACGTGGACGGCACTCGCAACTTGGTGGCGGCGACGCGCACGCGCAACGCCGGGGTCTCGACCAACAGCCGCTCGAGGAGCCGCTGGGCGTAGATCTCGAGCAGTCGATACGGCTCGGCCAGACCGACTTCGACCACCAACCGCACTACCAAGTCGTAGTCGACGACCTCGCGCTTCGTGTCGCGCTTGGCGAGCGCCGTCACCGGCAGCTCCAAATCGACATCGACCACGAGATCCTGGGGAATCGAGCGCTCGGCGGCGGAGGCTCCAATATTGGCGCGAAAGCGTATTGCATGCAGGCGAAGCGTGTATTCACGGATCATTGAGCGGGACCATCCTGAACTGCCGACGGATTGAGCGGAATTATGGGCACCGCGCGTCCATCCGCGTCGATGGCGACGAGCACGAAGCGACCGTGGGTGCCGAGTTTTCTTTCACCGGTCAATAGATCTTCCGAGTACATGTCGACCTCGACGGTGATCGAGGTTCGACCAGTGGCCACGACTCGGGCGAGCAGTTCGACCAACTGCCCTTGCCGCACCGGGACGTGAAAATCCACGCGTTCGCTGCTAGCGGTGACGACGGCGCGACGCGAATAACGCGAAGCCGCGATGAACGCGGCCTTATCCATCAAGGCCAGGGCCTGTCCGCCGTACAGGGTGCCGTAGTGATTGGTCTGCTCGGGGAAGACCATTTCGATCATGCGCGCTTCCGTCAGGCGTCCGGCTTCGATCGTTTCCACGTCAGAGGTTCTCATCGAATGCAGCCTTCGCGTGCCGGTGACTCGTGCGCATGACCGGTTTCCAGAATTGCCATTTCGTTGAAAATCTGTTTCGGACATGGACCATCGGCCGCAGCGCCGCAACTCTCGGCACGAAGCCTACCGGTTTGCCGCTGCGCGCGAGGCAGCTCGCGGGCTGTCGATGCGGCGCGCGGCTGGCATCAGCGTGATAGCGTTTCGCGATGAAAATTTTCGGACACCCCGCCAGCACCTGTACCCGCAAAGTCCTGATGACCCTGAACGAGACGAAGACGCCGTTCGAATTCGTTTTGGTCGATTTCGCCAAGGGTGAGCACAAACAACCGCCGCACTTGGCACGCCAACCGTTCGGCCAAGTACCCGCGCTCGACGACGACGGATTCGAGATGTACGAATCGCGCGCGATGGCGCGCTACATCGACGGCAAAGCAGGCGCTCCGCTGACCCCCAAGGAAGCGCAAGCGCGCGCGCTCATGGAGGAGTGGATCAGCATCGAGACATCGAACTACTCCGGGCACGCGATGAAGTTCATCTATCACTCCGTGTTCAAGCGCGAGCAGGCGCCCGAGGTGTTGAAGCACGCTGGGGCGGGTCTCGACCTCGCCTATGGGACGATGGACAAGCGGTTGGCGAGCTCGCCGTACTTGGCCGGCGAATCCTTCTCTATCGCTGACCTCTGTTTCATGCCCTATTTGGAGTACTTGGCGCTCTCCCCGGCGGCGGCCAAGCTCGACGAGCACCCCCACGTCGCTGCTTGGTGGAAGCGGGTGAGCGCGCGAGAAACCTGGGGCAAAACCGTGGGGCGCTGAGCCTCAGCCTGGTTTAGTAACGCATTTTCGTCACGTTCTCGAGCTGAGGCGGGTGGCCTGCTTGTTGCTCTAGGCGATCGTGTGCGCGTTGTTCCGCGCGGAAGAAGGACGATCACCATGAAGCCTATTGCTTGCCTTGCAGTTCTTGCTCTGGTTGCGGTTGGCTGCGCCAGTCGCAACGCGCCACCCGCCACGATGGCAACAACGACACCCGCGCAAGTCGGCCACGCCACAACGCCCAGTTCACAGGTCGTGGAGTTGCGGCACTTCTATCTGCTCTCGCCGGGCCCCAGCTCGACGCTCGTGGTGACGCGCAGCGACACGACACCTGGGACGCGCTAGCCCCTGCGGGAGCGCCACCAGTACGGTGGCGGCCCCTCGTGCGAGTCGACTCGCTGCCGTAAGCGCGCGAGGACAGCGAACTCGTGCCGGACGCAAACGCCCAAGCACCCCTTCGATGAGAAGGGTCGGCACGGCGATTCCTCGCTCGCCCATTCGGCCAAGCGACCGGCAAAGTGGTACGTCCCATGCGGCCCGTCCCAGGCCCGAGCTCGCAATGTGCGATCACACATTGCAACACTAACAATCTCACTAATTAGACTACAAAGCGAAACACTACAGACAACTCCAGATCACGCGACGGAATCAAACACAACCCGGGGCGCGATCGGCGCGCAATCAAGGGAATTTTCCGACGTTCGACACGCCACTTTAGGGTTGTACCATTCACATTGTTGTGGCTTCACTGTGAGCAGTTGTGTGTTCATTGGGTAGTTGGAGTTAAGGCTTTCAAATGTCCTCACTAAGTCGCTTTGTAGTCATACCCTTCACAGTGGCCGGCTTGGCCCTCTCCCTTTTTGCAGGATGTAGCGACAGCGACCCTGTGGTCGCCGCCGCGGGTGCCCCCAATGCCGGGGCCGGCGAAGCTGGGGATTCAGCCTCTGGGGGAACCTCAGGCGGGACGTCAGGCGGCAGCTCCGGCGGAATCCCGGATGGAGCAGCGGGCAGCAGTGCCGGCGCCGCGGGCGAAGAAGCTAGCGGCGGCTATGCCGGAAGCGCGGAACCAGGCGAAGGCGGGTCCGGCGGCGCAATCGCCGTCACTTGTCAGCCAGGCACCAGCGGAGCCAAGTGCGATCCCTGCAAAGTGGGCTTTTTCTGCGCCGGCGACGAGGCTCCAGCAGTTGCCTGTGCAGCCGGAACCTTCGACGATGACTTGGATCCAGCCACGGAGTGCAAGCCGGTCAAGAATTGCGAAGCCGGCAACTTCGTCGCCGCTGTGGCCACGGCGACGAGCGACACCGTGTGCGTTGCCTGTTCAGCCGGCTCCTTCGCCCCGGGGGTCAACTCCAAGGCGTGTCTGCCTTTTGGCGCGTGCGACGCCGGCTCATACATCGAAAAGCCTGGCACGGCGACGACCGATCAGGTCTGCGCAGGCTGCCCATCTGGCACCTTCACCACGCTGCAAAACCAATCCAGCTGCAAACCGTGGACGGTGTGCGCGCCAGGCACGCACATCAGCAGCGCGCCCAGCGCCAAGGTCGATCGCACGTGCGCCGCGTGTGCGAGTGGCACCGTGGCCCTCACGGCCAATCTCTTGGAGTGCACTGCTCCAACGGCTTGTGCTCCTGGCAGCCAAGAAACGACGGCAGCAACCAGCAGCACGCCGGCTGGTTGTACTCCTTGTGCGGCCGGAACAACGTGCAAAGGCGGGACGAATGCTCCCGTCGCCTGCCCCGCGGGCACGTGGGACGACGACGGATCACCCGCGACGCCGTGCGTGAACCAGACCACTTGCGTCGCCGGCAAGTTCGTCGCTACGGCGGGAAGCCCCACCGCCAACCGCACTTGCAGCGACTGCGCCACAGGGTCATACACCTCGACGGAAAACGCGCTGAGCTGCACGACGTGGACGATATGTCCAGCCGGTAGCACGCAGGCCACGGCTGGTACGCCGACCTCGAATGCGATTTGTCAGAACTGCCCGCTGAATCAGTTCAGCACCGCTACCAACCTCACCTGCCGCGCGCTCAGCAACTGCGCTGCCGGGACGTACGTCAGCACTGCGGGCTCCGCCCAGAACGACCGCGTCTGCACGGCGTGCGCCACCGGCACGTTTAGCACACCGAACCTCAATGCGACCCCGCCGCAGACCGCGGCCACCACGAACGCGAGCCAATGCACCGCATGGGCGACCTGCGCGCTCGGCAATTACGTGGACGCGGCCGGAACTGCAACGGGCAATCGCACGTGCAAACCGTGCCCAGACAACACGTTCAACGCAACAACGGTGAACGCACCGAGTGCCGCGAGTTGCAGTGGCTACACGCCGTGCACGCCTGGCACGTACATCTCGACAGTGGGCACCAAGTCGACGGATCAGGTGTGTTCGCCTTGTGCAGCGGGAACCTACTCCGCTGGCAACAACGCTTCGGCCTGCACCCCGTTCCTCACCTGCCAACCTGGAACGTACGTCTCCGATCCCGGTAGCCCGATCAAGCCCAAAGTCTGCACGGATTGCAGCGTGCCCGGCACGTACACCTCGACCACCGACGCGCTGGTTTGCGCGACCTACGTCGATTGCCCGAAGGGCAGCTACATCACGAAGGACGGCACCTTCAAGTCAGCCCCAACCTGCGTATCGTGCGAACCGCAGACGAGCACCGAGGTGAACTCGCACGCCTGCGTGCCGAAGACCCCGTAAACGAAGCAGCACCCGCGCGGGCCTGCAAAGCTCGACATCGATTGCTTTGCACCCGCGCGTTGCGGAACGAATCGAGCGACTGTTAGAAATTTCGGGCAGCGTACCAGGCGTTACTCCCGCCTCGCGACGTACGCTGCCCGGGGTCATTCACGGACCCCTCGGCGCTGGTAGGTGCATCGCGCACCTCACGGCACAACTCGCAACGAGCGATTGCCTGATCGACTGTGAGAATGCGGCGTGTCGGACACTGCGTGAGCGTGACCGAGAGCGCGGTTTCCAAAACGGCAGTTTGTGTAACCAGTCGGCAACGGCACGCAAAAGCGCGAAATTAAGGGCAGAAACGGTCAATAAATTCCGACACGCCAGCGGAATATTTCACTCAAGGCTGTCGATCCCCTCCCGTTCATCAGTGCCAGTCGATCGGGAGTAAGCGTCGCAGGGTTGCGACCGGCCCGCACGAGGAGGTCCATTCATGCGCAACCGTCTGTCGTTCGTTCCCCTCAGTTGTTTGATGCTTTTCGCTTTGGCTGGCTGCAGCGTTTCGAGCAACGCTCCGGTGTCCTCTTCTTCTGATGATCCGTTCCAGCAAGCAGAAGAGAAGCTGACGCCCCTGGCAACTCAGTGCACCTTCGTCGCCAGCACTGGCTTGATGACGGTCAACGTTGCTGCGGGTGAGACTGCCATCATCTCGCGCCGTGCAGCCGACTCCGCGATCCTCCAAAACGGCCAGTCGTGCGACAACCTGGCCACCAGCAGTACGCTCAAGAAGCTCGCCATCGTCGGCGACGTCGCGGGCTCCAAGACCGTCATCCTCGACTTCACCAACGGCTTGTTCGGCGTGGGCACGAGCTCCGCGAACACCGGCATCGACGCGAACCTGGGCACGTCCACGGGTGACACCCTCGGCATCCGCGGCACGGCCGCCGCCGACAATATCGCGTACGGCGCGAGCGGCGTGAACCTGAACAACGACGCTTTCAAGGACATCACGCTGACCAGCGTCGAAAACAACGTCGTGTACCTGGGCGACGGCGCGGACACCTTCACCGCGGCCGGCGGCACCGCGATCGGCGGCGTGTTCGGCGCCGCGCTCACCGTGTACGGTGGCGCAGGTGCGGACTTGTTCAACCAGGGCACAGCCAGCACGCCCAGTGAGACGATCTACGGTGGCGCCGACACCGATACCGTCTCCTACGCGAGCCGCACCGCCATCGTCACGGTCACGGTCGGTGCCACGAACACCGGCGACGGTGTCACGGGTGAAGCCGACGATATCAAGACCGACGTCGAGGTCGTGACGGGCGGCACCAACAACGACACGATGACCGCCGCAACGGGCGTCGCCGCTACCTTCAACGGTGGCGCTGGTGACGACACGCTGATCGGTGACTCGGCCGCGGACACGCTGAACGGCGACGCTGGCAACGACACCCTGCGCGGCGCCGGCGGCAATGACATCTTGAACGGCGGTGACGGCAACGACATCTTCGACGAGGAAACGGCCGCGAACGGCGGCGACGTGTTCAACGGCGGCAACGGCACCGACACGCTCGACTACTCGCTGCGCGGTGCGGGCGTCACGGTAACGATGGACGGCACGGGCGCGAACGACGGCGCCGTTACCAACAACATCAGTGAAGGTGACAACTGCAAGGCCGACGTCGAGAACATCCTCGGCACGGCTTACGCGGACAACATCACCGGCAACGCGCTGAACAACACCATCACCGGTGGCGCGCTGGACGACACCCTGAACGGTGGCGCGGGCGACGACGTGTTCTTGACCGGCACTGCGAAGGACGGCGTTGACACCATCTCCGGTGGTACGGGCGTCGACACCATCGACTACTCGAAGCGCACCGCGCTGGTGAAGGTGACCTTGGACGGCGTGACGGGCTCCGGTGAAGTGGGCGAAGGCGACTTGCTCGCGACCGACATGGAGAACGTCATCGGCACCGACTACAACGACATCATCACCGGCAACGCGAACGCGAACGAACTCGTTGGCGGGGTCGGCGACGACACCCTCAACGGCCTCGCTGGTGACGACGTGCTCGAAGGTGGCGGCGGTACGGAAGTGAACAAGCTCGACTGCGGCCCTGGCGACGGCGACATCGGCTTCGGCGAAGGTACTGGTACCGGCGCACTGCGCAGCAACTGCGAATTCTGATTCTGATTCGTTACTGAAACTGAAACTTGAACGCCACGCGGTTCGCCGCGTGGCGTTTCGCTTTTTGTTGGCGTCAGCCAAGTGACGACAGCCAAAAAAGTGACGCGGATCGCGTGGCCACCGTCGTCACGTATTATGAATCTGCGCAGAGCGGCCGCTTCTCGCCCTGAGACGCCGAGGCACACAGCTTGCTTTAGCGGGCGACGGATAGCGAAGGGCCCTGCCATGACTAGAACTCGCGGATTGCTTCTCGTATCGTTGATTGGTTACGCGGCCGCATGTTCGAGCGTCGGCTCCGCTGTCGATCCGAATGCGCCCGGCAACCAGGCGCACGCTGGGCGCAGTTCACGTGCTGGCAACGGCAGCGATAACGGTGACGCCGGAGACAACGGCAGCGGGGCGACGGGGGGCAATAGCAAACCGAACGGCGGCAGCGGAAACGGCGGCAGCGCGGGCTTCCAAGGCACCGGCGTACTTTCGTTGACGAAGGTCGAGGCGCACGTCATCGGGCGACAGGGGGATGCTGTGCGGTTCACCGTCACGGGGACTCAACCGGACGCGGGTGTGTACAGCATCTCCGTGGTGTTCGAAGACGGCAGCAACGCGCCCGTGAAGGTGTTCGACGCTGCTTGGGACGGCTCGGCAAGCTCGGCGGAAGGGCGTATCGCGTTCGACGCTCCCGTCAAGGGCATCGACTTCACCGCGACCGCGACGGCGACCTCGCTTGCCAATGTCAGCAAGTTGGCGAATGCCAAGGTGCGCTTGATCGATGGTCGCGACCAGGCATCCGACGAGGTCGAAGTCGAAATCGTTCCTCAAAGCCAGGTCGCGCTCGGCGATGCCTGCGATCCCAAGAACATCGACGATCGCTGTGCCGTTGGCCAGTCTTGTACCGGTAAGCCAAGCGTGTGCACGGACGGCGTTGCCCCCACAATCGCCGAGCTCAAGTACTTGCATGGCCCGGTAATTCTGACTCGTGGCACCGATCCCGACGACGACGTATCCCTCGTGCACGTGGAATTCCTGGATGCCAACAACAAGCCGGTGATCATCGATTCCGACTTGATGATCACCACCTTCGACTACCCGGCGGCGAACGCGCCTCTTTCGGGGATCTTCTGGGAGCAACAGAACCCGACAGCGCCGGTCGAAAAGCTCGTCAGCCGCGTGCGCGTGACTGCGATCGACTCGCTCGGCCATCAAAGCGCGCCCTCGACCGCGAACTTGAGTAACGTCACTCGCGCCGGTGACGGCATCACCTGCGATCCACGCGGCTTCATCGCTTGTATACCGGACTACGTGTGCGCTCCGGGTCCCTCGGGCCCCTCGCCCGTGACCGGTCGCTGCACGAAGCTCAAGACCGCGCGCACCGCCGAGTGCACCGCGGACGCGAAGCTCGACCCAGAAAAGGGCATCACCGTGACCGCCGGTCGAATCGACGGGGTGAGTCTTTGGGACCCGCCCGCCGAGTGCACCAACCCAGAAAATCTCGATTTTCCGGAAGCCAGCGTGAGCCTGCACTTGGCGAACGCAGTGAGCAAATTGACCGTGACCACTCAGCGCCCGGAGACCGACGTCGACACGGTGCTGTACCTGATGCCGGCCTGCGCCAGTGACACGAGCACTGCGCTCGGTTGTAACGACGACGGGGTGGACGGCGGCGGATACACCTCGACCATCACGTTGAGTGACGTTCCCGCGGGCGACTACACCATCGTGGTCGAGGCAGGACGGCCCGCAGGTGGGTCCTTCGGCCTTTCAGTCACGGCCGAGTAGGAGCGCGTGTCGTGCGCTCGTGTGGCAGGAGCCTGGGGTAAACCCAGCCGGTCACTGCGCTGATCCAAGACGCGGCAGCGAACAGACCTCCGAGCACATCCGAAGGATAGTGCGCTCCCAGATACACTCGCGACAGGGCCACGCCGACAATGGCTAGCGCGTTGACCACGCCAAAGCCGAGCCACACCGCGCGCCGAGGGCGCAGCACGCGTACGACTACGGCAAGAGAGCCGAGCACCCCCGCAGAGCCCATCGTGTGGCCGCTGGGAAACGAAAACGAAATCGGTCGCGGCAACAAATAAGCGGGCTCGGCGTGAGGACGAGCCCGATGGAACAGCAATTTCAGGAGCACGTTGAGCACCAGGCAACCAACGCTGCTCCAGAGTAAGAAGCGCGATTCGCGACGTCGCCCCGCCGCGAACAACAGCAGCAGCGCCACACACACTGTCAGCGTCATGGGGGTGAAATCACCGGCCGTGGTGAGGAACACCATCAGCCCATCGAACGAACCACGACAGCTATCGACCAGGCGTTGCGCGCCAGCGTCGAACGCGTCCAGCTCTCCCTCGTGTAGCTCCCAGCCCAGGCGCGCGAAGAACATCGCGGACAGGAAGGACAGTGGCACGCTCCAACGGTGGCGTTGCCAGATGCGACGAGCAAAAGCGAGCAGCGACACCGCAGCCAATCGTCGAAGTCTACGCTGCAGAACGAGGCAACGCTCGCACCCAGCGCGGAAGACTAGCCGGCATTCAAGCGCGCCATTGGCAGCACCACGCCGAGCATCTCGAAGCATTCGGCGAGCGTGGCGAACGATCGCACGCCGACTCCCACGCTGAAGCTCAAGCTGGCACCAGCCATCCGCGCAGCCTGCGACGACGATATCAGCAGGATCTCACCCCGCCCGACGTGCTTGCTCTTGAAGTACTTCCACCACTCGCTGCCGGCATTGATGGCCATTGGATCGAACCCAGTCATCTGAGTCAGCTCCATGATCCAGATGGGATTCACACATTCTGCGAGCAAGCCGCGGAAGTGCAAAAGCTGGCCCTCGGCGTGGGTCTTGGTGATGTACCCGGTAAACCATGTCACCACCAGGTTCGGCGCCAGCGACTCGCTGCGGATCTCGCTACGTACGACCGACGACACGGGCACGGATGAACGCATCGGGTCGACAACCTATCACCCTTCGGTGTGTCCCCGAAAGAAAGTGGGTTGTCCCAAACCTTTCACATTGCCGAATCGCCCATGATACAAGCGTTCAGTAATACGCTTGAACTCGCACGGGAGATTCTATGGCGATTCGACATCCAAACGCGCACGCCGCTTTGCGGAAGGCTATTCGCCCGCGCGACAGCGGAATTCCCAGCCGAAATCAGCTACTGGCAGGGATTGTTTGCCCGTTTCCTCTGCGCATCAACCCGCACCTCGCGAGCGCTGAATCTGCCTCGCTGATGTGGTTAATGAAGCTCGGTCTGACGCCGACGCTGAAGCACCAAGCGCGAGTGAGCAAGGCACACCTCAGTACGTTAGTCGCGGGCTTTTACCCGACTGCCCACCTCGCAGAGCTGGAGTTGGCCTCCGACTACGTGTGTTGGGCCTTCGCCCTGGATGACATTGGCGATGAGACCGAGGTTGGTGAGCGTCCCACGCGGCTGATGGACCTGTTCCAGGGTTTCGAGCTGGTTTTGCAGGGTCGAACACCAAGCGCCGCGGACAGCGCGCTCGATCGCGGGCTCTCGGACGTCCTACAGCGCGTGTCGAAGTTCACGAACGGCGAGCAACTGGCGGAATTCGTCGAGGGCAATCGGGCGTACTTCGGCGGCATGCTGTGGGAGGCCAACAACCGCGCGCACGGTCAAGTTCCGGAGGAGACCGCGTACTTGACGTTTCGACCAGCGGCCGGCGCCGTGCCCTCGTTTTTCAGCCTTATTGAACCGTTGGAGCGCATCGGGTTGAGCTCAGCAGTGCGAGCTCATTCGGGCGTCCAGCATCTGGCGCGGCTCGCGGGCAACATCATCTGCTGGATCAACGACGTGCTCTCCTACGAGAAGGAGCGCGCCCACGGTGATTTTCACAACCTGGTGATGGTGTATGAGCACCATCGTTACATGCCGCCGAGCGTGGCTGCGCCACAGGCGATCGCGCTGATCAACTCCGCGATCGCGGAGTTCGGTGCCGTCGCAGAGAGCTTGCCGAGCTTTGGCGCGGCGGAAGATGCGGAACTCCGACGCTACCTGGACACGCTACGCGCGGTCATGCGCGTCACCCTCGCCTGGACCTATGACTCGACGAGGTATCACGGAGGAGAATTGCGATAGTCACGCATCGCGCGCCGGCGCGTAGCACGCGGCGCGAATTAGCGCGTGGAGGCGCTGAGATCGCGTTCTGCGATCAGCAAGAAACCCAACATCTCCGTTGGATCGGGCAACGTCTTATCGAGTACCCTAGCGGAACCCGCAATGGCAACCATCGCCGGCGCGACGACCGGGAGCGTCCACAGCCGTGGAGTTGCGGTGATTGGCGCTTCTTGGCTGACCTTGCCCAGCGCCTGCACGAGACCGCCCATGCGCAGCACGCGAAAGCCGAGGTACGAATTGACTTTGTGCCCGAGCACGCTCCAAAAGCCACCACGCGGGCGGATCTCTTTGACCTTGAGCCCGTTGCGAGCGCACAGCTCACGCATCATGTGCGGCGTGAAGCGCAGGTAGTCGTGCGGCTCCTCGTGCAGGCGACCCGAAAACGGCACGGTCAGAATCAACGTGCCCTTGTCTCGAAGCACGCGCGCCATTTCGGCAAATACTTCGAACGCATTGGGCGTGTGCTCCAAAACCTGAACGCTCAGCACCGTGTCGAAACTCTGATCCTCGAACGGCAGGGTCAGACCATCGTAAAGGAAGTCCGCCTTGCGATCGTGCGTCGAAGCTTTGGTGTTCGAGAATGTCTCTCCGTACTCGACCCCAACGTACGAATCGATGTACGGCCGAAAGATGTGTTCGTGGGGCTTGTCGCCGCAGCCCACGTCCAGCAAGGCGCCGCGCGCAAACTGCGCAGCATGCAGCAGGCTGTCGTTCAGCTGCCACCACTCGAGATCGATCCAGTCAGCGCTGGTTCGAAACGTCCGGGCCAGCATCGGGTTCTTGAGTAATGCGCTGATTGGTGCCGGGATCATGAGTTGATTTGCGGCGATGTATCACGGGCGGAGCGAACGAGCGAGCCGCCCACGGCTTACTTGTTCGGCTGGCCGCTCTCGCCCGCTGCCCCAGGTCCGGCGCTGGCAGCGGGCGATACAGGAAATTCAGCTATTTACCGGGAATCCGAAGCACTCAGTCGAGATCCGCGCCCGGCACAGGTACCGGCATCGACAGGATGGCTGGGTGCGCGGGAGTGCCCGCGAGCACGCTGCTGATTGCGAAGTTCGAGACGTACGCCGTCTTCTTGTCGCCGTGCGCGGTGCCGAACGCGATGCCCGAGGGGCTGTCGAAGAGCGAGCTCTGCGCGTAAACCGAGACATTGCCCCGGCGATCGACGGTCGCGATCAGGTTCTGCGTATTGACTGCCGCGTACACGGTGCCACTGCGATCGAGCGCAATGCCGTCGACCCCGACGAGCTGCGGACTCTCCGCCACGACCACCGCCTTGCCCAGCCCGTGGCAACCATACGGAAAGCGCACGATGCGCCCCGAGTCAATCACGCCCACGTACAGGTTTTGTTTGTTGTGATCCCAGGCAATCCCGTCCACGCCGAAGTCGTGGGTGGGAAATGCTGGATGAGCTGGATCGCCCTTGAGCAATGGATCGGCCGTGGCAACCGTCGCGTTACCGCTACCATCCACGTGATAGAGCTGACCGAGAAACGGATCGGTCACGAAGAACGAGCCGTCATCCTCGAAGGCCATGTCGTTTGGGAAACCGCTCGGATCGAGCGTGGCAAATTGCTCGACGACGCCGGTCGCTGGATCGGTCCGCCACACGAATGCCGCCGGCTGATCCACCGAGAAACTCGAGCTCGTCGTGTAAATGAGCCCGTCAGGGCCGACTTTGATGCCCGTCATGACGCCTCCCGTAGGCAGTGGGACGGTCGCAATCTTCACAGTCGAGTTGTTCGGCAGAAGCTCGCGGATCTGGCCATTGAAGAGTGAGAAAAACACGTGACCATCGTCGTCAGTCGTGATCGACTCTGGCAGCTCTTGCACGCTTGGATCGAAAGAGACGAGTTGCTTCACCGTGGGCGGCGCGGCCTTCGCTTGCGCAGCGCCACTTTCGCCCAAAACCAAAGCCAAAGTCACAGCCAACGAAATAGACGATACCCCTAACACGAATTTCATCATGGCCTTCTCCTGTCCCCTGCTCAAAAACCCGAGCTCCCGCACCTTGCCCGGTATCGCAGCGTCAGTCCATCAATTCGTATTCAACACCATGATTCGTGCTCAACACCTGGATTAGCGAACCGGCGGAGAGCAACTGTGGCGGAAGTCGCCTCGCCTCAAACTGCTCACTAACTACAAACACCGATACCGTCTCTGGGTGTGATTGAAGAGCGTGTGCTGCGCATGGCGTTTGAGAGACTGACGCGCGGCGCCTTCGGCGCACGGTGGGAGACTCCCGCTTTCGCACGCTCGGACGGTGGCGTTTGGCCGCCCGCGCTGAAGAAGAGGGAAAGCATGCGCCTGTTCGGTCAGCTCTTTGTAGGTCTCCATCTCGTTCGCTGATCGTGATCTGGTCTTCCAAGACTTTACGTTCGTTTTGGTTCCGGGAATGCGGCTGTTGATGCTTCCCGCGCACCCGGCGCGAGCGTGCGGCGCCTTCGGCGCGCACCAAAGTTTGTGGGCAGCGGCGCGTTACTCCGCTCAGCGCTGACGCGGGAATGCGTGCGGCGCCTTCGGCGCGCACCAAAGTTTGTGGGCAGCGGCGCGGTGCTCCGCTCGGCGGGCGCCCCGCGCTTGGGGATTGGGGTGGGGTAGCGGGCGTGGGGTGGCGCGGGGCGGCGCAAAGCTCAGAGAGCGTCGGGGAGTAGCGCGGGTCGGCGATTTGGCGCGCGTGCTTTCTACGGCTGCACCGAAGTGACGAACGTGCTGATGCTTTGTGCGGGAGCGGTGACGTTCGCGAAGGAGCCGCCGCTCGGGGCGCTGCCGAGGTCTTGAAGATCCTCGGTCGCGGAGGTGCGGTAGGTTGCGACGTTGCCCAGCGTGCCCGAATCCGGCTGAATCGCGAAGGTGACGTCAGTCGAGCCGCGGTTGACGGCGACCAGCGTGAGGCCGGTGCCGGCTGCGTCTTTGAACGCTGCGAGAAACAAGTCGTTGCCGACGCGGTTGGTCGCATCCAAGCGCACGAAGCCTGGTCGAATGAAGCGGCTGAATTGGCCAAGTGCCCACAGGTTCTTGTTGGGCGCGCCAGCGCTATCCACGAGGTCCTTGTACCACCAGTGAACGTAGGCGCTCACGCTCGCGGTCGTGAGATCCGTTTGGATCAAGCGCGCGAGCAACAGGGCGCTCGACAGCGGCGTCTCCGACTTGAACGCGCCCGTGTTCCACTCGGTCATCCAAATGCGCTTCCCGGCGGCGATCGAGTTGCTGAACGGCGTGGGCGCGTAGCTGTTCACATTCCACGGACCAAACTCATACTGGTGCGCAGCGACGATTCCGATCAGCGGCGCGGTATTGCTGTCGGCAAGGCTCGGCAGGATCAGATCCTCTTTGAAGTTCTCAGCCTCGGGCGCGATGATCGTCAACCCGGGCAGAGCGCTCGCAACACCCTTCTTCTCGAACTCCGTGCGCAGCACGCCCAGGAAGGCGTGAAACTGCTCGGCGGACCAATCCGCGGACTCGTAGGTCACCTTGTAATTGGGCTCATTTTGCAGCGAAAGCGCGGCCAGTGGCGCGCCCATCTTGGCCGCGAAACCAAGCACGTAGTCCGCAAGCACATCGGCGTAATCTTGGTAGTGCGCCGGGTCCAGGTAGCCGCCGACCTCGGGCGAGTTCACGTAGTCGGCCACGCCGAGCTTCCAGCGCGAGGTATCGTTGTTCGGTGGCGTCCAAGGCGTGCTGAAGAAGGTGGGAACTTGGTAGTCCGGATTGGCCTTCAAGACCGCGATCAACTTCCGCGTCGCTGACAGGTCCCAATTGTTCCAATTCAACGTGAACGTCTTGTACGCATCCGTGCCGGTGCCCGTGGTCGTGGAGGTGTAGTTTCCTCCGCCCATGAAGTTGTCGTTGTTGACCGGGTTCTCGCGAAACGGGATGCGATTGCGCACGATCGACAAGCCTGCTCCCTTGCTGATGCTGAAGAAAGCATCCAAGCGAGCAGTGGGCGGGATCACGCCCCACGAGGTGGCAACGCCGAACCCGTCGATAAGCTGGCGCGCGACTCCGTAGTTCACTTTGACGACGGTCGCTACTGGGCCTGTACCACCTGAGGTCGCGTCACCACCGGTGCCTGCGATACCGCCGGTTCCAGCTGCTTCGGCGCCGCCGACTGCGACGTCGCTACCGCCGGTGCCTGCACCGCCAACGCCGTCCAAGCCACCCGTAGCTTCGCCAGTACCACCCGTACTGATGGGCGCGCCGCCCATACCCGCAGCGCCGCCAACGTTGACGTGATCGTTCGCGTGGCCAGCAACGCTGGCGTCGCCCGCGTCGCCTTCGTCATCTGTGCTGCGCGAGCCGCCTACATCGACACCGCTACCAGCGTTGTCGATTGGGTCGCCTTCTTCGACGGTGCCAGCGTTACCGCCGGTGTTCGTCGCGCGTTGAGCCGTTTTTGGTTTGTCAGCGCAACTAACGCAGAACGCGAGCAGTGCCAGTGCAGAGAAGCGTCTCGCGATGAGTTGCAGTGATCGAGTGGATGAGCGTAGAGGAGTATTCAATGTGGAAAACCGCGTTTGGATCGTCGCTTCAACACGGCTGCGGCAGTCACCTAAGATAGGGACGTCGGCCTTTTGAACGACTCTTTACTTTTCGTTGGTCTTCGTCTGAGCAAGACTTGGTCCTTTCGGCAAAGTGACGAAAGGAGGCGGGTCTCCGGTGCAGCGATTGCGCTTCGCTCGCGTATGCAGCGCAATCAATGCGTTCGTCGAATAGGGACCCATGTCGGCAATTTCCCAATATTGCGAGCGTGAGTACCAGAGTGAGATTACGCGACGACGCATTGTGAGCGCTTGAGACGAGATCACCTCTTCAACGAAAGCGCCAAAACCAACTCTTCTTCCGAATAGAGCAATCCAGACGCTTGTGTGCCTTTCTGCGCAGGCAACACACCAGCCGCGAGCGCACCGCTTCCCACGCGGAACAGAATGTCCGCGCTGCGCTGGCGCAGTACCTCTGCGAACTCGAGCGGCGTCGGAGCAAGCTTTCGCATTGTTTTCGCCCGAATCGCCCGAATCTCCACCACGGCGCCGTAGCACACCGTTGCGATCACCGCGTCTGCCGCTTCTTTGGCGCGGAGACGTGCGCCGTTCCGCTCGTGGCCTGCAATCAGCACGTTCGCGAGGTACGCAAACTCCTCCATCCGTTCGCCGAAGCGGCTCGGCTCGGTTCGACTCAGCTCGCGCAACGCCTCGCTGAACGCACCGAGCGTTGTCGTCCGCGCCGGCGCTCCGTTGAGCAGTTTGGCGTTCTCCGACGCATCTTCACCGAGCGCGTGTAAGACCACAGCCGGGAGTGCTTGCAGCGCGGCCTGAGCGACCGGTGCGGCCGTGGTCGTCCGTCGTCCTCGCTCGATCTCGCGAAAGTAGGCCCGAGTGAGTGGGTCGCGTTCGGTAGGGCGCTCATCGCCAGCTGCTGGCTTCTTGGCGAGCAGCAGGAAGCCGCGCGCCGACCGCGCATCGACGTAGCCCTGCCTACTGCGCCGCTCTTCTCGCGCCGCCTCTGCGTCTTCGGCGAGGGACTCGCCTTCGGAGAGCACGGTCGAGAGTTGCTCGAGATCGTCGAGGGACGCATCGCCCACCAGCGCCAGCCGATCGAGTAGGCGAACGAGCAACGCGCGATGGTTCCGGTCGAGCGCGAGCACCAAGGCTAGAACTGCGTCCCAGCCGTCGTGCTGCTTCGCGATCAGCAGATAACCGTCGAGCTCCTCGGTAAGCGCACTCTCGAGACTCTTGTCGACCTGTCTCACCTCATCTTCGCCCACCTCGTCGAGGCGATCGCGGAGTGCGTCTTCATCCAGGACCATGAACACGCCTCCCAAGGCGTGGGCCACGAAGTCTTCATCCAGTTCGGCGACTCGGTCCGCCACCACTGTGTCCCCTGCCTCGAGCAGCACCTCGAGCCAAACGACGAATCTCCCGACATCGAGAGACTCGCGCTCGCCCGCGCGCTCGTTCACGAACAGATCTTCGTCGAACGCCTGAACCAATTGTTCGGTCGTCGCCAGCGCGATGAGCTCTCCGGCGTCTTCGACACCGAGCTTGCGAATCAACGCACTAAACGCGGGTACGGGAAGCGTTTGAACGATCGCGGCGAGATCGGGCAGCTCGATGAGCGCGTTCAAGAGTGAGCGCGTTCGGCTGAGCTCGTGGCCAGCGCGTTTTGACAGCGTCATTGCGATACCTCACTGGTTCGAGCGGACGCGAAGAGCGCCTCCAGCCCCGACAAGTGGTAAGCGGCATGCGAGGCGACGGCCACGCGCACGGCTTGCTCGGTGCGCTCTTCTGCGAGGATCGTCCCCAGGTTGGTGACGAAGCCTTTGTAGATCCGCGCCAACGTTCGCTTGAACGCTGGCGTGATCGCGAGAGACGGATAGGCGGTGCAAACGTAGCCGAGTGCTAGCTCGACGAGCAGACGCACGACCTCGCTCGCGAAACGCTCGTGCTCCGTGCCCTGGGCCCGGAGCAACAGAAAGACCACCCGCTCTCGATGCGCAATCGTGAAGGACAACAGCTCCTCCGAGGCACGCCGGTACGGGTGAGCGGCGTGCAACGCGAACACGTTGCGCTCGCCACGCAGGGCCTCGACCTGCGCGCGAACCCGGTGCGTGAGCTCGGTCGTGAACCCGCGTGGGATGAACTCGGCGAACAGCTCGTCCTTGTTGGCGAAGTACTTGTAGAGGTTGCCGATGGACGTTCCTGCCCGATCTACGACATCACTCAGGGCGGCTCGCTCGAATCCACCCTCGGCGAACGCCTCGGCTGCGGCCTTCAAAATGGCCTCTCGGACCTCGGGTTTCGGACGTTGCGCCATAAAAGAGAATCCTTAATTCTCTTTTTAAGCTCGAAAAGCCGCCCGTCAAGGCCGAACAACGCCGCGCCCCGAAAACGAGCAAACTTGGGCTGCAGCGCGGCTCAGGACGCGGTGGCCAGCTGCTGGCGCACGTCCGAGCCGCGCAGCGGATGCGTCACTTGGCGAGCATCACGTTCGCGACCGGGAACTCGACACTGCCAGTGCCACCGCCGACTTCGACGAGGATTTTGGCTTCGAGCAAGTTGCCGAGCGACATGCCTGCGGCCTTCCAAGCATCGAAGTGCTGAGTGATGGAGATTGTGCCGCACTGGCGGGCGGTTTTCCGAACGCTGTAGTACTGGACCCAGCTGGAAGCGTTGCAGCGAGAACCGCCGGTACCGGTCGTGTTGCGCGTGTACAGGATGTAATCACCGTCGTCGATCTTCGCGGTACCCTTGTTGGTGGTACTGCCCGGGTTTACCGGCATGCCGTTGAATGAGTCGTCGACGATGTACCACTCGACACAAGGGTTGGTGGACCAACCGTAAATTCCTATGTACGAGTAGCCGCCACCCGTCCCGGTCTTCTTGTACGCGAATTGTGCGGTGATCGTGCCGTAGGCATCATACGTCTTGGCCGCGTTCCCCCACTCGTAGCCAATGCGAGCCAAGTAGTCGCCAGCGTTGGCCCACTCCGCGCCGAACGCTGGCGTGGTGAAGGTGGTGATGCTGCCGTTGGCGGCGTTGTTGGCCCAGAGCTGCCACGCCAGGTTGTCCTTGCCCCCTTGGCCCTGTCCTGTGTGCTTCGTGCCGCTCGTGGGCATCACGGCGTTGCAGTCGAGCGCTGGGGCACCGCCGCTGCTGGTCGTGGTCATTCCAGCAGAGCCTCCAGCTCCCTTGCCGCCACTGCCGCCCGTACCGATGCTGCTTGGCCTGCCTCCAGCGGCGTGACCTCCAGCTCCAATTCCAGGCGAGCCCCCCTGCGGAGCACCGAATGGCGAGCCACCGGTCGCGGAATAACCGCCACTCGAGGTGGCATTACCACTGCCCCCCGATCCGGGGTTCGATCCACCGGGATTCGTCGGCGAGCCTCCGGCGCTAATCGTTCCCCCGTGGCTCGTTGAGCCGCCATGAGAGCCGGCCGGAGTCACTGATTCGCCCGAGCACGCGACGATCATGAGAGCAGCAGCAACAGTGCAGGATTGAATTATTGTCGAACGCATAGGCAGGGTTCCGCAGATCATACGTTAGCTGAGGCAGCGGGCGTCGACGAGCGGCCCATTTTAATCTCCGGCACTACGAAAAGTGGAGGGACCGTCCTTGCCGTCGCTCCGACATTGGAATTGTCCGTTGTGGGTGTCACCGTCAGGGGTGACACCTATTGCAGCAATGCGAGGGCCTTCAAAAGACTTTCCGAGGTTTGAAAGGTGATCCGATCGCTCGGTGAAGTGATCAGCGGATCGTCGGCTTCGCCTTGGACGACAAGAAACTCGCACGCACGCTCGAGGTCTGGGCGGCCGCAGGCGGAGGCAGCTACTCCGACGCCCGCGACGCCAAGAGCCTCGGCGACACCTTCACTCAAGCGGTCCGCCAGACGTTCGAAATCAGCGACGCGCAAAAGAACATCGTCGACAGCGGCGTCGTCGGAGGCGCCAGCATTCGATTGATGCCGGCGACGTACACACTGGCGCTGCGGGGCCAAACCGAAGCCCATACCGCCAACGCAGTTTACTGTTATGAGCTGCACATGGGCAGCTCGGCAAAATCCGGTAACGGCATGGACGCGAGTCATGCCTCGTCTCTCCTCACCGTCATCGCGCTCGGGTTGGTCGCGGCCCTTGGTAGTCAGTCACTGTTTTGGACGTTGTTTGCGATTGCGGCCCTGGGCGCGTCAGTAACGACCGCCGTGCATCACGCCGAAGTAATCGCTGCACGCGTGGGACCGACGCTCGGCGCGCTCGTGCTCGCGCTCGCCGTCACCGTGATCGAAGTCGGCTTGATTGTGTCGATGATGACGAACGATACGCCCGACTCCGCCGTAGTCGCGCGCGACACGGTGTACGCTGCGGTGATCATCGTAACCAACGGCATCTTGGGCGTTTGCCTGCTCGTTGGCGGCTTACGTTTCAAGGAGCTCGGCTTCCACGCGGGCGGCACGAATTCGCTGCTCGCCGTTCTTGCCGTGCTCTCCGGCCTCACCCTCGTGCTCCCCAACTACACGAAGTCCACGCCGGGCCCGATGTACAACTCCGCGCAGCTGATCTTCGCGTCGGCGGCATCGCTCGTGCTCTACGGCTGCCTGCTCTTCGCGCAGACCAAGACACACAAGGACTACTTCGAAACTCCCGGGGTGAGCGACTCTGAGACGCACGGACCCCCTCCGACGCGCGGCATGGCTTGGCTCAGCTTTGGCTGCTTGATGCTGAGCTTGGTCTCGGTGATTGGCTTGGCGAAGACGTTGAGTCCAGCGATCGAAGCCGGAATCGACGCTGTGCACGCCCCGCGCGCGACCGTCGGCATCGTCATTGCGCTACTCGTGCTCGCGCCAGAGACGTTCGCCGCCTTGACGGCCGCTCGTCACAATCGGTTACAAACCAGCCTGAACCTGGCGCTCGGCTCGGGGGCGGCCAGCATCGCGCTTACCATTCCGGTAGTCAGCGCATTTGCGATCGTGACCGGACGCACGCTCATCCTGGGCATCGATTCCATGCACGTGGTCTTCCTCGGGCTCACATTCGTCACCAGCGGTCTCACACTCGGCCGCGGTAGCACCACGGCCCTGCAAGGCCTCACTCACCTCGTGCTGCTGTGCGCCTTCGTCGCCTTCTCGTTCATCCCCTAACAGCCCAACAAGACCAACAAGACCGATGTCGATTATCGCCGGGCCGAGACTTCTCGCCCACACAGTGGCGCACACATAGACAAGGAAGCGCGCCACTGCGTGTTGCGCTAGAGTTGTGTCTTTGCCTCAGCGCGCGGGTCGAGCGCGCGCGGCGCTCGAAGGAAAGGTGGCTGGATGACTGGGTGGCATGCACAACGTTCCTTGTGGCCTTTGACCGTGATCGCGAGCTTGGGGACCGTCCTGAGCTTGCAAGCTTGCTCGGGCAAGGTTCAGGAACCGTCGGGGTGTGGGCGTGATTCGAGCTGCGGTGGCGCGATCGGCGCATCGGGCGGCAAGGGCGAAGGCGGCAACGGCGCGGTCTCGGGTGGGGCTCAGGGCGGTGCGGATGGCACGCTCGACACTTGTGCAAACCAAGTCAGAGACAGCAAAGAATCGGATGTGGATTGCGGCGGCACGAGCAAGTGCGACCGCTGTAGCCTCAATGCCAAATGCGCCTCGAACAATGATTGCGAGACTCAGTTCTGTCGAAGCGGTCGCTGTGCAGACCCGACTTGCTCGGACAAGATCCAGAACCAAGACGAAACCGGGGTGGACTGCGGCGGCGTCTGTAGCCCGTGCGACGTCGGACAGCGCTGTTCGGTCAATGAGGATTGCTCGACCGAGTCTTGCGTCAAAAATGTGTGCGGCGATCACTGTGTCAACGGAGTGAAAGACGTAGACGAGTCGGACAAAGACTGCGGTGGCGTCACGTGTGCACCGTGTGACGACTCCAAGGGTTGCCGCTCGGCCGCGGATTGCAAGAGCACACAGTGCCTCAACTCCAGGTGCAACGCGGCAACCTGCAGCGATCAGCTCCTGAACCAAGACGAGAGCGACATCGATTGCGGTGGCGTTTGCAGCACGACCAAGGGTTGCGCGGTTGGGGTGCGTTGCAATTCGAACGCCGACTGCGACAGCTACATCTGTAGCAAGACCACCAGCAAATGCTTGGCGGACTTGGTGATTCCACCGGGGGATGTGATCGATGACTTCGAGGACTCCGATCTCTCGCTCCCCAGCCCGGCGCTCGGCGGGCGAGTTGGCACCTGGTCCCCTTTTGGCGACGGGACCGGATCTGCAATCGGGACCGTGACTTCCACCAAGCGCGGAGCAAAGAACGTGAAGGCGCTGCACTTGAAGGGTAAGGACTTCGTCTCCTGGGGCTCTGGTTTCGGCGTCGATCTGAACAACTCGTCCACGAGCCAAGCGAGCGCGCAAACTTATGACGCATCGGCCTATAGTGGCGTCACGTTCTGGGCCCGCGCGCAAAGCCTAACGAATCTCAAGGTCCGCTTCCCCAATGCCGACACACACACTGCCGGCAAGATCTGCAGCACCTGCGATCATGACTATTACGCCAGCATAGCGCTGAGCACGGACTGGCAACGGTACACGATCACGTTCTCTGACCTCACGCTCGAGCCCGGCGGTGTCCCGATCCCGACCGCGTTCAAAGCAAGCGGGCTTGTCTCGGTACGATTCCTATTCCCATCGACCACTGCGTACGAAGTGGATATCGACGACGTCGCTTTCGTCAAGTAGCGCGTCCGCGCGACGAGCGCGGCAGCTCCGCCGATCGAAAACTCGGTCGGCGGCCGGCTTGCTCAGAAGGGAATGCGGTGGCGTTCGAGCGACGCTCGCTCAGCCAGGGTCACATCGACCCCATCTGCCTCGAAAATCCAGCCTTCATCCTCGTTGCCTTTGACGCCATCGCCCAGCAGAACCCCACGCAGTCGGTCGAGCCGGATCAACGCGAGCGGTCCGATTTCGAGGAGCATGGGCGACGACACGCGAACCACGCAATGTTCACGCAAGTTGACCACCAGCCAGCGCTGCGAGACCCACGCAACGACATGCTCATCGGGCAAGCGGAACACTTTCAGGTCAGGCGTCGAGTAACGGCACCAGCCAAACCCCAGCTGCGCGACGTACATGGCGCCCCAGAACGCGAACGCCAGAGCGACGACGAGGGGCGCCAGAATCTGCAGTAGCATCGGCGAGCTCGAGCGCTCACGAGGTTCTTTGCGCTGGTTCACGACAGGCCCGCTTCGGACCCTAACACGCTTTCCGTCCCACTCCGCCGAACGCCAGCGCAGGTGCGCCGCCCATGCGAATCCTCACCCAACCCGGCTGAGTGCGCCGCGGGTTCCGTGAGGGACAGCCATCCCGCGCGCGGTCGGGCATGGCTGCGGAAAGCGCGTCACACGAGCCGATGCTCCGGCGTCCAACGGGCATGCATGAATCAATTCAAGTGATGACGGCCGATCTTTCCCCTTCGCCCCAGGAACTGATGTCTCGGTTCGGGGAGCACATCACGGCGCGAGCGCTCGATGCGCTCGTGGCATTGTATGAGCCAGGCGCAGTATTCATCCCCAAGCCTGGAGTCGTACTCGCTGGAAAAGCGGCCATTTCCAACGCGCTCGCGGAGTTGCTCGAGCTTTCGCCCGTGATGGAGACGCACGTGCGGGAGGTTCATCAGGCGGATGACATCGCACTCGTGGTAGTCGAGTGGAGCCTTCGTGGAACCGCACCGGACGGTTCAGTCGTAACCCAGTCCGGTCGGAGCTCCGACGTTCTACGTCGACAAGTTGACGGGAGCTGGCGCGTGCTGATCGATCATCCCTGATCGAGTGCGGGCAAACCAGAGTCGAGCAGGTGCTGCAGTTGTTCCACGAAGCTGCCACGTGAAATAGGGTCGGGGTGCGAGCGATAGATCTCTGCCGCTCGCTGCACCTCTTCGATTTTGCGAATATGCGTCAACACTTCCGGAAAACGCCGCACTTGCTCGACACTCGATGCGAAGACCAAGCTGTCTGGCTTCAAGTGTCCGCGAGCTTTGGCGATCGGGATCCGGTCCGCACACTGGCAGCCATTGGCCCCGTCGAAGACGCCGCAGCGCTTCTTCATCAGCCCGGTGATCGCGTCGCGAGCTCGCTCGAGCCGTTTGCGGTAGGTCGCCGCAGAGCACTCCAAAATCTCTGCGGCGGCCTGGTGATCGAGCTCGACGATCGCTCCCAGAATGTAGGCCAAGCGAGCGTCACGTTCGAGGCACAGCAACATCGCCAAGGTACAACCGATGCGCAGCTCCGCGAGGCTCAGTGAAAGGTCGGTGTCGGCTTCCGGGTGCTCGGCAGTCTCGGTGGGTCGCGCCAAATCCTCATCGAATTCTTCGAAACTCATGGATTGACGTTCGGCAGGGCTGCGAGCCATCGACAGAAATTTGTTGATGGCCACGCGGTAAGCCCAGGTCGAGAACGCGCTTTGCGTGTCGAAGCTATCCAGCTTGACGACAATGCGCACGAGCGCTTCTTGCGCCGCGTCCTGGGCGAAGTGGGGACAGCCGAAGAAGCGAAGGGCCAATCGATTGATGAAGGGTTCGATTGCGCGCACGACCGCCTCGAGGGCAGCCCGATTGCCGCTTCGGGCGTTGGAAACATCTCGGACGAGCGTGGCGTTGTCGATCGGATGCATCTCCGTTGGACGCTAGCCGCCAACTAGCTGTGACGGCCTTTTTTGTTTTTCTGGCGATTGAGGCCCCCCGGCCGCTTCACGAAAGCATGCTGAACGCGCTCCAACACTTGCTGCCGGACGGCCAAAAACGACGGGACCACCAGCCCCACGCGCCGTTCCAAGCCGTGTCGGGTCAGCTCCTCGTCAATCACGTTGCTTTGCTCGAGACCGACGCTCATCACGACATGCCGTTCGGCGAGCCAACGCTGCACGCTCAGCGGGCGAGCCAACGCCGGGTGGTCGCGTCGACCCGCGACACCGAAACGCAACTCTCCGACTGCGCGCGATTGCATGTCTTCGGCTGCGAATCGCGCGGGGACCAAGGCTAGGCTGAGCTCAGCCCCAGCAAGCAGGCTCGCCAGGTCACCGCTGACGCCGACGAAACGCAGCGCGACGCCCGGAGCCTGCGCAGACAGTCGAGAAACCAAGTCAGAGGCGAATGTCGCGAGCAAGTCCGGCATCACAATCGATGCCTTGCAGCTCGTGCGCGCTGGGTCGAAAGCGGGTGCTGGTGCGAGCGCGGCGTTGAGCGCGCGCAACGCATCCGCGAGGGGCTCGGCGATCGCCAGCGCGCGCGGCGTCGGTGTCAGCGTCGTTCCGACACGAACGAACAGTTCGTCGCCGATATCGTCGCGCAGCCGCTTCAGCACCTGCCCTCACTCCCTTCGTGGGCGGCAGCGACCAGACCGGCCTGCCCGCTGACTTTCTGATCGATCGGAGCAACGTCATCGTCACCGCTCGATATGGCTCGCACGCCAACGATCAGTTGTCAGTCGATGACGTCTTGCAACTCGCGCGATGATGGCTCACCCCAGAAGGAACTCAAGCCGAGGATCGGCCTTGGAACCAGTCACTTCGAGCAGCTCGGCCCGCACGATGTCATGCACCACGAACGGGTCCTGATTGACCCTGCCTTCCAGTTCTGGCCGCGTGCAGGCGTGAGCCAGAATTGCGCCACCTGCGCGCGGCTGGAGGCTGCCGACGAGCAAGAATGCGCCTTCAGCGACGCCGCGGCTGATCCATTCGTCGTGGGTGACCATCCACTCGCTCGCTTTGGCACTGTTCGATGAAAACCGGAGGAGAACGATGAACATGCCCGTGTTCGTAGCAACCGCCGGTGCGCTGCAACATGTCCGGCAGCGACAACTCCTTGCCCAATCGTCTCAGCTGGCAGTGGGCTCGAGCCGTGCGCGGGCCTGCGTGCGAAAGTGTCCCGGCGCGGTGCCGAGGCTTCTGCGAAAAGCGCGCGAGAATGCCGCCGCCGTCTGGTAGCCAACGCGCGGCGCGATTTCCTCGAGCGAAAGCGGAGTGGCACTGAGTAGCTTGGTTGCCAAGCACATGCGCCACCGCGTCAAGTAGGCGAGCGGCGTCTCCCCGACCAGCTCGAGGAAACGGCGCGCAAACGTGGCTCGCGACTGCCCCACCTGGCGTGCCAGCTCCTCCAACGACCACGCGACTTCCGGCTGCCCGTGCATGAGACCGAGCGCTTTCGATACTTGCGGGTCTCGCATGGCACCGAACCATCCGCCAGCGCTGAGCGGTTGCCCCAAGAGCCACGTGCGCACCACGAACACGAGCAAGCTGTCCACCAGCCGCGGGACCACGAGCTCGGTGCCGGTCCCGGCGTCCTTCGCCTCTTGATTGAGCAATTGCAGTAAGAGCTGCAGCTGCATGTTCTGCGCCGTATCCTTCGCGGGCAGATGAATGAAGGTCGGCAGAAGCGCCGTGAACGGATGTGCTTCCGGCTCCTGAAACAGGTACTTCGCGCACAGCACGAGCGTCGTCTCATGAGCGCGCGATTTCGGAAGCGGAGCCAGACGCCCCGGCATCGCTTTCAGCACCTCTTGGTGCGGCGCGGGCTTGGTCTTCGGATCATCGCAGATCGAATGACCGACACCGCCTCGTAGCAACACAACGTCGCCCGCTCCGAGCTGAATGTGCCGACGCTCGCCGGCGAGACGCAACCAGCAGCCGCCGCGCAGCACGACGTGCACGTGAGCCTCGGCCCTGGGATCGATCTCGAGTCCCCAGGGCGGCACCAACTCCGCGTGGGCCACCACGGTTGCGCCAACTCGGGTCATCGTCAGCACGTCTGCGAGCAGGTCCATTGCGGGTCACCGTATCACTCGGAGCCAGCGGCCGCCCCGTGACGCCAATGGGCGCCCCGAGCCGGTTGACCACCGCGAGTTTACATACTAGTAGGTACAGAATGTCACGCCGCGAAGCTCTGCTGCAAGCAACGAAGGCTCTTTTGTGGCGTCGCGGCTACGCGGCAACGAGTCCGGCAGACATCCTGAAGGAGAGCCGTTCGGGGCAAGGCAGCCTGTATCACTTCTTCAAAGGAAAGGAGGAGCTCGCTGCCCTGGCACTCAGAGAGGTCGAACAAGAGTCTAGCCAGCGCATTGCCGCGGTCTGCGCTCCCGACACGGGCACTGGGCTAGAGCGATTGGAGCGCTTTCTCTTGGCGGATCGCGACGCGCTGCAAGGCTGTCGACTCGGGCGGATGACCCAAGATCCGGAGCTGCCCGACAGCCTGCGGTCGACTGTTTCCGACGGCTTGGGTCGTCTCCAAGCGGTGCTCGCTGACGCGGCTCGCGACGCGAAACGCGAAGACGCCTTGCCTGCGGGGCTCGATGCAGATGCCCTGGCTGATGTGGCGATCGCCGTGGTTCAGGGGGGCTACGTGCTCTCGCGCGCCCATCAAGACCCGTCCCGCATGACGAGCGTCGTACGGACTTTTCACGCCCTTTTGCAGCTTTGCTCGCCGCCAAAGCAACCCACGCGAAAGCGTCCCGCGAAAGCGCGAAGCGGGCCCAAGGCACGTCAGACCAAGACTTCGCGCAAACCCAGAAAGGTGCCCCATGCCTAAACGAAATCCTGCTTCTGAAACACAGCGCAATTTCTTCGCGGGCATCGCGCGAGCCCCGCAACTCATCCTGTCGCTCCGAGAACGACCGGAAAACGATGCCGCGTCGGTCAACGCGCACGGTCGCTTCCAACTGCTCGACAAGCTGTGGCCCGGAACCGAGGACGCGCAGAACCATGAGCGGGAAACGCTGCTCGCCTTCTCGCCCAACGCGAACGCGAACGTAGAAATGGCGGACACGGATGAGCCGCTCGTCCACGTTCACGTCGACTGGTCGTGCGTCCGCTACGCTTGGATCGGTGCGCGCCCATCAACGTTGATTGGCACCGACAAAGAGGTCGTGCTGTGTCGTGACCAGGACAAGGACAGTCGTATCTTCTGGTTCAACCTACGCCACTGGGAAGACCTACCGGATATGGATCGTTGGCCGCGGGAAACGTGGATCGACCTGAATGCACCGCAGGAGAAGAGCGCATGACGCAGCCCAAGAAGATCCACATCGCTCTCGGCGTGCGCGATCCCGACGCCTCGGTCCCCGAATATTCGCAGCGACTGGCAGCAGCTCCAGTGGCTCACATCCGCGGCGAATACGCCCTTTGGCGCACCGAACAGGTCAATTTTTCGATCAGACGCGCGCTCCCCGAGCAGGTTGGCTTACGCCATTTGGGGTGGGAAGATCCAACTGCCGAATCATTCTCACAAAGCGTCGATCTGAACGGCATTCTTTGGGAGCGTTTCACTCCGACACAGCAGCTCGACGAGATCGCCGCTGCCTGGCCGGCTACGATGAATGAAGGTGATCGAACAAGATCTTGAAGCCGAGACAGATCAGCACGAGTCCCCCGGCAAAGTCGAGCCGCTTGCCGAGCATCGAGCCGAAGCGTCGCCCCGCGTAGAGCCCGGCGACGCTCAAGAGCGCCGTGACCACGCCGATGGTCACGATAGACAGCGCGAACGGCGCATTCAGCATCGGCAGCGTGATGCCTACGGCGAGCGCATCGATGCTGGTTGCGACCGCGAGCACGAACATAGACCGTAGCGCGAAGTGATCGACGGCGGAGTCCTCACTCTCATCCTCGCCAGCACCGCGGGCTTCCCAAATCATCTTTCCGCCGATGAACCCCAGCAGAACGAACGCAATCCAGTGATCCCAGGCCTCGACCAGGGGACCGATGCGCGTGCCGAGAAGCCAGCCGATGACCGGCATGAGCGCCTGAAAGCCTCCGAAAAAGACGGCCACCAACAGCACGTGCCGCGGGCGAATCGCGGGCACGGCGAGGCCGCGCGCCGCAGCGACTGCGGTCGCGTCCATCGCGAGCCCCAGCGCGAGTAAGACGATCGCGCCAAAACTCATGAGCTCACCCTCGCGGGTTGTGCGTGCCCGTTGCGGTCACGAGCGGGGTCGTGGCGCGCTCGGCGTGGCGGCTGGTCGTTCTGAGGGTTCACGCCGAGAACATAGCTCACGACGCCGAGGGTGCGGGCGGAAACTAGACGTGTCCCAGGGCGCCCCACACCGTGAGCCGTGACGCGCGGCGCGCGGGGAGCAACGTGGCAGCAACCGCAACTAGGGCCGCTAGACCCAGCCAGGTCAGTGCCGCGAACGGGTCGATGACGAGCGGAAGGCGCACACGAAACGCCAGCATACCCACGGTTTTGCCCACGAGCGCGGTGAGCGGCACGGCGAGCACCAGCGCAGCAATCCAACTGGCAACGCCGACCAGCAAGGCCTCGGTGAGGACGAGCTTAGCCACCTGGCCTGGCGTCGCGCCAATCGTTTTCATGACCCCGATTTCGCGCGTTCGTTCCAGCACGTGGGTGCCCATGGTCGAGGCAAGACCCAGCATGCCCACCGTTACCATCAGCGCAGCCATCGCCAGCAGCATGCGGATCAACACGACCACGTGATCACCCATTGCCGTGCGCAACACAGCGAGCGGAATCACGGACTCGACGCTGACCTGCGCCTCACCGAGTCGTCGTTCGAGCGCTCGGATGATCTCGGTGCGCGCCTCCGGCGTGGCGGCGTTGGTCGCGACGCGCAACATGCGCGTCTGCCCGGGGGAGCCGGCGGCGCGCTCAAACGCTGCGCTCGTGACGTACGCCACGCCCGCAGAGCCTACTTCTTCGACGATTCCGACGACACGCCAGGTCGTGGGCCGCCCTGCGAGCGAGAGCGTGATCAGGCCGCCAACGACAATACCCGGCGCCTGACTCAGGACCATGTGGTTGATGACCACAGCGTCCGTGTCATCCGCAGCGAGCCAGCGACCAGCAAGTAGCGGAAAATGAACCAGATCGGTGGTCGGCGGTGGACCCGCGAGCGTCAGGCTGCCGTGACTTCCATCCGGGTACGTGCGCACGACATCGACGTGATCGGCACGCCACAGCGCAGTCTGACTATAACCCCAAGGCTCCACGCTGCGCACTCCAGGTACGCTTCGCAGTTGTTCAGCGACTGCAGCTGGGGTGTTCAGGCGGATCTCCACATCATAGCTGCGATTCTCGTACAGCCGATCGACGATGCGACTCCAACCGCGCGAGATATTGAGAGCAGTCATGAACATTGCCCCACCAGCAGCCAGCAAGGCGAGCGTCAGGACGGCGCGCGTACGTCGCCGAAACGCGTTGCGCAGCGCGAGCGACGTGACGCGGCTCATTCTGATGATCGAGCCGAATGCCGAAGCCCAGTGACTTCCCTCCCCGGGATGACTCGCACCATGGCTATCGATCGCGTCGCGCACGCTAATCCTGCTGCCCTTCACGATCGGCACAGCCGCTGCGGCAAGTGGGACCAATACGCCTGCAGCGACCTGAACCGCGAACACCCAACCAGGGATCGCCAGGCTCGCGAGGCTGAGATTCAGCATACTCGCAGACATGTGCGCGAGGCCGCGCGCACCGACGACGCCGACGGGAAGCGCGACCACGACGGCAACCAAGCCCAAAGCGGCGACCATCGCAGCGTAAAGTGCCGCCAATTGGCCGCTCTGCGCACCGATGGTCTTCATCACGCCGATCTCGCGCACCTGTCGCGCGAACAACGCGGCGATAGACGTGGCCACCAAAGTCGCGCTCAGAATCAGCGCCAAGGCGCTGAACGAAAGCATCAGGAAGAGCACGCCCATCATTTGGCTTTGGTGCGGATGCTTACCTGGTGGCGGCACACGCACCTGCTTCACTGCATGGCCGCGCGCGCTGAGTTCATGCGCGAGCTGGTTTGCTTTCGCCTCGATGGTGGCGCGATCTGCGGCGCCATCGCGGAGCAGGATGCGCAGCTCACCGAGCACGGACTGTTCACCCAATCGCCCCAGCGTGGCCCGTGTGATGTAACCGTAGCCTTCACGCTCTTGCCATGCCGGTGCCAAGCCAGGGTCGTGAACCAGCCCGGTGATTGGCACCGCTGTCGCGCGACCGTGGGGAGTCTTCACCAACACGCTGCCGCCTTCGCTGGCCTTCAGCATAGCCACGGCGGAGCGCTCGACGAGCATCGTCCCCTCGGCTGGCGGCCAAGCGCCGCTCTCATGAAAAAACGAGTTCAAACGCAGCGCGCGAAAGTCGTCTACGACGAACAACAACAGCGGGATCCAATCGTCACCGACCTTGGCGCGCGAGAGCACGATGTCCCCTGCCTCGGCGTCGGCGATCCCTGGGCTTTGTCGCACTTCGTCGACCAATGCCGGATCGACTCCAGCCGGGAGCTCGAGCGCGGCCGATGCCGGTCGCGTTTCGAGGTAGTTGCGCGGCACTTCGCGGGTCATGATTGCGAACGCGCCGAGCACCGTGCCGACACTCATGATGCTGATGGCGATTGCCGCGACCATCAACAGCGCTCGCCCGCGCTCGGTCGAGAGATCGCGCAAGACCTTTCGCCAGCGCGGGCTCATGACGCCCGCACCGCCGCGGCACGCTGCTCGCTCAGCGATTGCCCCACGACGCGGCCGTCGGCCAGCGCGATCACCCGGTCGAAACGTCGCGCCACGTCCCGCTCGTGAGTAACGACAACGACGGTTTTGCCCGAGCGCGCCTGATCGCTCAAGAGCTGCAAAACGGCGTCCGCTGTGCGCGAATCCAGGTTGCCAGTCGGTTCGTCGGCCACCAAAAGTGCAGGATCGTTCGCGAGCGCCCGCGCGATGGCTGCGCGCTGCTGCTGGCCGCCCGACAGCGTCGCTGGCAGCTTGTTCGCCTGATCGGCGATCCCGACCCGAGCCAGCAGCTCATGTGCGCGTGCGCGGGCCTGCTCCGCGGGGTACGTGCCGCAAAAGTCCATCGGCAGCATCACGTTCTCGGCCACGGTCAGCGTTGGCAATAGTTGAAAGAACTGAAACACGACGCCCACGTGGCGACCGCGCCAGGCCGCGAGCTTGCTCTCATCGAGCGTGTGCACCGCAATGCCCCCAACCACGACCGCGCCGCGCGTGGGTCGATCGAGCCCCGCAATCAGGTTCACCAAGGTGGACTTACCGCTGCCCGACTTGCCCACGACGGCGGTGAGCTCGCCAGGGGGGAGCGTGAGATCGATGTCCTCGAGGGCGCGGAACCCGCCTTCCGCGCCTGGGTAAATCTTGCTGACTCCTTGGAGCTCGATCAGGTGGACGCCATGCGCGTTACTGGACATAGTGTCCACCATGGAGACCGCGCAGCGAAGGCGCAATCTACAGCCAAACGGCTTCTGTTCAATTGCAGACACCTGCCGGCGATCTGTCCAGGAAGTGGGGGGATCCTGAGCCTAAAACCTCCAAACTCCGACGACCGCCGCGTGCAGCGAACTCGCCGCGCGCTGCGCGACGCCCTGGTCGAGCTGCTCGTGGAGCGAGGCTGGGATCAGGTCAGCGTTCAAGACGTGTGCGATCGCGCCAACATCGGGCGGTCGACCTTTTACACCCACTTCGCCGACAAGGAAGAGCTGCTCGTCGGCGGCCTGGACGATCTGCGCAAGGAGCTGCGCAGAGCGGCACCCGTCGACTCCAGCTCGCGCCCGCTCGAGTTCGTGCGCGGAGTGATCGAACATGCCAACGAGCAACGGCGCCTGTTCCGTGCGGTGGTGGGCAAGCACAGCGGGCACGCCGTCCAACAGCGCTTCCGCCAAATGTTGATTCAGCTCGTCCACGAAGATCTGAGCGCGATTGCGCCGAAGGGCGCGCAGCTCGAGGCCACGGCGCGCTACGTGGCCGGCGCGCTGCTCGAGACGCTCACTTGGTGGCTCGAAACGCGCAATGGCCTTCAAGCGGATGAAATCGAAAAGCTCTTCAAACAGCTGACAACGCCGGTCCTTGGCGTGCTGCGCAAGGGTGGCTGACAGCCGGTCAGAGCAGCCGGCACGTTCCAGAGTCGCAAACCGGCGGAGGCGACGCAATTCACCACGTCACCGCAGAGGCGCCGGTGCGCACATTCCGTCAACGCAAGCCGGCCGCGACAACGACGGCGGTGGGCATGGCAGCGCGATCAATTTGCACGTGGAGCAGTCCAATTTGCTTAGCTCGGCCTCGAATTCGCTCGCGGCCGTGACGTTCACGAATGGGCCTCCGCCGCAGGAAGACGCGCAGTTTCCAGGCCCCGGGAGCACGGTGCAGTCCTCGTCCGTGACGCAGCTCGTGACGCCAGCCTGCTGCATGAACGCCGTGAACAGTTGCTGGTAACCGGCTTGCCCTTTCTTACATTCCGGCGTCTGAGCCTTGCATTGAGAACAGCAGCTGCCTGGCACCGTTTCAAAGAATTCGTCTGGCCCGCATACGCTTCCTGGGCAGGGCACGCCGGCACAGTCGAGACCACCGCTACCCGCCGTGGCTGCCCCCAAAACGCCAGCTGCACCGCCCACTGACGAGGCGCCGCCGACAGCAGCGGAATCGCCGGTCACGCACGTATCGCAACAATCGCCAGAGTGTCGCACGCGCATCTGGTCGCTTTTACATTCAACGGCCAAGCAGTCGATGTTCGCACAGCTGTTGCCACTGCCCGCACTCGCCGCTTGGCCCGCCGCGCCCGCGGCGTTCGAAGCAACATCCACGCGCGCCGCGCCCCCACATGCTCCAAGCGCGATGCTCCCGACAACTACGACGCTCCACAGCAGAGGCACGCTCCGCGATCGACAGCTCATGCCCCGCTAAAGCAGGCGGCGTGCCAGCGCATTTCACGCGAATTTCTTGGATCTTCAACGCGAAAAGTGGCCCAGCGTGGCACAGCTCGGATCCGCGCGTCCGGCTCGAAAAGGCTCACAAAGCTGCCACCGGTTGAGTCATTTGCACTTCGAGTCACGCAAGGGTGCCACGATGCAGCCATCGTATTCTCGGAACAGCGGCTCCTGAGCAGGCAGCCCGGCAATGTCTTTGCACTCCATATGGGTTTTCGACGGGTACGCGATCCGGAGCTTGCCATTGTCCGGGCACAGATCTCCGCAGATAAATTCCAGTTCGACGCGCTCCTGATTGCGTGGGTCAAGGCCCAGTGACAGCGGAAGGCAGCCTTGGTTGTGCCACAGTCGGTCCGAACCAGCGCCCCCAAGGCAGCGACCGGCTTCCCCAATGACTTCTTGATACCGAGCCGGCTCGAAGCGACTTGCTTGCAGCTTCGCGACGCACTCGCACGCCTTCGGATCCGCCTTGGGGACCAGACTTGGATTTCCGGGATTATCGAAACGCGGAAAGGATTTCTCCTTGGCCTCCAGGCGCTCTTGGCGGGCAAAGTCCTGATCGAACGCGCGCACCTCGTCCCACGGTCGTTCAGCACCGACATCAGCGACACGACATTCGCCGACGGACTTGGCCGGACCGCGAGAGCATGCAACGGCGAGCACGAGAGCGTATCCGAATACCTTCCAAGCGCGTCGCATCCACACGGGTCGAGATTACGCTATCGAGACGCGAAGCGACCGCTAATCTGGGCCAGGGTTCGGTGTCGAAAATTTTGCTTCGGATCCGAAGCAAAATTCGGCATTGACGAGGATCACTTCGGAGGAGGCCTTTTCGCTAGGATTTTTTGGTTAGCGGGCGCGGTCCGCGACGTGCGTCGCGTAGCCCGAAGTGCGGCTCCGAGCTTTGAGACGTACTGCGACGCGCTCGGCCCGCTTACCCAAACCCAATCTCTCTCGAGCGTCTCACAAAGAAAAGCCCTCGCGGGACCAGAAGATCTCCGCGAGGGCGGATCTATGCTGTTCTCGAACCAGAGATCAGAGGATCTGCAGGAACGCGATCAGGTCGTCTTTTTCTTGGGGCGTGAAGGACTCGGGGAACGCGCTGTTCGGCTCGGGCGGATTGACCAGCGGGCGGTTCAGCATCGGGAAGAATTGGATGATGAAGCGGCTGTAGATGTTCACGAGGTCACGCAGTGTTTCGGCGGCGTTGTCGTGGAAGTACGGAGCGGTGTTGGCAATGCCGCGCAGCGAGGGCATGTCGAATGCCTCGAAGTCGTGGGGATCGCCGGTGATGGCCGCGCGACCCGGGTCGGTCGAGAAGAACTGCGGCAGGAAGTTCGGGCCAACGATCGGTGCGCCGTGCTCATCCAGCAACGGCTGGAACGTGACGGGATCGAACACCGGAGCGGGCGGCAGATCGGCGGTCGCAACCGTGCGCGTCGCGTCTGTGTAGAAGCGGAAGCGGTACTGAGGCATCGGCACGTTGGTCGTGAAGATGCCCGGGAACCCGAACTGCCCGAAGGCGGTGAGGTTCGCGATGCCGATGTTCAGGAACTCGTCGTTCGGCCGATTGGCGCGGACCGGCACGGGCGGTGTGACCGAGGTATCGAACAGCACGTTGCCGCTCGCGTCAGGCTTGAGCTCGGGGATGGCGAAGTCGTGCACGTTGCGGTTGACGATGCGATTGGTCGTCGCGCCGCCGTGGCACGGCTCGCACGAAGCGTTGTACAGGCCCAATCCGCGTTGTTGCGCGGGAGTGAGCTCGTCCATCTTCAGCTCCGGTCGCTCGATTTGAGTGACAGGCACGCCTTGCGCGAGCTTCGTTGCCACGTACTTCGCGCGGTTCGAGCTGAATTGATCTTTCTGGAACGCGGCAATCGCGTCCAGATCCGCTGGCGCGACAGTGCCGCCCTCGCTGTGCGCCGTGACCGCGGCCTGGGCTTGCTCTTGCAGAGTGCCTTTGCGGCCGTCGAATTGGTACGGCGCGGTGATGGCAGTGTTCTCGACCGTCGGCACCCCACGCCAGACTGCGATCTTGCGATCGGCCGGGGTGTTCACGTTGCCAAAGGGATCGATGGTGTCCATGTTCGCGGGCAGAGTCAGCACCACGCGCACGAGGCCCTTCTTCAAGTGCTCGTACGTTGGCACCGCGGCGGTCGGATCGTCCGCGTCGAGGCGGTTGAACAGCGGATCGGCCGGATTCGACGCGAGTGTCGCGGCCACGTGGGCCGGATTCAGCACTTCGTGATCCGCACGCACGTGACAGGTCGCGCACGAGCGCCCGTTCGTGCCTGGAAACGCAGTCTCGAACAGGTCCTCGCCGCGATGGGAAGCCTGATTCCCACCCGAAACTGCCGCACTCACCGAGTCCGTACGCGCCTCTTCGGCAGATCCACACGCGCTGAGCGCGAACAGCGAAACAGCCTGCAAAGCAACCAGTGCGCGAGTCCGTGAAAACCCGCCCCCTGATGACGACACACCCAATTGACTCAATCTCGACACCATATTTTCTAATCTCCTACTGCAAAAGAAACCGCCGCGCTTCGTGCACGGCGGCGACGCAGGCTACTTCATCACCCTGGAAATGCGGTGACATTTTCTCGGACTTTGTGTGCGAGCCCAGCGCCCGAGATTCTCAGTTACGGAAATATCGAGTGTCGGAGCACACCCCAACAGAAGACTGTTGTGCGGCGGGTGCACGCGACCACATGCACTCATCCAGACCGAGATTGGCACTGGCCGTTAACTTCGCCCTTGACCAGGACTGGCACTTCACGACCACGCGGAATTGCTCTCGCGCGAAACGCCACTCGCGAATCGCGCGGCTCGTCGCCACCTCGATGACGTCAAGGACGATTCTGAAAAGTGCTCGAGGGGGCCCTCCTAGCTGGCGGATCTCGCTCGTCGCGTTTCGAGGGACGATCTGAATCGCGTTCGTGCAACCGCAACTCCATCGCCCCAACTGTTCGTTTCCAATCCGAGGAGCACTTGCCTGCGCCAACCGATCGTGAGAGCTTGCTCTCGCGGGGGCGGGCGACGGTCGATCCGTTCACCGGTCGGGTACTTTCCGCGAATACGCTAGTCTTTCACTTGGAGTCACAGCTGATGAGCGTTCAGATCTCGTGTGTCGCGTCGCGCGCAATCTTCGCCGTCCTGCTTGCGTCACTCTGGGGCTGCAGCAACAACTTGCCGCGCATAACGCCGGCGACCGGTGGTCAGGCGAACAGCGGAGGCTCGAGCGCGGGCGGGGCGACTTCGAGCGGTGGATCTGCCGTCAACGGCACGGGGGGGTCGAGTCCCGGCACGGGCGGGATGAACGGCAGCTCAACCGGTGGCAGCTCGTCCGGCGGCAGCTCGAGCGGTGGAAGCGCAGTCGGTGGAACATCAGCCGGCGGAACATCGACCGGCAACGGAGGTACTGCGCAAGGTGGAACGTTGCCCACGTGTCCAACCAGCACCGAGTTCAACAATTGGCCGAGTGGCAAAGCGCCACTCGACATCGGCACTGGCGCAGTGACGGACTTTTTGAGTCAAACGCAGAACGGCTACGGGGGGACCGGCAATGCGGGTGACGGCTACGCCTGGGCGTTCGCCTATTTCGGCGCCTTGCAATTTACGAAGACCGCGAGCGATGCCACGACCAACGCGAAGCTGATCAGCGACTACGCCAAGTTTCTGGCGAGCGGCATGCCCTTGCCTCCCAATGGAACGCCAGGGGGTGACGGCGGCGGAGGTGGCGTCACCGGTGTCGACCAACGGGCATTCGCCGACCTTCCCTTCGAGGTCTTTCTCGAGAACCAAGACATGGCCGCCAAGACGCTGGGACTCACCCGCGCCGACAAGCAGTGGTCGGTGACGAACACCGACGGCAGCACGAAAGACGCGCGCTGGTGGGCAGATGACATGTTCATGATCACGGGCTTGCAGGTCTTCGCGTATCGCGCGACCAACGATCCCAAGTACCTCGATCGCGCCGTCAAGATGATGCTGACGACCTTTAAGTACCTCCAACAGAGCGATGGCCTGTTCTGGCACACCCAGAACACTCACGTTTATTGGGGGCGCGCGAATGGTTGGGTGGCCGCAGGGCTAACCGAGCTCTTGCTCGAGATGGCGCCGGGCAAGGATCGCGACGACATCATGTCCGGATACACGAAACTGATGGATGGCTTGCTGAAAGTGCAACTCACCCAAAGCCAAAGCCCAGGCGATCCCGGCGCCTGGAATCAAGTGTTGGGATACACGACCACGTTCAAGCCCGAGATGTCGTGCACCGCAATGTTCGCGTACGCACTGACCATGGGCGTCAAGAATGGCTGGCTCAAAGATCCGAAGTACGCGACCGCGGCTCGCAACGCCTTTCTCGCCCTCGGAAACCGCACCAATATGAACGGGCAATTGGACCAAGTCTGCCCCGGCACCGGAGACGCCTTCAACGACGGCCCAGTGAAGACCGACGACATCGAGGGCGGACAGAAGTTTTACATGAACAAGATGTTCAAGACCGGGGATCGTCATGGCCAAGCCCCGCTGATTTGGGCAGCGCGCGCGTTCTTGCGCACGGATTGCCCCGGGGTGCGCTGAGGTGCGCTTACTCAACGTCACTCGATGAGCTGGACGTCGCCCGCTCGGACACGGCATGCTCGCAGGTCGCATGACCCGCGATGATTCGAACTCTTTCGACAGCGATGAGCGGCCGCGCCGTTCCGGTGGTTGGCTCGGTTGGCTGCTCTTCATCCTGATGCTGGGTGCCGCCGGAGCCTTCGTCTATTACCTGTATCTGCCCCTGCGCAAAGCGCGGGCCAACTTAGACGCCGATCTCAGCCACGCGGGCGAGCGCGAGCGCGCACTCAAACAGAGCATCACCGCGCAGGATGAGCGTTTCAGCAAGCTCAATGAGGAGTGCGATAAAGTCGCGAGTGAACTCAAGCAAACGGTCGCTGAAAAAGAGAAAATCGAATCCGAGTTGAAGCGGGTGCAAGGCGAACTCGCGCAGAAGCTCGCGCCCGAAATCACCAGCGGCAACATTCGCATCCGCCGGCGCGGCCAAGAACTCGTCCTCGACATGACGGACGACATTCTCTTCGACAAAGGCCAAGCCGAAGTCAGCGAAGGCGGCCAGTCAGTGCTCCAGCAGATCGCGCGCAGCCTCTTCGAACTGCCCACCTTCGGCATTCAAGTCGCAGGCCACACCGACAGCACGCGCGTCGTCAGCGCCAAGACCCAAGAGCGCTTCGCGACCAACTGGGAACTCTCTTCGGCGCGCGCGACGAACGTCGTGCGCTTCTTACAGGAAAAAGGCAAGATCCCAGGCTCTCGCTTGGTCGCCGCGGGGTTCGGTGAATTCCGACCGGCCGCGAGCAATGCAAACGAGGACGGACGGCGGAAGAATCGCCGGATTGAGATTCTGTTGCTGCCCCCGGCTCCGAGTGAGCAGAGCGCGAAGATTCATTGAGCCCAGGCGGGGAGATCCACGCGCGCGATTGAGTTGCCATTGATGGCAGCGCGGCAGGAATGTCACACTCGTATTCGCACCGTGCTGACTTGTTTACCGCTCGACGAGCTGGCACCCTGTACCTGATGTATCCCAGCACGACCGACCACCGCCGGCGTGTAGCCCCACACCTGGGGCTCACGCGCCAGCGCGCAGCGGGTGAATAGCTCGGAGTCGAGTCAGTTCGAGTCTCGCCCAGGTAACGACAAATCACTGTTTGCCGAGGGCGGTGAAGTGGGATTTTTGCTCAGTCGAATCGACTGGGCCAAGACTTCGCTCGGCAGCGTGGGCAACTGGTCACCAGCGTTGAGAACGATGGTGGGTATGGTGCTGAAGAACCGCTCGCCGCTCGTGCTCTGGTGGGGACCAGACTTGGTGCAAATCTACAATGACGCCTTTCGGTCGATCCCCGCTACCAAGCACCCGCGAGCCTTAGCGCAGCCGGCGGCTGAGTGTTGGGCGGACATTTGGGGCGTGGTCGGGCCGATGATCGAGGCACCCCTTCGCGGTCAACCCGCGACGGGCAGCGACGACCTGATGGTGCTGGTCAATCGCAGGGGGTTCCTGGAAGAGACCCATTTCAAGTTCGCGTACAGCCCGGTGCCAGACGAATCGTTGCTAGGGGCGGGCATCGGAGGTGTGCTCGGCACGGTCGCGGAGATCACTGAAGAAGTGTATGCCGCCAGGCAGCTAGCCACGCTTCGCGATCTCGCTCGCCAAGCTGGCAATGCTGCGACGGGCGCGGGGGCCTGCGCACAGGCCGCGCTCATCCTTGCCGGCAACGATCGCGACGTTCCCTGTGCTCTCCTGTACTTGCTGGACACCAGCGGCGACCGCGCCGATCTTGCCGGCTCGTCTGGGTTCGATCAGGCGCTGCTCGACGGCTCTCTGCCCGAAACGATCACCTTTGCGGAGGGCTGCACCGCGGTGTGGCCCGTGGATCGCGCCTTGCGCCAAGGCATGCGGAATGCGCTCGAAAGTCGCACTTCGTCAGTCGTCGCCGGCGTCGCCTGGATGGGTTTGCCTCGCGGCGCGTGGACCCAAGTCCCCGACCAAGTGGTAATTCTACCGCTGTTCTCACCAGAGCAGTCGCAAGCCTACGGCGTAATGGTGGTGGGCGTAAGCCCGTATCGCGAGCTCGATAGCCAGTATCGCACGTTCCTCGACCTAGCCGCCGATCACGTGGCCGCGGCAATTCGAAACGCGCGCGCCTACCAACAGGAGCGACAACGTGCCAAGCGGCTGGCGGAGGTCGAGCGCGCCAAGACGGCGTTCTTCAGCAACGTGAGCCACGAGTTTCGCACGCCGCTCACACTGTTGCTCGGACCGCTCGAGGACATGCGCGCAGAGTCGACTCCCGGTACGACACAACGCGGACGGCTCGACGTCGTTCAGCGCAATGCGTTGCGCCTGCTCAAGTTGGTAAATACCTTACTCGACTTTTCGCGCATGGAAGCAGGTCGCGTCGAGGCCTCTTACCAAGCCACCGACCTGGCTGCGTCGACGAGCGACTTGGCGACCAGCTTTCGTGCAACGATCGCGCGCGCCGGCCTCGACTTGGTCGTGGACTGTCCGCCCCTCCCCGAGCCGGTCTATGTCGATCGCGACATGTGGGAGAAGATCGTTCTGAATTTACTGTCCAATGCCTTCAAATTCACATTCGCCGGTTCAATCAGCGTGCGTTTGCGGGTCGAAGGCGAATGCGTCGCGCTCGACGTCGCAGACACCGGCGTTGGCATCGCGTCGCAGGACTTACCTCGCCTATTCGAGCGCTTCTATCGCGTGGAGGGGGTGCGGTCGCGAACTCACGAAGGGTCGGGCATCGGGCTTGCGTTCGTGCGCGAACTCACACGCATGCACCGAGGAGAGGTCGTGGTTGAGAGCGCGGTGGGCACGGGAACGACCTTCACCATTCGCATCCCGCGCGGCTCCGGGCACCTGCCGAAGGAACAGCTGGTTTCGGGGGAAGGCGTCGACCAAGTGACGTCGAACGCGCCCGCCTTCGTGGAAGAGGCGCGTAGTTGGGACCCGGTACGCCGTCCGACTCGCTCCAGCGTGCCTCCCGCGACTCCAGAGCAAGTTGCGGTAGCCGCTCGAGACCGCGTGCTGTTCGCAGACGACAATGCCGACATGCGTGAGTACGTCACTCGCCTACTGAGTCGGAAGTGGCGAGTCGAAGCAGTCGAGGATGGCATCGCAGCGCTCGAGGCGATCGCTCGCGAGCGCCCAGCCTTGGTCGTAGCGGATGTGATGATGCCGCGGCTCGACGGTTTCGGCCTATTGCGCACGCTACGCGCGGCCCCGGCGACCCAGAA
Organism: Polyangiaceae bacterium; assembly: GCA_035634635.1. Lineage (GTDB taxonomy): Bacteria > Myxococcota_A > Polyangia > Polyangiales > Polyangiaceae > PMG-095. The sequence goes on from DASQCO010000015.1 coordinate 219,635, forward strand.
TCTGCCAATGCTCTTGTTGTCGGCGCGGGCGGGTGAAGAATCGACATTGCAAGCGTTGCAGGCCGGCGCAAACGACTACTTGATCAAGCCGTTTTCCGCTGGTGACTTGCTAGCGCGTGTTTCGTCGCAGTTGAAGATCGCCGCGCTACGCGACGAAGTGGAGCATGAGCGAGAGGCCGCACGGCGTTTGATGGAGGGCCTGTTCAACGCCGCACCGGCTGCGATTGCGCTGATCCGCGGCAGCGACCTAGTCGTGGCATTCGCCAACCCACGTTGCCTCGAGCTTTGGCGGCGGACCAAAGCGAGTGATGTGGAGGGTAAGCCGCTGCTCACTGCGCTGCCAGAGCTGCGCGGTCAGGGGTTGGACGACGTGCTACGGCGAGTGATGGCTTCCGGAAAGCCCGAGTCGGCAAGCGAGCTCGCTGCCAGCGTGTCGCGAGCAGGCACGGAGCATCAACTCCGTCTGAACTACGTCTATGTGCCCACTCGAGACGCAAAAGGAACGGTCGACGGCGTTTCGCTGTTCGCGTTCGACGTTACGCGAGAATGCGACGCGCGCAATCGCGCAGAACTCGGCGAGCAAGTCGGCCATGCGCTGGTCAGGCAAGAGACCCTAGCGGCCCAGCTGACCCAGTGCTGCACCACACTGGTAGCGATGGGCGCAGCCTCCGCCCGGATCTGGACCTACGATTCCACGCGCGATCTGCTCGAGCTGCACGCCAGCGCGGGTGTGTACGTCCCCAGCGCCGGGCCGCACGTCCACGTCTCGATCGGGTCGCGGAAAGCAGGACTGATCGCAAAGAATCGGCAACCGATCGTGATCCAGAACGTGATCGGCGATCCGCGCGTGGCCGACCAGGAGTGGGCCACGCGCGAGGCCCTGGTGTCCTTTGCCGGTTACCCGTTGATCGTCGGTCAGCGCCTAGTCGGCGTGATAGCGGTGTACACCAACGTCGAACTGTCCGAAGGCATGCGGACAACCATTGCCACGATCGCCGACCAAATTGCGATCGCCGTCGACCGCGACTCGAGCGAGCGTTTCCGTGAGCTGTTCATCGGCATTCTCGGGCATGACCTGAGAAACCCCCTCAATGCGGTATTGATGGCGCAACATCTGCTCATGGAGACGGCAGCCGAAGCTGAGAAGAAGCTGCTCACGCGGCTCGGCGGCAGCGCCAAGCGCATGGAACGCATGATCACGCAATTGCTGGACTTCACCCGCGCCCGTTCGGGCGGCGGTATCGCGCTCCTGCGTGAGCCCTGCGACCTGAGCGCGATCTGCACGCAAGCGGTCGAGGAGCTGAAGACCGCCAACCCGCAACATCGAATCGAGATGACCGCTACGGGGGACGCCCGTGGGCTTTGGGACACGGATCGCATGGCTCAGGTCTTTTCGAACTTGATCGCCAATGCCGTGAGCTACGGCGGAACGGAGCGTGCGGTGGCAATCAATGTCGAGGCGACGCAGTTGGCGGTCACCTGCAGCGTACACAACTTCGGAATACCCATTCCGGAAGACCTCGTGCCCTATTTGTTCGATCCGTTCCGGCGTGCCCGGCACGCCAAGGCCGCAGCAGCCCAGGGCCTCGGTCTCGGACTGTTCATTTGCCAACAGATCGTTGCCGCTCACAGCGGCACGACAGTCGTGCAATCGAGCGCGGAATTGGGCACGACCTTCACCGTGACGCTACCAAAACAGCCGGTGGTGGTGTGATGTCTACTGTCGCCTGTCTGGGTGTCGTGGTCGTGGTGGAGGACGACGACGACACGCGTGAGTTGCTTCAAACCGTCCTCGAGCGACGAGGCTATCGAGTGCTCACCGCGTCGGACGGCATCGATGGTCTATCGCTCTTGCGCGCAACCGACGCGGTTTGCTTTGTCTTGCTGGACTTGTTCATGCCTCGCATGGATGGCCTCGGACTGCTGCGCGCGATGAGCGACGACCTGAGGCTGGCCGAGTTGCCCGTTTGCATCTCCACATCGGCTCCTGACGTGACGCCTCCGGGGCTGGCCTGTTTGCCCAAGCCCATCGACTTGCCTTCCCTGTTCGCGATGATCGACTCGCACTGTGCAGCAAGCGACGCGGCACCGACCAGCTGAGGCAAACTGCATTCTGTGCCTGAAAGTGTAGCGTAGCCATGAGTCTCGAAGAGTCGAACGATACGGACCTGACCCATCGGCAATCCCCGGGCGAGGCACAGAATTCGCGCTTTCCGATCGTCGGTATCGGTGCATCCGCCGGCGGCTTGGCGGCTTTCGAAGCCTTCTTTTCCGGCATGCCCGCACACTCGGACAGTGGCATGGCGTTCGTCTTGGTGCAGCACCTAGCGCCAGACCACGAGAGTCTCTTGGTCGAGCTCGTCAAGCGCTACACGCGCATGCAAGTCTTCGAAGTCGAAGACGGCATGCGGGTATCGCCCAATTGCACCTACATCATTCCGCCCAACCGCGACATGGCGTTGGTCAACGGCACGCTGCACCTACTCGAGGCCACTGCGCAGCGCGGTCAGCGGCTATCGGTCGACTTCTTCTTTCGCTCGCTGGCACACGACCTACGAGAACGCGCGATGTGCGTCGTGTTGTCGGGCTCCGGCAGTGACGGCACGCAAGGCGTACGCGCGATCAAGGCCGAGGGCGGCATGGCCATGGCGCAAAACCCCGACTCGACCGAATATGACGGAATGCCCCGCAGCGCGATCGGCACGGGGCTCATCGACTACACCTTGCCGCCCGCGGAAATGGCCGCGCAGCTCATCTCCTACGCCGGCTACGCCCTGAACAAGCGTGCCGTTCGCAACGCGGATCCGATTGCGAAGGCGGACGACGTACTCAAGAGGATCTTCGAACTACTCCGTGCGCACACCGGTCACGACTTCTCGCAATATAAGCCCAATACCATTGGCCGGCGTGTGGAACGACGCATGGCCGTGCACCAGATCGAGCTGATCGATCAGTATCTGCGCTACCTGCAGGAGACCCCGCAGGAAATCGAGTCGCTGTTTCGCGATCTGCTGATTGGAGTGACCAGCTTTTTCCGCGACAAGGAAGTGTTCGAGACGCTCCAGCAGCAACTTGGGTCGGTGCTCATGGGAAAAGCTGCCGACTCTCCCTTCCGAGTTTGGACGACTGGTTGCTCGACGGGCGAGGAAGCGTACTCCCTGGCAATCCTACTCCGAGAGCAGATGGACGCCCTGAAGAAAACCTTCAAGGTTCAAGTCTTCGCGACGGACATCGACGCGCGCGCGATTGATACCGCGCGTGCCGCATTGTATCCGGCCAGTATTGCCAGCGACGTTTCGCCCGAACGATTGGCGCGCTTCTTCTCCGTGGAGGACGGCGGATACCGAATTCACAAGAACATTCGCGATTTACTGGTGTTCTCGGAGCACGACGTAATCAAGGATCCCCCATTTTCCAGGCTCGATTTGGTCAGTTGCCGCAATCTTTTGATCTACATGGGGCCGGAGCTGCAGCGCAAGCTGATCCCGCTTTTTCACTACGCGCTGAACCCGGCCGGGCTGCTTTTGCTCGGCTCCTCCGAGACCATCGGCGACTTTGCAGAGCTCTTTTCGCCTGTGGGACGAAAGGCGAAGCTCTATCAGTGGCAGGGAGACAACCGCGCGTTCAAGCCATCTTCGTTCGGAAAGTTTTTGCCGCGCACGAGCGAGACATCAGCCAGCTCGAGTCATGCGCGACAGACCGCGAGAACGAGCGGCCCGCCGCTTCGCGGACTGATCGAGCACGCGCTCCTGTTACGCGCGCCAACCGCGGCGCTCGTGAATGAACACGGGGATCTGCTTTACCTGCACGGTCAAGCGGGCAAGTTCCTGGAGCCGTCGTCAGGCGAGGCGGACCTGAGCATCCTCAAGATGGCGCGCCAAGGCCTACGACAAGACTTGGCCAGCGCCCTGCGGCGGGCAGCCGTGCAGAACGAGCGCATCACGTGCACCAACGTGCGAGTCAAGACCAATGGCGACTTTACGACCATCGACCTCAGCGTCGAACCGGTCGTTCCCGACAAACCGAGCGCGGACGCTTCCAGGCTATTTCTGGTGTCGTTCCTCGCGCATTCGGAGCTTGCTCCCCGCACAGACGACGCGGCTACGACGGCGCCGAGCAGCGACGCGGAGCGACAGATCGCTCGATTGACACAAGAGCTGCGGGCCAAAGACGACCACCTGCTCAGCACGCACGAAGCGATGCAAACTGCCAACGAAGAGCTCCGCTCATCCAACGAGGAGCTGCAATCCACCAATGAGGAACTGCAGTCGACCAACGAAGAGCTCGAGACCTCGAAGGAGGAGCTGCAATCGGTCAACGAGGAGCTTGCGACCGTAAACTCCGAACTGCAAGCCAAAGTCGGCGACCTTTCGCGCGCCAACAACGACATGAACAATTTGCTCGCGGGTACCGGTGTAGGCACGGTGTTCGTCGACCATCAGCTGTGCATTCAGCGCTTCACCCCCGCGGTCACGCAACTGATCAACCTGATCCGTAGCGACATCGGGCGACCGCTTTCGCACATCGTCAACAACCTGCAAGGGTATGACCGCTTGGTCTTGGACGTGCAGGACGTGCTCGACACGCTCACGCCCAAGGAGGTCGAGGTCCAAACGCACGCGGGCGCCTGGCATCTGCTTCGCATCCGACCTTACCGAACGCTGGAGAACGTGATTGAGGGCGCCGTGATCACCTTCATGGAGGTGACCGAGCAACGACGCGCACAAACCGTATTGCTCGAGCACGAATCGTTGCGCCGGATGGCGGCGGTCATGCGCGACGCCGGCGATGCCGTTACCGTGCAAGCCCTCGACGGCCGAATCTTGGCCTGGAATCAGACCGCGGTCAGACGCTACGGCTATTCCGAAGCGGAAGCCCTGGGCATGAACATTCAGCGCCTGTTTCCGGAGGGTCAACGCGAAGCCGCGCTCGCAGTGATCGCGCGCCTGGTACGCGCAGAAGTGCTGGAGCCATACCGCACCGCACGGCTAACCAAGGACGGGAGAGTGATTGCGATTTCGCTGATTGCAACAGCGCTTTTGAACGAGTTCGGCCAAGTGTACGCCGTATCCACGATCGAGCGCGAAACCAAGGGGGACGCAGATGGTCGAGAAGCTTGATACTCCGGAAATCAGGCAATCTGACGCGCTTCTCGGCAGCGATGCGGACACGGCGCAGCGCTTGCGGCTGCGGGCGTTCGCGGAAGCGCGAGAGCGAAACGCGCTCATCCCAGAGAACGTCAGTCGCTTGTCGGTGGAAGAAGCGCGCGCGCTCCTCCATGATCTGCGAGTGCATCATATCGAGCTCGAGCTGCAGAACGAAGAGCTGCGCTCGTCCCAAGAGCTATTGGAGCGGACGCGTGCGCGTTACTTCGAGCTCTATGACCTCGCGCCCGTCGGTTACCTGACGATTGATGAGGGCGGCATCGTTCTCGAGGCAAACTTGACGGCGACAGGCCTGCTCGGCGTGACCAGGAGCGAGATCCTCAAGCAGTCGTGGACCCACTTCGTGCTGCCGGCGGATCAAGACGTGTACTACATGCACCACCGCGAACTCTTCGCGAGTGGTGCGCCGCGCAACTGCGAACTGCGGCTGCATGACATCGACGGCAAGTCGTTTTGGGTGCGACTCGAAGCCCGGACAGCGCAGGGCGACGGTCGCGACCGAGTCAGTCGCACGGTGCTGGTCGATATCACGGAACGCAAGCGCGCCGAGGGAACGCTACAAGCTAGCGAGGCACATCATCGATTGCTGCTTCAGAGTACGCCGGATGCCTTCTTCACGCTCACGCCCCCGAATTGGACATTTTGCGCCTGCAACGCGGCCAGTATCGGCATGTTCGGCGCGCGGGACGAACAGGAGTTGCTGTCGCGTTCCATTCGTCAGTGCTCGCCGGAGCGACAACCCGACAACAGCTACTCGCAAACGCGGATGGAAGCATTGTTTGGCGCTGCGCTGCGAAACGGTTCGGCCTCGTTCGAGTGGACGTTCCAGCGAAGGCCAACCGAGGAGTTTGCCGCGACGGTGGTTCTGGCGCGCATCGAGTCTGGCAGCAGATTTCTCCTGCAGGCCACGGTCCGCGATCAGACCGAAGAACGAAAGCGGCGCGCTGCCACGGCGCAGACCGAGCGCCTGGCGAGCATGGGCCTTTTAGCTGCCAGCATGGGCCACGAGATCAATAACCCCTTGGCTTACGTGCTCGCCAACGTTGACGACCTAGCTCAGCTGCTGCCGAGGCTCGCGATCGTGAGCGCCCGCTGCAGGGCTGGGTTGCGACGCTTGGTCGACGACGCAGTATACGACGAGATCGTCGGAGAAGACTCCGCATTGCTCGAACCGAGCGCGTTGCAAGGCGCGAGCGAACGAGCTCGTGACGCGCTCGACGGCGCGCTACGGATCGCACGAATTTCGAAAGCGCTGAGTACATTCGCTCGCGTCGATACGTCCGACTTGTGCAAACTCGATCTTCAACGTGCCATCGAGAGTGCAGTGGCCATGTCGTCCAACGAGCTTCGACTCCACTCCTCGCTGACACTTACCTTCGAACCAATCCCGCTGGTTTGGGCATCCGAGGGGAAGCTCTCGCAGGTCTTCCTCAACTTGCTGATCAACGCTTCACACGCGGTAGCCGAGAGCGAGACCCGCGCGATCACGGTTCGTACTTGGAGCGAAGAGGGCAGTGTTTGCGTGGCAGTCGAGGATACAGGCGCCGGCATCAAGCCAGAGAATTTGACGCGCATTTTCGATCCTTTCTTCAGTACCAAACGTATCGGTACTGGCTCAGGCCTGGGGCTTTCGATCTGTCGCGACATCATCGACGAGTTCGGCGGTGATATTCGAGTGGAGAGCGAGCTGAACAAGGGCACGCGCTTCGTCGTTCGGTTGCCAGTCTGGAGCGAAGCCGCAGAGCTACGATCGACGCAGCATCTGCCTGAATCGCTGCTAGCGAACATGCGCGGGCGAGTCTTGATTGTCGACGACGAAGCGCCGCTGCGACTCGTGATGGAGCGCTTGCTCATTGCTCATGAAGTGGTGAGCGCCTCTTCGGGTGACGAGGCGCTCGCCATCTTGCAGCATGACCGCTCGTTCGACCTGATCTTGTGCGATTTGATGATGCCCAAAGTGACAGGGATGGATGTTCATCACTGGTTGGTCGTGCACGATCCGGCGCTTGCCGCGCGACTCGTGTTCATCACTGGCGGCGCGTTCGGCCCGGTGGCGGCCGAGTACCTGAGCGACGTTGGCAACCTCAAACTGGAAAAGCCATTTACGAGCAGTGAGTTCAAAGACGTGGTGTCGGACCGAATCCGCGCCGCAAAGAGTGAGCCCCCCACTCGCATCGATATTCCAATCCGCAGACGAGGGGAACCGAGCTAAGCGCCCGCGAATCCTGGCCCGAGCGAGACGCGGCGGTTCACTTCCGCAGCGCCTCCAACAGCTGTTCTGGAGCGGAGAGGCTCAGCAGCAAGGCGAATTTCTGCCTCGTCGGCAGGTAGAGAACGGAGTCCTTGCGAGTCAGAAAGCACAGCGCGCGCTCACCGTCCTTCAAACGAAACCAGCCCACCTGGTAATTGGCGAGACCGATCCCGTTGCTCCGCCGCACCGGGAGCAGCGAGGGCTCACGACTCAGATCGACCCCGCGCGCGGCATCGAGCACGAGATCCGCGCGCGCTAGCGTGCGACCGTAAATGCTGCCACGGATCTTCAGCTCGTTCGACGTGACCTCGACTTGCAGCGGCCGCGGCCAAAGCACGATCGCCAGAACGGCCAATAAGACCAGCGGCGCGAGCAACATGAATGTGAGTAGCGTGCTGCTTCCCGAATTTGGAACCTCGAAGACTTGTGACGTCATTCTTTCATCTCCACCCGGTTGTCCGACGCAGGTCAAAATCCCCGACCGAGGACACTTCCCCAGCATAGTCCTACGGCGAATGGACGCATCAGGATCGAGAGCGGACCTCCTTGTTCATGAGCGCAGGAGCTACTGACGAGCGCTAACGCGCGTGCTCCGCGACCAGTTGCTGGCCCTAGTCGCGTTGGTTCTTAATCCTTCTTCAACAGAACGCCCACGACTTTGGCTCGCCGGCTAGCCGCGTGTTCGAAACTCGTCAACGGTCGATCATCGCTTGATTGGCGGCGCTGTAGCGCTCTCCGCGAATCTCGATGCGCGCGCAGGCGTCAGCGATTTCGCGCAGATCCTCTTTGGTGAGTTCGATGTCCGCCGCGCCCAGATTCTCTTCGAGGCGCGACGCTTTCGTCGTCCCGGGGATCGGCACCATCCACGGTGCTTGCGCCAAGATCCACGCGAGCGCCACCTGCGCTGGCGTGGACTTCTTACGCGCGGCAATGCGCTTCACGAGTTCGACGATGGCGGCGTTGGCCTGCCGGTTCTCCGACGAGAAGCGCGGCACCGTATTGCGGAAGTCTCCAGCGTCGAGCTCGGTGCTTTCGTCAATTTTCCCTGTGAGAAACCCTTTTCCGAGCGGGCTGAATGGGACGAAGCCAATCCCGAGTTCGGCGAGTGTCGGCAAGATCTGCTGTTCGGGTTCTCGCCACCAGAGCGAATACTCGCTCTGCAATGCCGTGACCGGCAGGACCGCGTGAGCACGGCGAATGTTCTGAACGCCGGCCTCCGACATGCCGAAGTGCTTCACTTTGCCTTCGGCAATCAGGTCCTTCACCGTGCCGGCGACTTCTTCCATGGGCACGTTCGGATCGACGCGGTGTTGATAATAGAGGTCGATCGCCTCCACTCGCAGACGCTTCAGCGAGCCCTCGGTGAGGCGACGAATGAGCTCTGGGCGACTGTTCACCCCCCCGAGATGCTGACCAGACTCTGGATCGATATTCCAGCCAAACTTGGTCGCAATCACGACCTGTCCGCGGAAGGGCTCGAGGGCCTCCCCCACTACCTCTTCGTTCTTGAACGGCCCATACACCTGCGCCGTGTCGAAGAACGTCACGCCGCGTTCGACGGCCGCGCGAATCACCGCAATCGCCTGTGCCTTGTCAGTGGGTGGACCGTAGCCAAACGAGAGACCCATCGCCCCATAACCGATGGCCGATACCTGCAGATTGTTTCCCAACGTGCGCTTATTCATGGTCGTTCTCCTCTCTCACGTGCAACAGCATGCGCCCACTCGCCTGGGAGCAGTAGTCGGCGTGTCGATGACGCCCTGTTTAGCTGTACTTGACAATCGCGCGCGAGTGCGGCGCATTTGCGATATGGCGCCGCTGCCGTTCCCTCAATTGCAGGCATTTCTAGCAGTGGCTCGCCACCACAGCTTCAGCGGGGCCGCGCGCGAACTCGGAGTCACGCGCTCCGCTGTGAGTCAGTCGGTGCGCCAGCTCGAGGAACAGCTGAAGGTCGTATTGCTCGCCCGCACAACGCGCAGCGTGTCGCCTACCGACGCTGGCCGCAAACTCATCGAAGGAGCAGGGCCGTCACTCGGGCAAGTCGCGGCCGCGCTCGCCGAAGTCTCCGCGCGCCCCGGCGAAACGCTCGGACGCCTGCGGCTCTCGGTGCCTCGCGCGGCAGTGCCCTTCGTAATCGATCCCGTACTACCCGCTTTTCGGGCGCGCCATCCGCGCATCGAGGTTGAGCTCGTGCTCGAGGAGCGCTTGGTCGACATCGTGGCCGAGGGATACGACGCCGGGGTCCGACTGAGCGAATCGATCGAACGCGATATGGTCCAAGTGCGTGTTACCGACGCTTTTCGATTCGTCGTCGTCGGTGCGCCTCGCTACTTCGCGCAACGCGGCACGCCTGAGCGACCCGAAGATCTGCTGCGCCACGAATGCATCACGTTTCGCTCGCAAACGACGAGAGCACTGTACGCCTGGGAGCTCGAGCGCGGTCGCCGGAACTGGCGCGTGCCAGTGCGCGGAGGAATTGTCACGAGTGACTCGCGCTTGAATGCCTCGCTCGCAGAGCAAGGCGTGGGTCTGAGTTATGCATTCGAGCCGCACGTGCGGGAGCAGCTGCGAAGTGGAAAGCTGAGAATTGTATTGGAACGATATGCGCCGACGGTGCCGGGGTTCTTTATCTATTTTCCGAGCGTTGCGCGGAAGTCGGCGCCGTTGCGGTTATTTGTCGAGGCGGTGAAGGAGCTTGGCGTGCGGAAGTTGGGGTGACTCGGCCGTGCTCTGCTCGCCTGTCGACACCAAACCTCACCGCAACGACGGAAACGCGCCCCGCAGCCCTTCCAAAAACATCTCCGTGCCAACGACGGCCAAAATCAAACCCATCAAGCGCGTGATGACGGTCAAAAACGACGTACCCAAGTAGCGGACCGACCGCTCGCCTGCCACGAAGCCGAACCAGGTCGTCCCGCATAAGAGAGCGAAAGCGATCAGACTCATCAATGCGTGGCGCCAATGACCTGCGGAGAAACCGATCGCGGTGACGATCGTCCCGGGTCCCGCTAGCAGCGGCACGCCCAGCGGTGAAATCGCGACCGATAGCATGCCCTCGTCGTCAATGCCGGAAGGACGCGAGCTCACGCCACCTGCCTCGCTGCTCGCGTCTCGTACGCGCCGCGTCCGATGCGTCGGAGAGATCTCACCCTGCAGCATCTGATAGCCGATGAGAAAAATGATCACGCCACCCGCGATACGAAACGCCGCGATGGTGATCCCAAACATCGAAAAGATCAGCTGTCCGAGCAGCGTGAACACTGCAACGGTACAGAACGCAATCAACGTCGACCGCAGCGCCACGCGCCGCCGAGCTTCGACCCCATAACCTTCCGTCAGCCCCAAGAAGATGGGAATGTTGGCGATCGGATTCATGATCGCGAAGAAGCCGGCCAACATCGTGCCGAGCAAGGACCAATCCGCCTTATTCATCGGCCCGCGCTGTTTGAACTGACGCCATGGCGCTTTATAGCGCGGCTGGCGGGCTGGGATCGCGTGTTTGCGAGCGTGAAATGACTACTCGCCGGTGACGAGCAAGAGCACGGAGTCCTGAGCGGCCACATTGGCGGAGTAGCTCGTCGTTTGGCGTCCCAAATCGCGGGCGGCCCAGATATCACGCACTGTCGCGCTCGAGCCAAGGTCGATGTCTGCGAAGCGAACCGCGATATTCGCCGCCGACGTCGAACGGTTGAGCAGCAGGACCGCTCGGCGAGCGGTACCCGATAGCACCTTGCTGTACACCTGCTTGCCTTGCCCGTCCGAAACCTTGACCCCTTGCTTCGCGAGGGGGTCTTGGTCGATCGCGATGACCTCGGGGCTACTGAGCACGCTCTTGGTTTCCGCGTTCATGGTTGCCAGATTGTTGCCCGCGAGAAGGGGCGCGCCCGCAATTGCCCAGAGCGCGAGGTGCGTCCGGTTTTGCGCAGTCGAGAATCCGGACATGCCGACGATCAGCATGTCCGGATCGTTGTAGTGCCCTGGGCTCTGCGCCATCGCGTGTTGTGCCGAGTCGAAGTTGCCGAACACTCGAGCCATGTCTGCGGAATCGCCGTAGTAGATGATGTCGGCACTCGTCCGCCACATGGTCGAAATGCTGGGGGCCCAATTCCATGGGTTTTGTTTGCCCCAGTTGCAAACCGACAGCGTAAGTTCTCGACCCGTTTGCTTCGTGGCCTTGGCGATCGCGCTCGCAATTGCCTGGTACGCGGTCTGCGCGTCCAAGCCTTCTTTGTCCCCGCCGCACCAATCTACTTTGACGAAATCGAATCCCCACTGCGAAAACGCGAGAAAGTCTTGCTCGTAGTGGCCTTCGCTGCCTGAACCCGGAGCCGCGGGGCGCCCGGTCGGAAAGTAGTAGCCGCAACCGTCCTTGCCTGCGTCGGTGTAGATCCCTGCTTTCAACCCGAGGCCGTGGATGTAGTCGGCGATCGCCTTCATTCCTCCGGGCCAGTCAGACTGATCGACGGTGATGTTGCCAGCGGTGTCGCGCGTGCCTTGCCACCAGCCCTCGTCAATGTTGACGAATTGGTAGCCGACCGCCTTGAGCCCGCTCGACACCATCGCGTCAGCCTGGCCCTTGATGACCGTGTAGTTGATCTTGGCCGCAAAGGTGTTCCAAGACGCCCATCCCATTGGGGGACCCGAGTGCGCAGGACCTCCTGCGCTCCCCGACGCGCCCGCACTCCCCGACGCGCCCGCGCTCCCCGCCATTCCACCGGCTGAGCCGGTCGCTCCTCCGCTAGGTCCCTGCCCACCATCGCTGGTACCCGCGCCACCGGAACCAGCTCCGGCGGCTTCGCCGCCACCAACACCACCGAACCCGCCGCTCGCGCTAGAAATGCCAGCCGTGCCACCAGCCGCCACGGTTTGACTTCGGCCACCGCTGGCCGAGCTTGGAGATGATCCCGCAGCAGCAGCGACATGGCCGCCAACCCCACCCATAGGAGATGCGTTCCTCGGAGCCTCAGCGCTGGAACAGCCAAAGGCGATGAGCAGCAGCGAAGCCATGGCTCCGCTCATCCCGAGAGTCGACAGGGCGTTGCGACGAGCTTTCATTGACCTTCACATCTCGTAGCTCGACCGATTTCTGTCTGCTCGCGAAAAACGCGCTTGGGTCTGAATGTGACAGCGTGTGCGCGCCCGGTGGCAGGCACGCATTTGCGAATTCATCGGCGACGCCGCCGGGTGTCACAGCCTAATTGTGACTGGAGAAAAACAACCTGCGGGACTTCACGAGTTCACGCTCGAGAGTCTCGCCGAGGCGTCGACCCGATTGCTGCAAAGGAAACTTGGTTAACCGCCAAAGGAGCGGCGGTAAGACCCGGGGCTCATTTGTTGATAGCGCTGAAATGTTTTGCCAAAGTGATTCACGTTGGCAAAGCCCCAGGCGCTCGCGATCTCTTTCAGAGAGCGCTGCGAGGTCAGGAGTTGGCGAGCAGCTTCCTGGACACGAACCTCCATCATGAAGCGCGCGGGAGTGCGGCCGGTGCGTGACTGAAAATAGTGGCTGAAATGGCTGCGGCTCATGCCCCGCTTTGCTGCGACCACGCCGACGTCCAATGGACTCTTGGGCGAGGCGAGCACTAGCTCGCGCACCCAGTCGAGCAGCGTGCGGCGTTCGTCCCCAGGATCGCTCATCTGTTCGGTCAAGCGTTCGTACACGGTCAGGAATTCGAACAAGGCGAGCTCGACCTCCAAGTGATCGCGAAAACCTTTTTCGAACGCGCCCTGCACGAGGCGCAGCGCTGCGGTCGTGAGCGGGTTCGAGGGCGAGAGTGACAGAACAGGGCCGCTGCCCTCAACGAGCTTTGCGATGCGACGCAAAATGTACGGGTGATAAATACCGATCCACGCGAAAGTCCACCCGGGTGAGCCTTCTGGGAGGTAGTAGCGGTGTCGTGAAGGGATCACGGCAAAGAATGCGCTGCCCGGCGTTTGCCGCTGCGGCGGACGACCATAGATCTCGAAGTTGCCCCAGCCCGCGAGCGTCAACTGAAAGAACACGAGCGGACGATCGTGCGGACCAAGCCGCTGCATTCCGTCCCAAAAGTAGCCACGGGGATCCGTGCGGGTTTCGAAATTGCCGAAGTAGGCCTTGAGCGGCGTCCACCAAGAGGGGCCTTCGACTGGGCTCCGCGACGCTCTCATGAGGCGGCGGACGTGACGCGCCCACTCGGCAGGCGGTTCGGGACCAACCCGCCGACTCGCAACGTCCTCTGAGGACATGATCTCGAGTGACTGACGGCGCCACAGTGCGACCGATGAGGGAGTGCGGCGTGGTTTCACAATTAGACCCTACGGGGCGGAGTATCCATTACCACTCAATGGATACTCCGCCAAAGCGCCCCCGGAGCGCCAGGGCGCCGGGGGGTGCGATCCCATCAAAGCGTAACGGTGACGCGCAGGAACGTTGCAGGGATCGAGCTGAGATCGGCACGCTTACTGCGGTTGTGCGCAATGAACAAGGTCTCGAGCTCCGCGCTGAGCGCGTCAGCGTTGCCGCTTTTCTCCGCAGCTTCGAAGGCGTTCATGGTCGGGCCGTAGTAGTACCGGAACAGGGACACGAATGCGGCGGGTGAGCCATTGAAGTTGAACGTGAACGTGTCGCGTTCGCACTTGATGTTCTCTGTCGGCACGCCGGCGGCGGAGAAGCGCTCGAGCACGTCGCGTTCGACACCCCAGCGCATCGGGCTCACGAAGCCCTCGGGTGGCGGCGGCAAATAAGTCCCGCTGATCTCGAAGACGCGCGCGACCAGCGTCGGGTCTTTGGGGATCCAATTTCCCATCACGATTCGTCCTCCGCGGCGGGTCACGCGGACCATCTCGCGAGCCGTGTCGAGCGGCTTTGGCGCGAACATGGCGCCAAAGATGCTGAGCACGAGATCGAACGAGCGGTCTTCGATGCCCTCGAGATTGGTCGCGTCACCCTGACGGAAGCGGCAGCTCGCGATGCCTCGCTCGCTCGCTCGCCGATTTCCAGCGTCGACGAGGTTCCGCGCGATGTCGATGCCCAGCACGCGCGCGCCGCGCTCGGCGGCGGGGAGCGCGGTCGTGCCGTCACCGCAGCCAAGATCGAGCATGTTGAGGCCGCGCGTGATGCCGAGCTTCTGCACGAGCTCTGCGCCGCTTTCCCGCATCGTTTCGGCGATGCGGGTGAAGTCTCCCTTTTCCCAAAGCGCTTGATTCGGATTCATGGTCGTCCTTTCATCGGTTGAAACGTGCACGAGGGTCAGGCGCGGAGCCCCGCGAGTGCCGTGTTGATTCGCGTGATCTGCTGCTCGTTGAGGAGCCGACCGAGCAGTTTGAGGAAGCGCGGATGCTCGGCACCCGACAGGATGTATTGGTAACGATACGCTTTGAGCACGGCCGTGCGGAGTCGCTGGGTTTCGCTGGCGTCGAAGCGGCCCGCAGCGGCGCTGACGAAGTAGTCAACGTCCGCGAGCGCCTGCGCTTGAAGGATGCCATCCACTCCGCCGACGAGAGCGATGAAGTCGTCGACGGCAGAATCGCGCTCCACGAGCGTCAATCCGGCATCTGCGCGGAGCCACTCGAGTTCGTCGATGATCGCGTGCTGCGATTCCTCTTTCCAATGAAAGAGAAAGATATCCTTGTAAAGAGGTGACAGTTCCGGATCCGGAGCGATGCTCGCGCGGTAGTGCAGCTGCGTGAAGAGTTCGATGTGGCAGGTGAGCGCCAACACCGCCCACGTCGATTTGCCGAGAACGAACCCGGCGACGTCATTCGGATTCGGGATCAGGCCGTAACCAGGGGGCATTGCGGGCGCGAGCATCGTCTCGATGCGACGGAACATCGCCTGGTGTTTGAGCTCTTCGTCGGAGAAGCGGACAACCGCTTCGAGCGCGGTTTGATCGCCAAACCAATGGTCACGGGAGAGCTCCAGCATCTTTGCGCCGATGTAGCGCTCGACCAGGCCGAAGATGTTCGCGTAAGTTCTACCCTGGATCTGGTTGAGGAAGCGTCGATCGCTCGCGCTCAAGAACGTCAGATCAGCGAGGCGCGTGAGCCCCTCGGGAAGAAAGGCGGTCGATAAATCGAAGCTGCGCCCGCGGAATACGTCACCATCGATGTCCCAGCGCACGCGCTTGGAGGCTTCGACGGGCGCGGCATATTCGCTGCGGCGAAGTGAATCGCTCAGCGGTGGCGGTGAGACGAATGGCTGAGAAGCGAGGTTGACGGGGGTAGACGTCGAATTCATGAATGGCTCCTGGTTCGATTTGGTAGCCGCAATCGCGACCACGATCGCTGCCTTCGCAGGAGCCGTGCCAACCCGTGAAATCGCCAAAAAGGCGCCACTTATCGAGCTAGCGACGCCCTCGAGCACTCGCGAGATCTCATGACGACACGAGTTCTCGCGACGGGTGCGCTTAGCTTTGGCGGCGGACGCCCAGCGCCTTCATGCGCGAGGCAAGTGTCGACGGTGCCATGCCGAGCAAGCGCGCGGCGCCCGAATCGCCGGCCACTTGCCAGTCTGCCCGGTCCAAAGCGCGAACGATGTTCTCGCGTTCAAGCCGAGCCAGATCGTCGATGGTGAGAATGTCTCCGTCCCTACCCTGCTGCGTCGCCGCGATTTCGGTCATGGATGCAGCGGGCAGAGCACGATCGAGGTTGAGCTGCCCATCTTTTGCCGTGATCACGGCGCGTTCGATCACATTCTGCAGCTCGCGCACGTTGCCAGGCCAAGCATACGCCTTGAGCCGCGCCGCGAAAGCCGAGGAAATCGGCTCGATTCGCCGGCCCATGCGGGTTGCGAACTGGCGCGCGAACTCCTCCGCCAAGAGGATGACGTCATCGCCGCGCTCGCGCAGCGGTGGCAGATTGATGGGGAAGACGCTCAAGCGATAGTACAGATCTTCGCGAAACTTCCCTTCGTTGATCGAGCGGGCGAGGTCGCGGTTGGTGGCTGCCACGATCCGCACATCGACCTTTCGCGTGCGCGAGCTACCAACGGGCTCGAATTCGCCCTCCTGCAATACGCGCAGCAGTTTTCCCTGAAGCTCGAGCGGCAGCTCTCCAACCTCGTCGAGAAAGAGCGTCCCGCCATCAGCCATGGTGAAGCGCCCGTCGCGCTTGCTCGTGGCTCCGGTAAACGCTCCGCGTTCGTGGCCGAAGAACTCGCTCTCGATGAGCGTGGCAGGAATTGCAGCACAATTGACCTTCACGAGCGGCTTGCTGCGCCGCTCGCTCGCTGTGTGAATCGCGCGCGCGAAGAGCTCCTTTCCCGTCCCCGTCTCTCCCAAAACGAGGACGGTGGTGTTGGTGGTCGCCACTTGCCGCAAGTCCTGCAGCACCTGCACTAGGCTCTCGCTGCGCCCAGCGATTTCGCCCGCTCGCCCGAAGTCGCGCAGCTCGGCCCGCAGATATTCCGTTTCGTCAGTCAGCGAGCGGACACGCCGCTCGGCCTCGAGCTTGTCGCGCTCCGTGCGCAGACGGCGCAGCTCGGCGGCGGCGCGGCCGGCGAAGATCTCGAACAGCATGACGTTCTCGGGGCGCGCCGGCATCGGGCGGCGGTCCATGACCGCGAGGTGGCCAAGCACGCTGCCATCGAGATCCAACAGCGGAATGCCCATGTAACTCACCGCGCCCGCATTTCGCATCGCGGTCTCGTTCGGAAACAGCTCGACAATTCGATCGGGGTAATGAACCAATCGCCGCTCCTCGACCGCAACCTGGCAGGGCGTCCCGGGTATCACGAACTCGAAGTCGTCGATCCATTGATCGCCTAGCCGGAACGCGAGTGCTCGCAAACGTTCGATGTCGGGCAAATACTCCGTCACCCAAGCGCCATGCGTCCCGAGCGCGCGACACAGGTTCTCGACCAACGCCCGGAAGAAGGCCTGTCCTGTCTCGCTCGCAGTCCCTTTCAAAATCGTACGCAGGACCGCGTGCTCGTCACGGTCTTGCGGCGGGTCCTGCGGCTGGTCTTGGGCTCCCATCGCTGGCCATCCTGCCATGTTCGCGCCGTCACGAGATCTCGCGATTCGCGAAAAGTCGCGCCACGCCCATTCCAATGATTTAGGGGAAAAGATTGGCGTTCAGCGGCTCGAGGCGCCTCGCGTGGCTCGGCACGCGACGTGCTCAGGGCGAACTGCATGCAAGCAGATCGCACCCCTTCGAGAACCTCCATCAGCATCGCCCGACGCAGCGTGCCCCCACTCCCGGTATTCGGGCTGCTGGCGCTCTTCTCGGTCGCCTGTGGCTCGGCGCGCGCGCCAGTGCCGGACCGTCCCGCGGCTCCCCCCGCCGAGATCAGGGCCGTTCCCGTGGTTCGGGCCGAACGGTCGCTGCAAGCGACCCACACCGAGGTCGTGGGGAGCGTGCGCGCCGTACGCGAAGCCACTATCGTTCCTCTGCTCAGCGGTACGATCACCGAGGTTCGCGTAGGCATCGGCACCTCGGTTCGCGCTGGCGAAGTTTTGGTACGTCTCTCGGCGCGCGAGGTAGACGCTCGATTGGAGCAGGCGCGAGCACGCTCCGTACTTGCGAACCGCGAACGCGAGCGCAGTGTGGCGCTGAAAGACAATGGCGTCATCTCGGGGGCTCAATACGACGCCGCGATCAGCCAGTGGGACTTCGCGCAGGCAAGCCAGAATGAGGCTGCGAGCATCGCCGATTGGACGACCCTGCGCGCGCCGTTCAGCGGCGTGATCACGGCCAAGCTGGTCAACACCGGCGACACCGCTCTGCCCGGGCAACGACTGCTGGTCCTCGAAGGACAAGGGAAATTCCGCTTCGAAGCGCGCGTCCCGGAGTCCGCTGGGCGCGATCTGCGCGCTGGTGCTCGAGTGCCCGTGCGGCTCGCCGAACTCGAGCACGAGCTGACAGGAACAATCACCGAGATCCAGCCCGCGGCAGACGACGCGACTCGAACGCGGCTGGTGAAGATCGACCTACCAAACACAGCTGCGACCGTGCGCTCCGGTGAGTTCGGTCGCGCGTCGTTCACGACCGGCAAATCGTTCGCAGTCACCGTGCCCGCGGCAGCAGTGGCTCGTCGCGGCCAGCTGGAGACCGTGTTCGTCGTCGATTCTGGTGTTGCCCGTCTGCGGCTCGTCCGACTCGGGCGCGAACACGAGGGCCGCGCGGAGATCTTCGCGGGCCTCTCTGGCGGCGAAGCAGTGGCGTTGTCCGCCGGCGCGGAGCTCGCCGACGGACAGCGCGTCGAGGCACAGGAACAGGTCCAGTCGCAGGTGGAGCAGGTCCCGTGAACGGCGCGTCTCGTCTCGGCATCGCGGGCGTGATCGCGCGAACCTTCGCGGGATCCATGCTCACACCGCTCCTGATCGTCGGCTCCGTGCTGGTCGGCCTCTTGGCGATCGTGCTGCTTCCGCGCGAGGAAGAGCCTCAAATCAAGGTCCCGGTGGTGGACATCCTGATTGCAATGCCTGGAGCCAGCGCGGCGGAGATCGAAAGCCGCGTTTCCTCCCCCATCGAGCGGCTCGCCTGGGAAGTCCCAGGTGTCGAGTACGTCTACTCGACCAGCCAGCCTGGCCAATCCCTGATCGTCGTGCGCTTTCACGTGGGTGACGATCCCGAGCGGTCGCTGGTCGCGCTGTATCGAAAGCTCGAAACCAACCGAGATCGCATGCCGCGCGGCGCATCTCCGCCGCTGATCAAAGCACGCTCCATAGACGACGTGCCGATCCTCGCGCTCACCTTTCATTCGCAGCGCTATGACCACCTCGCGCTGCGCAGGGTTACCGCCGAAGTCGAGGCAGCGATCAAGCACGTGCCTGACGTCTCTGAAACCAAGCTAATCGGTGGCTACCGGCGGGAAGTCCGGGTTCGGCTCGATCCGACGGCGCTCGCTGCGCGCGGGCTCGGCATGCTTCAGGTGCTCGCCGCGCTCGGGCCAGCCAATCGGCAAGATCTAGCGGGCGCGCTGACCGCGGGCGACCGCGACGTCATCGTGCAGACCGGCGCTTTCTTCAGCAGTGCAGAAGATGTCGGCGCGGCGGTCATTGAGGTGCGCGGGCGAAGCCCGGTGTACCTGCGCGACGTGGCCCACGTGGAGGATGCCTCCGAAGAGCCGACACAATACGTCCTATTCGGCAAAGGAGCAGCCGTTGCGCCTGGCTCTGCCCCCGTGGGCGAAGAGCCCGCGGTGACCCTGTCCATCGCCAAGCGCCCCGGCAGCAATGCCGTCAGCGTCGTGAACGCGGTGCTCTCGCAAGTCGAGCACCTGAAGGGCAACGTGATCCCGAGCGATGTGTCTGTGGTTGTCACCCGCAATTACGGGGCCTCAGCAGCGCAAAAATCCGACGAGCTGTTGCTCCACTTGGCCATCGCCATCGCCTCCGTCTCGCTGCTCGTGCTGTTCATGCTCGGGTGGCGCGAGTCAGCGGTCGTCGCGGTGGCCATTCCTTCAACGCTATCTCTGATGCTCCTGCTCTTCCAACTCCTCGGCTACACGCTGAACCGCGTGACCCTGTTCGCGCTGATCTTCTCGATTGGGATCCTGGTCGATGACGCAATCGTCGTCGTGGAGAACATCGTGCGCCACCGCGATCTCGAGCTCGGAGAGCGCGCGTCCTTACGCGAGATTGCGGTGCGAGCCGTCGCCGAGGTCGGAAATCCCACCGCGCTGGCCACGCTCACCGTCATCGCGGCGATCCTGCCCATGGCATTCGTGGGCGGTCTGAACGGTCCCTATCTTCGGCCCATTCCCGTCGGCGCGTCCGCGGCGATGGTCTTTTCGCTCTTGGTCGCCTTCGCGGTCACGCCGTGGGCCGCGGCGCGGCTGCTCGCGTTTCGCGCCGGTGGCTCGCATGCTCACGCAGAAGGCCGCGCCACGCGCGCCTACCGCTGGCTGATGACTCGACTCGTGAGTCGCCCACGCTGGCGTTGGACCTTCCTGGCACTCACCGGGCTGCTCTTGCTCGGCGCAGCGAGCTTCGTTCCAGCGCGCTGGGTGCTGATCAAGATGCTGCCCTACGACAACAAGAGCGAGCTCGAGATCGTCCTCAATATGCCTGAAGAAAGCTCGCTGGAGCGAACCGCGCTCGCCGCCAAAGAAATCGCGGCCACCGTTCGCAAGGAGAAAGAGGTGACCGATTACCAGATCTACGTCGGAACGGCCGCGCCTCACAGCTTCAACGGATTGATGCGCCACTACGACCTGCGCCATGGCTCGAGCGCGGCCGAGATACAAATCAACCTGCTGAGCAAAGAACAGAGAAACGTCCAGAGCCATGCCTTCGCGCTGCGCATCCGTCCCGCGGTTGCGGCGATTGCTGCGCGCTACGGTGCGCGAGTTGCTGTCGCGGAAGTCCCACCGGGCCCGCCCGTATTGCAGTCGATCGTCGCTGAGGCGTACGGACCCGACGCTGCGTCACGTCGTCACCTCGCGGAGACCCTGCGCAAGCTGTTCACCACGACTCCAGGCGTCGTGGATGTGGACTGGTACGTGGAATCACCCCACCCGAAGGAGGTGATCGTCGTCGACAAGGAAAAGGCCGCCCTCCACGGCATCGATGCCGAGACCGTCACGCGCACGCTCCGAATCGCGCTGGGCAACGAATCCGCGGGACAACTGCACCTGCCGAACGAGCGAGAAGCGGTCGAGGTCGTGCTCGACGTGCCGCGCGCCCAGCGCTCGCGGCTCCCCGATCTGCTGTCGATTCGAATCCCTAGCGGCGATGCTCAGGCGCTAGTTCCCCTGAGTGAGCTCGTCAAAGTCGAGAGCACTCTCGAAGACACCAGCATCTATCACAAGAACCTCATGCCCGTGATCTACGTGCTGGGCGACGTGGCGGGAGGAGCCGAGAGCCCCGCATACGCAATCCTACAAATGAACCAAGCCATCGCAGCGCTCCCCGAGCCCGTGGCCGTATACAACTCCATTCAGCCCCCGAACGACGCCCACCCCGCCGTCAAATGGGACGGCGAGTGGCACCTCACGCTCGAGCTCTTCAGCGATCTCGGCGCAGCCTTCGCAGTCGTTCTGCTGCTCATTTATGGCCTCTTGGTCGGGTGGTTTCGCTCCTTCACCACGCCGCTCGTCGTCATGGCCCCCATCCCCTTCTCACTCGTTGGCATTTTGCCCGCCCACGCTGCCCTAAATGCCTTCTTCACCGCTACCTCACTGATTGGCTTCATGGCGGGCGCCGGCATCGTGGTCCGCAACTCCATCATCCTCGTCGACTTCGCCGAAGGCAGAATCAAACAAGGCATGACCGTCCAGCAAGCCGTAGTGGACGCCGGCGCAATCCGCTTTCGCCCGATGCTGCTGACCGCGCTGGCCGTGACCGTTGGCTCAGCCGTAATCCTCTTCGATCCCATCTTTCAGGGACTGGCAATCTCCCTGGCCGCTGGAGAAGTCGCGTCATTGCTGATCAGCCGCATGGCGGTTCCGGTGCTGTACGCGATGGTTCGACATAACTCCTCTCGACCGGACCTCGGGTGATCGAACCGGCTCCATCAGGCCCTAGCTCGCTCCCTCGATCGCAGCCTTGGCACGCAAAGCGGGACAGCCATAGAGACCGGTCTTGCCGAACACGGATGCGAGTTGGTTCGCGATGGTTCGGAGGGAGGTTCCGCGGGCACCGGCGATCTGGGCGTGGGACTTGCCCTCGATGACGGCGCGCGCGACTTCCCACTCGCCAGGCGACAAACGTCGAGCCAAGTTGCTTCCCGGCATGGCCACACTGACCACGCAGGATCCGTCGTCGAGCACGCGCTCGAGCCGGGCGTTCGGCACGCGAGCACCGCGCGCTGCCATAGCGGCCATGACCAACAAGATCGGCGCACGCGCGCAGTTGTGTTCATAACAGATGGCCCTGAGCGCTTGCCCGCAGTAGCTCGCAATCGTTGGACCGGCGCGCCCAAGTTCCAAAGCCAGGACCTTCTGTGCCTCGCCACCGAGCACGCGCTCGAGCACATCCAGCGCGACGGTCGGGGGGACCTTGCCGCGCCTTCTCACTTCCATGGTCGCAGAGCAAAGATGGTCCGTGTAGTAGGAGCTCGCCATGTAGAGCTCCCCATTACGAAGGTCACGCCAGAGCGAGGCCAGGTCGATGCTGCCGTGAGACGAAGCATACGGGGGTTGATCCATGCCGAGCGTTCAGCAATGGTCGTGCCGACGATTTCGCCCCATTTTCGCGACCGAAGCGTCCGGAGAATCGCACGAGCCCGGGGGGCGTCAGACCCTAACGGTGCGCTGCGAGAGTCCCTATCAGGCCTTTGCTGCGGCTTCCGTTCGACCACACGGCACGGACTCAAGCGCCAGGCACGAGAAACACAGGCTGAAATCGTCTCGACGCTCGGGCTGACGCGCCTGTCGGACGAGTCGAGTGGGGATTCTCGGCGTGTCCGCAATTTCGGACACAGTGCGGAGCCCGGATAGTCATCGGATTGGACAGCGAATTGAGAGTGCCCACGGTCGGAGCCCATATCGTATAGTCGTGAGCATGGTAGCTGAGCGAAGACGGGCGCGATTGCGCGTATCTGGCCTCGCCGTCGCTTGCCTCCTGAGTTGGCCAAGTCTGTGCCTCGCGCAGACGCCTGCAGCTCAGTCGGTGGCAGAGGAAGCGCCGACGGAGCCGACCGACCGTAAGACCGAGGCTCGAGAGTCTTTCTTGCTCGGAGCCGGGTTAGCGCGCCAGGGACAGTGGGTCGACGCGTTAGTTGCGTTCGAACGCTCCTATCGCCTCCATCCGCATCCGACCACGCTGTTCAACATCGGGTTCTGTGAACGAGCACTTGGTCGATTCACGCGAGCGCGCAAGTCGTTTCGGGCAGCGTTGTCCACGAACTCCGTGGACAAGCAGAGCCTCCAGCCAGACTTGGCGACCGACGCTAAGGGCTATCTCCAAGAAGTCGAAAGTCGCATCGTGCGGGCGACCGTCGTAATCCGCCAGCCCAGCCTGCGCATTACCGTCAATGGCCGCCCTCTCGAGGCGGAAACCTCGCAGCCACAAGGCCAAACGTTCTTCGTCGCCGGTACCCGCGACTCCGGGCCGCCCGAAGTGCCGCCAGTTGCGGTGTTCGAGCTTTTGCTGGATCCGGGCGAGCAGTCCATCGTCATTTCAGCGGACGGCGTCGATCACGTGATCACACGCCGTTTCGAAGCTGGCTCGACACCGCGCATCGAACTTTCCGCGCCCACTTCCACTCCGCCGACGAAGCCGCGGTCGATCACCGTGCCGGTCATCGCCTACAGCATCGGCGCGGCAGGGTTAGTCGTGGGTTCGGTGTTCGGCATCGCAACGCTTCAGAACGCCAAGACGCTGTCGAAGGAATGTCCGCAAAAAGACGCTTGCCCCGAGTCGGCGCAAGGGGATGTCGACGCGAGCCATCGCAACGCCATCATTTCCAACGTGGGGTTCGGCGTTGCCCTGGCGGGTGGAATAGTCGGCACTTGGTCTTTGTTGTCGAGCCAACCGAACGAACGGCCAACCACTCGTGCAACTCACCCATTCGTTCAGGCAAGCCTTGGTGTTGGTCGAGTGAACCTCGAAGGCTCGTTCTGATTTCATATTTGCTTCGCGCGTCCGCTTAACTAAATTACCAATCGACGATTGATATATTTCGTGTAACCTGACCCGCTGCGGAGGTTTAATAATCACTCATGGCCGGAACCATCTGTTGCCAAGGCGCAAATCTCGTCGCAGCCGCTGCGGCTTCCCCTGCTCCCCCGAGTCCACCCACACAGTTTCCAGACAACCAATGGGTTCGAGTCTTGGATTGGAGTGGAGTCAGCTCGCAAACACTGGCGTACAAGGTCACCGTGACGCCTGCAACCGCAGTCGTCAAATGGCGTCGCCAAAATCAGGCCTCCGCTCTAGTGAGTGAGGGCAGCTTCCAGACAGAAATCGATCTCAGCATTCACCCCACCGATACGCATCTGACGATCGATTTGTTCGTTGCAGACTCGGGCGTTTTGATAGACATCGAGTTCTGCGGGGTCGTGACCTAAGGGCCCGCGTCCTAGTGAACGTCCCCAAAAACTTACAGCTGGCCGGGTTCGCGTGGTACCTGACCGCATTGAAGCGAACGAGCCGCATCTCGGTGACGCGAGCAACCCCAGAAAGCGTGCTCGCAACGTTCACGCGCGATGCGATGCTAGCCTTGCTGGCAGCCACCCTGGGCACCGACAACGTCGCGATCTACATCAGGGCCCAACCCCTGATCGAGGACACACTCGAGCTCTTGGCAAAGCTCAGGGTTCCTGCGTTCGTCTCGGACCATCGGGGCACCGCTGGTGTCAAAGCAGCACGACACTGGTTGCGCACGCCTGGAAGGGTGCTCGCGGTCAGTGCTGATCCCCTAGTTCCGCAAGTGGTTGTGCCCGGCGTCGCACGCTTGGCACGCATGCTCCACGTTCCGTTGTGTCCGCTCGTGGTCACTGTTTCGCACGGGTATCGCGTGCAACGCAAAGATCGTTGCGTAGTTCCACACCTAGCTGGCGAGCTGACGGTTTGCATGTTGCCGCCAGTGAGTGAACCCTCGTTGGATGCAAGCGCAGCCGCAATCGGTCGCGCGCTCTCGAAAAGCACGCTTCACGAGCCTACACACACGCCAGCAGTGCCCTGGAGGCGTGCGCTAGAGGTTTGGCCGCGGCTTTGTATGCGGCCTCGCACGAATGGCCAAATCAAAGTGTGGCCGGCAACGGAACCCGTCGAAATCAGTTTTTAGGATCGGTAAACGAAAGCAGGTCCGCCGCCGAAGCGGGGTAAGGCTTGAGTACTGCCATCTCGCCACCGCGAACTACGAGGCGTGCAACCGAAACCACATCATTCGGTTTGGTCAGGCGACGCAATAGGATGGTGACGAGGCCCGTTGGCACATTCCCGATGTAACCTGTCCGCCCAGTCGTGATGAATCCGTTCAGGTCCTTGGACGGCAGTTCTGATTCTTTATCCTTTGCATACGCATAGGCGCAATCCTCGCAAGGGGTGAGCTCGTTCCCAACGTAGGTCCAAGCTTCTAAAGACACTTCCTTGCTGGAGTTCCCCGCGCAGTCCACTGGCAGGATCATCAGCGCGCCATGATCGCCATCGAGGGCGACACCAAAGCTTTCGACCCAGCTGCGGACAACTCCGTCGTTCAGCACGCCCACCGCCGTGTAGTCGTTTTCGCCGAGCGGACGTGTTTGAGAGTATTGCCATGGGATGGCGTGTTTCTCATCGCCCAGAATTCGGAAGTAGCCGACCGGTCCGCGCAGGTTCTGCTCGGCGTCGATCCGCAACTCGGCGAACCCGGCGTCGTCCGTGGTTTCCGACGAGAGAGGCTCATCGCATTGATCCGCGCCCAAGCAGGCGAAGACTCGTGCTGACACCGCCGTGCCGAAATCGGCGATGCGCGTTCGCAAGAACGTGGGCTGCGGCAAGTCCCATTCGAAACCGCCGACACATGCGAAATCTTGGCCGGTCCGGCAAACGTCGAGGCACTTTCCCGCGCAATCTTTCAGATTGTATAGTGCGTCCCAGGAAGCGACCGGAGGGTCGTGTTGAACCTGCCAAAGAAGCTCGCTTTCGGTCTTGTAGCGGTCATAAGCGGCAAGCGGATTCGGCCGAGACCTGATATCTGCTAGCCAGCTCGAGCAAACTTCGTCCGCCTCGCAAACGGCAAGCTCACCACCACACTTGTCGGCAGCGCAGGCGTCGCATTCGTGCGTCCCGGTCAAGAATGGCAGCGCTGGGTCTGCTTTCGGCTCCTGCAGCACTTCGTAGTCGGCGGTGCCTGCGATCTGCGCGCAGCCAAGCAAGGTGGACCAGGCAAGCGCGAGCACCGATGTTAGTTGCGATATGGTCGCCCTTCTCATCCGATCACCCTTACCGCTACCAGTAGCACGGCTCGCGCATTCGCACGACTTCATCACTCACTATCGACTGACGAATCGATAGTCATTTCCTTGTTCTCCGACCGGTTGCAGTGCCAGATAGTCTCGTGTTTTCCTTCGCGGTAGACTTCAACCGTCAGACCGAGCGTTCGGTGCAAGAGCTCACAGCATGAACCAGAGCCCCATTCTCCTCGTCGATGGTAGCCCCCGCAACATGCAGTCCATCGAATCACCGCTTCGCGCCGGTGGACACTCATTGCGCGTTGCACAATCGGCGGCTGAGGCGCTTGCCGTGCTGGCGGAGCGTCCAGTCCAAGCGGTGTTGACCTGTCCGCGCATGGCCGACAGCACTCTATCCGCATTCGTCGGCAAGATTCTCAGTCAATGGCCCGAAACCCCGGTGCTCGTGGTTACCGACGATCCGTCGGCGCCAGACGTCGTCGATGCGATGCACAACGGGGCAGAGGTTCTCCTCGCACCGGTCGACGACGCACAGCTGACGCTCGCGCTCGGCAAGGCGAGCTCCGCGCTAGCGCGTCAGGGAGAAACGAGTCCGCGACCAGACGCGACGCTGCTCGGCAACTCAGCGCTCATGAAAGATGCGACTGCCATTTTGAAGCGCGCTGCTGCGAGCTCGTCCACGGTGCTCGTCCGCGGGGAGAGTGGCACTGGCAAAGAGCTTGCCGCGCGTGCAGTGCATCGCCACAGCGGGCGCAGCGCTGCGCCGTTCGTCAAAATCGACTGCACGTCCCTGCCAGACAACTTGCTGGAGAGTGAGCTCTTCGGCTACGAGAAAGGGGCATTTACCGGCGCAACGACGCGCAAGCTCGGTCGAGTCGAGCTTGCGAATGGCGGAACCATCTTCTTCGACGAAGTAGGTGAGCTGACGCTACCGCTGCAAGCAAAACTGCTGAGACTGCTGCAAGATCGCGAGATTGAGCGGCTGGGTGGCACCAAGACGCTGCACGTCGACGTGCGAGTCGTCGCAGCAACTCACCGAGACCTAGAGACCATGATTGAGCGAGGGCTGTTCAGGCAGGACCTTTTTTACCGCTTGAACGTAGTCGAGGTGTGGCTGCCGCCCCTGCGAGCCCGCCGCGAGGACATTCCCTGCCTCGCTCGTCATTTTTGTGAGAGCTTCGCCCCTCAAAGTCCCAATCCTAATGCCATGCTGGACGACTCCGCTCTGCGGGTTTTGCGTGCGCAACGCTGGCCCGGCAATGTGCGCCAGCTCCAAAATCTGGTCGAGCGGCTGGTGGTCATGAGCGAGACGCCAAGTATCGGTGAAGCCGCTGTTCGAGCCGAACTAGGAAAACAAGTGCGCTTCGTCACGCAGCCAGGCGGAACGAGTGCGACGATCGGCACCCTGACACCGTGCGCTGCTGTCGAAAACGCACCCGGCAGCGAATCCCGCGTTGGCCCACTTCAAGCAGAGCTTCAAGCGGCCGAGCGAGCCGCCATCGTGCGGGCTCTGCGTCACACGGGGGAGAATCGCACTCTTGCAGCACGGCTCCTCGGGGTGAGCCGTTCGACATTGTATCTAAAGCTGGACGAACACGGTTTGCTCTGAACTTCTGCTCAATCGAGCCAAAGTGAGCTCACAACGGTATGACCAATTTCGGTTATGCTGCGCGGGCGCATGACGGTCGTGCTCGAATCAGGAAAGATCATTGCCGGTCGGTATCGGCTCGACCGAGTCCTCGGACAAGGCGGGATGGGTGTGGTTTGGGCCGCCACGCACGCCGTCACGCGACGCACCGTCGCCATGAAGTTCGTCCGCAGTGCCCTACAGCAAAAGACCGAGTTGCGCGGACGACTATTGCGAGAGGCGCACGCGGCGGCAGCGGTTCGCCACCCCAACGTCGTCGAGATCTTGGACGTCTTCGAGCTCGACTCAGACACGCCCGTGATCGTCATGACACTGCTGCAAGGGGAGACGTTGGGTCAGCGTTTGGGACGAGAGCCCCCTCTGTCACTCAAGGAGACCGCCAGCATATTGCTTCCGGCGATCAGCGCCATCGGAACTGCGCATGCGCGCGGGGTCGTGCACCGTGATCTCAAACCGGACAACATTTATCTGTCCGACGGCTCGGATGGAGCCATGGTCAAAGTATTGGATTTTGGCATTGCCAAATTGCAGAGCGGAGATCACGCCAGTCACGAGTCGATGTCGACGCAAACGGGCGCGACATTGGGAACGCCGTCGTACATGGCGCCTGAGCAGGCCGCTGGAGAAAGAGACGTCGATCACCGCGCGGATATTTGGGCGCTCGGGGTAATCGCTTACGAATGTCTCAGCGGTGTCCGCCCAATCGAAGGCGAAAACGCGGCTCAAGTCATGATGCGATTGATGACGACGGGCATTACACCGCTCGCACGCGTGACGCGTGGCGTGCCGGAGGACGTGACATCGCTCATCGACCGCATGCTGTCGCGCGAACGGACTCGCCGGTGTCCGGATCTGCACGACGCGCAGCGCGTATTCTCCCGGTACACAGAAGTCACGGCCCAGGCGTTTGGCGCCCCCGGCTCCGAGCTCTCGACCTCATTCGAACGGGACGCGCGGCGTTCGAGCGCCCCTGTCGTGTACTCGCCTCATGGCCCCTCCGAGAACCATTCCGCAACCCTCGTCAACGATGCGCCGCACTTCGCGGAGCCATCAGCGCCCGTCGAGCGCAGGCGAACCAACCGCGCCGTGGTGTTGAGTGTCGGTGCTGCGGCCTCGATCATCGGGTTCTTCGTGTGGCGTTCCACCGGAACTCGAGCTCTGCTAAGCCCAGCAGCCCCAGCCAACACCAGCTTTGCCGCGGTGGCGGCAGCTACGCCGTCCACCGCACTGACGAGCTCAGCGAGTGCCAGACCTCCGTCTGACTCGATCGGCGATGGGACTCAAAGCGGTGCTGGCGCGCCCACCGGTAGGCCGCCCCGTCCCCTACCGTCGGCGACTCCCCTACTGACCTCGACCTCGACTTCGACCAAGAAACAGCCCGGCACCATTGGCTCTCCCGAGACAACCGGTTCGCCGACAACCACGCCCTCAGCGACCGCGTCGTCACCCTCAACCACGCCCCCAGCGCCTGCGTCATCGCCCGCAGCTGCCCCGACGACCGAACCGTCGACACCTGCAGCTTCAGGCAACGCGCGCGGTGACGCCAAAGCTCCGCGCCATCCCGGTGGCCTCGTCGTCGACGCGCCGTTTTAGCGAGCAAAGGGATAAGCGGTCGGGGCCGTCATGCGAGCTACGCGACGAGCAGTGCACGCCGCGCCCGCTAAGGGCCCGAATTTTTGGGGGGGGTTAGCGGACGCGGGGTGCGCTGCTCGTCGCGTAGCCCTCGGGGCGGCTCCGTGAGTGGCGCGGAGCTCAGCGATCAACGCACGCAACGCACTCGTTGCTTGTGCTGAGCGTCGGCGCTTACGGACTGTGAGGTGCCGTCACTGAAGTTCACACTCCAGTCAGCCGCGGTGCCATCGGGCGATGACGACCAATACAGCGCTCGTTCTGTGTCCGCGAAGGCGTCGACATCAATGCTCGGTGAGGTATGCGATGCATCACTGAGAGTGACTAACGAGTAGAGTTCGGCAATCTTCGGCAAACGCCACGCGCCCTCCAAGAGCGGGAGCGTGGCGCAGTAGTCGATCGCGTCGGTCCATGTGTACGCGCTCGGTGCCGTCTCTTCTTGCCACTCGAGGCCGCAGCATGACGACGTAATCGCGCCGCTGCCGATGTATTTGTAGCCTGGTTGCGAGCAGCCATCGTGAGCATCACATACAGGGCAGTTGTCGGGATGAGTCGCGTCCCAGACGCACTCGTTGCGCCCTGATCCGCCGCCCATGGCGCTCGAACCTGCGATCGCGCCTCCGCTGCCTCCCTTGCCTCCGACGTCTCCGATGCTGTCCGCGCCACCAGAGCCTGCCCTGCCCGCACCACCGCCGCTCATTCGGGGCTCGCCTCCGTCGCCCGCGCTGCCACCAGCACTTTCACCGGCATCTGCGGCATTCCCCGCGTCCGCAGCCATGCCTGCACTCGCTCGCCCGCTGGCGCCGCCCATCTCGGCGGCATCGGTTCCGCCTTGCCCTCCGCGACCTGCACTCTGGTCCGCGGCGCCCGGACCTCGGACGTTACTGTCGGTACTGCTGCAGCCAAAACCGATTGCGACGATAACGAGTAACGCCTGCCAGAATCCGAAGCGAATGAAACTCACGGTGAGCCAACGTGCCGCGCCGGATGGGTCGCCATTGTTTCTCGGGCGCTTCAATCTCCACGCGGAAGCCTCGCGAGTGCAAAACCTTGCAATGCCATTCCGCTTGCGCAGTGCTTCGATGTTGTCGGGCAGCCGATCGGCAATCGGCACCGTTGGTGAGATTTGGGATCACCGGACTGCCACGATCCAACGCGATGGCCAGCTCATAGCACACGAAATCTTTCCTCGTCGAATAGCCTCGTGCTGGGCGTCCGGCCTGATCACGGCCATGCACACCTCGCATTGCGCGAGGACGCCCTGGATGTCTCTCCCCAAAGGAATATCGATATCCCGAAACACCGCGTCCCTGCGGAGCGGTGTGCGCAGATCAGTGTTGGGCAGAAAATGACGCCTCGAGAGCTACTCGTCGATGCTGACCTTCACCCGCCAGTCATATTCGTATGCTTCAGTCCGTTAGTCATTTCTTCAGCGACTCAGCTCCTCGTGCGCTCCGAGCAGCGCCCGAAGTGTTGTTCGCGGCAATTCAACAAGCATTGAGCGGTGCTCTAAAGATCCGACATCACGTCTTGCAAGCTGCGACAAACCTGACGCAAGATTGCGGATCATGCCGCCCCCAGACCCGCTCGACAATGTCGATTGGTATGACCTGGATTCAAGACTTACTGACCTTGGCTACGACTATCACGTTTTTCTCAGCTTCGCGCGAACAGGGCGAGCTCGTGAGAACATGGAGGCCGCGGAGCTCTTCAAAGAAGCTCTCGAGCTAGAGCTAAAGGACTTCGTACCACCCCGGGTGTTCCTGGACACCGACCTGGAACCCGGAGAGCGCTGGCCCCAAGAGCTGATCAAGAAGCTTTGCCGTAGTGCCTGCCTCGCCGCCGTGTGTGTGCCTATCTACTTTAGTCCGCAAAAGGAATGGTGCGCGATTGAATGGGCTAGCATGGAGGCACTCGGCGCTCACCGGCTACCTGGATACGACTACCGCACTATCATACCCATGCTTTGTCGGAACGACCCGCCGCTTCCGCGCGTGTTTGCCGCTCCAGACGGTATTCAGTACGAGGACTTCTCCGGGAACGGCACCGCACGGCCGCTGGCACGCACTCTCAAAACGAATGATGGGCGCGCCCGAATAACCCGAGTGGTCCGCCGAGTGAAAAGGATCGCCTTCGACTTGGTCGCGGCTGGAAAGGCCTGCTCTCCTGCCGACTTCGTCCCACCCAACATCTCTCCCTTTGCTCGAGAGCCGGAACGCCCAGTCAAGCGCGCCGAATATTCTGGCTACGGGCCTTCAACGACGCCACCCGGAGGTGACACATGAACGCCAACGCGACCGACCAGCGTAGGAGCGAGCGCGGCATCGTGACCACCTTCTATTCCTTCAAGGGAGGGACCGGGCGCTCGATGGCGGCCGCAAACACTGCCTGCTTGCTGGCACGCTCTGGTAAGGGCAAGCGCGTGCTCCTGATTGATTGGGATCTCGAAGCGCCTGGGCTTCACAGGTACTTTCAAGCCGACTGTTACTCCAAACCGGGACTCGTGGAGTACTTCGCCACCTTGGAAGAGAAGTTACGGACCGACGCGACTCTGTACGAGGCGCTCAAGGGTCCCGATGGCTTTCGGCACCTGGAGGACGCGTTACCGTTCGAAGATTTCGTTCACCCACTGAGTGACGTTGGAATCGATCTCCTGGCCGCTGGCCGCCTGGACTCTGCATACGTCGGACGCATGCGTGCCTTTCGGTGGGCGGAATTTCGAAAGGAGTTTCCCGTTGTATTCGACGCTTTCCGCGACCTAATCACAGAAAACTATTCTGACGCGATCATTGATTCGAGAACCGGGCACACGGATGTAGGTGGCATCTGCACGATGGTATTGCCCCAACGGCTAGTCGCCGTTTTCGCGCCAAACCATCAAAACCTCGACGGCGTGGTTCGCGCGATGACGGACTCGATCGCCTATCGTAGAGCCTCGGACGACCTGCGTCCGCTGAGCGTGTTTCCACTGCCCAGTCGTATCGAGCTTGCCGAGCAAGCGTACCGTCGCTTGTGGCGCCGGCGCTACCAGCGCGCGTTCGAGGAATGCCTTCGTTCGTCCTACGATCTCGAACGCTGCGATCTCACGAAGTATTTCGACGAGGTCCAGATACCACACGTTAGCCTCTACGCGTACGACGAACGTGTCGCAGTTCGAAAGGAGCGCGACGAAGCTTACTCGCTTTCACGCGGCTACCGACGCTTCGTCGACGCGCTCTGCTCTTCGGATGCACCGTGGGAGCTTGACCTTGAGGCTGAAGCAGTCTCCGTGGCCGAACCATTGACGCGTGAACTGGATGCGGTACTCGCGCGCGAACACGAAGGAAGCATTCTGGCAGGCCCCGCAAATAAGTGGAGAAGCGAGCACGATGATGCGCTTCTACTCGATGGACACGAGCTGCAGCGGGCGATCGAATGGGCGCGTAAGGCTGACACTTTGGATGTACACGAGTACCAATTCCTGATCAGCAGTTGCTCCGCCGCCATCGATCAGGGATTGAAGGAGCAGGATCGCTTGACTGCGGAAGCTCGTGGCGGGAGCCGCTATTTCACGCGCATCCTGGTTGCGTTAGCCGTCGCGGTGACGGTCATCTTTTTGGCAGGCTTTGGTTTGACTGTTCAGGCCAACCAAAGGGCAAGTGAAGCTCGGAGTAACGCGACGGATATCGAGCGACAACTGAAGCTCGCTAACAACGACGTCGACCGTCTCAAACAACAGGTCGCGCTCGCTCAGACGCAAGCGAAAGACACGAATTCGAAGGTGATGGAAGCGGAAGCCCACAGAGTCCAGGCTGAGAACGACGTCGTACAGGCTAAAGAGGCCTACGAAAAGGCAAAGGGCAAGGAAGCACAGGCGGTTCTCAACCGATTGCAAACGGCGGAAACAAAGTTGCTCGCGGCCAAAGGAGCATTGCAGGACGCACAGCTGGCCGCCCAATTCTCTCAGCAAGCCAAGGCTCTAGTCGAGCAGCAGCTGACCGATGCCCAACGCGCGGCGACCGCCTCGGCGGCTCAAGTAGCCAAGGTCACCGCGGACGCCGCAGCTGCACAAGAAGTATGCAAATCTGCTTTGAAAGACTTGCAGGATCAGCTCATGCGTTCGCGAGACGCCATTGGTGCCTGCCAGCAGAACCGTTGGCAACAACAACAGCAACAGCAACAACAGCAACAGCAACAGCAACAACAGCAACAGCAACAACAGCAACAACAGCAACAACAACAGCAACAACAACAACAGGGATCAGGCTAGTCTGGGTATCTCTGCTGCACTCGGTCGCGCCAAACTGGCGACGCGGCCCAACGCCTCGGAACAGCGCGTTTTCTTGCCCGCAATGCGGGTGACTCCTGCGGTCGGCAACATCACCGTGGTGACCAAGACGAACGGCGTGGCGAACAACGACAAGTACGACTTCCGACTCGACCCGTGAGTGCGAATCGGCAGCCACTAAACTCCGAACCATGAAACCAGAACGATCGGGCTCGAATTCGCACCGAGCCCGATCGCCGAGCACGAACATACTATACGACAGACACTCACTCTCGACATACTCTGATGAGCGCGTGATCGCGCGATGCCATGCGGTTCGGCTTCGAAGAAGATCCGGCATTGCTTGCCGCTTTTCGTGCTGGCGAAGATTCGGCACTGTCGCTGATCTATCGCCGACATGCCGACGCGCTCGGCGCATACGTCGCCTTCTTGGCGCGGGCGACGGGCGCGTTGGAGCTCGCGCAGCCGAGTGCCGTCGCCGACTTGCAGCAAGAGGCTTTTGTACGCGCATTTTCGACGAACGCGCGCAAATCGTACGACGCGCAGCGACCGTTCGGACCGTACCTCAACCGCATCGCCAAGAACTGCTTCGTCGATCTCCTTCGTAAGCGCCGGCGTGATCTCGCGCGCGACCTTCATGATCCCATGAGCTTCGAGCAAGCCCGGTGCGGCTCGGACGATGATGAGCTTGCGCTCGCTTCGCTGGCCGTGGTCGATAGCTACGTCAGCGCGCTCTCCGATCCGCTGCGTGACGTGTACGAGCAACGCTTCACGATTGGGCTGACTCAAAAGGCCACCTGTGACGCGCTCGGCATCACGCGCCGCGCCCTCCGCACCGCAGAAACGCGCTTGAAGCGTGGGGCGCGCAAGGCGCTGTTCGTTGCCGGAGTGCTCGCGCGCTAATTTCGACAGCGGGGTGCCCAGTGTATTCGGGTGTGGGGACGCAGGGGCTGGCGATGGCCTCGGCGTGCGTTTGCTCCCGCCGGTGATACGGTTGGAAGCATGATTAAGCTTGGGTGGGTGGTGGGTGCTTCGTTGCTGTGCTGGGGATGTGCGGCTGATCCGGGTCAGGAATTGGACGAGCATCGGCAGCAGTGGCTGAGCAAACGCCCTCAGGAGTATGTGGTCGAGATCTGTAACACGGGATTCGCCCCTCATTCTTGCAGCCTGGACGCGGTGTCGGGCGACCGGGTGGTCGCATCGCGCACCGCCCTTCAAGGCCAAGCGTACGAGGAAGTCGAACCTGGTTCGATAGACCCAATCATCGCGCTCTTCGACCGAGTTTCTAGTGCGGTGCGCACAGACGACGACAGTGACCTCGAATTCGATCCGCAGTACGGCTACCTGAGCAAGTACCACGGCAGTTCTGGTTCAGAGAGCAGCGGTGAGATCGTCAAATGCTTCAAGCCGGAGACCATTGATTTGAGCGCCTGCTCCAATTGAGTCACCGCACCATTTCGCTGGCTGGCAAATGCAGCGCGGGAGCTGGTGCGAAGGGTGACGCCGCTTGTCTTTGAGCGCTCATCGGCGATCGCGAGTGCGATCGCGTCGATGATCAGGGCGCCGAGCGTAATCCGCGGCCGCGCCGCGCCGCGCCGCCGAAGGCTGCGACGCGGCACGCCTGAATCATGTCACTGCGCCGACCAGTGCCACGCGGATCCATTCCACCAATCCACCCAGAGGTGGTTGTCCTGGCTCTTGACGAACGCGTAGGGACGCTGATTCGACGGCAGCAGGCTGATCACCCCGACACCAGTGGAGACGCTGCCGCCAGTGGGAGTGCCTTGATCGGACCAATGCCACGCAGCACCGTCCCACCAGTTCACCCACAAGTGACCCGAGGTCGCCCGCACGAACGCATACGGGCGCTGGTCGACGGTCGTCACGCCCACGGTATCCGCGACGGTGCTGCCTGTGGGAATGCCCTGATCCGACCAATGCCACGCCGAGCCGTCCCACCAATTTACCCACAGGTGACCCGTGTTGCTGCGCACGAAGGCGTACGGGCGCTGATTTACCGTCGTCACGCCGACGGTGCCCACGACCGTGCCGCCCGTGGGCGTGCCTTGATCCGACCAGTGCCACGCCGAGCCGTCCCACCAGTTCACCCACAGGTGGCCCGTGTTGCTGCGCACGAAAGCGTACGGGCGCTGATTCACCGTCGTTACACCGACGGTGCCCACGACCGTGCCGCCCGTGGGCGTGCCTTGATCAGACCAGTGCCACGCCAAGCCGTCCCACCAGTTCACCCACAGGTGACCCGTGTTGCTGCGCACGAAAGCGTACGGGCCTCCATTGACCGTCGTCACGCCCACGCCGTCGACGACGGTGCCGCCCGTGGGCGCGCCTTGGTCTGACCAATGCCATGCCGCGCCATCCCACCAGTTAACCGCAAGATGACCGTTCGGCGTGGAGGCGAAGGCGTAGGGGCGACCGTTCACGGAGGTGACACCGATGCCCTGCGCGATGGTCTCGGCGGTGAAGGCTTGCAAGAGCGCAGTTCCAATTGGCACGCCGAGCCCGGTGCAGCCGTCCCAACCAACACCAGCAGAGTAGCCGAGCGCCGTTCCCGCGGGCATGTTGTTGCCCTGGGTGATGTCCCGCAGCAGGCCGGGATTTTGGTAGACCTTCGGAAGGAAGAAGCCGATGGGGCTCGGCGCAGCCTGATTAATCAACGCCGCCAACCCGGCCCAGAGAGGCGCGACCGCACTCGTGCCGCCGAACGATGCGGTCTGGCCATGCAAGACGATCTGGTATCCGCTGCTCGGATCGGCGTCGCCCGACACGTCGGGGACTCCGCGCCCTGGCTGACCCGTGCTGAAATTGACGGGTAGACGGGCGCCTTGTTGGAACGCGGGAACTGGGAACAAGTTGCTGATGCCGCCTCCCGTTCCTTGGCCTGCGCTGTTCCAGACAGCCTCGCTATTGATGGTGTTGCCGCTGGTGTCGACTCGGGTGCCGCCGCAGCCGATCGCCCACGGGCTACTTGCGGGAAAGTCGACGTGCACTCGGCCATCCGACACGCCGTCAGGAGCCAAATTGTCGCCCGATGCGACGAATACGGAAACACCCAACGTCGCTGCGTCGCTGAGGGCGCCGTTCATCGCAGTGACGGCCTGAGTCGTCCAATTCGCCTCCGCCGTTCCCCAGCTGATCGAAATGACGCTTGGACGATTCACCTGGTCGTGAACTGCCTGCGAGATCGAGTCGACGAACGCCTGGGAAGTGTTGGGCGCAAAGTAGACCGCCAGGCGCGCACCGGGCGCGACGCCGCCTGCGACTTGAATGTCCAATGCGACCTCACCGTCCGCCTTGGCGCCTGGCGAGTTCTGCCCGCCGTCCACCGACACGGCGACGATTTGCGGTGTCGCGAGACCCATGGCCGCGAAGGCGGCCGCGTTGTCCGCCGCAACGAAGCCACCGCCGAGCTCGATGATCCCGATGCACTGACCGGCGCCGGTGACACCCGTCGGAAACGAGTACAGCGCACCAACTTGATTGGGTCGGTGCGAAGTCACCACTGCCGGGCCGAGATCGCCCGCCGAGCGAATGAAGTGAGGTTCTGCCGCGGGGCGGTTGTCGAGCCCGAGCACCGCCTCCACGACGTCGTGAACGTCCTGAGGCAACCGCAAGCTACCGCTGCGGCCCCTGAACTTGTGGGGTCCATTTTCATACACGCCCAGCGAGGTGCCGAACGCGGACTGCATCGCCGCTGAAGAGCCAGAGAGCTTGACGAGGCGCCGAGCGGCGTCCACCAAAGTGACCTTCAGGCCCGATTCTGCCGCGAAATCGCTCAAGACACGAATGTCGTCCTGATGTTGGACGGCGCGCCGCGCACGCAAGGCCGCATGGCGACCAGTCGCGGGCAGCGCTTCGTCCCCGGGCCCCGTGTGCGGGCGTGCCTTCATGTAGACGCTGACCTCGATGTCCTCCGTCGTTGGTACGTCACCGACACGCTGAGCCCCAGCGGGCAAACTTCGATGGCTATCGCTGAAATCGACACGCACTTTGCTGACCATGATTCATCCTCCTCGGGCAGTCACTGCGAACTCGCAGGCTGCATCGGACGACTATCACAATGAATCGAGCGTGCGCGTCGAAGCATGCCACCCAAAGGCAATGACTATGCTGCGCAGATACGGAATCAACTCACAACCGAACACGCGCACCGAAGCTCGACACCAAAGACAATGACCATGTTGCGCAGACACGAAATCAGCCCACAACCACGCGCGCACCGAGCGCACCACCAAAGCCAATGACTATGTTGTACAGACACGGAATCAGCTCGCACAGCCAGGGAAGGCTCGCGAGCTGCGTGGTTAGTCCCGTGAGCGCCGCCAATCCCTGAATCGGCGCACTGGTCGCTAGCTGGCCGATACCTCTTTGGGAGTATGGTAAGCGTTGCGGGACGATGATACGCAGCGGGGGGAGCCAAGTTTACAGGCCCGGAGTTCTTAGGTCTGATGAAAGTCCCCCATGCGCCCCGAATCGCTCGTCACCGGCTGAACTTCGTGAGTAAGGTTCTAGGTTTCTGCTGGCTTGCCTGCAACTTGGGATCGCAGGGCTGTAGCGACACCGAGTCGACGCACGCGGCAGGCAACGGCGCTCATCGCACCGCCCTAGCGACCCCCGTTATCACTCCCCTTCCCGATGCGGAGCAGCGCTCTGAGCGAGACTGCGGTAGCCTCTCGGCATGTCGCACGAACCAGACCCAGCGGGGCTTCCGGTCACCGTGTCGGCGCTGGTGGAGCGCTTGACTGCTCTTTTGCTCAATCTCCCCGAGGTTAGAGCAGTTGCTTGGGGCGGCTCGCACGCATCTGGTACGGCCGACTGCGATTCGGACCTCGACCTGTACGTCTTTGTCGATCGCGACATCCCTCTGAGGATGAGAGAGGTGTTGGTCGCCGAGTGCGGTGGAGCTATCCGCGCCGATCTGGGCATGACTCATTGGGGGCCGGGAGACATGTGGGTCCATTCGGGTACAGAACAGGTCGTCGATCTGATCTATTTTCAGACGGGCTGGATGACGGAGCATGTCGAGGAGTTGCTCGTTCAGCACAAGGTGCGTCTCGGCTACACGACGTGCTTCTTACACACGTTGCAACACGCTCGAGTGCTGGCGGACCCGAGTGGTTGGCTGGGTACCCTGCGCGATCGCCTCAGCGAGTACCCTGAAGGGCTTCGCCGCAACATCATCATGCACAACCATCAGGTGCTGCGCGAATCGCTGCCCAGCTTCGGCAACCAACTCGCCAAAGCCCTGCGCCGCGCCGACTCGGTGAGCGTGAACCACCGCCTGGCGGGGCTGCTTGCGAGTTACTTCGACATCCTGTTTGCCTTCAATCGGCAGATCCATCCGGGTGAAAAGCGCATCTTGCACTTCGCGCGCGAACGCTGCGCGAAGCTGCCCCTGAACATGGAAGCCGACGTGAAGGCCGTGCTGGCCGGAGCGGCTGCGTGTGACGGGCAGTTGGAAGCCGACGTGACGCGCCTTCTCGATCGCCTCGACGCGTTGCTCGATGTGAGCCAGGTCGAGTGAACGCCGACTGACTGAAGATACGCGACGTAGTGCATCGAGGCCCAAAGAGTCAGTCGAACTGGAATGCCCAATCGACAGGCAAGCTGCCATCCATCGTGGCGATGATGACCTGCTGGCCTTCCTGGCGGACGGTCGCGATGCCGACGAGCCGCTCTGCAGCCGCCTTGGCCTGGATTGCCGAGACGTCGTCCGTGAGCTCCAAGCGCCAGACAACCGCGCTGTGAGCCGGGGCCTCGCTCGACGCATAGATGGCGAGCGTATCGCCCCGCCAAGCCAGCGCCATGGCTCGTGAGGCATCGAGACCGAGGGTCTTCTCGAACGCCAAGTGCATGCCCCAAGCGCCCAGTGTCATGCGCGTGATCTCCGTCCACTCGGCGGGCGGAGCGGCGAGCGTGAGCTCAGTCGCTGTGAAGTGGGAATCAACGGCGCCCATCGTGCTCGCCAGAAGGGTGTGCGTCATCGTGGGCGGTTGCGCGAACCGATCGATGACCGCGTCCATTCCGCCTGTGCGCCAGGTAAAATACATGTATCTACCGCCCCATTCGTACGGGAAATACTTGTAGCTCGCCAGGTAGGGAGACGCCTCGGTGAGCAAGCGTTGCTGATCGTCCACCAGGGCATTTTGAAAATGCGCGCTCCAATCGACCTTGGCGGAGTCGAGGCCAAGCATCGCGGCGGCATAACGTTCTTCGTGCAGCCTCGCTTCCCCTTCGATCAGCGCCGAATAAGCCCAACTTTCGTCGATCGAGTTGGCCTGCGCCCTGAACGCGTTGAGGTCGAGGTCCCGGTCCTGAAGCGCGTGCACGAGTTCATGCACAAGCAGTGGGCTCATCGCTTCAGCATCGAAGGAGCCCCCGTG
This sequence comes from Polyangiaceae bacterium, assembly GCA_035634635.1. Taxonomy (GTDB): domain Bacteria; phylum Myxococcota_A; class Polyangia; order Polyangiales; family Polyangiaceae; genus PMG-095. The sequence continues at coordinate 259,756 of DASQCO010000015.1, forward strand.
GTCGATGATGAGCACATCCTTCGTGTCGTTGCGATACACGCCGCCGGCGAATTTGGCGCGGTCCTCAGCCAGAGCCTGGGCGGAAAGCGCGCCGCGCTCGACCAGACCCAACAAATTGAGCCCGGCTTCGACGTGCTCGAGGTTCGGGTCCTGCATTTGCGGAGCCATCTCCCGAGTGAGGAGGCTCGCGTAGTCTGCCTCGCTCAGCACTTGGATCGGCGGCAGGTCCAGCGCGCTCTCGCCGCGTAGGCAGGCCGCCATACCGAGTAGGCGTTGCTGACACTCTGGAAGCCTCACGTCGCAGCGCGCAGGATCGCTCGACTCGCAGCCCGGAACAGGGTGAAGCAGCGGCGGGCCGAGGCGACCGTCGTCGCCGTCACTAGCGCTGCAGCCCAGTGCCAGCACAACCAAGGGAAAGCACAGCTGTTTCATCGACTCTCGAAGATCGCGGAGACACAGTCTTGGGACTGGCTGCACGAGGGTTTCATGGTGCAGACCGCCACGCGATCGCGCATGCTCTCACTCCACATGCCGAAATCTCGCTCGCAAGCTTCCGTCGCATACCAGTAATGGCAGTCGAACAAGGCCAGCGTGTAGGCTTCGCAAAACTCGCGCACGCTCGGCGTGACTTCTGCCGTCGACTTCGCGTGATCCCAGCACCCTTCGTAGGCCGCCGCCCAGTGCTCTTCATTGCCGAAGAGGTCCGAGCAATTCATGACCCCGAGACACGCTGCGAGCGGCTGTGCCCCTTCCACACTGATGTCGGCGAGCTGCGGCCGCTGGCTCTGGCAACTAGAGCTGCAGGAATTCACCTCTGTTGCTCCGTCACAGCGATGGCTCGCAGAACATATCGCGTCACACCAGAGGCTGGCCGCGCTGGGGCTCTCACTGCTGACGCTGCACCCCCAGGATAAGAGGACGAGCCAGAGCACGGCTGCACGTCGCATACCCACCACAGCTACCTCAACAGTGAGCGCGAAACGCTAGTCATTTCTTTGGTTGTAAGCGAAGCGGTTCAATGACTTCGCTCTTGCGCGCGACCGCTCAGCGCTTTTCGATTGACGCTCGCTGAGCGGTCACCAGGCTGCGCCCGGCTCGACCTTTCGTCAGACAGCAGCCCGCGCGACCGCGATACGTGGATTTTTCCCAATGCCGCCCCGGGGACGAACGCGTGACCCAAACCCAATCGAGGCGCCCATGCTCGAGCTCCTCGAACGACACGCGCTTCGAGCCTGGGGTGGCTTCGGTACGGAAGAGTATCAGGAGCTCCTGTATACGCTGATTGACAAATGCGGGACGATGCTCGCCGACATCGCAGGCGCGCGCCTGCCAACCTAGGCGATCTGGCAGTGCTCACTTACGAAGCTAAAGGCAAGAACTGGCAGGCGCATTGCCAGGCATTTGCATTTCGTGGGGACTATTGAGTATGCCTCTCGCTGTCCGGTTACAGTATCCAGTCGTATGTGGCTGGCGCGAACCCAAAGACTACACAGACCCAAGCGAACGCATTCATCCTCTGGGAGCACCGCTCGAAGAGGCCGCTCGTGCCCTTGGCCTTGCTGGGCGTAACACTGTTCCTCAACGCCTGTGGTGACGGGAGCGGCGATACTGGCGGCTTCGGGCCAGGTGGTGGTTTGGGTGGTAGTCGTGGCTTCGCGGGCAGCGGTAGCTCCGAAGAAGTGGAGATAGACTCCGACACGGTGCTGGACTCGGCGGCCAAGGCCGCTGCTATGTCGGATGAAGATCTGAGCGCAGCCATCGCAGCGGCGGACCTCGATGCCCAAATGGCGCTGGCGGGACCGTCAGGCCTCGTCAGGGATCTGGGCAGCGAAATGATCGCGCGCTTCGCATGGGCCGGCGTTGGAACGCAAATGCAAATCGCGTCCGACGCGTTCGCCGCCGGGACGCGATTCGGCACGACGAAGCCGATGTCCTACATCAAGCGGCCCGGGGTGCGCGTACAGGGCGACGGAGGCGGAAGCCTGGGCGAAGCGTTCGGCGCGGGCTGGCTCGGCGGCTCGCTGTTCAATGCCTTCTTCGTCGAGAAGGTGATCAACGACTATAGTAATGGGAAAAGCGGTCTGGATACGGACAGTACCAGCTCTGGAGATATCACCGCCACGGCGGGGCTGGCAGACACCTTCGTGACCCTCGACGCGACGGCCAATTTTAGCTTGGCCGGCCTGAGCGCGACGATCAAGACGCACTCCGGGATCCCCTGCCCTGATGTGAACGGCCTTTTGACCGTCAACTCGTCCCTCGATGTAACGGGCGAGGCCGGTAACGCTTTTCAGAACGCCCAGTTCACCTTCGAACTCATCGCGGAAGTGGACAACGACGCGAAGCTCACCGGTCGCAACCAGCTCAAGTCGAGGACTCAGGCCCACACTGCCGATTCCAAGAACGGCTACGACACGACAGATCGGTCTGCCGACGTGTCCGTCACCGAGTTCGCCGACGGACATTTTGGTGATGGCAAGGGCAGCTACAAGGGAATGACGAACGACGAGGCGCTGGGGTGGATGAACATGGGGCTGATGTCCGGGATGTTGTACCGCAATCAATTGCTGCCCAATCTGCAGAAGATGCTCGACGCCGGCCGCTGTGTGAACATCACCGTGGAGCCGAGCGATGGCCCCATGAATCTGATGCCGTTTACGAACGTGGACCTGCTCACCAAGCCGCGCGCTAAGATCAGCAACACCAGTGTGACAACAGGCGGCACCGTGCAAGCCAAGTTCAAGAAGAACGCGGGCGGCAGCATCGTCGAATCGGGTGACAAGGTGCCAGCCGACGCCACCTTCCATTACCTTTCGCCGCTCGACTACAGCCAGACGGAGACCGTCACCTTCGAGGCCCGCTCGAAGCGCGGCACCGGCAAGCTGGACTACACGCTCACCACCAGTCCGCACGCGGATTGAGCGGGGAGCACAACTCAACGCGGCTCGGTTTCCAAGGTTCGCTGCGTCTTCAAGGCTTGTAGGTTGCGGCGTGCCTGCTCGCGCACTTGGCTAGCGCGGGGCGTGTCTTGGGGGGCGGCCAGTACGCTCTGATAGGCGCGGGTGGCGGCGGCCCCATCGCCCATTTCCAGGAACAAGTCGCCCAAGCGCAACTGTGGAGTCAAAAGCTGCGGGTAGCGCGCGGCGAAGTCCTGCCACATGGCGATGGCTTCCTCGGCCGACAGCAGCTCGGCCTGCAGGTCGCGCTGGAGCATCTGATCGTCCAAGTCGAAGTGCAGGGCGTTAGTTGTCTTAGATGCCTCTAGCGCGGCATGCGACTGTCCGGCACGGGCCAGGGCCAGCGTGTAATGCGAAGCAATGCGACCCTGTTCGGGCAGGTAGAAGCGGGCGCGGGCCAAGTCGGGGACCGCAAGCGCGGCTGCCTCGGCGGAGCGGTCATCTCTGAGTGCATCGCGACCACGCGTCCAGAACAGATTGCCGACTGTGTAACGTATCCCTTGCAGAACACCGAGCAGAGTCACCAGTACCAATAGCGCGGCCACGCTGCGGCGAGTCCATGGCGCGGGCGCGTGGCTGGGCGTGGTGGGCGCGAGCCAGCCGAGCAGAAAGAAAAACAGCGCGAAGGTCGCGGGCTCGTGCATCGGTGAATCTGCCAGCCCATTCACGAAGATTGCCGAGAGCGCCGCGCCTGCGGCGCACTCCAGCGCGTCGCCGCCATGCCGAGCCCGAGCCCGAGTGGCCCACCTCAGTGCCTGCACTCCCACGAGCACAAACGCGACCGCAGTGACGAGGCCGCCTTCGACGGCGAACTGCAGCACGTCGTCGTGGGTGAAATCCACGCTCGACAGCGGCATGAACAGCGTCGGATCGTGCTGCAACAAGGTCGCCGCCGTTGGTCCGTACCCTGACACATAGCCACCCAGGCCGACGCCGGTCAGCGGATGTTCGCTTGCCAGCCACAGCGCGACGCGCCACAAAAAAAGCCGCCCGCGCAGCCAAGGCGCGGTCGTCCACCAGTCGAGGTGCCACCCGAGCAGCAGCGTGCTCAGGACAGTCGCCACCACCGCGCCCCAGAGCGCGCGCCGCCGTGGCTTTGGCAGGCGCGGGTCTAACAGCGCAAACATCACGCCGCCCGCCGCGAGGCTGAGCATGCCGCCCTTGCTCAACGTGACCGCCGTGGCTACCACCAGCAGTGCGGCGGCGGCGCGATGAAGCTTGCGCCGGCTCGGCGTGGCGGTGGTGGCGGCCAGCCCGAGCGACATGGGCGCCAGCGGCGCGAGAAAGGCCGCCGCCCAATTGGGGTTGCCGAGGCTTCCCGGTGAGCGGAACTCCAGGCTTGCGGGGAGCCCGTCTGTAAGCCAGCGCAGCCCCGCCGCCTGGGCCAACACCAAGAGGGCGCAGGCAGTACCCGAGATGGTGAGCGCGACCAAGCTGGCGCGCCGGGCCGCGGCATCCGCGTTCAGCGCGATGCCTGTAACGAAAAAGAGTGCCAGCCCCGAGAGCAGCCCCAGCGCGCCGGGCCAGTGCGTGGGCCCGAGCGCAGGCGACAATGCGGGCAGCCCGATGCTTGCTGCCATGAACACCCCCAGCGCCCATCCCGGCCGTGGCCACGCCACCGGACGCTGGCGCGCGAACAACCGCACAAGCAGCGTGAAGCTAGTGGCTGCCAGCGCAAAGCCAAACATGCCCCACTTGGCCAGCCGATAAGCGCCGGCCTGTTCTGGCAGCGCGAACCAAGCGGTGAGAACAACGATGAGCGCGGGATAGAGCGCGATGCGGCGTCGGTGCTGGCTATCCGTTTGCGATTCCAAGACATTCACGACTATTTCAACAGGCGAGATTCATGCTTCATGAGAATGTGTCCTGAACTGTCGATGCTTTCGAATGGGTGGGCGAGCCATGACGGGAGCGTCGTGCTGACGGCGGGGGACTGGGTTCTGCTCGGAAGTGTGGTGCTGATCTCGCTCTTTGTCTGGACTCGCTTGAGAACCGGACCTGGTCGCCGCATTGACAAGAAAGCGGACGACTCCCAGGAGGCGGAGGAAGCGACTCGCCTCGACTACTTTCCGATGAACTGGTCCGCGGCCGAAGCGGACAGCTCCGGTTGGGGCGACCTCCGTAGCACACCGACCCGCCTCTATCTTGACCGACCGCGTCTGTCCGCGAGCGTTCACTGCGACCCCACGTGCCAAGAGCGTATCTGTCTCAGCACGCTGGCTTTTTGGCGCGTGGTGAAGCCCGGAGTGCGCCGAAGGCTCAACGACCGGCCGCTTGCCCCCACACCGTCCGAATTGTTCGAGACAGTCGAGGCTCTGCTTGCTCTGATTGTCGCGAGAAAACTCACTCCAACTCTGGTTCTGCTCGAACCGGGACACCATTTCGAGTTTTGGCAGCAATGGCTCGCTGAGAATATGCCGCGGTTGCCGGCGCACCAACACGAGCACAAGACCGCGTTCGAGTGGCGACTCGTCGAAGTACTCCCCTTCTTGGATCGCCGACCGTACGGCGAAGAGCTCGTTTCCCGTTTGGCGGCGCAATTGCAGAGCGATCAGGGCTCCATGAGCTACGCGCATCCTCATTACTGCGGGCACGGCTTGAAGGCCGAGGGTAGCAGCATCTCCTTGCAAGTGTACGAAGACGGTTTGGATAGAACGGTACTGGCAACTTGGGCTGATGCGCAGTCGTTCATCGCCGAAGCGGCAAACTGGAGCGACTACGGGTGCAGCGGAGCCGACCCAGACGCTCCGCTGTTCAAAGCACCGGGCGATTTCTATCTCGCCAATCAACGCATCACACGCGCACGCATCGAGGAGTTCCTGGACGCCCCCGCTTAAGAGCCCGCGCTGATTCGTTCGGACTGATGAACCTCAAGGCGCTTCCACCACGTTCCAACTCTTATCCGGATCAAAGAGCTCCATCGCGCTGAACTGTTCGAGCGTCTTTGGGCCGAGGTCCTTCTCGTACACCGCGCCGGCGTGGCTCACGATGAAGGTCTTTACGCCTGAGACCTCGTAGCTTGCGGGTGCGGCGACCAGCGCGAAGCCGCCGATCATTGCCCCTTGAACGACGAAGTCTAGCTTGCCGAGCGGCGCAGCCGGGCCTTGGCCCTTCAGGATCTTGAAATAGTAGCCGTGGAACGGCTGGTACTTTTCGCGGTAGCCCTCGGCGATCACGCGAGCGATCCCCTCGCCCACCGGACCACCCCAAGTGCCGTCCGCGTTGCGCCACGCCAGGCCGTCGTGCTTGCCCGGTGTGCTGATGATTCGCTGCGCGTACGCGTTGACGCGAGCGCCGTCGTGCTTCTCCGATGCGTACTCCTCCTGTGCTTCGACATAGCCTTGGCACAGTTCGATCGCGTCGAGCTCATTTTCGCCAATGCGGCGGTATAGGATCTCCTGTCGACCGGCGAGGGAGTCGAAGCGCCATTTGCCTGCCTCGTTCACCACGGGGATCGGCACGGGCCAGTCGTCGAGGCCGACGTTCAACGTGGCCGTCTGCGGCTGCTTGGGGTCGCTGACGACGACCAGCTTCTCACGCGCTTTCGCCGCCCACGCGGTCGCCTGGTTTTTGTCGAGGACGGGGTCATCCGTAACGATCAGATCGATCCCGTCCGGGCCGAGGATCTCTTTCAGGGCCGGGACATTGTAAGCCTCTGCGGCAGCAACGAGCGCGTCCGCCGCAGCGTTCGCAGACGCGAACGTTTGCTGAGATGGCGGCACAGGTTTGGCGGTCGCAGGTGCGTTCGTAGATGCAGCGCAGCTGAACACACCGCCGAGCAACAAGCTGAGGCAGGCGCAGCCGGTCCACTTTCGTGCAACGTGACTCGTCGAGATCAAGCGGATCATTTCATCGCCTCCCACCACCGCGGGCACCGCCACCGCCGCCTCGACCGCCAGCGCTTGCGGCCCCACGCGAGCTGTTGGCGCGCGCGCTGTTGCCGCTAAAGCTATTCGAACTGCCGAATCCACCGCCACCCTTCGGGCTGGAGTTGCCGCTACCAAACTCGCGACCGCCGATCCGATCGCTCGCACCGCCACTACTTCGGTTGGAACCGGTAGCGCGATTTCCGCTGTCACTGCCGGCACCCGCCGACCGATCGGAAACACCAGCAGCCGGCGAGTTGTTCATGGGACGCGGACTCGGAGATCTGTTCATCTGATTGCCCACGCTCGGACCCCCGGGGCGTTGCTGGCGATTCGCAGGCGAGTCGCCGCGTGCTGAGCCACCGTATTTGGTCGCCGTGGCCCTATCGGAGTACGGAGTGCCACCTCGGTGATTGGCGTTGTGCTGCCAGTTGCCGTTACCGTTGTTGTTGATGTTGCGGTTGATGTTCGTGTTCTTGTTGAAGTTGTTGTAGTTGTTGATGGTCACGTTGCCGTGCCCGTGCCCCCAGCCGCAGCCACAGCACGTGCCACCCCAAATGGCCGCGCCCACCATCACCCCGACACCGAACGTCACGAACGCTGCGCCCGGCGTGTAAGGCGGATAGTAGACCGGCGGGTACGGATAGACCGGAGGCCCGTAAACGACCGTTGGACTGTACACCGGCACGTAAACCACCTCGGGCTTTGCCGGCACGACGTAGATGATTTCCTTCGTCTCGACGACCTTCGTCTCGACCTTCTGCTGTTCGTTCGACTTGAGCGCCCCTTTGGCCTGCGCTTTCTTGCGCATGCGCTGAACGGCGTCCATCACGTCGGCTTGCTGGGCGAGGAAGGCGTTGCCCAGATCGGTCGTCCATTGAATGTCGTCTGCGAGGCGTTTCGTCAGCTCCGGGATTGCGGCCAACGATTGGATTGACGGATCCCAGGGCTGTTGAGCCACGGCGTCCGCGAGCGCCTTGTCTTTCAGATCGGGGTTCTTGAGCTGCCACTGTTGCAGCTGGATGATCTCGAGCGGATAAGTCGAAGCAGCCAGGGCCTGAGCGAGCACCGGGTCGGGGTACAGCGCGATCGGTGCGACGAGCGAGTCGAGCTGCTCGGGAGAAAGCTTCACAGCTTCAGGCGCTGGAGCGGCAGGCTGCGGAGCGGCAGGCTGCGGAGCGGCGGGCTGCGGAGCGGCAGGCGGCACTTGCGCGAAAACGTGCGCGGCGCTTGCCAGCCCCACCCAGGCGATCGCGAGTGGTCCGCACCACGCGCCTCCCTTGAGTCGAAATCGCGTCGTGAATTGCGCCATGCGCAAAGGGTAGTTCGACTCGCCAACGCCGAGCAATACGCTCTTCGAGTCGAAAACCGGGCTCGAAGCGGCACAAAGCGACTACGCTCGGCCGCGTGAAGCGCCTACGACAGCACCTCGCCGGAGACGTACCAGGTGTCGTTCGGCAAAGTGGCCGGCGGGCTACTGCGCGCCGGCGCTAATCCAGCTACGGATGCTGGCAATCTCGGTGGCGGTCAAAGGGGGAGGCTTGATGACTTCGAACGGGCGGGGCATCTGCGCGCCTTCGCACGGGGTGGCGTCGGAGACCTTACGAAGCAAATAGCTTTGGTCTGGCGCGCCCGGCACCACAAAGGTTCCTCCGCACGTCTCCAACGCAGGCTTGTTTACCAAGTATGCTTTCGAGTCACCGGCCACGAGCGACAGCGCGGGGTAAGTGGGCAGCCCTCCCTTGGTTTTGTCGTGGCATGTCACACAATGCGCATCGAAAATCGCTTGGACGTCGGCCAGAGTCGCCGCTGCGCCCGCGCTTCCGGGGCTCGCTCCGCCAGCGCTCGCTGCGCTCGTTCCACCGGCGCTCGTTCCACCGGCGCTCGTTCCACCGGCGTTCGTTCCACCGGCGCTCGTTCCACCGGCGCTCGTTCCACCGGCACTCGTTCCACTTGCGCCTCCGAAGGCGGTGCCCGTGCCGGCACTACTCATTCCGGCCCCGGCTGATTGCCCGCTTGCGCCGGCAGCGGCGGATCCACCGGTGCCCGATGCGCCCCCACGCTCAGGTGAGCTACTGCTGCCGCAACCGATGGGCAACAGTGCGAGCGCGAAGACCAAAAGACGGCCCGGAGTCATGAACGACTCATGTATAGCAGCCCGCACGCCCGGGCATGTGATGGGCGGGCGTTTTCCGGACTGAACGCTGCTGGTTACCACGGGGCCACTAACCCAGCGCTCAAAAACCGTCTTCTGATTTCATTGGCGTCGTCGAGCCATCGCTCGGCGAGCCGCCATCGCAGGGCCAACACCAAGCGCTTTGGGTCCCGCCGTCGTCGACGAGCGCATAGCTCCGGACCATGCTCAGGGCCAAGCCCTTGACGTGACTCAAACCCTGCGCGCGGCTGGGTGATACGACTGAGTCGGTGCCGCTGCCGTCACCCACTTGCCCGTATTTGTTGTTGCCCCAACAGCTAACAGTCCCGTCGTCCACACCCGCGCAAACGTGGTCGCCACCCGCGGCAAGCATGACCACGTTGCTGAGTCCAGCCGCTGCAACGGGGGGCACGCTATGCTCCTGAGCTGGTCCGGGAAGCGCGGTACCGAGCGCTCCGTCCGAATTGTCACCCCAGCAACTGACGGTGCCGTCCGTCTTGAGCGCACAAGAAACCCACCAACCGAGGGCAAGCGCCATCACGTCGTGGAGTCCGACTACTGTCACGGGCTGGGCGCGGTCCGTAGTCGTCCCATCACCGAGCGCGCCCACGCCGTTCCAACCCCAGCACTTCACCGAGTCATCCACGAGCAACGCGCACGCGTGAAGCATCCCAGCGGCGATGTTCCTCGCCCCCGCGATGCCTTCGATACGAACGGGCGCGTACGCGATCTCATCGGGGGTGCCCAGAACCGCGCCCCAACACCACACCGTTCCGTCAGCTAAGAGCGCGCAGGTGTAGCCCCCACCAGCGGCGATGATGGTGACGCGATCGATGTCTGGTACCACCTTTGGGGTCCCACTACTGGGACTGTCAATGCCCCGAGTTCCTGCGATCCCCCAACAGCTCACTGTGCCGTCCTTCAAGAGCGCGCAGCTATGATAGCTGCCTGAAGTAATGCTCTTGGCGCTGCTGACACCCTTCACTTGGACAGGGCCCCCCCGCGACACCTCGCTGCCGTCGCCGAGCTGGCCGTAGTCGTTCGCGCCCCAGCACTTCACCGTGCCGTCTCCAACGAGCACGCAGGCATGGGCATCGCCGGCGGCTATTGCGCTGGGAGGCGGGCAGTAGCCATCGAAACACTGAGGTGGCGGGCCATTCGGAGGCGTCTTCCCATTCGCGGCGGCGGAACCTGTTGCGTTCGCACCGCCCGCGTTCGCATCAGCTCCGCCGCTGCTTGTCGCGTTCACGCCGCCTGTGTGCGCGTCAGCTCCGCCGGCACCTGCATGCGCACTCGCGGAGCGCGAGACCTGACCGCACCCTGCCAGGCCGTCCAACAGCACCGTCAACGCAACGAGTCGCAGCCCGCCAACCATCGGTTGTTCGTACTGTATCACTACTTCGGTAGCTTGAGGATTCTGCCCTTTCCGGCGTCGAGGAAGTAAATGGAGTCGTCATCGACCACCATTCCGAGCGCGTTCGTGGGCGATTGATCGAACGTCCCCTCAGGGCTCGCTGCGAGCAGCACCGGTGCTCCGCCCGTCTTTTTGACGCGCAAGAGCTGGTTCGCCGTCAGCACGTACAGATTCGGACCGTCGATCAACAGCTGCGTGGAGAGGGGCGTCGGCGTGTCCAACGTGGCGACGACCGTGGGTACGTCAGTCGCGTTCGGCGCCTTGGGAAAGGACGAGATTTTTTGACCGTCACTCCAGTAGAGCAAGCTCGCGTCGCTCACCAAATATGTGTAGTCAGGGATGGGCACGGCTGCGGCCGCCTGGAGCAGCCTCAGCTCACCATTGCCACCGGTGTTCGGCTCGACTTCGGCGAGGTCGAGCTGCGCGTAGCCCAACGCATTGCTCGAACCGCTGTCCACGAGGAAGAAGAGATTCGAATCGTCCGCCTCGAGCGCCTTCAAGTGATCGCCGCGAAACTGGAGAGAAATGGTCGGCGTGCCCGCAGGCCCAAGCGCAGCCGACTTGATCACGCGGCTTCCGAGATTGCCGGATGCCATGACATGAATGAGGTTGCCGGCGATCACCAGCCGCGTTTGCACGTACGTGCTCTCTGAAACGTCGAAGACTGCCTGCGGCGTGCCGCCCGTGATCGGCGCGGTCATGACCGCTCCCATGCTCCCGAGCCCACCCTCGTCCCAATACAGCTGACCATCGACCACGGCCAAAGCGCGCGGCGAAATGTCCGCGATGACCGTGCTCGCACCAGCCTGAGGCGAGGCGCCCGTGGCGTCTTTGGGAACGCGGATGATGCTGCCCGGAGTCATCGGCGTCACGTTGATGCCGGCGGCCACGCTCGCGTACAACGCATCCCCCGCGAGGGCCAAGCCGGCGAGCACCCCGGTCTGCGCGTACACGACCGTGGGTTCGAGCAACCCGAGATCGCGCATGCCGCCGGCTCCCGTCCCGCCGCTTCCGCCCTCTTCACGCGGTGCGCCCGCTGTGCCTCCCGTGCCCGCGACGGTATCGACAGCGGAACCCCCTTCTGCAACTGAGCCTCCTTGCGACTGACCTGCATGGCCCGCGCTCGCGTCAGCGCTGCCCTTCGTTCCGCACGCAAGGGTGACGGTGCCGAGCACCGCACATAACAATGAAACCAAACAAACGCGAACCGAGCCAAGCATCCCGATCTTTCCCATGTATGTCGAGCCTAGCAAAACTGGCTCTCGCGCGGGAATTGAGCCCTCGAGCCAGCTTTCCGCTCGATCGTGCAGGAAAACAGCCCGCTTGTCAGCGGGCCATTGCTTTCTCATTTTGAAGCCCGATTAATACGAACAGGCGAACACCCCAAAGGGTAGCGGTATCTCGACAATGACGATCTGCGAGCCGGCAGAACTGAACCACAGGCCGTGTTGCTCCATCGCGTCCTCGACCTGGGAGCTACGCGCCGTGCTCCGACGTTCGCGCCCGCTAACCCCAATCCAGAAATGAAGAGGGGGTTTGGATAGCGGGCAGGGCTCGCACAGCGCGTCGCGTAGCCCATTCTTGTGGTTCCACACAAAGACGCTTGTCGAGGTTTCGGAATCTGAGGGGCCGGCGAGGTGGGGATGCGCGACGGAACTCCACTGGTGGAGTCGGAGTGCGTGCTCGCGTGCGGACGTCGCAGTGTGCGCGCGGAGAGTGGAGCGCGCGCCACTTGTTCGGTCCAAGCCGGTTCGGCAGAGCAACGAGTTGACCGCGCAGGTGCTTGCGCCACGGGGGCACGCTTTCCGCAGCGCGTTCGCACCGGCGACGAAGGAAGGCGCCCGACGTCCTCCGCGAGCGCAGCAAGCGTCGCGGCGTGACTTCGTGGCGGGTGGCGCAGTTTGCTACGCTTCTGATTCTCGTCGAGGCCGTCGCGAGCTTGCGCTCATCAGTCGTTCACGAGCCAGCGCGTGAGCCCGCGGTTCCGGCGCACGGCAGCGGTGTTCAGAATTGCCGCAAACCCCAACCAGCCCAAGTACGGCCACATCAGCCGCGCAGCGCGGCGATCGACGCGCTGCGCGAAACGCACGTAGCCCGCGACCGACGCAGCCGTGGCAGCAAGGTCGGCCAGCGCGAGCCGCGGCCGGTGCGCTCCGAAAAAGATCGGTGTCCAAGCGGCGTTGAAAGCGAGCTGTGTACCCCACAGTCCGAGCGCCATGCTGCGCGCGGAAGAAGGCGGCGCGTTGCTCGTGCGCCACACCGAAACCGCAGACATCGTGTACAGCGCTGGCCACACGATCCCGAACACGCGATCGGGCGGCGTCAACGTGGACTTGCGAATGGCGCGATACCAAAGCCGATTCTTCGGCTGCACGTTCACGAGCGCACCGACCGCGGCAGTTAGCCCCGAAACTCCGGCAAACGCCAGCAACCTCCCCAGAGAACGAAGGACCGAGGTCGGTTGCTTGCGCTTGGCGACATCGCGCGTGGCGGGCTCGCTCTCGGTGAGTGACGTGAGGCTGAGTGCGACAGACTCCGGTATTTCTGGGCGCATGCGCGCTAGTCAGCAAGGGCCATGCCACCAGCTCGCGCACGCGCTGTGACGGGTGGAGCGTTCGACAATTGGGAATCTTCTGAATCAACAGCGCCTAAATTGCCTCGCGCAACGCCGAGCATCGGTCGCCTCCAAACCGACGCAGACCTCGCCCGCGTCATCGACGGCCTCAACAACGCACAAGACCCTGGCGAACCCGACGCACCAACCTCGGCCGACCCCCAATTGCCCCCCACAATGGGTTCTTGCGCTTTCTTCCACGACCGTGAGCGCGAGGCATCGAGTCTTGCTCGAGCAGCGAGCGAGGTCAGGCCCCCGGTGTCGAGCGTGCGTCGAGCACTTGCCAAGTCTTGGGACCCACGATGCCGTCGGGAACCAACCCTTTCTCGCGCTGCGCCGTGCGCACGCATGCCTCCGTGATAGCGCCAAAGGAGCCGTCGACTTTTGCACCAACGAGCTGCTGCAAGGTCGACACCAGTGCGCCCGTGGCCCCGCGTCGCAGCGTGGCGCGCGGCGTCTTCCCTGGAGCTGTCGGCTCACTCTTGGGGATGAGCACCGGCTGAGGTGCAGTGCCACCTAAGATCGCTGCGACGCCCGCTCGAAACGCGGGCATGTCGAAGGTGGGGTCGATCTTGCGCCCGTGCGGCAACGCGAACTCTTTGTGACCTGCGCAAGCCGTTGCCGGGAGGCCGAGGTGACCCAGTAACGCGGCGACGCCGCGGCGGTAGGCGTCCATTTGCACGTCGGGCCACGGCTGATCGTTCTCGAGGCCCGTGTTCTCGGCCTCAATGCCGATGAAGTTGGTGTTGCCGGTGGTCACGCCTTGCCACGAGCCTGGCCCCGCGTGAAACGCCATCCCCGCTGCCACGACGTAGAACGTGCCGTCCCGCCCGAGCCCGAGCTGACAGAGCGGGCCATTCAGCCCAGGCCGCCCCTTCACCAGCGTGTTCAACGAAGGCATGTTGCCCGTGCGCGGACCTGCAGTGTGATGACACAAGACGCCACGGATGGTGCCGACGTCGCCGTGGCCGCGCATCTCCCAAGCGTCAGTGAGCGCGACCTTCAGACCAGCACTGAGCAGCACGTCCGGCATCCAGACCAAAGAGAAGCTCACGACTGCACTCCCCCTTTGGCCGCGGGCAGCTGTTCGTCTGTTGCGGGCTCGCCCTGCTCACCACCACAGCAGTCGAGCTGGTCCTGCGCGACTGCAATCACCGCGGCCAGGTTGGCCCCGCCTGAGTTAGGCGCTGCAGCCGACGGAGCCGGGGCCGCGGTGGGGGCTGGCACGTTGACTACGGGCGCGGGCGGCCGCTGTCGGTCTTCCGAGAACTCGTCGGGGCTCTTTTCGCGCGGCTTCACGGTCGATCGAATGACCATCACCTTGTTCAGCACGTCGAACCAAAACGGCGCGCCGAGAGTCGCCGCGAACGCGGTCAGCAACCATCCGAGCACGCGGTTGAACCACTCCCCGCCCTGCGGCACGCTCGCTGCGCTCCAGCCAACGGGCAGCTCGAGCGCCTCGAGCACTTCTTGCGCTTCTTCCTTGGTTGGTGCGTCGGGCTTGGCGACGAGGGTCTGAGCGCTCTGAACCGCTGCGTTTCGCGCTGCTTCGTCTTGATAGAAGTGCTTGGCAATGGCGATGCTGTCCACGTTGCCAATCAGCGTGACCGCGACGGCGATGACGAACACGATCCATTGCGTGGAGCGTTTGTACCAGCCTGAAACGCGGTCCATCGAGTCGTTGAACCAATCTTCCACGTTCTTTCTGGCTTGCGCCAGATCGCCGCTAGCCGTGTCGAGCGCATGCAACAACGCGCGGCGCACGCGCGGGCTCATGGGGCAATTCGGGTCGTTCAACCGAGCACGAAGCGACTCGACGGTCATGGCCCCGCCGCTCCCTTGCGTGCCATCGTCGCCGTGAGCAGCCATGTCCAGCAGCGCTTTGGCAAAGCTGCTGGCCGGTACATAGGACGGCAAGCCTCGACCGTTGGCGAGGAACCACAGCGCCTTTTTCGCCGGCTTTGGCAGATAACTCTCGGTCATGAGGCCCGAGAGCAATGGGTGCTCGAACAGACTCTTGGTGAGCTTGTCCCCGTCTTTGTCGTCGAGCATCTGGCGGATGGCCTTCTCCAGATAGGCGGCTCGCGTCTTGAGCAGCGCCTCAATCGCCTCGCGCAGCGCCGAGCACAACGTGCTCACCAGCAAGAACACGACGATCATGCCGATCGCGAGATCGAGTGACTCCAGTTTCATGTCCGCCTCAGAGGTTGCCTGGGGATGTAATGCATGTTTATGCAATACCTACGCGGAGCTGGGCTTGTGGGATATAGGTGATTGTTTGCCGAGGGGCGGCTCGCCTCAGGGCACGTGTCCAAACTCAGTGGCACCCTTGTTGCGTTTGCGAGCCCGTACAATACACCGAGCAAGTGCCAGTACCACCGATGCTATTGCAAACGCAGTTGGTCCAGAGGAGCGTGCCGCAGGAGGAAGCGTCGTAGTTGGATTGCGCACCGTCGGCGCAGGTATTGGGAGGCGACGAACAGCTCGTGAGATGACTGGGGACGAGCAGCTGAATGCTGTCATTGGCCGAACAATCGTAATTCCAGGTGATGCCGCATTCGTTGGCCGGTGTCGTGAAGTACGTCTGCTGGCCGGGATGGATTTTGGAGGCCACGGCAAGGTTGCCGCCATCGCAGCAATCGCCGGCTTGGACGACGTAGCCGGAACCCGGTGGGTCACAGCTAGAAATGCTCGTCGAGGAAACACCGTACCCGTCACCGTCCACGTCCAGGTAGTACGTCGTCGGGTTCTTCACGGCTCCCTGGCAGGCGCCGTATTGATCGGCCTTGCCGTCCGTGCACACTCGAGTTCCGTCGTTGCAAGGCCCGCACGCCTGCTTCGTCTCACCGTTGATGCACTTGCAACCTTGATTGGGGATGCCGTCGCAGTTGTCGTCGTTGCCCTTTTCGCAAGTATCGACAGCGGCAGGCTTGATGCTGCAGGCGCTCCAAGTCGCGCCAACCATGCAAAACTGTGTGCCCGCGCCGCACGGACCAAGCGCACCCCCTTCTTTGCACGAGCGACTTTCACCCGGCTGACAGTCCCCCGATACCACTGGTTGACCCGCCGCCCCTGGAGCGCCAGATTCGCCGCCGCTGCTCGGCGCTCCGGCTTGCCCCGCAACGCCCAGCGCGCCGGCTTGCCCTCCGTCACCGAACGCTCCGGCTTGTCCGTCGTCACCGAACTCTCCGGCTTGCCCGGCGTCGCTGCTGGCCCCCGCCTCCTCCCCCGCACCGTGACTCGAGCCGCCAGTTGATCTCGAACCACCCGCGTCTGAAGATTGCCCAGCGTCAGCGTCGTGGTTCGTGCCTCGAAACTGTCGCTCCTTCCCCGAACAGCCGAAAGCGACGCACGCCGCGTATATCAAGCACAGACCCCCGCGAACGATCGAGCTCTCCATCGGGCTCGGAGGTATCTCGACCATCGGCACGCTGCAACAAGGGTCTGCTGCGGACCGTCCCTGTCGGATTTCGAACGCGAGCGTCGACGAGTGTGATCCTGCGCTGATCCACGCCTAGTTGACGATGCCGACCGCGTCCACGACGAGCTTGCCGCTCAGCACCTTGACTCGAACGGTGTGCGCACCCGCGGGCAATCCGCGGAGCGAGAAAGTTTGGTAGAGCTGGCTCGCCGCCGCCGTCG
The DNA here is from genome assembly GCA_035634635.1 of Polyangiaceae bacterium. GTDB lineage: Bacteria > Myxococcota_A > Polyangia > Polyangiales > Polyangiaceae > PMG-095. Next base: position 276,404 of record DASQCO010000015.1, read on the forward strand.
CTGCCGAAGCACTGACGACTTTGCCATCGACCGTCACCTCCAGCTTCGCAGAGCCATCGTTTTGGCCGAGGATGTCCAAACCAGTGCCGCTAAAATCATATTCGAGCGTCGCGCCGGCAGCTCGACTCGTAGAGAGTGAGCGCTGGTAATCGTACATGCTCTTGCCGGCCTCGTGCGCCCAGCTGCCGCCGTAAACGAGCTTGCTCGCCGGCGGCGAAGCGAGGTTCGTCATCTCGAGATTGTCGAGAAGCTCCGAATAATACGGCGTGGAGTTCGCGACCTTCTCTATTTTGAGATTGTCGAAGCGCGTGAAGTAATAACCGCTCGCGAGATCGACGCGCCCCGAGAGCCGGGCCTTGGGATCGCTGTACGTCGAGAGCAGGGAACCGTCGAGGAAAGCGCTGATTTTGTTGTCCGCTACCTCGAGTGCAATGTTGTGCCAAGCGTCGTAGACGGCTTTGAAGTCGGCGATGCTAACGCCACCCGTGCCAGTCACCACGTTTCCATTCGCCACCGAGCTGCCATCGACTAACAGCTGCCAACTGCCGTCGAATTGAAACTTCAACAGGTACGGCGTGCCGCTGAGGGTGTGCGAGTTGGCCCCGCCCTGTTGACGAGCTCCGATCGCGGCGTAGTTTTTACCGCTTTGGGTGCTGTTGTTTTCGAACGAAACATCGACGCTGGCTTTGTAATTGAGCCAGCGATTGTCGCCCACAGCGGTGATCGGCGCGCCGTCGTTCCAGGTGCCCCCAAGTCCCATCGACGGTTGGTCCACCTGCTGGCGGAGAACGTAGTTCGACGAGCCACTCGGCAGGTACGCTTCGAACGCGCCGTTGCGGTCGCAGAGGTAGCGCGGCATGACACTCTGTGCCCCTCCGCGGGACGTCACGTAGCTCTCGCTGCCCATGACTTGTCCGCCTGGGCCGATGACTGCCACTGCCTTCTTCGAATAGTCGAAATCATCAGCATAGAGGACCGCATCGGAAGTACTTGGCGCAGAGCCGTCAGCGTTCGTATCGAGAACGGGACGCACGCCCTCGACCGGCAAGGGCACTTGGTACGCCGGATTGTTTAGGTTTACCGTGCTCGTGGCGGTGACGATCGAGAAAGGCTTGACCGTGATCGTGTAGCCGCTGGCGCTGGCTGCAGCGCTGCAGCGGTAGCGCATGTAGTTCGTGTTGAAGCCCTTGCCCGGCTCCGCCGCGCTGGTTTCCCAAAGTTCCAGTGACGGGTTTGCAGACAGCGCCATGTTCGTGGTCCGCAACTGGTACGTCTTCGGGGACTCGCTATCGTTCACGAACACGGTCGAAAAAGCGCTTTTGTCTGGAGCCGCCAGCGTCAGATAGCTCGGCGTGCCGTTGCGACCGTTGACGGGATTGGTGCCCGTCGCCCCGCTAGCGCTGGATTGCGAAACCATTCGCCAGACGGCGGCCGTGTTGCTCGAGTTCTCCCAGCCCGCGCTCGAGAACCAGCTAAAATGCCGCAAGATCTGCAGCCCCACATCGTAGTGGATGAAACCCGACCACGGATCGCGCGCACTCAACAACTCTTTGAAAGAGTATTGCTCGCCCTCGTAGAAGGAGCCGATTGCCGGTTGATACACGAAGTGCGAACGACGCGAATTGACGAAACCCTTGATGATGGTGTTGCCCATCTCCAGCGGTCCGTTGATGCCCCCGATACCCGTGCCCGCGACTGACGGATCTTTCGTGTTGTTGTTGGGCCGAAAGCTCGAGTTACCGAAGGTGGCCTGCGCCTCGCTATTCCAAACTTCCTTGTCGAACTGCTCGACAAGCTTCTTGAAGTTGCCGCCGCCATCGTCGTCCGTGTTGTAGTGGTACCCGGCGACAGCGATGGCGTCGCGCAGCGTGGCGTCGCTCACGGCATCCTCACCGAAGGAACCGATGTCCGCTTCATCCGAGATCACCACCTGGATCTTTTGATACAGCCCCTGCTCGGTCGCATTCTGGAAGCCGGTCGTGTCGCTCTTGACGCGAGCCGCATACTGCTTGCTCCAAGCCAAATCCGCCGCCCGCTCGTTGAGCCCCGGATTGACGTAATCGACCATGTAGCCGTAGCTGCGATAGGCCTCCAAGATCGTGTTCTTGTACCAGGTGTAGATCTTGTCGTTGGTGTTGGCCCACCCCGGCGCGTTCCAGCGCAGAATGCTCACCTTCAATTGAGGGTTGAGCTTCTTTGCGTCAGCCGCCAGCTGAAATCCAGGACTCCGCGCGACGTTTGCAGCTTCGCTCGCCAGGCGCATCGTCGCCGGATCCGGCCCAGTCGAGTTGTTGCGGTCGTTCCCCATCTCGACTTTGACATGCGTCATGATCGGGCGTTCGCCGCCGAAGAGGATCGCGAGCATCTGCGCGTACGCTTCAGGGTGCTCGGATTTGTAATCCATGAGCAGCTCGCTCGTGCCGTTGGCACTCAACACGCCAAAGCCTTTGAACGTGAGACCGTTCAAATTGGTTGCTTTGACATTGCTGCCATCCACCGTGATCGCGGTTGCCGCAGTGCCGCTGCTCGCCGAGCAGGGCACCGCCACCAGCGGTCCCCCCTGGCCTGCCCCCCCACCCGAATTCATGCCAGACAAGCCGCCGGCTCCGGACCCTGCTCCCCCAACCGTGTCGCTGCTGCCTCCTCCAGCGCCGCTGGCGGGTAGCGAATCACCGCCCGCATGCGCGGCGCCCCCAGCCTGCGTGAAACTTCCGCCGACTGCGTTACCGGCACTGCCAATGACCGACACACCTCCCGCGGCGTCGCCAGACGCTTTGGTCGCGTTACTCGAACAGCCCGCAATCGGCAGCGCCACGACCGCGACGAACGGCAAAGCAATCAGCAGTCTCGAAAAAGATCTCGAACAAAAGCGCATGAAATCCTTGCCGGAGCCGATCGGCGGCTGTGCCCTATTTTGTCAGCGCCTAACCAGAGCACCGTGAGGAAGGTCCAACCTTCCTACTGTCGGGAGCCACCCGATTTGTGAAAGAAATTGACCCTGCCAGGCTTCGACGATGATCTGAGAACCAGCGAAAATGAACCGCACACTGCACTTCGCAACCGCCTGATTCGAGACATCGCGTTTCGAGTCGGCCGACGCGCTTCGAAAAGTCTATTTTCCAACTCCCAATCGGCGCGTGGCGCTCATGCCCTGAGAGCTACGCGCCGTGCTCCGACGTCCGCGCCCGCTCGTCCACCCCAGAACTGATATAAACGGGGGGGTAAGCGGGCAGAGCCCGCACCGCGCGTCGCGTAGCCCGCTGGGCGACTGCTACCTCTGACGTGTCACCCGCTTTCCCTTTCACCCCGATATCGTGAAGGTCGCGTACTTCGACCAGCGCGATGGCATGGAGCGAATGGAGAAGGAGCCCGACCCGTGTGGAACAACGCTGTTCTATTTCCTCAAGCCGACTCGGCACTACACGATGAGCGTCGGCGCATTCGACGATCCGTCACCCTTTCGCTTGGTGCGTGAGATCTTTATCGATCGCAAGCCGAACGGCTATGCCTTCGTCGGCGATCACGAACGCTGGACGGAGTCCGAGACGTTCGATCGCCTGACGCCGCCTTGACGCTTTCGATACGCGGCAACCGGAACTTCGGACGACGCGTTCAACGCTACGATGGGGTTTGAGGATCGCGCGGTCGGCGCTGCGTGCGACGGATGCGACCTTGCGCGTTGAGGTTCGGAGCGCGCACACAGGCAACGCAAGCGCTAACACGACCCACGGTTCGCGAGCGCCCGGTCGATGCAAACGTAGCGAACGGGCGACCACCAGAGCTCCAGGCACGTCGGCGCTTGCAAGCGCCAGCCTGAGTTTGTGGCCTTGCCGCGTTGGGTTTCGGACCGTGCCCGTGCGTGAACAGCGCGGAGCCCGTAGACGATGCGGGGAGAAACTCCCTTGCAACCTAATTAGGGCGCGACTTCGAGTTCGAACGACGCATCGCCACCGTTCGGGCACAAAGCGCTATGAATATCGAGCCAAGCTTGGAGGGGAATGCGCGTGCCCGGTGCTACCGAGGGTTCGACGCGGAAGTGCGTTTTGACCTTGGCTGAAGAGTTGGGCAGAACTCCGTAAAGCGAGGGGGTCGGGTTGTATGACTCGAGCACGGTGAGGCCGGGAATTCCGGCGCCTACGCCGACACAAGGCCCCGATAGGATCTGCACACTGTCGCTATTGGTGATCGAGAACACGAAGAAACCATCCTCGCCCGGTGAAATGCTGCCGTCACTGCCCCGATCTTCGATGCTGATGAGCTGGATTGAAGCCGAATCAAGCTCGGGGCAGTACATCTTCGTGTACTCGACCACCATGGGGCCGCACACCCCGCGCGCTGGGAACTCGATCGTCGGCTCGTCACCACCACCGCCACCGTCCGCTTGCGAGATCATTTCTCCGCCACTCCCGGACGTGTCGTCGTTCGAATTTCCGCCGTTGCCCGCTCCCCCAACGCTCGCGCTGCTGCCGCCGCTTGCGGGAACAGCGTTCGCGCCGCCCGCAGAACGCGCGGCGCCGTCTGATGGAACCGAGCGCGGCGCCGCCTGCCCCGAGCCGCCCGCCGACGGCTGCGGCTCGGGCTCGCGCTCGGCCGCCCCTTGGCTGCCGCCCTTCGGGTCATCACCCAGAGACGACGCGCGACCGCCGCACGCGACCAGCATGCACCCAAACACCACCCACAGCGCGTTCACACGCCTGACCGCGAGAGGGCGCGAAGTGCCGAAATTGGTGAGATTTCTCATGACCCCTCGATAGTCGTCATCTGGCGCGATGACATTAGAACTGAGTGAAGAACTTCCAAACTTCAGCCTTGGTCCAGGTCTTGTCGCCACCACCGGAACCGTTGCTCGAGCCATCCACGGGAGCGGGCGAGTGACCACCGCCGTCGAATGCACACCACTCGACTGGGTATCCGGCTTTGCACCCCTGGTAGGTCGTACAAACGTGCGTCGTGCTGCTTGGCGGGTTGGGTGTCGTCTGCGCAGTACAACCGTCGTTCTTTACGAACCTGTCGCGAATGGTTACGCCCGAAGCGTAGCTGTTCGTGCCATCGTTGATGCTGTGCAGGCCAATGTAAGCAATCGGTGACGTCGAGCTGCTGTCGCAACCCCCACTGAGGAAATCGGCGCCAGAATAAACGGCGATCGCGCGGAAGACGTTGGGGCGCTGACAACCGAGCGCTTTGGTCATGCCGCCGCCGTAGCTGAACCCCGCGGAGAAGACGTGCTTGGTATCAACGCACAGATCTCCCTCGACGAGCTTGATGATGTCGTCGGTCAGGACCACGTCTTGATTGTTCGAGTTGCCCCAACCGTTGCTGATGCCCTGCGGCGCCACGAAGATGGCGCGCGAGGCGGTACTCTTGTCCGCCAGCTCCCTCAGCCCATAGTAGGACCACGTGTAACCGCTGGTTCCGCCCGAGTCGACGTCGTTCGCCGTTCCGCCCACCCAATGGAAGCCGAAGATCAACCAGTAGGGATGGTCTTTGTCGTAGTTCTCCGGAACTCGGATCATGTAGCTGCGGTTTTGACCGCTGCTCATGATGGATTGCGTCCCGTTCTTCAGCGTGGGCATCTTGCCGCAGCCGGGGCTCGCCACAGAGCCCGAACCTCCGCTGGACGCTCCACCGCTGCCGCTCCCTGCCCCGCCAGCCGCAGCTCCGCCCTGCCCAGTGCCGCCCGCTTGCCCGCCGTGTCCGGCCGCGCTGCCGCCGTGGCCCGCGGCGGCGCCCGTCGACATTCCTCCTTGCGCTGAACCTCCGCTGCTCGGGGTACCAGCAAGGCCAGAGCCCCCGCTTCCTGCCGCGCCCGTCGTTGCTCCGCCGCTCGTCGCGCCTGCGTCATTGTGGCCGCTCTGACCCGCGCTGGCGCGTCCTGCCGCGCCGGTGGCGAGTGCCCCCGAACGGCCTCCATTACCGCCGCCGCTCCCCTCGTTCGAGCTTGAGCCACAGGCAAGCGCCATCACTGCGAGGTAGGCGCTGACGTACCAAAGCAACGGCCGGCGGCACGCGAGAACTCTCATCGCAAGGTATTGTCGTTGCCCGCGAGAAATTGCGGACAAAACCGCCCGCAGCTGAGATTTGGGGTTAGCGGGCGCGGACCGCAAAGCACGGCGCATAGCCCACGCCGCGTCTTTCACTCAGCGTTGCCTGGCCCACGCGCGAGCGCTCAGGGCGATCCCTGAGATTTGAACCGCAGAGCCGCAGAGGCCACAGAGATCAGAAAGAGATTTGGGGTCCCTAGTGCACGTGGAACTTGGATTCATCTACGACGCAAAGTGCTTGCGGCGTGCTCTCGGAGAGTAAGCGGGCACCCTCCCTTCCGGGTGTCGTCCGGCCAAACCGAAAGGGCTCGGCGCTCCCTTCGCTCGTCGCCGACGCAAACGCGCAGCAGAAAGCGTGGCCTCGCGGAGCAGCCCTTGTCCGGAATTGAGCATTGTCCGGCGCGAACGGACAGCGTCCCTTGTCCGGACAATTTCGCGCGGCGCGATCGGCCTCTTCGCCGGCAATTCCCGTGCGAATCGGTCTCTCCGCCGATCCCTGGGTTTCAAGCGCCAGAAGTGCGCGCCCGCTTGACGGCGATTTTTGCTGCGAGATGTAGGGCTCCAAAGCATTGTCGAGCATGAAATCGGTTGTGGGCTCTGCAAAAGAGCCTGAGATTCGAAGCCTCGT
>DASQCO010000016.1:0-76863 GCA_035634635.1 Polyangiaceae bacterium
GTCCGAATGGAGGATGGCACGATCGAACTTCTTGTCGGTCGGGGCACGGTGTGCGCCGTTCGCCTTCCACTCCGAATCGATCTTCTTGGCGAGATCGGGGAAGGTCACGCTGCCGCTGTTGTCGACGGGCTTGCGATCCACGTCGATCGTGTTGATGACGGTCGAACCTTCTTTCCAGACGATCTGGAACTTCGTTTCGCCGCGCATCTCCACGTGCAGTTCCTTCTCCTTCGGCGGATCGACCTGTTCGTCAGGACGCGGGGGGCCGGGCACGTTGGCGTCGGCCTCGATGCGCGCCATGTGCGACCACACGGCCGTCACGAGGAGGAACATCACGAGACAAAGGAGAAAGTCGATGAAGGGGATGAGTGGAATCTCATGGTTTTGGGCTCTTTTGCCACCATGTCCACCAGTATCAATACCGGCCATTGTCGTGCTCCTCGAAGTCTTTGGAGGGAGGTCTGCCGCGTCGCGGTGCAGACTGCTCGAGAGGGAGGGTCATCCGACGCTGGGACCCGATCCTCGGACAACGGGCCCTGCCATCAGTTCCACTCGCCTGCTCGAGAGCACGTTGAGTGGGAAGACGACTGGGCCCATGTCCATCAGGAATCAGAGTCCATCAGCAATCAGACAGCCTGCTCCACACCCTGGAGGTTCACCTTCTGGCGGTTCGCGACGACGAGGTTGAGAACGCGAACGCTCGCCTCGTTGATGTCGTCTTCCAGACCCTGGGTCTTGCCGTTCAAAACGGAGAACCCGATGAGCGCCACGATCGCGGAGAGCAGGCCGAACGCGGTGCAGTTCATCGCTTCGGAGATACCTTCTGCGAGGATGCGCGCCTTCTGGCTCGGGTCGACGGACTCACCACCGACCGCGCCGAACGCCTTGATCAGACCGACGATGGTGCCGAACAGGCCGGAGAGCATCGCCAAGTTCGAGAACATGGCGAGGAAGCCCGTGCGCTTGCTGATCTTCGGCATCTCACGGAGCGCCGCTTCGTCCATCGCTGCCTGAACTTCTTCATCCGGGCGATTCACTTTGACCAGACCCGCTTGGACGATGCGCGCGAGCGGCGCGTTCGCGGCGGAGCACATCTTCACGGCCTTAGCCACATCGCCGGCCAAGATGCACTTCTGCATGGTCGCGAGGAAGACGTCCTTGTTGATCGAGGAACCGAACAAATAGACGGCGCGCTCGGCGATCGTCGCGATCGCGCAGATCAGCCAAAAAAGGATGAGCCACATCGCCCAACCGCCCGCCTGAAAGTGGTGCCACGCTGCAGACATACTGATTACCTTCCTGCTGTTGCTTCTTGACGTTTGTGCCGCGGCCCGCCCCATCTGAAGTGAGGTCGTGCCCGGTCACAGAAAACTAGTCGCGTCGCCCCGAGACTGAGGCTTGGGACGCCGTGCCCCGCCGACTCTCGAAATGGGGAGCTTCTTGGACCGGCGACATCTTGCTAAAGTGGACCCCTTACAGTCAAGAGAGATTGGGTGCAGTGTTGCTGTTCGCGCAAAATTCGAAAGTTCCAGTGCGTAGTTTCGAAAGACCCCTTGTTTTGCATTGTTTCGTGCCTTCGCTGACCGTCATTCACCGCGAGCCGCGCTGAAAGCGGGTGGAATCCACCCGCACGCGTTCGAAAGCCGCCCGACACATAAACTTCTCCCACCTCCCCCGCGCCAAAAACTTTCACGCGCGCGTTGAAACGCGCGAACGCGCGAACGCGGGTCCGGAGGTGTCGACCTCGCATGTGACGACCACCATCGCGGAGTGCTTGGTCGCGCAAGTGACCTGTGACCTGCATCCCATCGGTCGCGTGCGCCGATCGACACGCGCGTGAGCGTCACTCACTCAATCAAGACAGAGAAGTACTTCGCTAAGGCTCCTGTCCGAATCCGCACGTGCGCTGATGTACGCGCGAATGCGCGCAATTACGCCATAGCAGCCCATCGCGACTGACGTGAGAGCGCGCGCGATATACGGCCGCGCGTAGCACGGATGTAGGCGAAAAGAAGCAGCAAGATCGGCCGGAAGGCCGCAAAATCACCCCGCAATACGCAAGCTTGCGCTGCGTCTTGCGGGGTGGCTATAGTCGCGATTCGACTGAGATGGGGCTCCAGGCGAAGCGGCTTGGAGAGCCAACAACAACACACGAGAGTATTGAGAAGGGATAGGGGAATGCAGCTCCTGCTTCTTGCAGCCGAAGGTTCCAGCGGATCCAGCCAATTAGCTGAAGCGTTCAAACAGAACCCGACCTTCATGGTTCTGAACATGATCGCGTCAGCCATCGTGCTGACGATCGTGATCGAGCGCCTCGCGTTCCAACTCACGAAATACCGTGTGAATTCGAAGGAATTCTTCGCTCAAGTCAAAAAACTAGTAGCCGCCGGCAACATCGATCGCGCGATCAAACTGTGCGAGGCCAGCGACTATCCGATCCTCCAGCTCGTGAAAGCGGGTCTCACCCACGCCAACAAAGGCGGCGACGAAATCGACGCCGCCTTGAGCGAAAAGCTGTCCGAGCTCAAACCTCAAGCCGAGAAGCGCATCGGCGCTCTTTGGTCACTTGCCAACATCTCGACGCTGATCGGTCTGCTTGGCACCGTTAGCGGTCTGATCTTGACCTTCGGCTCCATCGCGGCGCCCGGTCTGAGTCAGTCCGACAAGCAGCGCATGCTGTCGAACGGTATCGCAGAAGCCATGTACAACACGGCGCTCGGTCTGGGCATCGCCGTGTTCTGCATGATCACGCACATCATCTTGCACACGCGCGCCAAGGCCATTCAGCACGACTTGGAGACCACGGTCGAGCGCACGTTCAACATGCTGACGATCTCGCAACGTCCGGGACAGTACTGATCGGGCGCCTTGCCTCATGGCAGAGTTAACGACGGCGCAGCGCAGTAAGATCCGCCGGCTGAGTCAGCCGAAGGAACTCGCTCCAGACGAAGAGGGCGGCGAGCTCAACATCGTCCCGTTCTTGGACATCATCATGAACATCCTGATCTTCGTCCTTGCGACGGTGGCAGTGACGTTCACGGCGACGATCGACACCACGCCCCCGGCTAGCAAGAGCTCGGGCGTCCGCGCCGAAGTGCCGTCGGAGGCGCTCAATCTAACCGTGCTGATCGTCAACGACGGTTTTTCACTCAAGGCGGCAGGCGGCAACATTGCGCCCGGTTGCCAGGGCCCCGGAGCGGGTATCGCGATTCCGCTGAAGAACGGCAAGTATGACTTGGAGGGGCTCACCGCGTGCGCCTCTCACCTCAAGAAGGCCTCGCCGGACTTCGCGGACGAAAACCAGGTGTACATCACCGGGAATTTCGGGACCGACTACCAAACGATCATCGACGTGATCGACGCACTCCGCGCAGACGCGCAGGGTGAAGCCCTGTTCGAGAACGTGAACTTCAAGGTGCCCAAATGACCGAAGCAGCGCCGCCCGGCGGCACGCCGCCTGGCAACGGACCCGCCCCGGCCCCGAAGGCGTCGATCGTCACGTACAAGGCCGCGCTTCGTAAGGCGATCCGCCGCAACGCGCATGAGCCGGAAATCAACTTCCTGAACATCACCGCGATGCTCGACATCATGACCATCATCTTGGTCTTCTTGTTGAAGACGCTCGGTGAGTCCAGCGCCGCGGTGCCGCAGAGCGACGATCTGAAGCTGCCGGTTTCAATCGTCAAAACGCCTCCTGGTCAGGAAGGCGTGCTGGTCACGATTTCGAAGAGCCAGATCATCGTGGGCGACGCAAAGGTGCTGACGTTGCCCGGCCGTGAATCGACCGCGCAAACCGGCGTCGGCGCGCGCTACAAGCGCGGCGGTCCGAACGACATGTACATCGTGCCCTTGGGCAGCGCGCTCCAATCCGCGCGCCGCACGGATAAAGCCATCCGCGCCGCCAAAGGACTCGATCCCTCCTCGTCCGAAGCGATCATCATCGCCGACCAGACCACGCCCTATCGCCTATTCATCGAGGTCCTCTTCACCCTCGGCCAAAGCGAATTCGGCAAGTACCACCTGATGGTCATGCAGGGTAAAAAGAAGTGAGCCCCGGGCGGTGAGACCGAGGGTTACACGTTAACCCCTCTCCTCACTTTTTGACTCAACGCGCCGTCCAAACCACGGCGCGTTCTTTTTTTTGTTTGATGGTCAATCAACACGTCCCATCCCGTCCCAGCCTTCGGCGTCAAGAACGAAGAAAGAGACTAACCGCCAAGCCGCAGAAGCCACAGAGATCTGAGGGAGAGAAGGTTGGGTTACCTCAGCTCGCCGCTTTGCGTCCAAAGAACGACCCAACCTCGACGTGCAAGTGCTCCCTCAGACACCCGCAATCCGCCTTCGTTGGTCGTGAGCAACGCGAACCATTCCGGTCAGCGCGAACCCTAATCTCCCTCAGATCTCTGCGGCCTCTGCGGCTCGGCGGTTAAAAGCTCCGGGAGCCGCCCACATCGTTTGTCGGACTTAACCAAGGAGCCGCTTTGATTGCGAAGAGTGGGCGCGGCCTGCGCCGGGAACAGGGTGGGTCTGTGAGGTGCGTGGCGGGGTTGGGGGCGCCCCTGCCCCTTTCTCGGGTGGGCTTCTGGACGGTTTCCGGCCCTGAAACCTGGGCTTGCGTCCGGCTAGAATGCCGTGCTAGACACTGGGCACTCTGGCGCACGGGTGCTGCCAAGAGCCACGTGGCGGGTTTTCAGGGTGTCTGACCCCGGCTGCGTGACTCGGATCCGCCATTTCGTTTGGCGGTCCAACCAGCGGCCGTTTTTTGCGTAGCCCGCATCGAAGCGCGTGTCCTGTGGCCGCCGGAGCGTAGGGCGCCTGCGCGCGCCGCGGAAACCGATCGTGATTGAACTCGGGCTAGTCGTCGGAATCGACGTGGTTGGGCTGATGCTTGCGCTCCTGATGTGGCGCGGAGTATCGGTGCGCGACGCGGGTCCGGCTGCGCTACGCCGCTTGGGGAGCGCGCTGGAACGCGCCGCGCGGGCCTTCCTCTGGCAAGAATACCGTTTGATCGGCATTGCCAGCTTCGTGCTGCTGCTGCCGATGGTCGTCTCGAGCGCCACAATCGACGTTGGCGCCGGCCCGGTGAGCCGCGTGAGCGTCGCATTTTGGGGCGCGGCGGGCCTGTGCCTGGGTGCGCTCGGAAGCACCATCGCGGGTTACGTGAGCACGGTGATCGCGGTGCGAGGCAGCGTCCGTACCGCCGCGGCCGCGCACACGAGCATCGACGCTGCTCTGGGCGTTGCCATGCGGGCTGCCGGCTCGGCGAACCTGATCAGCGAAACGTTGAGCGGCTTATTGGTCTCGTCGCTGTTCGTGCTGTTGTTCGCGATTCAGGGCGGCTTTGCGCTGCCGAGTGAGCAAGCGCAGCCCTTGGCGCGTCACGTGGTCTTGCTGCTGCCCGGCTTCGCACTCGGAGCAGCGGTCAGCGCGCTGGTGTTGCAACGCGGCGGCGGCGCGTTCCACGCCGCTGGCGGAGTCGGCTCGGACCAAGCGGGCGAACGCGACGCAGGTCTCGACCACGACGACGCGCGAAACCCCGCGGTCGTCGCTGAACTCGTCGGCGATCACGTGGGCGCGTCCGCAACGCGCGGCGTGGATGGGTTCGCTTCTGCGAGCGTGGCCAACGTCGCTGCGTTGATGATCGGCGCGAGCTTGTCGAGCGCGCTGCGCGGCGATCCGCTGCTTTTGTTGACCCTGCCCTTGGTCGTCCGCGCCTTTGGCGTGATTGCCTCGGCCTTCGGCGTGATTTTAGTGCGCGGTGACGAGACGACGAGCGTGAGCTCGGCACTGCTGCGCGGCTATTTGTCAACCACCGCGATCTCGCTGTCGGGTTTGTGGGGCATCAGCTATTGGCTGTTTGGCGAGCATTTCTTGCCCATTTTTGCCAGCGCCGCGCTGGGTTTGATCGCCGTGCTCGTTGCGGCGCACGCGTTGCTCTTGCGCATCGGGCGGCGCAGCAGCTCGCTGCGCGACAGCAATGAGGCGCTGCGCATCGGTGGTGGCGCCCTGGTCTCGGCGAGCCTCGGCGGAGGCCTCGAAACGTCGCTCGTGCCCGTGGCGATCTTCGGCGTGGCGGTGGCACTGGCAGCTAGCATCGGCGCGCACGGCGGCCTGAGCTCCGGTGTCGAGCTCAGTGTGTTGATGTTCACCCTGGCCGCGGTCTCTGCGTCGCCGTTCGTGTCCTCCGTTGCGACATTGGGGTCGATCGCCGACGGCGCACGCGGCGTGGTCAACATGAGCAACGCCGACGCCGAGTCGAAGCGCCGCTCGACTCGGCTCGATGACGCGAGCTTCCTCGGCGGTGCGATCGCTCGACGCTATTCGATGTTTTCGGGCGCGCTGTCCTCACTGCTGATCGCATGGGCGATCGCCGCGCGGGGCAGCGCGCTGGTTACCAAGAGCAGTGAGCCCCCTTCCCTCGCGGTCGGCTCGGCCTTAGCTTGGTGTGGAGCGTTGGGCGCAGCGGTCGTCTTGGGGTACGCCGGCTCCGTCGCCCGCGCGGCGGTGCGTGGCGCGCGCGAGGTTTCGGCCGAAGTCGAGCGACAGCTGCGCGGTTTCCCGCGTGAACACGGCATCGCCCAAGTGCCCGCGGAGTACACCCCCAGCTACAAACACTGCGTCGAACTGACGACCACGGTGGCTCTGCGCCGCGCGCTTCCGCCAATGGCCGCAGGCGTCCTCGCGCCGGTACTGCTCGGCATCGGGCTCCGCCTCGCGTTCGGCGGCACCACGCGCGAACTGGTCGCTCAAGGATTGAGTTGGTTCGTGATCGTCGCGGCGCTGACCGGGTTGACCGCCGCCCTGGCGGTCGACGCTGCGCGCGCCACGCTGGGCAGCGTGCGTCGCGCCAACCGCGGGCGCGAAAACAGCTACGCCTTCTCTACCTCCATCACCGCCGACGCTTTGTCCGACATCTTCGGCAACGCAGCGGCCCCTGCACTGCAACTGCTGGTCAAAGCGACGGCTGCGGCCGCGCTGATCATCACTCCATTTTTACTCTGAGACTTCGAGCTCGAACGTACGAGCTCCCCCATTCACCAAGTTGTCATGAACGAAATGCCGTCATCCCCCGATTCGAAACGAGGCAGCCTTGTCGTCGCTGTCTGACGCTCTCTCCACGCTCTCCGATCGCGGCCTGCGCCGTTTGCTCGGTGCGCGCACGTTCCTTCGTGGCCTCGACTACGAGAAGCGCAAAGTCGTCGAGGAAGTGAGTGTCAATGAATCGAGCGCCCAAGGGCGCGTGAAGGGCTCCGATCCCGATCCCTACGAAGTGGCGATTCGACTCGGTGGTGAGGGCATCACCTCCAGCTGCACCTGCCCGGCGTTTCAAAAGACCAACCAGCATTGCAAGCACGTAGCCGCGCTGTTGATCACGGTGCGCAACAAGGCGCGCTCGGCGTTGCCACGGCGCGAAGCGCCGGCACAGCCGCCACCTCAGCCGCTGCACGCCGTGCAAGCGCAGCAGTCGGGCAGCAGCAACGGAGCGAGTGCAAACGGAGCGGACGCCAAAGGTGGCCGACGCCGAGACCGTCGCCGTCGCCAACAACAGCAAGCGCCGCAGCTCCCTACGCCGGTCAATCACTATGCCCCGCACGCTGCGCCTCCGCCCGCTGATCTGAGCGCGCGCCCCACCGGCATTGGCGCCTGGCTCGCCCCCGAAGGCACGCAACGCACGCTGCACTTGGAGTTCCGTGTGCACGTGCGACAAGGCGGCTTGACCGTCACCGTGCTCGATATCGATAGCCGAACCCCGCTCTTGCCGAGCGTGGCGCTCAATTGGCAAGGCGTCACTCCGACGGCAGATCGCAACGCGCTACGTGTACTCACCCGCTTCGAGAGCGGCAATCCGCGCCACCCCGCAGTCGACATCCGCGGCGAGGATGCGTCGGAACTATTGCCGCTGTTGCGCAATCGGCGCGTCTTGCTCGAGCCCGCGCTGATGCAATTGCGCTTCGCGGAAGAATCGCTGCGCCCGCGCTTCGATTTGGAAATGGTCGGCTCGGACACCATCGTGTCCAAGGTGACGTTCGAGCGTCAGAATGACGGACGACGCTTTCAGCTCACCACCGGCGGCTGGTTCGAAGGCGCGCCCGGCTATCACATCGACACGAACGAAGGCATTGCGCGACCGCTCGATCATCGAGTCTCTCCCGCCGCGCTCCGGCGCCTCTTGCGTAGTCCAACGATCGCCGAGCCCGCCTCGGAGTTGATCGGCATGATCACCTACGGCTTGCCCAAGGTCGCGCTGGAGATCGGCGCAGAATTGCCGGAACTGTCGCAGGTTGCAGACGTGATCGACCTGGAGCCGACCTTCCGCATGCGCGCGACCGGCTCCCTCACCGAGGCCGAAGTCTCGCTGCGCGCGGCCTACGCCGATCTGGAAGTGGAAGTTCGCGCCGATGGTATTTCGCCGCCGGTGATGATCCTTCCGCCAGAAGAAGGGCAAAAACGCGCCAAGTGCATTCGCTGCGACATCGCCGCGCAGCAGCGCGCCGTGCAACTCTTGCTCGACCTCGGGCTGGAAGCGGACGAGAGCGGCGAACGCTTCGTGGCGCGCGCGGACAAGGCGATCCACTTCTGGTCTGAAGGCGTGGGCGCCTTGCCGGAAGATTGGGACCTGTACGTTCCAGAAGATCTGGTGGGCACGCACGTGCGCAGCAAGCCGATCATGATGCACGCGCGCGTTTCGAGCGGCGTCGATTGGCTCAACGTCAAGATCGACTACTCGAGCGAAGGCATCGGTGTCGATCGCGACGAGCTCGAGCGTTGCTTGCGTGAAGGGCGTAAATTCGTCCGTCTGTCGGACAACTCGTTCGCGCCCTTCGACGGTGACAAGGTGCAGGCGATGATCGATCGTGAGATCGAGTTGATCACCGCGGCCGGCAAATCCGGCAAGATTCCGCTTTCTCAGGCCGGTCGCGTGCAGGAGTTGCTCAATCAGGCCAGCAGCGCGACGGTCGCAGCCGCGACCAAGACACTGTTCTCCAAGCTCGCGTCGATTGACGAGATCAAAGCCGCAAAGAAGCCCAAGGGGCTCAAAGCTACGCTCCGTCCGTACCAGGAGCAGGGTTTGTCGTGGCTGCAGTTCGTGCACGACCTCGGCTCGGGCGGCGTGCTCGCCGACGACATGGGTCTCGGTAAGACGATTCAGACCATCGCGCTCTTGCTGCACCTGAAGGCCGAGAAGAAGACCAAGTCGCTCAAGGCGCTGATTGTGGCGCCGACCAGCGTGGTGACCAACTGGGTGCGCGAGATCGAGCGCTTTGGTCCGACACTGACGACTGCGCTCTGGCACGGCGCAGGTCGCCGCGAGCAGATCGCCGACCTGGAAAGCGCGAACGTCATCATCACGAGCTACGCGCTGCTCCGTCGCGACATCGACTTGCTGAAGAAGCTGCCGCTCGACTACGCGATTTTGGACGAAGCGCAGAACATCAAGAACCCGCTCAGCGCGACGGCCGCGGCCGCCAAAGAGCTCGATGCCAGTCGCCGATTGGCCCTCACTGGTACCCCGATCGAAAACCGACTCAGCGAAATCTGGTCGATTTTCGAGTTCGTGAGCCCCGGCCTACTCGGACCGCTCCAGAAGTTCGAAGAGAAGTTCGCACGACCGATCGACCAAGGCGATTCGAAGCAAGCGGCTCGCCTGCGCGCCGTGATTCACCCGTTCATCTTGCGCCGCACCAAGAACGAAGTGGCAAAAGATCTGCCGCCCAAGATCGAAGTCGACAAGCTGATCGACATGGCCTCCGATCAGAAGGCCATCTACATGCAGGTGCTGCGCGAAGTGCGCGCTCAAGTCATGGGCGAGGTCGAGCGGCAAGGCGTGGCCAAGAGCCAGCTGCACATCCTGGCCGGCCTCACCAAGCTGCGCCAAGCTGCGTGCGATCCACGCTTGCTCGGCCTGCCGCGCGAGTTCAGCCACGACGACAGCGGCAAGCTCGCGGCGCTCCGCGAGTTGATCGACGAAGCCGACTCCGGCGGCCACAAAGTGCTCGTTTTCAGCCAGTTCGTGTCGATGCTCAAGCTCGTGCGCGACGCGCTGGACGAAGACAAGATCCGCTACGAATACCTCGACGGCAGCACGATCGACCGCCAAGAACGCATCGAGCGCTTCCAGGCCGATCCAACCGTGCCAGTCTTCTTGATCAGCCTCAAAGCGGGCGGCTCCGGCCTCAATCTCACCGCAGCGGACACGGTGATCCACTTCGACCCCTGGTGGAACCCCGCGGTCGAAGACCAAGCCTCCGACCGCGCCCACCGCATCGGCCAAAAGAAGGTCGTCACCGTGTACCGCCTAGTGGCCGCCGGAACGATCGAAGAAAAGATCCTGCAACTAAAGCAAAAGAAGAAGGATCTCGTCGCTTCTGTCCTGAGCGAAGACTCCGGCGGCGCCAAGACCCTCACCAAGGACGACCTGGACGACCTCTTCAAGATGGACTGAGCGCGGTTCAAAAACCAAAGCGCACACTTGGCGGCTTCCAAGAGGCCGCCAAGTCGCCAAGCCGCCAAGCGCCCAATACGTCCAAGAGCACAGTATTCATCCCGAAGAGCACACGGGACTAAGGGGGGTCGTGCTCGGAGTCAAAGCGCGACTAAATTTTGGGCCGTCTCGAACCACGTCACGTTGAGGCGTGTGTTCGACGGGCCGCGGCTTGCTGAGTGAACCCCACTCCCCCTCTTCTTGGCGGCTTGGCGACTTGGCGGTTCAAACCTCAGGGAGCTGCTACGCGACGGGAACAATGCGCGCATTGAGGTGCGATGCTGGGTCGCGAGCGCGCCTCTCCTTTCAGCGGCGCATTGAGACGTTCATGAGTAGGCCTAGGCCCATGAGCATCGTTAAGACGTTACTGCCGCCGTAGCTGAAGAGCGGGAGCGTGATGCCTACGACGGGCAACACGCCCATGGCCATGCCGATGTTGAATACGGCGTGCCAGAACAGGAGCGCGCCGACGCCTACTGCCAGGGCGGCGCCGAAGCGATCTTTGGCTTGGGAGGCGATGTGAATGGACCAGATGCAGATGAAGGCGTACAGGCCGATCAGCACCACGGTGCCGAGAAAGCCCCAGTCTTCCGAGAACACAGCGAACGGGAAGTCCGAGTATTGTTCGGGCAAGAAGCCGAATTGGTTCTGCGTGCCCTGCATGAACCCCTCGCCCGTCAGCTGTCCGTTGCCGATCGCGGTCTGTGATTGCAAGGCGTGCCAGCCGGTGCCGGTCTTGTCCGCTTCTGGGTTGAGGAAGCTGGTGATGCGGTGCTTCTGGTAGTCCTTCATCACGAACATCCAGGCGAGCGGCATCGAGACGACGCCCGTGACCAGAAGCGAGAGCACGCTGAGCGTGCGAATGCGCATCATGGCCAGCATCGACACGCAGGTGAGCAGATAGATCAGTGACGTGCCGAGGTCCGGCTGCGCCATCACTGCCGCGAAGGGCAATAGAATCAGGGCTGCGGCGGGCGCCAAATCCACGAGCGTTCGCGGCTCGGTGCGGGAGTCGTTGTGGACCACCTTCGCGACCATCAAGATCAGGAAGATCTTCATGAACTCGCTGGGCTGAAAGGCGAATGAACCTAGTTGGATCCAGCGCGCAGAGCCGCGCACGTCCTTGCCGAGCACGAACACCAAACCGAGCGAGACCATGCCACCGGCGTACAGAACGGGCGCCAAGCGCTCGTAGTGCCGGTAGTCGATGGCTGCGACCAGGATCGCGATCATGGCGCCGACGACGATCCAGTAGATCTGAGTGACGTAGATATCGGCCAGACGCGCTCGGCTCGCGTCGTCGATGTAGACGCTGGTCGCGCTGTACAGGTTGACGAGCCCGAGCGTCAGGATGCCGACCATGCCCAGCAGGAGCGGCATGTCGACCATCGGGCCGCGGCGGAACGAAAATCGATCAGCCGGCATTACAAGCTCCCACGCTTGCCGGGCGGGTGGGCGGCGGCTTGCGCGGAGACGCGCTTTTCCTTCAGTTTCTCCCAATCACGCACGACGCGCATGGCGACCGGCGCGGCGTTCTTACCACCGCCGCCACCGTGCTCGATGATCACGACGATCGCGATTTCCGGCGACTTCGATGGCGCATAGCCCGAAAACCACGCGTGATCGCGGTTGAAGTACCAGACCTTGTCGGGATCGACACCGCGCGGGGTGACGTGACTCACCTGAGCCGTACCGGTCTTTCCGGCCACGTCGAGGCCGGGGATGCGCTCTTTGTAGGCCGTGCCCTGCTTTTCACTCACCACGCCGACGAGCGCGCTCTTGACCATCGCCAAGTGGTCTTGATCGAGTTCGACCATGCGCCGCACGCGCGGCGGGAAATCTTGCACGACGGTACCGTCACTCGTCTCGATGCTGCGCACGACCTGCGGCTGATAGAGCGTTCCACCGTTGGCCAGCGCTGCGTACGACAGCGCCAACTGCAAGACGCTGACCGTGCTCGCGCCCTGCCCGATTGCGGAGAGCAAAGTGAAACCGCCGCGGAACGCCTCTTTGTAGCGGCGCGTGTACCAACTGCGAGTCGGCATACGACCGCGCGCTTCGGGGTTCACGCCGATGCCCGTCTTCACGCCGAAGCCAAAATCCAGGCCGATCGCCGCCAGGCGGTCGATGCTGAGCCGCGAGCCCAACTCGTAAAAGTACGTATTGCAGGACTGCACGATGGCCGAATGCAGGTTCACCTTGCGATGCACGCCGGTACAGCGGAAGAAGCGCTTGCCGTATTCGAACCCGCCGTGACAATCGACCTCGCGATCGGGGTCGGTCATGCGATCGGCCAATGCGGCCAACGCCGTGAATGGCTTGTACGTCGAGCCCGGCGGATAGGCAGCCGAGATGGTCTTGTCCATCGTTGGCTTCAGCGGGTCGGAGTTCAGACGTCGGAACGCGGCGCCCACCGCTTTCGTGCCGTTGCCGCCGGAGACGACATTCGGATCGAAACTCGGCTTGGACAGCGCCGCGAGTAGCCGGCCCGTGCGTACGTCGACCACTACGACCGCACCTGCGAGCTGGCCGCGGATGGCCTTCTCGATCGACGACACCAGATCGATGTCCATCGTGAGCGAGATGTCGCGCCCGGGGATCGGTTCGAGCCGACGCGGTTCTTCTAGATATTTCGCGTCGATTTCCGCGTTGCTCTCGCGGCGCGCGATGCCGCGCACCATCTTGCGCCAACCGCGCTGTCCACGCAGGTAGCTCTCCCAACGCCGTTCGATGCCGATCGCGCCGATGTGATCGCCTGCGCGGTATCCGCGATCGTCCAAGCGCTCGAGCGCTTCCGCGTCGACCTCACGCATGTAACCGACTGCATGCGCGCCGAGCTCGCCGTACGGATAGTAGCGAACGGGCGCCGGTGTAACCTCGACGCCGTTGAGTTCCTTCTCGTGCGTCTCGAGGAAAGCGACGACGTCGCGGTCTACGTCGACCTTGAGTAGGATTTGCTGGCCGCGGCGCTTGTCTTCTTTGGGCAGCGCTTTGATGTCTGCGATGCGCTTTTCGATCGCCGCTCGCTCGAACTCGTCGAGCTGGACGACCTTCATCACCCGCGGCCAAGTCGTTTCGAGATCGATCTCGGCGGGCGTGATGTGCACGCTGTACGACGGGCGATTTGCCGCCAGAACACGTCCAAACGCGTCGCGGATCACGCCGCGCGTGGTGGCCAAAGAGCGCTCGCGAACGATGTTGCGTCGCGCCTGAGCGCGGTGCAGGTCGCCTTCGACGATCTGCAGCTGCGCCAGCCGACCAATCAACGTGCCGAACGCGAGAATCGTCACCAGCACCAACCAGCGGTAGCGCTGTCGAAACTCTCCGACATCGGAGCGCTGAACTAGCACGCTCGCCTCATGTGATGGCCTCGGGCTGCGCGCGAGTCGGCGTGCCACCTTGGCGCAGGCGCTGCGCCAAGCGGAACAAGAGCGGCGCGCACAACGCGGTTGCCGCTGCGTGTGGCAAAACGACGGTCGCAACCTCGAGCGGGCGGCGGTTGTCATTGCCGAACACGGCCAAGAGCACCAACACCACCGCGCTCTGCACGAGCGCGAACACGAACGCGAGCGACATCCGGGTGAGCATGGTCTGGGCCGTCAACCGGACGCCCGCCACCCGCGACAACCACCAAATCATCACGTAAACGAAGGTAAACAGCCCAACCGGCGCGCCACCGAGCAAGTCCTGCGCGTAGCCGATGGCAAAAGAAAGCGCGGCACCGCGCGGCATCGACGGTTCGTGCACACCGAGGAAGATCACGAGCGGCAGGGCCAAGCTGGGCGTCGCTCCGTGCACCCAACGCGCACCGACCAAGGTGCCGATCGGACCAATCAACCGAAACAAGTTCGACTGAACCAAGATCAAGAGCGCTGCGACGGCGAAGAATCCGAGGTTTCTCATGCTCAGCTCCGGCGCATCCTCAACGCTGCTGGCGCTTCTTCGACGGCGAGTTGCCGGCGCCCGATTCGCAGTCTTTGGGATCGGTCAGGATGATCATCACCTCTTCCAGCCGCGAGAAGTCAACGGTGGGTTCGGCCTCGACCGATTGGTAAATGCCGAAGTTGCGCTTTTCGACCTTCTTGACCCGCGCCACCGGAATCCCGCGCGGAAAGCGGCAACCAAAGCCGCTGGTGACGAACACATCGCCGACGTCCACGTCGTCGGTGCGCTGCACGTATTCCACACGCGCCGAATATTTTTGCCGATCACCGATACCGCGAACGAAGCCGCGCGCGCCGGTGCGCTCGACCATCACGTCTACGCCAAAGCCGCTGTCCACGGTAAGCTGCACGTCCACCTTTTCGCCAGCGACGCGCAGCACCGTGCCCACGGTGCCGTCCACGGAGATGACCGGCATTTCCGGGCGAATCACCGCGTTTTTCGTATCCACAGTGAGGTGCGCTACACGGAAGTACTCGGTCGTGTCTTTGCCGACCACGACCGCGCTGACCAGCTCTTGAGACAGCGTTTCACGCAGGCCGAGCAAGCGGCGCAGCCGGCGATTGTCCGCCTCGGTGCGTTCCGAATCGCTCAGCTTGCTGCGCAGGTTCGCGTTCTCGTAGGCGAGCCGATTGTTGTCGGCCTTCACGTCCACGAGATACACGTAGTCGCCGACCAAACCCGAGACGCCGCGCGCGAGCAGCGCGGCGAAGTATTGAAATGGCGCCGCGACGTGCAAGAGGGCACGGTCGACCCAGCTCGTGTCTTCCGGCCGGCGAATGCTCGAGCGCAGGAAGAAGAACGGTAGTGCCAATAGCAGCACTACGATGACGATGTCGCGATAGTGCTTGAACGAACCCACGCGAGCCTCAGCTCATCACCCGATGGTGACTTCCTTGAGGAGCTCGATGTGATCCAGCGCCTTGCCACTGCCGAGCACGACGCAACTGATCGGGTCGTCGCTGACCATCACCGGTAGCCCTGTTTCTTCGCGCAGAAGCACGTCGATGTTCTTGAGTAGCGCACCGCCGCCCGTGAGAACGATGCCCTTGTCCACGATGTCCGCAGCAAGCTCGGGGGGGGTGCGCTCGAGCGCCAGCAGCACCGCTTCGACGATCGCGTTGATCGGTTCTGCTAGCGCTTCGCGGATTTCGTCCGAATTGACGATCACGGTCTTCGGGATGCCGGCGACCATGTCGCGGCCTTTGACTTCCATCGTCAGCTGCGGATCGAGCTGATAGGCGTTGCCGATTGTGATCTTGATGCGCTCGGCAGTTTGCTCGCCGATGGCGAGGTTGTACTTGCGCTTCATGTAGGCGACGATCGCGTCGTCCATCTTGTCGCCGCCGACGCGCACGCTCTGCGAATAGACGATGCCGGCGAGCGAGATCACCGCGACTTCGGTGGTACCGCCGCCGATGTCGACGACCATGTTGCCGCTCGGCTCGGTGATCGGAAGACCAGCACCGATCGCGGCCGCCATGGGCTCCTCAATCAGGTGCACTTCACGTGCACCTGCGCTTTCAGCGCTCTCCTTCACTGCGCGCTTCTCGACCTCGGTGATGCCGAAGGGCACGCAGATGATGATCCGCGGCTTGACCAACGTGCGCCGATTGTGAGCGCGCGCGATGAAGTAGCGCAGCATCGCTTCGGTGATTTCGAAGTCTGCAATGACACCATCACGCAGCGGGCGAATCGCAACGATGTGCCCCGGCGTGCGCCCGAGCATCTCCTTGGCCTCACGGCCGACGTTCAGCACCCGCTTCACGCCGTTGGCATCGCGCGCGACGGCCACGACCGAAGGCTCACAGCTGACGATGCCCTTGCCTTTGACGTAGATCAGCGTCGTCGCCGTGCCTAGGTCGATGGCAAGGTCATTCGAGAACAGGCCGTATAGCCAGTCGAAAATCATCGCTGTTGATTGCTCGTCTGATGAGGCGAGGCGTGGACGGTCGAACCAATCGAGCGGTTCTGGCGCTCACGCCTAGCTTTAGCGGCCGAAACCGGCCGAAATGGAGCCACGTCCTAGCACGAGCCGTCGAAGGCACGCAATCCGACCGGGACCAAAAGCAGCATCCTCCCAGGAGGAATGCCAGCGACAGAAAAATCCGCGCAAGATCAAATACTTGCGCGGCTGTCATTGAAGAAGTTTCGAACTCTGTCGTCGGGAGCTGGGCTCCCGCCCCGCTGAAGCGGGGCCCCACCCTCAGGATTTGGGGCCCCAGCCCCAAATCAAAGCAACCTAGGGTGAGCTCAATCGTCGTCGTAGGGTGAGCTCAGTCGTCGTCGTCCCAGTCCTTACCGAGATTCTTCCACGAAGCACCGCCGCCGCCGCGCTCGCCCTTCTTGGGCTCTTCGCCACCGCCGCGGGCCTTCTTCTTCTTCTTCTTGTCGTCCCAATCCGAACCAGCTCCGCCACCGGGCGCCGGACGCGCGCGACGTCCTTCAGCCGGACGACCCGACGTGTCCATGCCGGGCGGGGGCATGGGAGGAAAGCCGCCACCACCGTAGCCGCCACCACCACCGCCACCGCCGCCGCCGTAACCGCCGCCGCCACCACCACCGCCGTACGCGGGACGCGGGCGCTCGCTTGCACCACCAGGGCCGCCTGGTGCGCCGCGAGGATGCGCGATGTTGAGCATCAAACGACGACCACGCAGATCGAAATTGCGCAGCGTGGTGATCGCTTCGTTCGCCGCTTCTGCAGTGCCCATGGTGATGAAACCAAAGCCACGCAAGCGACCGTCAGGACCAACCGGCAAATGAATACGCGCGACCGGACCGATGTTGTTGTCGCTGAAGATCTGCGTCATCTCCTGCTGACTCGTGTCGTACGGCAAGTTGCCGACGTACAACGTGCGGTCTTCGGTCATCTGTGGACCGCCGCCACCACCGCCGCCACCGCCACCGCCCGAAAATCCCGGGCCATCACCGCGACGCGGTGGCTCCGAAGAGAACGGACGCACCGAGATCGCACGGCCTGCTTGCAGTGAGCCGTCGAGCTTGTCGCGTGCAGCGATCGCTTCTTCCGAAGTAGCAAAGGTGACGAAGCCAAAACCACGCGGTCGTCCCGTTGCACGATCACGCGGCAGACTCACGTCCACAACTTTGCCTCCCGTTGCTTCGAACAATTGCCTCAGCACGTCTTCGCTGATGGACTCGGGCAAGCCCGCCACGAAGAGTTTTCGTGCATCCTCGGTCGCCATTTTCTTTGTCTGTTCCCTAAATAAATCCGGGCTTGATCCGGCGATGGCCGGAACGGCCGCACAATCGAGCATCGACGATAACTGCCCCTGAATCGCCATTCAAGTCAGCAGTTTGTGCGGACGCCGGCCACGCAGCCGGCACGGGGCTTGCACGTCGGCTTCGCTCTGCGTGTCCGGGGCGGGTCGAGTGCACGCGCACTCTTGACTGGGGGGCTGTCGTGTAAGCTCGCGCCAGCATGAAGCTACGTGTGATCAGCAACCCAAGTGCCGGCAGCGGCAGCGCGCAGCGGCGCCTCCCCGCATTGAAGCAACTGCTGGAGGATCGCGGAATCCAAGCTGAGTTTGTCGAAACCCGGGGTCCGGGTGACGCAGCGCGCCTGGTGCGCGAGGCGCGCGCCGACGGCGTCGAGTGCCTGGGGGTGATGGGCGGCGATGGCACCCTGAATGAGGTCAGCCAGGGCTACTTGGACTCCGAGGGCAAGCCGCTCGCCGGCCCGGACCTGGCCCTGATCCCCTCCGGCACGGGTGGCGATTTTCGAAAAACCTTCGCACTCGGCGATACGCTCGAAGCCGCCGTGGAGCGGCTAGCCACGGCCGAGGCGCGCCCGCTCGACCTCGGGCTGCTCGAGATCACCGCGCACTCGGGCGAAACAATCCGCCGCGCCTTCTTGAACATCACCAGCTTCGGACTCGGCGGGCTCACCGATCGCCTCGTCAACGCCGGTCCGAAGTGGATCGGCGGACGCGCGGCGTTCTTCGTCGGTTCGTTGCGAGCGTTGATCAGCTATCAAAACGCGCCGGTGCGCCTGCGTGTCGACGGACAGATCGCGTTCGAGTCACCAATCGTGAACGTCGCGATCGCGAACGGTCGCTACTTCGGCGGCGGAATGAAGATCGCGCCGGAGGCCGCGCCCGGCGATGGTTTGTTCGACATCGTCGCGATGCAAGACATGACACGTGCCCAGAGTGTCGCGCTCACTAGTCGCATCTACCAAGGCACTCACATCGGTCAGCCTGGTGTGTTCTCCGCGCGTGGCGCGCTGATCGAAGCCGAGAGCTTGGTGCCACGCGCCGAAGTGCTGATCGACATGGACGGCGAGACGCCTGGTCGGCTCCCGCTGGTGGCGCGCGTTGCACGCGGCGCGCTCAGGATTCGCGCGTGATCGGTGCTGCCTCGCGACTCGCTCGGAGCGCGGCGGGCAGCGGAGGAACAGCGAACGCGGCGGGCGAGCCCGCCGTGTTCAGCGTTCGCGCGAAGAAGTAAACACCCACGGAAAGCAGGCCAAAGCACGCCCACTGCGCCGGCGTGAGACCCGCGTAACGAGGATCGACCGCCGCCACCAAACCCGTATTGTCTGCGATCGGCTCGGCCACGCGCAGGAAGTCGAGAGCGAAGCGCACCGGCGCGTACGCGATCGTGATCGCGCCCACGTAGAAGCCCCACGGTCGCGGCTTCTGGCGCAGCCAAAGGAAAGCGAGCGCGAGCGGAATCGTGAGCAGCATCTCGTACAATCCGAGGTCGAAGCGCCCGCCGCCCGGATATTGCACCGCGAACCAGGCGTCACTCGAGAGTCCGGGATGGTCGTGCGCGATGCTGCAACCCATGCGACCAAACACCCATCCAACCGGAAACGAGCTGGCGATCACGTCTGCGTACGGCAAAATCTCGGCGCGATAGCGCAGTTTCCACAAAAACCCACCGATGATGGCCCCGGAGAAGCCACCAAAACTCGACAGGCCTTCCCAAATACGGATGAGCGACAGCGGATCTTTCAGCACCTGGCCTGGGTAGTAAAAGATCACGTCGAGCATGTGCCCGCCGAGGAAACCAATGCCCACGACCCAAGCGGCGAAACTCGTCATCACTCGATCGTGCAGCCCAAGGCGCTTCCCCTGACGGGTTGCCAAAAAGGAACCGATATAGACGCCCGTCGCGACCAACGCGCCAAACGGCTTGATCGAAAAAGGCACCGGCGGGAAGCCCCGAAAGATCGCCCTCGGGATGATCGTCAGCTCGGGGAGATGCAGGTAGGGGATGGCAGGGGCGTGGAGCACGGCACGGCTCCTACCACAATCACCCGCCCGCGCCCTTGGGACGCGGCTTCTCCGAGCGATCGACGGTTTCGCGCTGCACGCTCACGCGATCGTCGGCGCCGGGTTCGGTTCCTGCGACGACCGTCAGCCGCAAGCCGTCACAGCGGCGTTCGAGCACGATCGGACTCACCGCCTCGCTCTCGCAGCGCGCCTTGGGGAGCGGGCCGTCGAGCGCGGCCGTGACGGTTTCCAGCGCTTGCCCCACCGCCTCCGCGCTGGCTTGTGGATTGAGCGGGGGCACCGCTCGCACCGTGATCGCCTCAGCCAAACGAGTGAGCAGCTCGGGACCGGAGAGCGAGAGCTCCTGCACTAGCCCTCGCTCTAGCCGAATGTGTAGGCTGACGTCGATCGATCGCTCGGTCAGCGTCTTTTCCTCCGGCACCGCGTAGGCGAACGAAAAAACCTTCTGACATTGGTCCCCTTCGCAATGCAGTTGGGGCGGACGTTCGCGCAGCCGCACCAAGAGATCTGGCGCGAGTTCAGACGTCGGTTCGCCAAACGAGCGCGTGGCGCCGAGCAGCTCGGTCAGCCGCGAAATCTCGCGCACGAACCCTCGCCGCTGATCGGCCGCACGCGCCAGCCGCTGTTCGATGTCTTGGGCGTGGCTGAGCATGCGCTGTTCGCGTCGTTCGGCGTAGATCCGACGCGATTCGAGCTCGCCAATGCGCTCCGCGGCTTCTTCCGAGTGCGGTCCGTGCGGCATCGCATCGAGGTACGCGCGCAGTCGCGGCAACTGGTCCCAAGCTAGCTTGAAATAATGCTTTTCCGCGGGGACGTACCAGGCATGCACTTCCCTTTGGTAATCACCCTTCGGGTATTCACGCAGGTAGCGCTCGGCGGCACCGAGCCGATCCTCGAGCGTGGTCGAGACGCGATACTCGCGGTAACTGCGATACTCGTCGAAGTCACCGGTGATGCGCGCGGTGCTCGCGCACGACACGCACGACCAGAGCAGGAGTGCGGCGGCAAGCTTCACGGAGCGCGCTCCGGGCAGAAGTTGCACTCGGTGGGCACGCTTGGCGAGCCGTCGCTCATGTACGACGCATAGTCGTCACAGCTCGCGTGGATCAGCGCGCGCAGGCACACCTCGCCGTCGTGGACGAGCGGCAGGCAGTTCTCTGGAAACGCGGTGGGATAGCTCTCAGGGTGTTCGCACGCGTTTTGGCACGACACGCGCGTGAGACTGCATTCGCCACAGCGCTGACAGTCGATGCTGGCTTTACTCGCGAAGAACGTTTCGGGATCGAGCTCAGCCGGCGATTGGCCGCAGCCGCCGACGTCCCCGGGCGTGGGCGCGGTGCAAAACAACAGAACCAGCACGAAAAAGGCTAGCTTGTGAATCCGCGTCACGGCAGCACCTCATAGTCGACGAACAAACCTAGCTGAGCCGAGAGCGTCGGGATCATCGACACCGAGTGTTCCGGAGTCGCCGCGCCGTAGAAGAGGCTGCCAATGAGCTCGCCTTGCACGCCGAGGCCCGCGGTGATCATGAAGGCCGAGCCCACGGAAGCCTCCAGGCCCCCGGTCAAATCCGGACCCAAAACGATCGGGATCCCGGCGCGACCGAGCAACAAGAAGCGACCGTTGTCCAAGCGATCGAGCGCCGTATACGACAAGCTCAATACCTCCTGCGGGATGCCTTGCGCGGCGATCGACAAATGAACGACGGCTCCGTGTGCCAGGCCGCGCGCAGGGCCGTGCACGAACCCGAGCCCGAGATCGTAATACGCGGCGGAGAGCGACACCGACTCCGGCGTATCGCCAAGTGGAGTCGCCAAGCGGTAGGGGTTGTTGAAGCGAAGCCCCTTGCCCAGCGACACCGAACCGAAGCCGTGCCAGTAACTCTCCGAACCGAGAATCGGTGTGCGGTAGCGCTCGCCCGCGGCCTGCACTGGTGCAGACGCTGGCTCGGCGTGCGCGGGACGCACCGCGCACAGGCACGAGAGTAGCCCCGCCACGACGGAGCTGACGCGAGGAAGCGCAACCGATCGCAAGAATCGCACGTTTACCGGGCCAGTATTGCCGCTTTTCAGGCCGCGCGCGAGCAGACGCGTTCGATCTCGTCGACTCGCTTGGGGATAGCTTCACTCAATACGGCGGGCGCCCCGTCCGTCACCAGCACGTCATCCTCGATGCGTACACCAATGCCACGATATTCTTGTGCGACCTGAGCGTTGTTCGCGATGTAGATCCCGGGCTCGACCGTGATCACCATCCCCGGCTCGAGCAAACGTGGCTTGCCCGCGACGAAGTAGGCGCCGACATCGTGGACGTCCATGCCCAAGTAGTGGCTAGTCTTGTGCATGTAGTAGGGCTTGTAACGGAGCTCACTGATGGCCGTTTCGAGCGGGCCCTCGATGATACCGAGCTCACATAACCCCCGAGTAATGACCTCGACGCTCGCTGCGTGCACTTCGTCGAAGGTCCGACCAGCACGCGTGAGCTCGATGCTCGCGAGCTGCGCGTCCAATACCAACTGATAAATCGTGCGTTGCGCGTTGGTGAAGCGCCCGCTCACCGGAAAGGTGCGGGTCACGTCTGCCGCATAGTAATCGAACTCGCAGCCGGCATCGATCAGCAGCAAGTCCCCCTCCTCCATTCGTCGATCGTTGCGATGGTAATGAAGCACCGTCGCGTTGGGCCCCGATCCGACGATCGGAGAATACGCCGGGCGCTCCGAGCCAAAGCGCCGGAAAACCCCGCGCAAGATCGCCTCGACCTCGTATTCGTACATGCCCGGGGTCGCGCCGGCCATCGCGGCCACGTGGGCGTCACGAGTAATGTCGATGGCGCGGCGCATGGCCGTGAGCTCGCGCTCCGATTTTTTCAGGCGAGCTTCGTGCACGACGGTGCCCGCGTCCACGATTGACGTGGGGCACGTGACCCCCAAACGCGCGCGCGCTCGTACTCGATCGAGCGCAGCGAGCAACGTGTCGTCGAAGCTGCGGTTCTTGCCCAAGCGATAGAAGAGGCGGTCCGTGTTTTGAATCGCGTCCGGCAATTTCTGCGCGAGGTCGCCAATCGTGAATGCGACGTTTGCTCCAAATTCGCCGACCGCACCCTCGACGCCGGCACGCGCTCCGTCCCACACTTCGCGTTCGGGGTCTCGCGGGCGCACGAACAACGTGAACGGTTGCTCGCTCTGGCTGTTCAACACGAGTACACTCTCGGGTTCGTCGAAGCCCGTCAGGTAGAAGAAATCGGAGTCCTGCCGATACTCGTGTTCCACGTCATTGTTGCGGATGGCGAGCGGCGCCGCGGGGATCACGAGCACGCCTGGATGAATCGCGGCGAGCACGCGCTCCCGTCGCTGTTGAAACTCGCTCTCGTTGTGCATCTGCTCAGGTTATCACTCCCTGGCGAGCACGGCCGCGAAAGCAGCCCTCGCTTGCTGCCCGACCTGCGTCAGCGGACCCCTTCGCCAAGAGTCTGTCAAGTGCTGTGGCCCACGCGAGACGGAGCGGCTCCCGACGCACGGATCCGCTTGGTCGTTTGACGCGAGAGGGGGGGCACGGTACCCCTCCATGGTGAGTAGCGATCGGCCCGACGGTACAGAGCGCGACGAACGCGAGCGAGTACGTCGCCTGGAGGGCATCTTGCCCGAGCTCGTCAAACGCGTGATCGAAGCTGGCTACGAGCGGCTCAGCGAAGGTCCTGAGAACGTGCGCCACTTCGTGAGCGAGCTGCGCCTCCCGAAAGACGTGTTGACGCAACTGGACGAAACCAAGAACGGCATCTACCGGGCGGTCGCGAAAGAGGTTCGGGATTTCCTGGACCACACCAATTTCGCCGACGAACTCGCGAACGTTTTGACGAAGCTCTCGTTTGAGGTCAAAACTGAGGTTCGCTTCATCCCCAACGACGCTGCCAAGGGCGGCCGTCCCATTCCGGACGTCAAAGCCAAAGTCAGTGTGAAACGCGATCGATCGTCTCGTCCACCCGATCCGCGCGTAGATATCGATGACAAGGCTTCCATTGCGCCGGATCCTCTGGCAAATGGGCAGCCGAACGAGGAGTCCCAATCTTGAAGTCGTTAACAGCGGGCGCCGAAATTGACGCCTGGTGCACCAAATGCCGCATGGATCTCATGCACCGCATCGTCGCCATGGTGCATGGCGCACCGAAACGCGTGATTTGTCTCACGTGTAATTCCGAGCACAACTATCGCGCGCCGAAAACGGAGACGACCGCTACCGGCGTGCATGTGCGTGCGCGCAACACCGGCCCGAAGCCGTCGCCCGCTGCAGCCCGCGTGACCCAAAAAGCGCGCGCCGAGAAAGAACGCGCCGACAGTTGGGCGTCGAAGACCCTCGGCCAAGCCGTCGACGCCTTCACCCGCTACGCGATGGACAAATCCTTCCGCGAGGGTGACCTCGTGTTGCACTCCAAGTTCGGCGAAGGCTACGTCGACAAGGTGCTGGAAGGCGCCAAGATCAGCATCATGTTCCGCGACGGCGCGAAGACTCTCGCGCACCGCGCGGGCTGACCCGCCCAGCGCGCGACTCGCGCGCTGGAGCAGCAGCGTCGCGCGATGGACGCTGATCGGAGCGCGCATTGCCGCGCTCCGATCGGACGTGCTCGCTGTGCGAATTCGATGTACCGCGCTCAGGGCGTGCGTTGCTCCGCTCAGGGCGTGCGTTGCTCCGCTCAGGGCGCGCATTGCTCCGCTCAGGGCGCGCATTGCTCCGCTCAGGGCGCGCATTGCTCCGCTCAGGGCGCGCATTGCTCGGACGCGCAAAGCGATCGCCATCGCCAACAGACGCGCGCGGCTCGGTGCTGCGCGCGCGAGGGCGTTCGTTATCCGGCGCTGCTTCACGCCTAGAACGGCCATGGGTCTCATCGGCTGCGCGCTTGGGCGCGATGCGCGGCACCTTGGCGTTGGCTTTGACTTGGATCTCCCAGGCTTCGGTGCCCGGCGTGCGCACGCGATGCGGCACGCCGAAGTCGCGCTTGAGCACGATCAGCTCATCGAGACTCAGGTGACGCCACTGGCCTGGCCGTAAGTCCTCCGCCGTGACGCCCGCGTGCGAGATGCGCGCAAGCCTCATCACCAGCGAGCCCGTTGCTTCACCGAGGCGCCGCACTTGGCGGTTGCGCCCCTCGCGAAGCGTTAGTTCGAGCCAGGTCTTATCGCCTTCGAAACGCAGGCGGCGCACTTCGGCGGGTGCCGTTGCGCGCCCGTCGATCTCGATGCTCTTGCGCCAATTGGCGAGCTCTTCGTCGTGAACGAGCCCCTGAACCTTGGCCACGTACACCTTCTTGGCCTTGTTGCGCGGGTGAGCGAGCGCGTTGGCAAACTCGCCATCGTTGGTACATAGAAGCGCGCCGCTCGTATGAAAGTCGAGTCGTCCCACCGGCACGACTCGTACACCGACGGGCTCGAGCAATTCAGCCACCGTGGGACGCCCCTCGGGATCGCTCAAAGTACACATCACCCCGCGCGGCTTGTGCAGCACGATGTACACGAGCGGCTCGGGCATCAGTCGCTTGCCGTCGACTTCGACCTTCGCCTTTCGAGCGTCGATGCGCACGCCGAGTTCGTCGACGACGCGACCGTCGACCTTGACCCGACCCTTGGTGATCAATTCCTCGGCGGCTCGACGTGAGGCGATACCAGCGCGGGCTAGGACTTTCTGAAGCCGTTCTTCTGCCATACGAAGGCGCGGTCCTAGCACCGAGGCACTCGGCGCGCTGCGCTTTCGTATGGCAGTCGTCAAACCAGGCGCGAAAGCGCGGCTACTTATTGCGGGCGCGGGCGCCAGTGGGCGCTGCTCCACCCGCTCCACCCGCGGCGGCTGCGGCCGCGGCAGCTGCTGCCTTCTCGGCCTCAGCGTCCTTTTGCTCGATCTCGCGCAGCGCGATTTCGTCGCGGTCCCAACGGTCGACGTGGCCGTCGAAATCCAGGTCGACCCCTCGCCGCTCGAGCTTGCCCTCGTCGTAGATCTCCCAGACGTCAGGCTTGTTGTCGTAGTTGGTATCGATCTGCGCGCGACTCAGCTGACCGCCAACGTAGAAGCGCGTCTCGTCGTCCTGGCCGTCGCCGTTGTGATCTTCGCGGAGCTTGGCGACCCGCCCCTTCGCGAACGTGATCCAGGTGTCCATCTTGCCGTCGAAGTTGGTGTCGGCCACTTCGTTCAAGGCATCACCCTTGTCCGTGTAGGTGCGCACGACGTCCTTCACGCCATCGAGGTTCGTGTCGACTTCACGGCACAGCAAGACGCGGTGACGATCTTCGCCCTCCCCAATCACGCCGTACACCCGGCGGATGTTGGCTTTCTTTGCGCCAGGCCCCAGGCTCTCGACGACTTCGCGGTCGCTGCGGCCTTTGAAATCACAACGGGAGCGATCGTCGGCAGCGACACCGCTCACCTCGCCGCGCAACGCAGCCCCAGTCTTCGGTGTTCCCGATCCTCCGCAAGCGTAGGCACTCAGGCCGAGCACCACCAGAACGAGGCCACCGCTGCGCCACTGATCGCGCGCTTTGCTCACTTGCTGGTTCCCTTCTCAGCCGGCGTGGACGCGGGCGCGGGCGCTGATTTTTCGGTCGGCACTTCCGACGCCTTGTTTTCGGTTTCAGTCGGGAGCGAGGTCTTGCTCTCGAAGGTCGGGCTAGCCGGCGCCTTGTCCGAGCGATCCGGAGGCACGTAGCCGGTCTCTTTGCAGTAGTCGATCGTCGCGCCCGGATCGGGGCGACCGTCATTGTTCATGTCGGCATGGATCAACGGGCAGCCCGGCTTCGGGTATTCCCACCATTGATCGATGATGCCATCACCGTTCGAGTCGCGCTCGGTGCGCACCAGGGCACCAGCTTGGTAGAAGTCCCAGGTATCGAGGTGCTGAGCGAGAGCAGTCGACTGATCCTTCTCGCTGATCTGTCCGCCTTTGAAGGTGGTGATTTCATCGATCTGGCCGTCCTTGTCGTAGTCGTTCTCGCGACGACGCAGCTGGCCCGAGATGTCGAAGTAGCTGTAGGCGTCGATCACGCCGTCGAAGTTCAAGTCGACCGCGCGACACAGCTCGCGCCCCCCTTCGCGCACGATCGTGATGTCGGTCTTGCCGTCGCCATTCGCGTCGATCTTCTCGACCGTTTCCGACGCCACATCACACTTTTCGTGAACCACAGTCGTGTCGCGCGTGGTTACGGAGTTGGCCGAGTTTGCTCCGCCGTGGGCCGAGCCGTTACAACCCAACTGGAACATTGCCCCCGTCAGCAACGCTGTCCAAGCCCAGGCGATGTTCATGTCCCTCGTTCTGCTCGTCATTTCTGAAACCTCTCGGCGTCTCGATCTCAATAGTCGAGGACCCGTTCAGCAGAGCACAGGTTTAGCCTGGATTGCGGCTCAAGCATAGCCGCCTACCGGTGCGCACCCACGCCTCGGTGAGCGGCCGCCAACAGCAACCGCCACCGCCCGATCGGCCGGAAGGGAGTAACCGCGAACCCCTCCTCCGGGCGCGGCCGCCCCCGTAGGAGCCAGCCCAAGAACCGGATCCAGAGCCGGATCAGATTTGTTAACCGCATGAAACTAAAGAAGAATCAATAGAACACGCGACTTGTTCCGTTTGACAACACACGTATGGGAATCTAGTGTAACGACTGGTAACTAGGCGCGTCTCTCGAATGTCCCGTAAGAAGATCTCCACCACTGTCTACATCACGCCGGAGCAGAACGAGCGTCTGCACCTGTTGCACACGCGCACGAAGGTTCCGGTTGCCGTGTACATCCGTGAAGGGATTGATCTGGTGTTGAAGCGCTACGAACACGCGCTGCCGGGACAGATGAGTCTGACGGACACGCCCGCCCCCAAAACCGCCAAAAAGTAACTCAAGGTCGGTCCGGGTCGAGCTTGGCTGGTCGGCGCGCCGAGGCCGCGCTAGACAGCCGCCCCGCGAACGCTCTGCTCATGCCTACCGATCCCAAAAAGATTCGTAACTTTTCGATCATCGCCCACGTCGATCACGGCAAAAGCACGCTCGCCGATCGTATCCTCGATGTCACGGGTGCCATCAGCTCACGCGAAAAGGTCGATCAGTTCTTGGACAAGCTGCCGCTGGAACGCGAGCGCGGCATCACGATCAAGGCCCAATCCGTCCGGTTAAAATATCTCTCGCCGCGCGGCGAAGAGTATCAGCTGCAGCTGATCGATACTCCCGGTCACGTCGACTTCAACTACGAGGTCAGCTCCAGCCTGCGCGCGTGTGAAGGGGCGCTGCTCGTGGTCGACGCGACCCAAGGCGTGCAAGCGCAGACCGTCGCCAATGCTTACCTCGCGATCGAAAATAACCTGGAAATCATCCCGGTTCTGAACAAGGTGGATCTGCCCTCGGCGAACGTGGATCACACTGCCGAGCAAATCGAAAAGGTGATCGGCCTCGACTGCAGCGGCGCCATGTTCGCGAGCGGCAAGACGGGCGTCGGCGTGCTGGAGGTACTCGAGGCGGTGATCGACCGCGTCCCCGCACCGGCAGGAGATGCGAGCGCGCCCCTGCGCGCACTGCTTTTCGACAGCTGGTACGACAGCTACCGCGGCGCTGTCGTGATGTTGAGGGTCATGGAGGGCACGCTCAAGAAGGGCGATCGCATCAAGTTCATGGCCACCGGTCGCCACTACGACGTGACCGAGATGGGCTGCTACAACCCGCACCCCACCGCGATCGACGAGCTTGGTCCGGGCGAAGTCGGCTTCATCGCCGCCAACATCAAGTCCACGGAAGACACCAAGATCGGCGACACCGTGACCACCTTCCATCACGGCGCGAGCGAGCCCCTGCCCGGCTTCCGTGAAGTGAAGCCGATGGTCTTCGCCGGTATCTTTCCAACCGACTCCGCCGAGTACGAGAATTTGCGCGATGCGCTGGCCAAGCTGCATCTGAACGATTCGTCGTTCAGCTTCGAGCCCGATACGTCGGATGCGCTTGGCTTCGGTTTTCGCTGCGGCTTTCTCGGCCTACTGCACATGGAGATCATCCAAGAGCGCTTGGAGCGCGAGTACAACCTGGATCTGATCACCACCGCGCCCAGCGTCGTGTACATCGCGCATACCAAGAGCGGCGAGACCGTGCGCGTCGATAACCCGTCGAAGATGCCACCAGTCGGTGAGATCGACACGATCGAGGAGCCGATCCTCAAGCTGACAGTTCACGTGCCCGCCGAGTACGTCGGCCCTACCGTCGCGTTGTGTGAGGAGCGCCGCGGCACGCAGCTCGGCCTCAACTACTCGACCAAGGATCACGTAGTGGTGAGCTACGAGATGCCCTTGGCCGAGGTGATTCTCGACTTTCACGATCGCTTGAAGAGCGCCTCACGCGGCTACGCGAGCATGGATTACGAGGTCACCGGCTACCGCGCCGACAACCTGGTCAAGCTCGACATGATGCTCAACGGTGAGCCGCTCGACGCGCTCAGCATCATCGTGCACAAGGACACGGCCTACACACGCGGCCGTGCTCTGGCCGCGAAACTGAAAGAGCTAGTCCCGCGCCAGCAATACGAAGTGGCAATCCAGGCCGCCATCGGTGCGAAGATCATCAGCCGCGAGACCGTGCGCGCGATGCGCAAGGACGTGACCGCCAAGTGCTACGGCGGCGACATCAGCCGCAAGCGCAAGCTGCTCGAAAAGCAAAAAGAGGGCAAAAAGCGGATGAAGGCGGTCGGCAGCGTGGAAGTCCCGCAAGAGGCCTTTTTGGCCATTCTGAAGCTCGAGAATTGAGCGAGAGACCGAGCAGCCCCGAGCTGCGTTCGATGTCCGGCCGAGGGGTACGCTTGCCGGAACCGCATTCCGTCGTTAGAAAAGAAGGACACTGATGAGTAGCTCTGTGGCGAAGCAGCGTGAAAAACGCCTTTCGGAACTGAACGCCGGCGCGACGCCCGACGGGCAAGTCACGCACCTGGAAACGGTGGCGTTCGGTCCGTCTTTGACGGTAGAGCGCTTCCGCTTCGGCAACGGGCTCGAGCTGCTATTTTGCGAGGATCACAGCGCTCCGGTGATCGCCTATCACACCTGGTTCCGCGTCGGCTCGCGCCACGAACGCGAAGGCAAGACGGGCCTCGCGCACTTGTTCGAGCACCTGATGTTCAACGAGGTCGAAGGCCGCAAAGCGGGCGAGTTCGATCGCAAGTTGGAAGAAGCCGGCGCCGAGAGCAACGCCTCCACCTGGCTCGATTTCACCCAGTACAACGTGTCGATCCCGAAGGATCAGCTGCCGCTCGTGGTGAAGCTCGAGTCCGAGCGCATGAGTCGCTTGGTGCTGCGCGACCCGCAGGTGAAGAGTGAAAAAGAGGTGGTGGCGAACGAGCGCCGCTACCGCGTCGACGACGACGTCGAAGGCGCCGTGAGTGAATTGCTCTGGGCAACTGCCTTCGAAAACCACGCCTATCGCTGGCCGACGATCGGCTGGATGAAAGACATCGAGGGCTTCACCACCGAGGACTGCCTCGAGTTCTACCGCACGTACTACGCGCCCAATAATGCGGTTTTGGTGATCGTCGGTGACGTGGCCGAGGCCGCGCTGCTGAAACGCCTATCTGCCGCGTACGGCGCGCTGCCCGCGAGCACGCTGCCGATCGAAGACGTGCGCCCCGAACCGCCGCAACTCGCCGAACGCCGCGTCGAAGTCACCAAGCCGACCGCTACCGAAAAACTGGTCGTCGGTTATCACAGCCCCGCGATGGGTGATTTCGACCACCCTGCCCTGTCGCTGCTGGCCGAAGTCCTGTTCAGCGGCCGCGCCAGTCGCCTGCATCAAAAGCTAGTGCGTGAGCTGGAGCTCGCTACCGAAGTGCGAGCGTTCGTCGGCCCGTTCCGTGATCCTGGGTTGTTCGAGCTGTTCGTCTCGGCTCGCGAAGGCACGACCGCAGAAAAGCTGCTCGAGGTAATCGACGCGGAGTTTGCGCGCGTGCAAGCCGAGCCCATCTCCCCGGAAGAGATCGCGCGCGCCGCAGCGCGGCTCGAGCTCGGTCTGCTCGCGGGGCTCGAAACCGTCGACGGCAAGGCCTCGACGCTCGGCTTCTACGAGATCGTGCTGGGCCGCCCCGGCGCGGCCTTCGAGCGGCTCGACACCACGCGCCGCGTGACCGCGAGCGACCTGATCCGCGTCGCACGCCGTTACCTCTTGCCCCGCTATCGCAGTGTAATTCTGGTGCGCCCAGATCTGACTGCCAACGCCGGCGCCGATGACGCGGAGGCCGCACAATGAGCACCGCCGCGACCGTGATTCGTCTGGAAGACGCCGGGGGCGCCACGGTGCTCTTGGAAACTTCGCGCGCATTGCCCTTGGTCTCGATCAGCATCGGGCTGAAGACCGGCTCACTAGTCGACGCCCCTGGGAAGGAAGGCACCACGCGCTTGCTGTCGCGGCTGATGCGACGCACCGCCGGCGGCCTCGAGCCCCAAGTGATCGACACGCGCATCGATTCGCTCGGAGCATCCCTGAGCGCCGACGTCGTGCACAGCACGATGATCTTTCAGGCGACCGTGATCTCGCGCTCACTGAATGCGTTCGTCGATCTGCTGGTCGATGTACTGGCCCGGCCGGGCCTAGCCACGGCTGAGCTCGAGCGTCTGCAGCGCGAGACCTTGGCTGAGCTCAAGGATTCACTCGACGACGATCGCAGCCTGGCACGGCGCTTCTTCCGCCGTCGCTTCTTCGGTTCGCATCCGTATGGGCGCTCGGTCAGCGGCACGCCGAAAACCGTGCCCGAGATCGGCTCCGCCGACGTCGGGGCGGTGCTTCAGCGCTCGTTCGTGCGCGACAACTTGATCTTCGCCTTCTCGGGTGATTTGGACGCTCAGCGCGCTTCGCACATTGCGCGGCGCATTTCCGAGGCGCTGCCGAGCGGTTCTGCCCCGGTCGACGACACCCCCGAGCCGGTCGCTGTCCCCGGACGCCGCCTGGTGATCGTCGACAAACCGGAACGCACGCAGACTCAGATCTTGATCGGTTGCCTGGGCTCACACACGCGAGACGAGGATCACATCGCGCTGTTGGTCGCGAACACCATCTTCGGTGGCACTTTCACCGCGCGCCTGACTCAGGAGGTCCGATCAAAGCGCGGCTGGTCGTACGGCGCGTACTCGAACATGCCCTTCGATCGGCGCCGCCAGAGCTTCAGCATGTGGACCTTCCCCAAGGCGGAAGACGCCGGTCCGTGCGTCAAGCTCGAGCTCGACATGCTGCACGAGCTTCGCGAAAAAGGCGTGACCAAGGCCGAGCTGTCGTGGGCCAAGCGCTACATGATCCGCTCACATTGCTTCGCCATCGACACGGCGGCCAAGCGCGTGGG
Source organism: Polyangiaceae bacterium (assembly GCA_035634635.1). Taxonomy (GTDB): domain Bacteria; phylum Myxococcota_A; class Polyangia; order Polyangiales; family Polyangiaceae; genus PMG-095. The sequence continues at coordinate 32,007 of DASQCO010000016.1, forward strand.
ATTGGAGCTCGATCAAGCGCTGTATGATCTGCCAGAACAGTACTACGCGCACTATCTCGAGCGCGTGCAGGCCGTGACGCTCGAGCAAGTGAATCAAGCCGTACAGAATCGCCTTTCGGAAGACAACCTGCTGATCACGGTCGTGGGCACCGAATCCGCGATTGGGAGCGCCGTGCGCGACGCGGTGAGCGACTTGGCGTCGACCGAGGTGGTCGCGTTCGATAGCGTCGACTGAGCGCGACGGTCCAACCTACGCTTCGAGGCCGAGAGCAACCGAAAGCCCGTGTGCAACGGCGCGCGCTTCGGCGAGCGCGCGGGTCTCGGTTTCTGTGATCGACGCGTTGGATTCGAGTCCGACCTGCAGGTCGACGTAGATCTTCAATTTGGGTTCGGTGCCGCTGGGCCGTACGAAGACCCGCCCCCCGCCGGCCAGTTCGAGCTCGACCAGGAGGGTTGGGCCACGCCAACTGGGAGCGTCTGGGTCGGGCCTTTGCAGATCGCGGACGCGACTCACCGTGCGCCCCGCAAGCACCTTAGGAGGATCCGCGACGAGTTGCTGCATGGCCTGAGTAATGCGCAGAGCTCCGCTGGCGCCGGTCAAAGTCACGTTGTGCGGGGCGCTGACCCACAAGCCATGCTCTCGATACAGCTCGTGTAGGCGCTCGAGCACGCTCTTGCCCTGCGCCCGCGTTTCAGCGGCGAGCTCAGCGAAGGCGAGCGCCGCACTGATACCGTCCTTGTCTCGAACCGTACGGCCGAAGGAGTACCCGAGCGCCTCTTCGTAACCGAAACAGAATCGGTAGCTCTGGGCCTCGAGCGCGAGCGCCGCGGTCCAAATCCACTTGAACCCCGTGAGCACGTTTTCGTAACGAGCGCCGCGCGCGCGCGCGATCAGCTCCAGCATGGGCGAGGAGACGATTGACGAGAGCACCAGAGAACGCGCTTCCGAGTCCGCGTGAGATAGCGCAAAATCAGCCAAAAGCAGGCCAAGCTGATTGCCGGTCAGCACACGAAAGCGACCACTCGCGCTGGGCACGGCGATCGCGAGTCGGTCCACGTCTGGATCATTGGCGATCAGCAGGTCGGCATTCTTGGCTTCAGCGAGCGCCAAGGCCAAATCCAACGCGCCGGGTTCTTCCGGGTTCGGAAAATGCACGGTCGGGAAATGGCCGTCCGGCTCACGCTGCTCGGGCACACTATGAACATTGGTGTAGCCCGCTTCGCGAAACAGGCGTTCCACGACGCAAGCACCGACGCCGTGCAGGGCCGTGTACACGATGCCAAACCGCCGATCGCCGACGATCTGCGGAACCGAGGCGCGAACCTCGGCCAAATATCGCTGAACGATGTCGTCACCGATCGCCTCTTGCTTCAGCAGATCGCCAAGAGGGATTTCGCTTGCGGGACCGAGCGCGCACATGCGCCCAAAAATCTCGCGATCCGTGGGCGGCACGACCTGAACGCCGTTTTGCCAATACAACTTGTAGCCGTTGTACTCGGGCGGATTGTGACTCGCGGTGATCATGATGCCTGCGTTGGCGGCGAAAGCGCGCACCGCGTACGCGACGAACGGGGTGGGCACAGGCTCCAGAAAGCGCTTTACGGGGATGCCGGCTGCGAGCAGGACGCGCGCCGCAGCATCCGCAAAACGCCCGCTATCGAGCCGAGCATCACAACCGATCACGACTGGCAAAGTGCGCGCGTCGTTCACGCGAGCGAGCAGCTGATCGGCCAGCGCCCGCGTGATTCGGATCACGACGGCGAGATTCATGCACGCGCAGCCCGCGCCTACGACCCCACGCAGGCCCGCCGTGCCGAATTCGAGCTCCCCGTGCATGCGCTCGGCGAGCTCGGTGTGATTTCTGGCTTCGATCAGAGCTTCGAGCTCGGTGCGCGTTTGGGGGTCTGGATCGCTCGCTGCCCAGGCACGGGCTCGTTCGATGAGAACATTCGCAGCATCGGGCAGATTCGCATCGGGTTGAAGCATTGGTCGCGCGAGCAGCGTAGCTCGTGGCTCGCCGTAATGCGCGGGTTCTTTGGCCCGACCGCCACCTACTTGGCGAGCTTCATGATCTGGTTGCTGCCGGAGTTGGCCCAGTAAATCGTCGTAGCATCGAGGGCGATTCCGGTGGGCATGTTTTGTCCGGTGGCAAGGACCGCAACCCCGCCTGCGTCGTACCTCGTAATCGTCCCAGAGGCGGTCTTGCTGGTCCAATACACACCGGAACTGTCCGCGGCGATGCCATAGGCGTTGGTTTGTGAAGCCGCGAGCACGGTCACGTTCCCACCGAACATCGAGACCTCGGACACTTGGCTGTTCGACGCGAAAACGATGGAGGTGTCGCGAGCTGCGATCGACTGAATCGTATCCATGAAGCTAAGGGATTTCACCACGTCTTGCGCCGTCCCACCTCCGATCGGAACTCGCTGAATGGAATGAAGGTCCCAGTTCAACCAGTAGCTGTAGCCGGTTGACTTGTCCGCAAACACATCCCAGGGCCCATAGCCAGTGATGGTGTTGATCGCGGTCCCTCCGGCTTTGGGGACTTGACCGGTTCCTCCCTCATAGCCCGTGAAGTAAACGTTGTTGGCATCAATTGCCACGTCGCGCGGCAGGTACACTGGAGAATACAAGACGCTGACCGTGCCGCCCGACACGCTCACCTTCTTGACGGCGCCCCAGGTGGGCGACGGTTCGTTGGTCGACCAATACACGTCGGACTCGTCGACCGCGATCCCCCAGCCGGCTCCACCGTTCGTGGCCAGCACGGTGAGCCCCGTACCATCCAATCCGACCTTGCTCACGGTCGACGAGCTCGTTTGATTTACCCAAAAAACCGCTTTGGAATTGACCGCGAGCCGCAGCGGCCCGCCCGGCGCAGCCGCCAAGACCACGGGCTGACACTTACCCGCGGAGCAGCCGCCTCCCTGACAGCTGTGCCCGCAACCACCGCAGTTGTTCGCGTTGGTATTCAAGTCGACGCAGCCCGCAGGGCACACACTTTGGTTGCACGAACAAGTACCGCCGCTGCAAACCGGAGCCGATGCTGAACATGCGCCCGTAGCGACATCTTGATATTGGCCATTGGCCGCGCAGAACTGTGGCGTGTTGTTGGCACAGAACTGTGGCGTGTTGTTGGGCTTGCAGACGACGCAGGCGCCTGCGAGGCAATAGGGATAGGTCCCGGCGCAAGCGCCTGAGGCCACGTTCTGTAGGACGCCCTGCTCGTTGCAAAACTGCGGCACGTTGCTCGACGAGCACGCGATCGGAGTTGAACTCGGCGTGCACGATGCACAGGCGCCTTTGATGCATGCCGGAGTGCCACCGGAACACGCGCCCGAGCTCGCGTTCTGCCACTTGCCTTTGCTGTCGCAATAGCGCGGCGTGGCGCCATCACAACTGGTCGGGGTTGCGTTCGGGGGATCACACTCCGGAGCGGGTCCGCTGCCCGAACCCGCGTTGCCCGCGACAGGCCCGCTGCCGCTCGACCCGCCGCCCCCGCTCACCCCGCCGCCCCCGCTCATCCCGCCGGAGTTGCCGCGCCCCGCGGCACCGCCGCCAGCGCTTTCCCCTCCACTAGGTCCGCCGCTCGCGGCGCCAGTGCCGCCACCACCCTCGCTATCGCGACCACCAGAGGCGCCTACACTGCCGGCGCTCCCAGCATCGCCACCATTGTCGCTGACACCGGCGCTGCCCGCGTCCGCGCTACCCGCCGCGCCTGCGGATCCACCTGCGTTGAGACCTGGATCATGCTCCAGGTCGCTGCCAACACAGCTCGCTCCCTCACACGACTGATCCGAATTGCATTCCGCTTCGCTCACACAGGTCGTGCGACAAATGCCTCCGACACATTCCGTACCGGACGGACAGGAGCTGCCACAGTTCACGCTATTGGGAATGCAGACACTGTTGACGATGGTCTTCAAGCAACGCACGTCGGGGCCGCATTCAGCATCCGAACGGCAGCTATTTCGGCACGAACCCAGCAGGCATCCATAGCCGGGAGCGCACTGGTCATCAGTCGTGCAAGCTCCTTGCACGGTGCCTTCCTTCAAGCCGAGTACGGTGCTGCAATTTGCGAGTAGCACGCTGGCCAAGAACCAGCGCGCCAACCGCGGGCCAGGTTTGCAAGCTCGTTCAGAATTCACCGTTCAGCTCCATTCCCCACGCGCGAGCGTTCGGACCGAATGCCCAATGAATCCCGCGGCGCGCTGCCGTGTCCTTCGGCCGCTCCGCCTTCGGTGCCGTAAACCATAGGACTGCGGCGGTGGCGAGCGCTGCAACGCTCACGCCGCCAGCGACCGTGGCAGCCAAGGCCTTGTTCTTGGCACTATCGCGAAGCTCTTTCCCCTGCTCCGTGCACACGTCCTGGTCGTTACAGAGCGATTTCGAGTCGCTATACGTCGACTGCGCGCTGAGTCCGAAGAAGCCGCCCACGCCCAAACCGACGATGCCCACGCCACCCACGGCAATCGCCGCGATACGCTGGGATTGACCAACATTGTCACCGCCAACGGCGACTCGTGCATTCGGATCGAGAGCGAGCTTGGGCACGGTGACGCTCGTCGAGCTCCCCTCACCGGCAACGTCGAGATCGATCTGCCATGGCTTATAACCGGGCGCTCGAGCCTCGATCCGGTGTTTACCGGTATCGATTGCGGCGCCACTTCCCCAGAGCGTGGGCGCCACGGGTACACCATCACGAAGCACTTCCAGCCCACGCAAGCGCGCCTCCGCTGGCACGTTCACGACCAACCGCGAAAGTCGTGGTGCCAGCGCCTCGGCGCGTTCATGAGCGTGAGTTTGACGCTCATCGCCGCGCTTGGCGGCCATCTCTTCCGCTTCACGATAGCTGCCCCAAGCGCTCGCGAGCTGGCCGTTCTTTTCGTAGCACTCTGCGAGGTAGATCAAGCTTCCGAGCTGCGGATCGAGGCGGAAACTCTCGGCATACTTGGGACACGCTCGAGCGATTTCCTCCTTCGCCAGTAGCGCTTCGGCTTCATCGAATAGCTGCACGGCGAGCGCCCGTGACGCTGCATCACTCTCCGCCCGGGCGGGTGACGCCCAGAAACAAGCCGTCAACGCCGCGAATAGAGCCGCACGGCGGATCTTGGAGCGAAGCATCATCGTCACGCGAATTCTCCATTGCCGGCTTGGATCGGATCTCACAGACGACTCCGTATTGGTGGAGTCGGTGACTTCGTGAAGGCACTGACTGCCGGCGAGGGAGTCGACGCGGCCGCTGAAGCGGCCGTGCGGGAAGAAGGCGCGGGAGTCGGTGCAACGGGCGCGGCAGCCGCGGTAACGCTTGGGCTTCGCGCAGTCGCGCGATCGGGCAGCTTGCTCGCAGCGGGATGCGCGGTTGGGACGGCACGTGCTGGAACGTCAATGCCCGGCGCTTCGCTCGAAGGCAGAGGCGCCGAAGTCGTCGGCGCGACGGGAGGTTCGGTCTTTGGTTCGGGCGCTACTTGCGCGACCGGCAAACTGGCAGCTCCGTACGACACGGAGCTCGCTGCGCTCGTGATCGGCGACGGCGCGCGGGGCGGTTCCGCCGCAGAAGGCGGGCGCAAGGCCACCCAGACCAATGGAGCGAGCAGAGAAATGCCCCCCGCCGCAAGGGCCAGCCACAACCCTGCTCGTGACCTTTGCCGAGCGGGCGGCTGCCGAGTATTCGCCCACGTGGCGTGAGTGCTCGGGCGAATCTCGGGCGCGCTTGGCAGGTTCGAGGACGAACTCGCGCCGTCGTCGCGCGGGGGGACATTCGGGTCGAGTGCACTGGCCTGCGTTGCGTGAAAGCCGAGCACGAAGCTGATGCGATCGATCGACTGACGCGCGCGAGGCGACGCCAGCGAACTCAAAGCCAGCGCCAATTCTGCGACGCTTTGAAAACGTGCTTCTGGCTCCTTTTGCAAACAGCGATCGACCGCAGACAAGAGCTCCGGGGGCAAGCTCGGCACGCGCTGAGAAAGCGGCGGGTGCGGCAAGGTCACGACTTGGAGGCACACTTGCGGCAGCGTTTGCCCGGCGAAGGGCGAAGCGCCACAAAGCATTTCGTACAACACGACGCCCAAGGACCAGATATCGCTGCGTGCGTCGGCCGCTTTGGTCGCAGCCATCTGCTCGGGAGACATGTACAGCGGCGAGCCCATCAACGTGGCCGTCTGCGTCATTACGGCATCCGGGGAATTGCCGCTGACATCCGTCACCTTCGAGATCCCGAAGTCCAAAACCTTGATCACGCGCTGCCCGTTCACGCGCGTGGTCAAGTACAGATTGGCGGGTTTCAAATCCCGGTGAACGATCCCGGCCGCGTGGGCTTCAGCTAGGGCCTCGCACGCTTGCAACACGTACTCGACGGCTTCTTCCGGAGCGAAGCGCCCTTGTTTCGCAAGAATTTGCGCTATGTCCGCCCCTTGCAGGTACTCCATCGCAATGAACGGTTCGCCCGTTGGCAGCGAGTCCACGTCGAAGACTCGGGCTACGTGCTCGCTGGAAATACGAGCTGCTGCGCGAGCCTCCCGCAGGAAACGCGCAACTGCCTCCGGATTACTCAAGGCTTGCGGCAGCATCAGCTTGATCGCTACGCGCTGCTCGAGCTGAAGGTGGTAGGCCGCTGCGACCACGCCCATTCCCCCACGACCGAGTACCGCCTCGATCCGGTATTTTCCCATCAAAACAGCGCCAGCTTCGAGCACGAACTCAGACATCGCAGTGCACCGAACCCAACCCGATAAACGGGCAACCCACGGCGCGCCTTTCCTCGCCGTCTGTCAGCGATCATTAACCCTGAATGCGTCGCGCTACAATTGCCCCGCTCCCCGGGCATTCAATTCGAGTTCTGCGAGCGCGTTGCCGTGCCGAAACTCGGCAATCTGGCGGGCTTGACCGTTGCGGCTCGAAAGAAATGACCATTGCCAAGCGGCAACGAGTGCCACTCGCTCAGCTGCGATTCAGTGTTTCGGCAAGGCCCGTATCGTACTGGCCGCTGCGGAATTCGGTCGAAGCCAGCACCTTCTGCAAAAACGCGAGATTCGTGGCACGAGGGCCTTTGGGGCCGACGAGTTCGATGCGGCACGCGGCGAGCGCCGCTTGCAGGCGCTCAAGCGCTTCCTCACGGGTCCGCCCGTGCGCCGCGACTTTGGCCAGCATCGGATCATAGTGCGGCGTGATTTCTTGGCCGGCGATCACACCAGAGTCGATGCGCACGCCGGGCAAATCGCTCGGTAGCTCGAACCGCTGCAACGTGCCCGGCTGCGGCAAGAAGCCCTTCTGCGGATCCTCTGCGTACAAGCGAACCTCGATCGCGTGGCCGGCAAACTGCGGGGCCAGGGCCGCTGCTGACAGCGGTTCACCTGCAGCCACTTGCAGCTGAAGCTCGACCAAGTCCAAACCGGTGACGAGCTCGGTGACTGGGTGCTCGACCTGCAAGCGCGCGTTCACTTCCAAAAAGTACAGCTCGCCGTCACCGTTGGCGACGAACTCGACGGTGCCTGCGCCGCGATAGTTGGCCGCGCGCACTACGGAAAGAGCCGCAGAAAAGAGCTTTGAGCGGCGCTCGGCGCCACTCGGCCCGCTAAAAAAACCAGCTGGCGAGGGCGACTCTTCGATGATTTTTTGATGTCGGCGCTGCACGCTGCACTCACGCTCGCCGAGCGCCACTGCGTTGCCGTGCGCGTCACAGAACACCTGCACCTCGATGTGGCGGGGACCCTCGAGGTAACGCTCGAGGTAGATGCGGCCGTCGCCGAAAGCAGCCAAGCCGCGATCAGCACAGGTCTGCGCGGCGCGCTCGAGATCGGCGAGGTCGCGCACGATCTGCATGCCGATGCCGCCACCGCCCGCAGCGGCCTTGATCAACAAGGGCAGCCCAACGCGCTCGGCTTCCGCTTTCAGGGTCGCGCTGTCTTTGGGATCGACGGGCTGTTCACTACCGGGAGGTGGCGAGACCGCGACGCTACGGGCCACTTGCCGGGCTTTGATCTTGTCACCGAAGGCATCGAGCGCGTCACTCGGGGGACCGATGAACACCGCGCCGCTCTCACGCACCGCGTCTGCAAATGCGCGGCGCTCACTGAGCAGGCCGTAGCCAGGGTGCACCGCGTCCGCCCCGACGTCGCCAATTGCAGCCAAAATTGCAGGAATGCTGAGGTAGCTCTCACCCACTTTGGCGGGACCGATGCGAATCGCTTCGTCGGCCTGGGCGACGTGCGGTGAGAGCACGTCCGCGTCAGAAAACACCGCGACGGTGGCGATACCCAACCGCTCACAGGTGCGAAAGATACGGCATGCGATTTCGCCGCGGTTGGCGACCAGCACTTTTTTGAACATCACGCCTTCTTGGCTAGGGCACGCAGTTCTTCGCGCTCGCGCTTCTTGCGCACTAAATCATCCGCCATCGCCAGCTGACCGCACGCGGCAGACACCTCGTCCCCGCGGCGCGTGCGGACGAAACAGCTGTAGCCCGAGTTTGCCAGGATATCTTGAAACTGACGCACGGACTCCGACTTCGGCGCGCGCAGCTCGGACGCGGTGATCGGGTTCATCGGGATTAGGTTGACCTTGCTCGGAATGCCGCGGAGCAGCGTGGCGAGTTCCCGCGCGTGGCTTGGCGTGTCGTTCACGCCGTCGATCAGCGTGTATTCGATGGTGACGCGCCGACGCTTGGGCAGCGGATACGCGCGCAGGGCGCGCATCAACGCTGCCAGCGGATAGCGGCGATTCATCGGGATGATCTTGTCGCGTGTTTCGTCGTTGGGTGCGTGCACCGACACGGCCAAGCCGATTTTCCCGCCAAAATCGCGTCCTAGTCGCTCGATGCCCGGGGTCAGTCCGACCGTGCTCACGGTGATCCGACGCGGGCTCATGCCCAGACCGTCCGGATGCGTGAGCAAACGCAACGAGCGCACCGTTTGCTCGTAGTGATGCAGTGGCTCGCCCATTCCCATGTACACCAAATTGCTGAGCTGCTCATCGGGTCGCAGGTAGCGCTTGGCCAGGTAGACCTGACTCACGATCTCCGACGCTCGCAGCCCCCGCACGAGCCCGGCTTGGCCGCTGGCGCAAAACACGCAACCCATGGCGCAGCCGAATTGCGTGGAGATACACAAGGTGACGCGCGACTTGGCGACGCTGGGTTCGCCGTCGTCTTCGTCGCCCTCGGGCGCGGCAGCAGCGTCGGCGTCGCTCAGATCGGTCATTGGGATGAGCACGCTCTCGACCCGGGCGCCGTCTTTTGCCTCGAGCACCAGCTTGCGAGTGCCGTCTTTCGATTCGTGCACGTTCTCGACGCGGAATGGTTCGCCCACACCAGCTTCGCGCAAGCGCGCGCGGAAAGGCACGCTCAGATCGCTCATCTTGTCCGGATCGAACTCGGCGCGCTGGTGCAGCCAACGAAAAAGCTGCTTGGCGCGGAACGGTCGCTCACCGAGCGCCGTAAGCGCGGTCTGCCACTCTTCCGGCAAACGCCCGACCGGATCTTCGATGTCGAGCGGTTCAGGGCTGGGATCGGGGTGCGACATTACTTGCCCTTACGCTTTGCTTCGTCCCAGTAACGATCGAGCTCTTCCAGGGAGAGGCCCGCGGTCGGTTTGCCGTCTACCCCGCGCGGCCAGCCACCGTGCTCTTCTTTGACTCGCTCTTCGACGTGGGAAAAGCGGCGCGCAAAGCGATCCGACGTGTTGCGGAGCGCGAGTTCGGCGTCCACGCCTTGGTGACGAGCCAGGTTGACCAGCGAAAACAAGAGATCGCCCAGCTCCTCTTCGACGCGCTGCTTGTTGCCAAGGGCAATGGCTTCGTCCACCTCGGCGAGCTCTTCACTCACCTTGTCGCGCGAGCCGCGCCCATCGGGCCAATCGAAGCCGACGCGACTCACTTTCTCGCTCATGCGTTGCGCGCGGTACAGAGCGGGCAGCGAGTGCGGCACGCCGTCGAGCACGCCGCGCTCCTTGTTCTCTTCGGACTTGATGGCCTCCCAGTTCGTGAGCACCTCGTCACTGCCGCTGACTTGAACCTCGCCGAACACGTGCGGGTGACGGCGCACCAACTTGCTCACGATGCCGCGAATCACGTCGTCCGGGCCGAACGCCGACTCACGCCGACCGAGCTCACCGAGGAACACGACTTGCAATGCGAGGTCGCCGAGTTCTTCTTGGATGTGCGCCGGATCATTTTCGTCGATCGCGTCGATGACCTCGCACGCCTCTTCCAAGACATAGCGACGCAGCGACTTCATGTCCTGCTCGCGATCCCACGGGCACCCTCCTTCCCCGAGCAAGCGTTGCATCAACGCGACCAGGCTGGGGTAAGTTTGACCGCGCTGCTCGGCGAGCGGCAAGGCATCCGGAATGGGGAACGATCGGCTACTGCTCATGGTTGTGGCTGACGGAAACCAGGCGATGCGGCTCCGTTCGCAGCCAGAACTAGCACGCACCCGGCTGTGCGGCTCGCGCTGATTTGTCGGCATTTCATCGCCAGCGGTCCGCGGTGCTAAGCTCCTGCGCCATGGATTCAGTGCTGCTGCTCGAACGTGAGGGTCCGGTCGCCACGCTGATCATGAATCGGCCACAGACGAAGAATGCGCTCGACCCCGAGCTGCTGAGCGCTCTCGCCGCGGGTCTAAGCAACGTCGCGGACGATCCGGAGGTGCGCGCAGTCGTGCTCACGGGCGCCGGTGGCGCGTTCTGCTCGGGCGCGGATCTCAAGGGCGCGCTCGGCGATCTCGATCTGGGCGCGGACCTGGGCCCGCGGATCGCGCAATTTCATTCGTTGATTCGCGCCATCGTGCACGCGCGCAAGCCGTTCATCGCGGCAGTGCGTGGGCCCGCGGTGGGTTTCGGAGCGGATCTGGCGCTGGCCTGTGATCTGCGCGTGCTCTCGCCCGACGCCTACCTGCAGGAGAAATTCGTCGCCATCGGCTTGATGCCGGATGGCGGCGGGAGCTTCTGGCTACCGCGCCTGGTCGGGATTGGTCGCGCTTTGGAGTACCTGCTGCTCGGAACGCGCATCGACGCTGCGCTCGCGCTCGAACTCGGGCTCACCAATCGCATGGCGGACGACGAACGCGCAGAGGCGAAAAAACTCGCAGCAACCCTAGCTGCTGGACCGCCGCTCGCCCTGGCGGCGATCAAGAGCGCGGTACGTGAGTCCGCTCAGGGTGGCATCGAAGCCGCGCTGGAGCGCGAAAAGCTCGGTCAGACCGCGCTGCTCGGCTCAGTCGACTTTCGTGAAGGCGTGGCGGCGTGGGCCGCCAAACGCAGCCCACGATTCACCGGCAAGTGAATTAGAACAGGTAGCGTTCGCCCGAGTCGCACAAGATCGTGACCACGTTGCCGCCCTTGAGCTGCGACGCAACTTCACAGGCCGCGTGCACGTTGGCACCCGAGGACGGACCCACGAGCAGCCCCTCCTCGCGCGCAAGGCGGCGCGCCATGCGCTCGGCGGCAACGTCCGTCACTTCAATCACGTTGTCGATCACGCTGCGGTCGACGATTTGCGGAATGAAGCCCGCGCCCAAGCCCTGAATGCCGTGCATACCGGCGGGCTTGCCCGAGAGCACCGCGCTGTTCGCGGGCTCGACCGCGAACACCTTGACCGCACTACCGAGCTTGTTCTTGAGCGTGCGGCCGACGCCAGTGACCGTGCCGCCGGTGCCCACGCCGGTCACGAACGCCGCCAGCGAATTGCCCGTTTGCTCGAGAATTTCCAGCGCGGTGCCGTTCTCGTGGCTGGACGGGTTGGCTGGGTTGTCGAATTGGCTGGGCATGAACGCGCCAGGGGTGTCCTCCAACACGCGCAGGGCTTTGCTCACGGCTCCGGACATGCCATCACCCGCGGGAGTGAGAACGATTTCGGCGCCGTACGCGCGTAGGATGTAGCGACGCTCGAGGCTCATGTCTTCTGGCATCACCAGCAGGCAGCGATAGCCGCGCACCGCGGCGATCATCGCCAAGCTGATTCCGGTGTTGCCGCTGGTGGCCTCGACCAACGTGGCACCGGGCTTCAGCTCACCGGACTTTTCTGCGGCTAAGATCATGGACAGCGCGGGGCGATCTTTGACGCTACCTGCGGGATTCACGAACTCGGCCTTGGCCCAGACGGTGGCGCCGCCTTGCGGAGACAGCCGAGCTAGGCGCACGAGCGGTGTTTTTTCAATCAGCCCGAGCACGTCGTCTGCGACGCGCAGACCGCTCTGGGTAAACCGACTGGAGTGGACCAAACCTTTGTGGGCGTCAGAGCTCATCGAGCCTCCAAACTACTCCATTTCGGACGTGTTCTGCGCGACAAACGCGGCCTGCTTGCCGGCCACGCCGAGCGCCTGCTTTCCCTCGAAATATGGGCTTTTGACGCGGGCCAGCGCGAGCAGCTTCCCGGTCAGCGGACTGCGCGCGACGCTCGTCAGCTCACCGACGGCCTCCGCACTGTCGAGCGCGGTCACGGCGGTACCCACGGCGGGCGTCTCCGCGCTGTCATCGAGCGTGAGCGCAACCAAGCGTCGCTTCAGCTTGCCTCGCATGTCCTGCATGCAGACGACCTCTTGGCCGAGATAGCAGCCTTTGCTCCACGACACGGCGCGGCGATCGAGCGCTGCTTCGTGCGGATTGTCGGCCTCCCCGAAGTCGACGCCAAAGCGACCGAGGGTCTGTGCGATGCGCGCGGCCTCCCAGTCCGCATCCGTCGCGCGTCGCAAGGCGGGCGTGCGCTCGACGAAGCGCTCGAGTTCGAGCAATTGATCGCGCTCGAAGACCAAGGTCGCCGCGGCCTCGGAACTGAAGCGAATGCCCGAGGCGGTGCCCGCACAGAGCTTGGCCGCTGCTTCGGCCAGCGCGGCTGCGCCTAGGCCGTGAAAGTCTGCCCAGAGGTAGTCAGTGCTGACGTCACTGAGCTCGGCGTCCTCCATGACGAGAAACTTGTCGAGCGACGCGAGTAGCCGTTCCGCGACGCCAGGTGAAACGCCGATGAGCAAGCCGCCGTCCCCAGCGACGATTTCGACCTCACTCTGAATTTTTCCCTGCTTGTTCAATACCAGTCCGAACGCGGCGCGGCCCGGCTCGACTTTGAGCACGTCGCACGTGACGAGGCCGTTGAGCCAACTCTTTGCCTCGCTACCGGTCACCAATAAGGTGCCTCGTGCCGGCTGCAGTACGACGAGCACCGGTTCGGGAGGGCCTGCGGATGTCATCGAGAAAGCATTAGCCCGCTGCGCGGGCGAAGCAAGCTGGCCGAGACGACGCTCTCCTCACGCACTGCAAGGGAATCGGCGTTCCTCATTCCACGGGCACGTCTTCCTCGATTGTCGGGTAGATCGGCCCATCCTTCAGGCTCACCTCCGCCTGAGAGCCATCCAGGTGCTTGACCGTGAAGTTCACGCCCGTGGAGACATTGGAGTTGATCAGGCTGCGCGCAGTCTCTGCGTCCATGCCTTTGACGTCGCGCCCTTGGATGCGCATGAGCTGGTCGCCAGCGACGAGTTTCGCGCGTCCCGCCGGCGATTCAGTGATCACACGGGTGACGTGGATGTCGTCCGAGCCGAGCTCGTAATACAGACCCAGGCCAAATTTCGCATGTGCCGGCTGAACCACGATCTCGATCGTTGCGCCGCTATCACAGCGTAGGTCTAGGTTTTGTTCTTCGCTCGTCTCGCCCAAGATATTGCCGATCGTCTCGACACAAATCGGGTGATTGTTCAGCGCGTTCGAATCCCAAAGTTCGACCCGCACCGGGGTGCTCGGAGGGATGCGATAGTTGCCCAGCTTCTGATCGGGCCAGGTTGGACTGAGCGTGTTGGCCTGAACGGGAGTGACCAGGATTTCCTTGTCCTCGATCATGAGCTTGGCGAACGGATCGGGTGCCGCGCCGCCCACGGAATCCCACTGCCGACCGTCGCGGGTGTGATTGGGGATGTGCGCGGCGGCGAACTTCAGAAAGACCAAATCCGAAGGCGGCGGTGGTTCGAGACGGCGAGTCCCCGCCGCACGCACGGGCGTGCTGATCTCGGGATACACCGCACCACAAGCGATTGAGCACAGACCCAAGCACCCCACTGCCAAAGCCTGCGCAAGCCCATGAACCGTAACGGAAAGCATTGGCCCGGCAGGCTAGCACAAGCCCTTGGAAACCGGTCTCAACGTGAAACGCCGCAGGCTTCGGCTACGCCGTCACGGTAACCCAGCCAGAGCTCTAGGGCGGCCTCCATAGCGGTAATCACCGCCCGTTGCCGATCGGCCCCAACGTGTTGAAGCATTACCCGCCAGGCCGCGGCGCGGTGCTCCCCCTCCACCGCACGGTGGGCTTTGGTCAACTGGAGGTGGGATAGCGGCAGACCATAATGACGCACCAGGGGATGGTCCTCGAGCGCAGGAACGGGGCGACGCGGCGCGCCCGGGTCGAGTTCGCCGCGCTCGTACGCGGTGCCCTCGATGAACAGCGTCGTCACGGCCGCACCGACCTCCCAGCCGCCGCGCAGAGTCGTCTCATCCAGGAACGCGCGATAGCGTTGCGATGCCGGGAGCAACGCAACCTCCTCGAAACGTGACAGATCCATACTCAGACCGCGCGGATACTCTAAAAACAATTCTGGATGCGGTTTGCCAGCGTGGATGCCACCGGTCTCTTCCTCGTACACATTCTCGATCAGCTCACGTCGGACGTCGGGGATCGGACAAGCGATGTAGGCGCGCGCCACCAGGATCGGAAAGTCGCGCACGTACGTCGCGTACTCTTGCTCGAGGTGAATGTGCAGACGCTCCCGAGCGACCAGCCCGTTCGTAAACGACGACCAGGCCCAGTGCTTCTTGCGCTCCATGATTCCGAGCAACGCTTCTCGGAAGTCGTCTCGATCCATGGTGCACACACATTAGCACCGCGGATGGCGCGAGATGCACGGCGAAGGCGTGGGACGCGCCCGCTGTACCGCGTAGCTCCGCTCGCGACTCTGCGTAGGGTCGCTCGCGCACTCCAGGCTGCCAGGCCGGCAGCAGCTATCTCACCTTTGTCACGGAGAAGCGTGCGAAGCGCGGCGCTGAGCGGTATGCTTAGTCACTGCGCACGGCGCGCTCCTCGCAGGTAAACGGAGACTCGCATGGCACGCATGTTCGGTTTTATCGGTAATCGCCCGGATCTCGGCGCTCGCGTGCTCGAGGCCAACGCGGCATTGCTCCGCGCCAGGCGCACTGCCGGTGATCCGCTCGGTTGGGGGCTTGGCTTCTACCAGTCGGGTGAAGTGCTGCTTCGCCGCCGCCCGATTGACGATCGCGACGAGATTGATTTGGTCGAGGCGGCCGGTGACATTCGCACCGACGTTTTGATAGGTCACGTTCGGCGCGCCTCGGTGGGCGGCCTGCGCACCGAAAATACCCATCCCTTCCGCTACCGGATGTGGCTCTTTGCACAGACCGGAACCATCTTCGGTTTCGAGCGGCTACGCGAGCGCTTGCTTGCGTCGCAGCCAGAATTTTTGCGCAAGAACGTGCGCGGCGAGACGGACAGCGAACTGTTCTTCTATCTGTTTTTGTCGTTCTTGCACGACGCCGGTCATCTGAGTGACGCGCACGTGGCTCCCGAACACGTCGCAGGCGCGTTGCGCGCATCGATTAGCTTGGTCGATCGCCTCTCCGCGGAAGAGGGCCACCCGGCCAATAGCGGGGACATCCTAGTCACCAACGGTGAGCAACTCTTGGCGGTCCATCGCGAGGGCACCATGGGCTTCCGAGTCTGGAACGGCCGGCGCGACATCGAAGAGCTGCTCGGTGAAGATGGCGTCCGCAAAGCGCGGATTCCGAGCATCGAAAGCACGCACTTCTCGCTGATCGCGTCCGAGCTCGACGCGACTCCGGTCGGATTCCGCGAGGTCGCGCCGCAATCGATCGTCACTCTGTCGCGCACGGATGAGCCCCGGGTCGAAGCGCTCTGAGTGGGCCGCGTGCCTCGCGCAGCTCGCGCTTTGTGCGAGCTGCGCCGGCGCACGATCAGCGGCCAGCACGCCCAGCAGCGATGGTGATGCGCCGCGCCGCTCTCCGGGTATCGCCGAACAGCGCGCCGAGGTCCTGCCGGAACCGGCGAGCGAGGGCAACACTCGAGATCAATGGCTCGTGCTCCGTGCGCCAGCGGCGGGTGGTCTCGCGCGAGCAGCGGTGCGGGACTTCCTGCGTGCCGCCGTCAACGAGGCGCCGGAGCGAATGGACCCGCTCCTCGCGCCTCAAGCGATCGTCGACACCGGCTCTGGCAAGCAGCCGGCGCGCGCGTTTTGGCAATCGCGCTTCAGCGCGCTCGACTACACCGAGCTGCGCGGCCAGCTGCTGTTCCGCGAAGCCGATCTCGAGCTCTTTCGTGCGGAAGATCTGGCCCGACTGCCCGCCGTCCGCCGGTTCCCAATCGAGCTAGGCGCGGACGAGATCGCAGTCCGCGTGCCGATTCGCGTGTCTTGGACGGGACGCGCGCGGCTGTTCGGTGACGAACTCTTGTTCCGCTTGCAACCAGCCGGAACGCGCTACGAAATCGCCGAGATCGACGAAGAATTCCGGCTGCCCTGAGGCGCCGACTCACATCCCGGACAGGATGCGGAACCCTTCACCCTCGCGGGTGAGCTGCATGCGATTGTCCGCCACGCGACGCCGCCACACGTCACCGTGCGAAGTCGGGATCTTGTAGCTCGCGCTGTACGTGTAGTCGACGAGCACGGTGTTTTTCCGGCCTTCGCTCACGCGGCGATAGTGGATCTCGTAGCGGATGGCGGTGGTCTTGTTGAACTCGCTGTTGAGGTACTGCTCGAGTCCCTCGTAGTTCATGTCGTCGCTCGCATCCACGTTGCCACCGTCTTCGTAGTAGCTGGGATGCGCCATCTTCAGCAGCTTCGCCGTGTTGCGCTGCTCGACGGCGTGCCGATAACCCTCACAGTAGTCAATCACCCGACGATTGAAGTCGGTGTCCTCGACGTCGGTGTTGATGATGTATTGATGGCTGCAGCCGAGGGTGGACACAGCAAAAACGAACAGCGGGAGGAGCGAGCGAAGGGAGGGCACGGATTTCTTTTCAGCAAAACGCCGCCGGACGGGAGCGTATTCCGGGCAGACACTGCCAAAGGCGGCACGGTTCTGCAAGCCGGGGCCAAAGCCCGGCCCCGCGCCTCGCATTACGCCTGGGCGGAGCTCAAGGCCCGCTTCAGCAAGGGCCAGCCCGGAGCGGTTTTCGAGGGGCGAGCAAGGGCCTCCCGCAGGCGTTCCGCGAGCCCCTCGCTCTCGAGCGGCAGGCCGGAATCACCGGTGTCGAGGAGCGCCGCGATCGCGCCGGGCTCCGGCTGGGGAAGCCCGGCTGCCCCAAAGACCTCGCGCACCACCGGCCCCACGTCTTCGACCGCCAGCACGAGCAGCGATTGGGCATCACCCGCCGCCAACAGGTCCACGCCGAGCAGCAGCGCTTCGAGCGCGGCCGCAGGTCCCGCACCGACGCTGAAGTTTGGTCCCTGCAGTCCGAAAGCGATCGCCGCGCGGCCCGGCGCCAGGTTCGGCGACGTGGCCGGAAAGCGACGCGGTTCCGCCCCCTTCACTCCGCGCTCGCGCAAGCGCACAGCGAACAATTCGTTCACCTCCAAGCTCGCGCTCATCGTGCCCACGATGACACCACACGACTTTCGAGCTTCGGGTGTGAGCGGTTGCCCCTCGAGCAAGTTGGATAGCGCGCTCAAGCACAATAGCGATGGCCGATCGTAACGCTCCAAGTCCTGTTCAGCGATGCCGGTCGCGCGCGCGATGCGCGCGATGTCCGGCTCGAGCGCGGGCGCACCCAGTGCACGCAAGCGCACGCGCCGCTGCGGGCGAGCATTCGCAGCACGTCGCGGAGCATGCGGGCTGAGTACCAAGGCCGCATTTGCACCGCCGAACGCGGTCGACAACTTGAGTAAATGGGCCGCATTTCCCGGTTGGTTTTGGCTGCACAAGCGCGCTGGGAATTCGCTCTCGAGCTCGCCCTCGCCGTATGCGCCGGGCAAGATGCCGTTCCGCGCAGCAGACAGCACGGCCAAGGTTTCGAGCGTACCCGCAGCGCCCAGCGTGTGCCCAGCAATGGCCTTGAAGGGATGCACGACCACGCGCTCCGCGGTTGGGCCAATGACTGCAGCAATTGCGTGGCCTTCTGCGCTGTCGTTGAACGGCGTCGCCGTAGCATGCGCGCTGATCAGGTCGATGCGCGCGGGCTCGACCTCGGCGTCGAGCAGCGCCGCGCGGGCGGCGCGCGCCAGTCCTGCGCCGGTGCGATCCGGCGCGGTGACGTGGACGGCGTCACAGCCGAGACCAAAACCGAGCACGTACCCAAACGCGGGTGTATCGGACGCACGCGCCAGCGCAACCAGCGCCGCCCCCTCACCCAGCGCGAGCCCATCGCGATCTCGGCGGAACGGCCGTGGCACGCTGGCTGTGGTGGCCCCCAATGCCTCGAAACCGGCTGCGGCGAACGTGGTCAGAGCGTCATACCCACCTGCGATCACCAAGTCGCACGCGTCGGCATCCAGCCAACGACAGGCAATGCCCATGGCAACGGTCGACGAGGCACACGCAGCCAACACCTGTGCGGTGCGGAGCGGCTGCAGATCCGCGCGATCGAGCGCGCGCAGCGGGCCAAAGTAGCTCGCGGCCAGCGCTTGTTCTTGGTTGATCGTCTGACCACGCGCTCGTGCCGCGAGTAGCTCGGTCAGCGCGCCCAGACCGCCAGACGACGTACCCAGCACCAGGCCGAGCCGAAGTTCGCGAAACCGCGGACGAGCGCGCTCCAAGTCCGCGAGCAAGGAGGTCAAGGCGGCGTCGAGCAACGCCCGCGCGCGATCCGTCCCAGGCGGCGACGTGAGGGGCGCACGCGCGGCGTTCGGACGACGCAACCCAGCTGCAGCCAGCTCGCGATCCGGTCCGATGCGTGTTTCTGCACGAGCGCCGAGTTCGCCGACCGCGTAACCCGCCGCGCCTTCGCCGAGGGGCGAGATCACACCGGCTGCGACAATCGCGATCGGCTTCATGAGCGCGCCTCGTAGCGACGGAGATGCGTCACGTACAGCGTGTCCACGTCGGCCGTGATGACCAGGATTTGATGCGAAGCGCCAGAGGCCAGCTCCGCTACGGCTGCAGCCAAACCCGCGGCCCCGATCGCTTCGTGCTGGCCGAGCATCACCGGCAAGCTGACGACTGGCACGGCGCTCCAGGTGGACCGTGCAAGGGCACCCGCGAATGACGACGGCAAATAGCCAGCCACGATGCAGGCTTTCGGCGGAGGTGGAGGCAGCGCAGCGAACGCGCGCTCAGGGCCACCACGCGACGCGCGGTGCTCGACGACGACGGCCAAGGGCGTTCGTCCGCGAGCGAGCGCATTGGGTAGCTCCTCGAGCACGACGAACCCTCCGCCTTCGCTGCGCACGCCGTCGCCGCCGAGAACGGCGTCCACGATCGAGTCTCGGGCCTCGGCGGCGCCCGCGATCACGGCTGGCGCGAGCCCGAGTTCGAGCAGCGAGATGGCAACGGAAACGGCAGACTGCCCGCTCGTCGCGAACTCGCTGACCGACAAACACGGCCCAGTGAGACCCAAGTAGATGGACGCATTGCCCGACCCGGTGGAAGCGATCAGCTGCGGGAACTCGGCGGGGCTCGCAAATTTTGGCCCCTGCCCCAGCACCTTTTGCAGGAAGCGCACAGAGCGCTCGACGTCACCGAAGGCGCTACCGACGACAAAGCCCGTTTCTGCCGGTTCACGTTGGGCATCACGCAACGCGCGCTCTGCCGTCGCGACCAGCAGTGCGGAAGCGCGACCAAAGCGACGCGATCGCTCGGCATCGAGCAAACTGAGTGGTTCGGGCAATTGCGCCAAAGCCGCGGCACCCTCCGTGAGGTAGCGAGCACTATCCACGCCGGAGAGCAGTCCCTCCGGGCCGTAACTCGCGGCGCCCGAGATCACGATCTCGGCGCTGACCTTGTGCGAAAGCACGCGCAGCTCAGCGCTCGGCGCTTCGAATGCAAGTACGGCGCAGGCGCCCCCGAAGCCAAACGAACTCGAAAGAGCAGCCCGCAACTCGGCGCGTTGATTTGGCTCGCGCACATGACGAAGGCCAGGCGCTTCGGGGCGTTCGAGGCCGACCGTGGGCGGCACCGCAGCGCGATTGACGCTGAGCGCGGTGATCGCGGCTTCGATCGCGCCAGCCGCGCCCAGCGTATGGCCGATCTGCGCTTTGGACGACGAAACCCAGACGCGACTCGCGTCCGCGCCGAATACCCGCTCTAAGGCGCGAGCCTCCATCGCGTCATTTTGGATCGTGCCGGTGCCGTGCGCGTTCACGTAGTCGACGTCGGTTGGGGCCAGACCGGCAACCGCAAGCGCGTTCGAGAGCACTCGCGCCGCGCGCTCGCCGCTCGGCTCTGGATGCGTGACATGGTGTGCCTCGGAGGCAACCGCCCATCCGCTCAAGTAGGCGATGATCGGCACGCCGCGCGCACGCGCGCTGGACTCCAATTCCAGCACCAAGCAACCCGCCCCCTCGCCCAAAGTGAGCCCTGCACGCGCGACGTCGAAGGGACGGCAAGGCTCCGGATCGACCGCTCCTAGCGCGCTGAATCCGGTGAAAGTGAGCTGACACAGGCCGTCGACACCGCCGGCCAAGACTCGCTGCGCGCGGCCCGAGAGCAACCATGAAGCGCCGAGCGCAATTGCCACCGCGCCGCTCGAACACGCGCTGCACACCGTTGCCGACGGCCCGACGTTGCCGAGCGCGCGCGCGAGCCGCTCGACCGACACCGCGAGCGGGAAATCCAACAACCGGCGCGCATCCTGCGGTGTGCTGCGGCTCGGCACGATGGCCGCCAGGGCACGCTCGGTTTCGTACATGCCTCCGGTGGTTCCGCCCAGCGCCAAGCCGAGCGGAGAGCCATCACGGTGCTCGGCCTGAGCCAACGCTTCACGAGCGGCCACGAACGCCAAGGCATCGCTGCGCGACCAATCTTCGGCCTCACCATGCGGCGCGATTGCATGCACATCGAGCCCGCGGACCTCTGCCGCAATCCGCGACTTGAGCCCGCCCGGATCGAACAAGCTGACTTCAGTGATGCCGCGCTCGCCGGCGCACAGCCGCGAGAACGACTGCTCGCGACCAAACGCGAGCGACGTGACCAGGCCGAGACCCGTGACCGCAATGCGCTCACGCCCAGCCATAACTAGCCCGCTTTCGCCCGCGTGATGTGCTCGGCAATGGCGTTGACCGAGGCGAAAATGGCGCGACTCGCCTCGCCCTCGGGCACGCTCACGCCGAAGCGCTCCTCGATCGCCATCGCCAATTGCAGCGCGTCGAGCGAATCCAGCCCCAGCCCCTCGCCGAACAGCGGGGCGGCGTCATCGATGTCAGCCTCGCTGCGACCGCGTAGATCCAGCTCTTCGAGCAAGGCGCGTTTGATTCGTGATTTGAGCTCGATCTGATCCATAGCTAGAGTAGCACTCAACCCTTGGCGCTCTTGACGATCGCCGCCACCACGTCGCGATCGCGCACACCGTCGACGTCGGCGCGATAGCCCAAGACCAAGCGGTGCCGCAGCGCCGGCAAAGCCAAGTCGCGAACGTCGTCGACATCTGCAGCGGCTTCACCGCGCAGAGCGGCGCGCGCCTTGGCCGCGAGCACCAACGCTTGACTGCCGCGCGGCCCCGAGCCGAAGCGCACGTATTGATTCACCTCGGGCGGCGACGACGGATTGCCTGGGCGCGAAGCGCGGGAGCAAGCCACCGCGAAACGCACCGCGTCTTCCGTGATCGGAATACGCGGAACCAGCGCGCCGAAGGCACGGACTTGCTCCAAATCGACGACCGACGTCAAATTCGGCTCGATTCCCGAAGTCGTGCGTCGAGCGATCTCGAGCTCTTCCTGCTCCGAGGGGTACTCCACGTGGACCTCGAGCAAGAACCGATCGAGCTGGGCTTCGGGCAGCGGATAAGTGCCCTCCTGCTCGATCGGATTGCGCGTCGCAAAAACTTGGAACGGATCCGGCAGCGCATGGGTGGTCGTGCCCACGGTGACCCGCCGTTCCTGCATTGCTTGCAGCAGTGCAGCTTGAGTTTTGGGGGGCGTGCGATTGATCTCGTCAGCCAGCACCAGATTCTTGAAAATCGGGCCGGGCATGAAACTCGTTTCGCGACGCACGAGGCCGTTCTTTTCCACCTCGTTCAAGATGTCCGTACCGGTGATGTCGGCGGGCAGCAAATCCGGCGTGAATTGCACGCGGCCGAAACTGAGGCCGAGGGCACGAGCCAAGCTACTGACGAGCAGTGTCTTGGCCAAGCCGGGAACGCCGACGAGCAAGGCGTGCCCGCGAGCGAGGAGCGTGATCAACAAAGCCTCGACGACTTCTTCTTGGCCGACCACCGCCTGAGCGACCTCGGATTTGAGTTGTCCGAAACCACGCTGGCAGGCGAGGAGCAGCTCGGTGTCTTTCGGGGCAGGTACGGAATCGTTCGGGGTCACGTCAGCTTTCCGGGGTCGACTCGAAGGGCTGCCACATATGTGTGCCAACGAGTTTGCCTGGCTTCTAGCACGCCTCTGGCAGGCGCCGACTAGGATCAGGCCTGCCTCGGACCGAGGTTGCCGGGCAGAGTGGAGGCGTGTAAGTCTAGTAGGAATGCTTTTTCGCCACGAGGGGCCAAACGCAGGCTCCACGGACCCCGCTGCAGCCGGCGGCTTCATCGTGGATCGGCCGCCCCCCGGGCTCGCCCGTGGCCCATACGCCGCCTCTCCCCTCGCGATCCTCGCGCTCGGTGCGCTGCTCATTTTGGGCACCTGTCTGTACTTCTTCCTCCGCTTGCGAAAGCCACGGGCATGATTGGGTGCGGTCATCGGGGCAGACTGGCGATGAGCGAACTGTTGCTCGCAACCGTGCTCCTGAGCGCCTGTGGTGGAACGCAACCCACGCCTAGCAGCGCCGACACCAAGCGCCCAGAAGTGCCCACCACGCCCGCGAAGAGCGACGACAGCGGCTCGCTTTCGGCTCTGCGCGAAAAGCTAGCGCGCGGGGAGAAGCTGGACGCGCTCAATTTGTCGGCAAAAGCCTTTGGGCCAAAGCTCGGCACGGTATTGGCTGACGCGCCCGCTCTTGCGACGCTCACCACCCTCAACGTCAGCGACAACGATCTCGACGCGGAGGGCGCGCGGGCGCTCGCTCGGGCCGCGCAACTGCAGGCGTTGCGCGAGTTGGATTTGGGCGGAAACGACCTCGGTGACGAGGGTGTAGAGGCGATCGCCCACGCGACGGCCTGGGCCGGACTCGAAACGCTCAATCTGAGCGGCAACTCGATCGGCATCGCAGGAGTCACTGCGCTGGCTCGCGGCTCGCTCAGTCGCCTGAGCTCGCTCGATTTGAGTATGAACGGCATTGCCGATGCCGGTATCGCCGCGTTGCTCGACGGTGAACTGTCGCTCACGTCCCTTTACCTATTGGGCTGCGAAATCGGGCCAGCGGGCGCCAAGACGCTCGCCCAAGCCAAGCAATCGAGCAAGCTCGAGCTGCTCGCGCTATCGGGCAACAGCTTGGGTGACGACGGCGCTCGAGCGCTCGCCCAATCGCCGGCCTTGCAAAACCTGCAGACGCTCGACTTGTGCGCCAATGGCATCGGCGATCCGGGCGCGCTCGCCCTGGCGCAATCATCGCAACTGAAGAAGCTCAAAGTGCTCGAACTCTGCGGCAACGAGATTGGAAGCCGCAGCGCTACCGCGTTACGCAACCGCTACGGCGCCGGCCTGCACCTATGACGCTTTCAGGGTAACGCGCGCAGAGACTCGAGTGCGCGCGCAAAGTCCGCCGGCGGCGGTGCCTCGAAGCGCAGGGCCTCACCGCTGATTGGATGAACGAAGCCGAGCACCGCGGCGTGCAACGCTTGACGGCCCATCGCGGCCGCGATTTCAGCGATGTCCTTGGCCGGCGACGAGCGAGCGCCGTACACCGAATCCGAGAGCAGCGGAGTCTTGCTTTGCTCGCTCAAATGCACCCGAATCTGATGGGTACGGCCGGTTTCGAGCCGACACTCGATGAACGCGGCTCTGCCACCGGCCAAGCGCTCGAGCACGCGAACGTGTGTGACCGCGGGTTTGCCTTGGTTCGTGCGCGACGTGAAGCGCAACCGCGACTTCGGATCGCGCGCGTGTAACGTTCGGATCGTACCGGGTGTTGGAGAGCCAACCGTCAACGCCAGGTACGCACGCTCCACACTGTGCTGCGCGAGCTGCGTTTTGAGCCCTTCCCTCGCTCGCTCGTCTTTGGCGACGACCAAGAGGCCACTCGTGTCTTTGTCGATACGATGGACGATCCCGGGTCGTAGCGAGCCTTGCTCGTCCTCCGGATCGGCGCTCGGCAACGCGAACCCAGGCCGCGCCAAGAGGCCATTTACCAGCGTTCCCGTGCGATGCCCCCGCGCCGGGTGAACGACGAGGCCTGCCGGTTTGTTCACGACCAAGAGCGCCGCGTCCTCGTAACAGACCTCGAGCTCCACGCTGGGATCGGGATCTGCTTCGCTCGGCGGACGCGGACCTGCCTCGACTTGGACCTCGGAGCCCGCGCTCACCGAGTCGCGCTGGCGACATGGCTTGCCATCGACGAGCACTCGTCCCTCTTCGATCCAACGCTGCACGGTCGAGCGCGAGACCTCGGGCAGCAGCCGAGCCAGCACCTTGTCCACGCGCTCACGGCGCTGCTCTGCGCCGAGCACGAATCGTTGCGCGCTCACGACGGTTTGGCCAAAGCGGGGCGTTCGCGCGAGCCGCTACCAGATCTTGCTTTTGATATGGCCCTTGGACTTGACCAAAATATCGACCAACGCGCGATCGTAGAAGTTCCGGTGATAGAGGTCCGGCGAAACACGGCTCTTGAACAGCGCGCGCCCCTCCTCGATCTCTTCATTCAGTTGGTCGAACAGGGAATCCCCTTCGATGCCACGAATGATCTTCTCCTCGTTATACAGAGACAAATCACTCGCGATGGCGCGCGCTAGGCGACGAGCGGCTTCTTCGGTCTCAATCAGCGGCATCCGGCAGAAACTCCTTCCTCCGAGTATCGCTGTTTCTTACCTCGACTGTCAAAAGAGTCACCCGGCCGGGGGGCTTGTACCTACGCGCCGTCAGCGAGGCCCGCGTGGTTTCGTTGCCATGCCCCCATCGTCTCGCTCGCGATTTGTCGCGACTGCAGCGAGGCAGAGCAGAGCCGCACACACGAACCCATATCGTCCCGCGCCGAAGAAAATCGCATGCGTCACGGCGGTGCTGAACACCAAGCCGGCTGCCTGTGCACTCACAATCGCCCGACACTTCAGTAACTCCTTACCGGAGAGCGCAACCGTGACGACAAAGCCCAGGTATCCGAGCCACCCTGCGCGCAACAGGGCGAAGAAGCTCGCTGGGACGGCAACCGCCCAACGCAACTTTCGCCGAGTACTGCCGCGTCGAGCTGCCTGAACAATCGCCGCCAGCAGGACGAGGCGCTCCCAAACCGTCTCGACGATACCCAACCAAACCTTTTTTGCTTCGTCGAACGCACGAAAGTTCGACGTATGCAGGTAGTGACCCGGAGCGCCGAAGTAGTCGAACGTTACAGAAAGCTTACGCGGAACGAGGGCGGCAAACGCGAGCGGGTTGCGGCGAATGTTCTCGACACCTGCTTGCCCGAAGCAGCGATCCTTTTCGGCCTCGCCAAAGACGTTGCGACACGCTTTCGGTACGCTCGCCCCTTCGATAGGGATCCATGCGCCGTTGGCCTCGGGCGCCGAGCCGATCAGGAGGTTCCAACCGCCGTTGGCGCTCACGAAGACACAGCGATCCATCCGCGCGCAGTTTCTGAGCGTCCACGGCAAGCACACCAACAACGCGATAGCGGTCACACTCAGCGCGCGAATGATGCGCCGGCCGTACCGTGGTTCGTCAGCCTGCAGCGCGAAAAAACCGAAAATCGGCGCCATCATCAGTAGTTGTGGGCGCACCAAACAAAGTCCGCCCAGACAGACTCCGAGCGCCGCGACCCACCAACGCGAGCCACGGCCCGAACCGGCAAGCAAGCTCAGCCATGCGGCAACGACCAGCATTTCCGCAGTCACGCCTTCGGTCATCAAGGCCGGCGTGTACAGGACCAAGCCCGGATGGAGCGCCAAAAGCAACGACGCGACCAGAGCAGCGCGCCGCGATCCGTAGCGAATCACCGCGCGCTGTGCGGCGAACACCGCGAGCGCTCCGAGCACCGCGTTGACCAACATTGCCACCACGGCGTGAGGCCCGAACAGCGCGTACGCCAGGCCGAGCAACGCCGGATAGCCCACCGGATAGTGCGCCGCATACGTGACCGCACCGTCTGGCCAAAGCCAAGTGTAGCCCTGCCCGTGCGCCACGCGCTGCGCGACTGCGTGGTAGAACGTGCCGTCGTCAGCGGGTGGAAAGCGATCCTTCGCCCACATGACCACGACCAGGCGGACGACGAACGCGAGCGCCGAAAGCCAGCAAGCGTCTCGGCAGAACCCGTGCTGAGTCGAGCCGCTAGCGCGTGCGATGCCTGCGTCAGCTACCGGCATGGACTCTCAGGGGAAATGCCCGAGCAAACCCAGCCTTCGCAGATCGAGCACGACCTCACAAGCCGGCAGCCCAACGACGTTGCTGTACGAACCGACGATGCGCTCGATCAAGAACGTACCCAAGCCCTGCGCGGCGTACGCGCCGGCCTTGTCCAGGCCCTCTCCGCTCGCGGCGTAGCGCGTGATCTCGTCCTCGGTCGCGGCGCGCAAACTGACCTCCGTGGCCACGGTGTGCGCAGCGCGAATCTCCGCCGGGGCATCAGCCAAGCTGATCGCGTAGCGTGTGTAGACGACGTGCGTGCGACCCACGATGAGACGGAGCAAGCGCGCAGCATCCACGGTGTCCTGTGGCTTACCGAGCACGCGACCGTCAATCACGACTACCGTGTCCGCGACCAAGATCGCGGAAAACGGAGCAGAAGCACGCGCAGCGACCGCTTGCAGCTTCTCGGTCACGATCCGCGACACGTAGTCCAGCGCCTGCTCGCCCAGCGCAACCTCCTCTGGAATATCGGCCGGCTCGACGCGAATCGAAAGCCCGAGGCCGGACAGGATATCCCTGCGGCGTGGTGAGGCCGAACCCAACAATAACGGCGTTTCTGCGCTGATCATCGCGGCCCGAGCTCTTAGCACGTCCCCCGTGTAAAGTGCCGGGTGTGCTTCGTTCCACCCCGATGCAGCGCGGGAAGGTGATTCTGGCTGTCCTACTGAGCGCCTCTGCGCTTTCGGCAAGGAGCGCTCACGCTTCGGAGTGCGCCAGCGCGCATTTCTCTCCCTGTTTCGATGCCAACGCGCTGTGGTTGCCGGCGGGTCGTGCCTCGTTTTTCAGCATGCCCGACACGCGCGTGAACGCCCCGGCTCAATTGGGGTTTGGCGCCGCTGGCGAGTTCCTCCATCAGCCCGTCGTGCTCCACGCGGCCTCGCCGGATGCGGATGGCCGCGAGATCGAGGTGCTCGAATCCGCCGTCGACGTCTCCTATTTCTTCGCCTTGGGTCTGGCACGAAATCTCGAGGCCTCGCTGCTGGCGTCGATGCGCGTTCATCAATCCGGTGCTGGATCGGGCAGCATCGTCTCGCAATCTGCGCCGCCGCTCTCGCACAACGCGGTGCGCGATCCAAGGCTTGGCATCGCTTACTCGTTCGACGAAGCGCTCGCGCTACGTGGCTTCGGCTTGCGAGTCGCCGTGGACACGACCGTCCCCCTCAGCGAACGCGATCCGTTTGCCACTGAGCGCTCGTTCGTCGTCATGCCGAGCGCGACCATTGGCTATCAGCACGGCGCGCTACGACTGAACGCCGAGCTCGGCGTCCGACTGCGCCGACCAGTCGATTTTGGAGGGACGCGGCTCGGGAACCAAGGCTTCGCCGCATTTGGCGTGGCTGGCATTGTCGTCCCTGGCTGGTTGACCCTGAGCGCAGAGGTTTTCGGGCTCCCGCCCCTTTCCGACAGCCGCGGCAGTGCCGCGAGCGCGCGTGTCACCAGTGCGCGGCTCTTTCCCGCAGAGTGGTTGGCAGGCGTGCACAGCTCGTTCGGGACGGGAGGTCAGTGGACCTGGAGCGTAGCTGCGGGCGGCGGCTTTCCGCTCTCGAATGAAACTCGCGAGAGCTCGAATGGGCCGGTGACCAGCTATTTTCTGGGCATGACCACACCTGATTTTCGGGCGCTGCTGAGCGTCCGCTTCACGCCCTCGGAGCTCGCTGTGACGCCCCGATGAGCACGCTCGTCAGAATAGGCGTTCGGGAACGTAGATCTGATCGCCCGCCTGCAGCAGCACGTCTGCCGCGCGACCTTCACTGATGGCTTCGACATCCACCTGAACCGTCTGCTGACCCTTTGCGGTCTTGCGCGTCAGGTTCACGTGCGAGCCACTGGCCACCGAGGTCAAACCTCCGGCTTGGGACATGGCTTGAATCAACGACATGCCAGGAAGCAGCGGATAGCTGCCGGGCTTCCCGACTTGACCGAGAACGGTTACGCGCCGGCTCGCGTACTCTTTGACCTGCACAACGACACTCGGATCGGACAGGACTTTGTCGGCGATCAGTCGTTCGCGCACTAAGCGCGCCACTTGTTGCGCTTCGAGATCCGCGACCTTGAGTGTGTGGACATAGGGAAAGTCCACGGTGCCGTCCGAGGCGACTTGATACTGCTCCGGCAGATCCTTTTCGCCCACGATTTCGAGCGTAAAGGTATCGCCGGGTCCCAGCACCGATCGCTCGGTCGGGGGTGGCAAACTGGTCGGAGGAGCGCCGTGACTTGGCGCGCATCCGCACACCAGGAACAAGCACAACAAACCGCGGATGAAATGCTGCATCCAACGATGCGTCAGTCGCTTCATGTAACTCGGCTTATAGGAACCAACGCACGCCGACGAACGCCTGAAAGCGCTGATACGCCAAGGCATCCGGCAGCGTGCTCATGTCTTCACTGGTCGGGATCTTCACGCCGGTGAAGTTCTGGTCGTAGTTGAAGGTCCCATTCACCCCGAAGGTGTTGCTGAACCGATACTCGGCGAACACGCTCGCGTCGACGCGCTGCTCGGAAAACGCCGCGTGCTGCCGCGTCCCACTCGGGAAATACGAATCGGGAAAGTGCAAATTGGCGATGCCCGCAGTGAGGCTCGTGACGAACGCGCCGCCCAGCAAGTAGGAAATACCCACGTAGCCGCGGTCGCGCTGGTAGAAGTTGCCCAAGTAGCTATTGGAAACGTCACGCAGGTAGCCAATTGACGCGTACGAAAGACCAACTGGAGCCGAAGCTGGGTTCATCGCCGCATCGGCGCCGCCCTGGATGTACCACTTGAGCTCGGCCTGCGCGGTAATCGAGTCGAACTGCTGCGGCGCCTGATTGGTGCCCTGGTCGTAAAAGGTTCCCGCCCAACCGACCATCGCCAACAGCGAAAAGCGAGTGGTGATGAGGCCGTTCATTCCGATGCTCGAACGAGCAATCGCACCGTCGTTCTGCGACGTTGGATTCGGGTAATTAATCCACGTGTAGCCACCGTCATATAGCAGCGCAGTACGCGGTAAGAAGCGCCAGCGGCCACGCATATTGACGGTGTGTTGGAAGTTGTTCAGGTACGAGAAGTTCGCACGCTCGAAATAGTTATATAGAAACTCGTAACCGAGGCGCCAATCGAAGAGCCCTCCACCGGGTCGCCAAGTGAGGCCGGCGCCCGCACGGAGGCTATCGCGATCGAAGGCATTCTCCGTGTCCGGGTTGTTGGAGGGCTGCCCTTGGCGGATGAAGTTCAGATAGGTGTCCCCACCCACGCGCCCTGTCGGAAAGAAGTTCAACAGGATATCGGAGCCGATGTCCAAGTGACGCTGATCGGCGAACTCACTCGAATACTTCGAATCAGTGGCGATCAGCTCGTTGTATGACAGGTACGCGCCACCACGAAAAGTCACGGATGGATGATACGGAGCCCCGTTGGCTTGAGTGCGAGCAAGACCAAGGGTGGACAGCGTGATCGACGGTGTGACGCGCAGTCGATACGCAGACAGCGGCGTTTCCGACGGGGCGCGGAGGAAGTAGTTGGAGTCATAGCCAACTTCGCCGGCAATGCCCGGGTGCAACTCGAGATTGCCAACTCGCACGCCGATGCCTTCGCTGTATTTGCGATCGGCGAGCCATGGTTGTTGGGCCTGAGCGTGCGCCTGGTGCGCAATGGCGCCGAGGAGCACTG
Source organism: Polyangiaceae bacterium (assembly GCA_035634635.1). Lineage (GTDB taxonomy): Bacteria > Myxococcota_A > Polyangia > Polyangiales > Polyangiaceae > PMG-095. The sequence goes on from DASQCO010000016.1 coordinate 62,247, forward strand.
TCGCCGCTAGGGTAAGGCAGAACTTCATGGGACCGATCGGGTTCTTCGGGGGAATAGGGAGCGGGGAGACGGCCGGTCGGCGCTATTTGGTTGGGCTGCTCAACGTTGGCGGCTGTGTCACCAATGGGTCAGGCGGGAAGGTCGATGGATCGGTATCCGGGATATTCGGATCGATACTCACCGTGACCGTCGCCTCACCGATGAAGCCAGTCTCTTCACCGATGCATTGATTAGCTTCCGACACCAAAGCTGACGAGCGATCCTTCAAGACCTGAACGATCGTGAACTCGTGTTTGGCGCGCTCGGGTTCGTTATGGTTGACCGCTGCTTCCAACGTCTCGATGCGGCCCGAAGCGGTGGTCACCGCAACGTGGATCTGACTGAGCTTGTCGCTCAAGCACAACGTCTTCACGACGTCGTGCTTCGCTTTGGCGTCACTCGCTTGGCGCTGCACGAGTGCGGCATCGCTATCCATCATTGGCTTGAAGGAGCGCGCTCGCTGCAACATCTGCGCAGGCGTCAAGTTCACGTCTTGCTGCGATTCGACACCGACCGAAGTGGCGGGCGCCTCACCGTTTTGCGCTAGAGCTACTCCGAAGCAACACAGCACTGCGCCAGCTGCCAAGAGAGACCATGCTTTTGTTGTCGCTCGCATTTTGTAAACCAAGCCTCCCTCAGCAAAGACTCATACACCGAGCCCGGGGCCAGTATATGAACCTACAATTTCTGTGTCAACGCGCTGCGTCTGACAAAAACAGCTTCGATTTCCAGCGCTTCAGCCATTCGGCCGGAGCAAAAACGCCACTCCCCTCGGGTGAAGGGAGTGGCGACTAATGAGATGCTTCGAGTGACTGCGAAGTTCAATCCTCGCAGATAAACGAGCTGCCTACTGCTTCACGAAGGTGACCGGCACGGAAATCACAGCACTGCCGCCATCAGGAGCGTCGAACTGCGCGGCCTGAGCGCGAGCTTTGACGCAAGCAACGACCGACGCAGGCAAGCTACCGGACGACCCGCTGACACCCGTCACTTCACCACCCGCGCCAACGCGAATGGTCAGAGTGATGTTGCCTGCGGCATCGGGATTTTCAGCCAAAGCGCGTTGATAGCAGGCACGAAATCCTGCGCGCATTCCGGCCACGACTCGTGATGCGTTGCCGACGGTGCCGCCGCTCACGGCCGCTCCGCCGACGTTCGCGTTGCCCTTGGGACCGGCCACCTTAGTGCCGGTGCCGGTGCCTTCAGTGCCAGTTGTGCGCCCACTGGAACCGATTCCAGCCAGAGTGCCACCCATACCGGGGCGAATCGCACCACCACCAGAGCCGAGTTTGAGATCACCCGTTCCGACACCAACGCCCGCGCTGCTGGCGGCAGCTTGATCGAGGGCGCTCGTCGCGACTTCGCTGCCCTTCAAAACACCCGCCGTCGCCGGGCCGCTGCTGGCCAAGGCACCAAGCGTCTGCATTTCGAGTTGATCGAGATCGTTGTGTAGCGCCGCGGCTTGCTTCTCGTTCAGGTGGCCAGCGGGGGCTTTGGGACCAGCAGGGGCTTGCGCGACTGGCGCCGGAGCCTTCTCCGGAGCCTTCTCGGCCTGCTTGCTTTCGTCCGGTTTTTCTTCCGGCTTGTCCTCGACCGGCGGCGGCGGCGGCAAGCTCTTCAGCGAATCGATCACGCCGGCGACGCTCAGCTCGTCATCCACGATTGGGTCGAGCCAGTCCGAGTAGATCGACCCGAGCAGCAGAAAGTGAAAGAGGAACGAGACGGCAGCGATGATCGTCGTGTTCCAGTCGATTGCGCTTGCACCGCGCAGCACCGCGACCGGCAATTGCGGCTTCGGTTGGATTGGCGGAGGAGCGACGAACTGGAACAAGAAGGTCGTGTCGCCGATCACGACCTTGCCGCGCGAATCCTCGGTCAGACGAATTTGATAGGCGCCTTGCGAAGTGCGCCGCGCTTGGCCTTTGAGCAGCGAGAGATCGGAGATGCCGGTAGGCAGCGCTATGCGTCCCGTCATGCCATCGAGAAAGTTCAGGTGGTAATCGTTGCCCACCAACTCGAACAGGCGAAAGGTCGCCGGCACGTTGGAGGTCGCGATCACGAACATGTTCTTTTCGCTTGGGCCCACCGTGACGTGAGTGCGCTGCTTGATGATGCGCTCCTCCGAAACACGACCACCCTGCACCACCCCGATGCGCAGCACCTTCGGACCGGTTGCGGCGACCGCACGCATCACCGCGGTCATCTGTCCGGGGCGTTGCGAACCGCCCGTGCTTGGTTGCTGCTGGAACCCTTGGGTCATTGAAGCTTCCTCTTTACGTCACGGCCGAACATTGGCGAGATGCTCCGCGCTTTCCTTCGGACAGCGTCGAGCCACAGTCGTTCCCACGAATACGAAAGACTAGCCCGCATCGGTCTCCACACGGAAGTCGATTGCAGAAATTTCTACGCATTCTCACTTCGCTCCCTCGTCCCCCACTCCTTCTCACCCCGGCGCTCGTCCGTTTCAGTCGTAGTCGGCGCGCTTCGTACGAACGGGCGCTTCGAGCGAAGTGCCGAGCGCCCTTCCGGCCGCACGCGACGAACGGTCCCATTCTTCGCGAATTGCCGAGCTTCGCTGCTTGGCCATTCGGCCGACACCGAAGACGACCGCCGCACCGACGAGCCCGGCGGCTGCGCACATCGCGAGTCCAAACACGCGCTGCAACGGCGTGCCCGCCCCGCCAGTTAGGTCGCTGCTGGCGCCAATGTAGCCAAAGAGCGCCAACGCAGTCCCACTCGCCAGGCAAATTCGCGACAGAGACGTGAAGCGCGGCGGCAATGATTCGAGCTCGAATGCGACGTCCGATAGCCGTTGGTTCAAATCAGCAATAGCCGACCGACGAACGAATTCGGAATCGAGCGACTCTGCACCGACTTCGCCAAGCAACTCATCGAGCAGCGCGGTCGGCGCCGGTGCGCTCGAGCGCCGCAAACCTCGCAACAATCGCAGTGCGAGCAGCGAGCACGTCGCTGCCACGCACCAAGCAAGGCCGAGTTCCCAGCGCAAGCTCAGAATGGATCGTTGTAGATCGCCTTTTCGATGCGATCCAGAAACGGCTGACGCAGTTCAGCGAGCGTCAGCTTGGGTTGAATGCGGCTCACATCGACCGCGGCGATCGGCTTCTGCACGCGGCCCACGATCGTGACCTCGCTGATCGTCACGACGCGTCCCTTCTTCTGCCCGAAGGCGCTGGACGAGACGACGAGTGCCGAAACGAGCACGCACGAGCGCAGGACAAGCGATGTGAATTTCGTCATTTGGTGGCTCCGTTAGCTGGCGCAAACGTGGCGGACGGCGTCTTGGTGGCAGGTGCGCTGCCAGCCGGCGGGGTCGCGGCCGGTGCGGTACCCGCAGGCGCCTTGCCCGCCGCGGGCGGGGTGGCTGCGGGCGGGGTGGCTGCGGGCGGCGCCGCGTCCGCTGGCGCCGCCGTAGCATCGGCGGCCTCGGCGGCCTTGGCGTCGAGCAGTGCCTTTTTGGTCTTCGCGCGCGTGATCAATTCATCAGTGTCGTCCGGCGTCCCGCCGGCCACGCGCGGCTTCATCTTCTTGTACTGGTTCAGCTCATCGATCGCGGTGTCGGCAGCCTGACCCGGCGAAACTCCCGGAAAATTCTCGGTGAACAGATACAGGAGCCCGAGGTTGTAGTGCACCTGGGCGACGCTCGGATCGCGCTTCTTCACCCACTCGAATTCGCGCTTCGCGTCTGCGGGTCGGCCGAGCAGGCGATAGGCGTCACCCAAGTTCAGATGAGCGATCACGTTGTCAGCGTCGTACTTCAACGCGGGCTCGAGCAGCTGCTGCGCATCCGCGGCGTTGCCCGATTCCAAATAGTACGACGACAATTGCACACGCGCTTCGACCAGGTCCGGACGCAACTCGAGCGCCTTCTGCAGCTCTTGAATCGCCGGCGCGCGCAGTCCCTGTTCCTTGTAGATCAAGCCGCGGATCAGCCGCGCTTCGGCGTTGTTCTTATCGCGCGGTGGGTTCTCTTCACCGTAGCCGTCGAGAATGCCCTTCAGCGCGTACAGGGCCAAATCCAAGCGACGTGAGCGATAGTGATCGCGAGCCAGCGTGACCATCGCTGGTCGGTAATCGGGGTTCAGCTTGAGCGCTTCTTGAGCCAAGCGTTGCGCATCGCCCGAGTTGCCTTGAATCGACTTCACTTCTGCCAAGGCCGCGGAAACGGCGGCGCTCTTCGGCATTTGGGCTTGGCGTTGATTCAAGAACTCAGTGGCATCAGCCGGTTTCCCGGTGCGCGCCAAGAGTACGGCATAAGAGGCGATCGCGGGTTCGTAGTCGGCGACGATCGTGGTCGCTTGGCGGTACGCGGTGAGCGCTGCCGCGGTCTCACCCGTGCGTTCGCGGACGACGCCCAGCGAGTAGAACGCCTGGTAGGCCTTGGCGTCTGCCTGTGTTGCTTGCGTGAACTGGTTCTTCGCGCCAGTCAGGTCGCCCTTCTTGAAGGCCTCCATGCCGGCGTTGTAGGCGGCCTGCGCAGCTGCGTTCATCTTCGGCCGATTGCTGGTCGCGTCGCCGCTGGTGGGCGCGTCACCAATGCCGTATTGGGCACCCGCAGGGGCCGGCGTCGTACTGGTGGCGGGCGCGGTCGTTGCCTCTTGTCCGGGCGTGGTCGCGCCCTTGCCGGTTGCGGCGCCACCGCCGCAAGCGACGGCTGCCAAGCTACTGGCCAGTGCGACCGCTGAAACGAAGCGATGGGTGCAATGCCTAATTGTGAAGCGCGTCATGGTCCTCACCTCCTCACTGCACGAACGCCGGCAACGGCGCGGGCAAGGCCTGTGGCGGCGAAGCCGAAGCTTGCCCCGGGCGCATACGCGGGAACATACCCGCGGAATAGTTCAAGTCTTTCACGGTGCCCGCGTACTGCTGCATCTTGGCTTCGCCGATCACGTCCGTGAAGAACGCCAAACGCCGAATGGCGCGCGTCACTTCGGGGTTGGAAACGCTGTAGCGCTTGGCGAGCACGACTGCGTTGCCGTAGCGATCGACCATGATCTGATCGGCGCTGTTGAGCTCTTGGTCGCGGCGATCACGCCATGCGTTCTGGACTTTGACTCGCAAGGCATCCGCCTTCTCCTGCAAGTCCGGATTGTCGCTGTTCTCCGCCTTTTTCAGGATCGCTTCGGTCTTCGCGTCGAAGATCTTCAGTTGCGGAGCGCGCGTATTGTACAGGCCGGTGCGCAAAGAATCGTAGAGCGACCCCTGACGAGCGATCGCGGCCGTGGTCCACTCCGGAGACACGTACGTGTCGACCACGTGCTGCAGCTTGTCGTAGCGCTTCTTCGCCTCACCCGCGTCCTTCTGATACTCGGCCACGACCTCGACGGACGTGCCCTTGTAGTGGTGGAAGCCGGCCTCGTAGTCGAAGGTGCGCGCAAGGTCTTGATCGAGTTCCGTGAACTCGGCCTCTGCAGCCATGCCCGCCTCACGCGAACCGAGCGCAGTGTTCTTGCCGCCCTCGTTGGGGGCCAAGCGCTTCCATTTGTCGAATGCCGCGATGGTGTTGTCCCACCACTTGTTGGTGTCGCCCGCCTGCACGGCTTTGCGCGTCTTGGCGCTGAAATACGCGGCCTGCACGACGTATTGCGCCGCGGCGTCCTTGCCTTTGTTGGCGTTGTAGTAGTCGTCCATCGCGCGCTGCGCGCCGCGCCGTGCGGTGGCGTTCGCGCCCTCGTCCGCGCTGTACTGATCCCAGCGTTTGAGTTCCGCGCTAGCGACGATGAAATCAGCCTCGGCGATTTCTTTCGGTGAGGCCCCGAGCGCCTGGAAACGCTCGCGCGCGCGCGTCATGCCGCCGCGATCACCGAGGCTCGCGTACAATGACAGCGCCTGGCGCGCCGAATTGCGACGATCGGCCTGCGCAAAGTGCGTGTTGTTGCTGATCTTGTCGTAGGTCTCCGCAGCGCGCGGGTAGTTGAAGAACAGCACGTAGGCGCCGGCGAGTGCGTCGTACGCGCCTTGCAAGTACTTGACGCGCTCCTCGTACTTCTTGGGCTGCGCGGGTGTCGGCGGCTTGGCTTTGGCGTCACCGTTTTGCAGCTTGTTCAACGTCTGCTCGTTGCCGTAGCGGGCGATGAATAGCTCGTACATGGCGATTGCCTTGTCGTATTCGCCGACCTGCTTGTAGGCGAACGCGCCGTTCATCGCGGCTTCGGGCGCTTCATCGCGATCCGGAGCTGCGTCGAGCGCTACTTTGTAGGCTGCAGCGGCCTCGCGCCATTTCTTGGCGCGCTCCGGGCCATCAGGCATCTTCTGCGCTTCTTCGTACAGCTTTCGCGCATCCAAATAGGCGACGCCCTGTTTGACGGGCTTGCGGATGCTCTCTTCCGCCTTCTGCGTCTCGGCGTTGAACGCGCAGCTCTTGCCCTCCGCGAGCTTGCGGCTCTCGTCCGCGTTGCCCTCGAAGTTGCTCATGCTGATGAGCTTCTCCCAGGACTTGTAACCCCACTCGTTGACGCCGCAGTACTGCTCGTAGAGCGGACGGAAGCGCTTCCGCGCGTCGTCGAAGTTGCCGTACACGAAGTACAGATCCGCAGACTGGAACGAGTACAATAGCCCGTTCTTTTGCGGGTCGCGGTCAAGCGCGATGCGGTCGTTGTACTCGTCGCGGGCCTTGATCGCGTCCAGCACTTGCGGCGGCATCGGATCCTTCACGACCTTGCGTGAATCGCCCTCACCATCGAAGTGAATTTCAGTGCGCTTCTCTAGGCCCTGTGCGCCCTTGCTGTCGTCGAACTTCCGATATTCATCGTCCAGCACCTTCTCTGCCAGCGTCACCACGTAATAGGCAGAGGGCTGCAAGTACTTGTCGTCTTCGTTCGAGTCACGTACGGCGACAGCACTGTCGTGCGCCGACTTGATCTCCTCTGGCGTCGGGGACTTGCCAATGGCGATTTGCAGAATCGCCACGTTGTAGCGAGCATCCGCCAGCCAAAAACGGCTCTCGTACGAGTCCATGGCCGTTGGATCTTGTTCGAGGTAAGCGTTCCACCCCGTTTCGGCCAAACGATACTCGGCAATCGCCTTTTCGATCAGAGCTCGCTGCTCGCCAGCGTCGTTCAGTTCCAGCGCTTTTTCATAGTAGCCGCGCGCGAAATTGGTGTGGTCGGCCGCGGCACGCTTCAGGCCGCCCTTCACTAGCTGCTCCGCAGTTTGCAGCGCTTCGGGATCGTCCTTGTTCGCGTCGACCCAGGGCGTCGTGCCGACGTAAGCGGCAAGGCGCGTGCGGGCCTCGAGCGCCTTGCTCGCGTACTCGGCGCGCGCGGCAGAACCGTCCGGCGCCAACCGCGAGAGCTGGTCGTACAGCTCGGCGACCTTGTTCTGCATCACCGGTGCATCGCGGTTCATCGGGAAGCGACGCAGTGTCAGCTCCAACATCGCGACCGCATTCCGGTTCTGCGTGATCTCGATGTACTCCTGCGCGAGCGCTTTGTAGATTTCGACGGTCCACTTCTGATCTTGCGGAATCAGCGCGGGATCCTGAACGCGTTGGATGGCAATCGCCATCTTGTTCTCGGCAGCGACCGGATCGGTCTCCGTGTCGAGCACGTCGTTGCGCGGAATGTACGGTAGTTCCGGCGGCGGCCCGTCGAAGTCCACATAGGTCAACGAACCGGCGATGTACGTGTACGCCTCGGAGCGGAAGTCTGCGCCCGGGTCACCGGTCTTCGCCTCTTGCTCATCCGCGTAGTGCAGCAGTTTGACGAACCACTCGACGGCGGTCTTGTAGCGCTGCTGCTTGTAATAAGTCCAAGCTTGCTTGTACATCGCCACGCCGAAGATCGGCGGCTTCTTGAACTCCATCGAGTGGTCGTACGCGCTGACCGCGCGATTCAAATTGTACGGACCACCGTGCGGATCGATCTGATCGAAGTGAAAGTTACCGAGCTGCCACCAGATTTCCGCCAAGTAGCGCGGGTCGTCGGTGATCTCGACTTTCTGCGGTAGAGGCTTGCAGCCGTCATACGGATCCGTGAACACGCGTTCTTCGGCGTCAGCCACGAGCTTGACCGTGGCGCCCTTGGTTGCCCCCGCCTTGGCGCCGGCTTTCCCTTTGCCTCCGACCTGATCGAGCGGGACCGGGTTCTTGTTGTACCACTCCTGCCAGAACTTATCGTCGTGGTCCTGCGGCAGCGGATCGAGAGCGATCTTGCTGGGGTCCTTGGGATCGTCTTTGACGGTGTAGCGGTTCGAGCAGACGAGCGATCGCCAAGCTTGTTGCCCTTCCTCGATGCGTCCCGCGTCCGTGTAGCCGTGACCCAAGTAGTAGTGAACCGCAGCAATTTCTTCGTAGTGCGGAAACTCTTTGATCAAGCGCCGGTACATCGAAAGCGCGGGGTCGAGCGCGGTCGTTAGATCCGCGTCGTTGTTGGAGCGAGCCCGCTCTTCGTACAGCGCGCCGAGGCGAAACATCGCGTCGGGCGTCGAGCGCGGATCGGCGTTCTCGCCGCTGTAGCGCTCCACGAAGTGCTCGAGACGCGCGATCGCTTCTTGGCGTGCTTCGTCGAGCGTGTGCTTTTCCTCGGTGATCTCGCGATCGAGCGCGGTCAGCACGCGCTGCCGTCGTTGCTCATAGTGATGGCGCACGATCATCGTCAGATTGCGCCGAAACGCCTTGGAGCCCGCCTCGTAGTCCCGCGCCTCTTGTTGCAGGATGCCGAACGCCTTCAACTGAGCCGGTGTCGGGGCCGGCGGAGGCGGCGCTTGTTTGCGCAACTTGGGCGTACCGAGCCCGCCACCGGCAGGCGCGAGCGTGGGCGCCGCGCTAGCGCTCGCGGCAGGCGCAGCGCTCGTAGCAGGCGCGGCGCTTGCCGCAGCCGCGGCGCTCGTAGCAGGTGCGGCGCTTGCAGCTGGCGCGCCGGTCGGTGCTGCACTCGTGGCGGCCGCAGCACTCGCAGCAGGCTTAGTGGTCGAGGCCGATTGGCTGAGCGCCATTTCGGACGAAGTGACGGAGGCTGCGATCAGCGCGACCGCCGTCAGGAGCCCGGAGCTGAGACTGCGATTCATTGCTGTTCCTCCGCGTCGTCGAGCACTTCGCGGAGCTCGTCGTTCAAAGTCTGCTCTTCGCGAGCGCGCTCGCGTTGCAGGTTGCGCACGCGCAACGCCTGCTCTTCGCGGACCTCCCACGCCTCCTGCGCGATGCCGACGTCCGCGCGGAGCACGATGCTCTTCAAGCGGTCGCGCACCAAACTGAAATTCTTCATCGCGATTTCGCCAACCAGCAGCCGCGCTTGTTGGTCGAGCCCGTCGAGGTTCTGCGCATAGCCTTCGACCAAGGCGACTTCCTGCGAGATCTTGTCGCGCAGGCCATTCGCTTGTTCGATCGCTTGCTGCTCGTACTTCGCGCGCTGGACGTCCAACGCCGCGTCGTCATTGTCGGCGCGCTGGAGGATCGGTTGAATCGACTTCGCGTAAGCGGCTGCGTCCGACGAGTCTTGCCCGGCGGCGAGCAACGCCACCTCGCGCGTGAGCAGTTCGCGGAAGCGCTTGCGCACGTCCTGATCGTCGAGGTAGCGCTGGTCACCAAAGCCGATCTGCGCCTTACCGACCTCGATCGCGGTGCGAAACTCTTCGATCTTCTTGTGATAGGTGACCAAATCGCGCTCGTTAGCCTCGATTTCGAGCTGAAATCGCGCGCGACTCTGGGCATCGGAAGTCACGCCGTGCTTATCCGCCTCGTTCATCACCCGATGCAGGCCATTGACGATCGCGTTCAGCTTGTCGGCTTCGACCGTGAGCTCCTGCAGCGCCTGCGAGGCCTTGGACCACTGAGTGTCCCCAGACTCGTCGCGGCGAATGAAGTCGCCCTCGGTCACGGGCATCCAGCCCAGCCGCTTCATCAACGTTCGTCGCTCGTTGCGCACGGTAGCGAGCTCACCACCCACGCTGCTGTTTGCCACGTCATCGATGCCCTCGGCCAAGGTGCCACGGGCTCGGGCCAGCTTGTTCGAGAGGCTCAGAACCTGCTGCAGTTGAACCTGAATCTCGGGGAACGCCTTCACGCGCGAGGACACCGAGAGCACGGCGTTGAGCTTGGAAGCGAGCTTGCGTGAGTTCTTGATCAGCGCGCGCGAACGGGACACGTCGTCGATCACGCCGAAGACGTGCTGGTCCTCCGCTTGGTCACGAGCCCAATCCAGCACCACCTTGGGCAGCTTGTCGTCCGAAGCGGCGCCGAAGTCGTCGGCGGTCAGCTTGTCGTAATAGACCGCCGGGTCGTTGGTCGACTTCAGGAAATTGTCCAACTGTTGGCGGATTGGGTCGAAATGCGCGGAGACGTCTTTGTAGAGCCCGAGCGCGTTTTGGAACGCGCCAGCGCGCAGCATCAAGTCCGCGCGCAACAGCGAGCCGTCGGCCAGCTCGAGGTTGTTGGGATCGGTGATGGTGAGCACTTCCAAAGCGCGCTGAGCACGCTCGAAATCACCCAGACGGACGTACACCCAAGCGAGCTCGTAGAGCATCGTCGAAAACTCGGGCGAACCGCGGTCGACGTGGCTGTAGGCTTCCGCGGCTTCCACGTAGTCGTCGGTTTCGTGAAACAGGCGACCGATAGCCATCCACGCCAGATCGACCACGTGTCGTGTCGCCGGCGTGCTGGCCGGCATGCGCGTGACCTTGCGGAACTGTTCGATGGCTTGCGTGAAGCGCGCATCGGGGGCGGCCGTTGCCTTCTTTGCGCCCGGCGCAGCGGGCGGCGCGGCGCCCAACGTTTCCTTCATCAACACCACGCCGAGCAGGTACTGCGCCTGAAGCGTATACTCGGACCCGACCGGCACGGCGTTCACCGCGGATTTGGCCGCGCCGTAGTCCTTGCGCGCATACAGCGCCTTGGCTCGCGCGTAGGGCAAGGAGCCAGATTTATCCCCCTGGGGCAAACCGTCCAGGCGCGCGAAAACGAAGTCGAGGCTCTCCAGATCGTCCGTGCGCAGCGAAATATCGACCAGGCGGCTGAGCGAACGCCCGATGTATTCGCCATATGCGGGGCGCGTCGCGCGCTCCAGCACCTCACGATAGTGCCGCCGCGCAGACAGGTACTGACGCGACTGAAAGTAAGCCTCGCCGATCAGAAACGTCGCATCGGCGTAGTCAGCCTCCGAAGCTTTTCCCTGGCGATTGAGCTCGAGCACCTTGCTCAGGATGTCGACCGCCGCGTCGTAGTTCTTCGCGTGGAGCAACATGTCTGCGTTGGCGAGGCGCACGGCGGGCGTGGCCGGCGGTTCGCGAAACCTGGACGGCGGTGGTGGCTTGCCAATCTCGGCTTCGACCCCTTGAATCGCGGTGGTCGCACGCCCTTGCGCCTCTGACGTGCTCAGCGCGAAGCTCGGCCGCGCGAACAACAAAGCCAAGCCGACCGCGGCGAGTTCACGGCTCCTGAGCGGTCGTTTGCCCATCACTTGCCTCCCGTGCCCACCGAAACGCCGACGTTGGCGGAAGCCGGAGCCGCCGAAGCTCCAGCGGGCGGCGTGGCCTCGCTCGTGGTCGTGCCAGAGCGCACGTTCTCGGTGAAGCGGATCGCCGGACGGTCGGTGAGGTCGGTGGTCACGTCACCCTTCTCCCAAGCAATCACGTCCAGCTTGAGCGTCTTTCCTTCGGTGATGGTGAAGGAGTGACTCGAGGGCACCTTGAACTTGTAACCCTTGAGGTAGGAAAACACGCCGTAACCGTTGCCGCGAAGTTGCAACACGATCTGCACCGTGTGATCGCCCGGCGGGATCGAACCGATGAAAATCGGGATGTCCTTCTGATTGGCGAGCGGGCTGTCGTCCGCTTCGTCCTGCTTGTTGTATTGAACGGCGCCGTCGAGCACGAACAGCGCGCCGGTCAATCGAAACGCGCTGCTCAAGTCGTTCCGAAAAGTGATTTCGGCACGGGCGCCACCAGCGCCACCCGAGAGGATCGTGTCGCTCAGCAGACTCAAGCGTGTGTGGCTGCGTCGGATCTGTTCTTTGAGCTCGTCGATGTGTTGCTCGAGGTCGCGCAAGCGAACGACGTAGGTCGAGCCGTCGAGCGTCGCGCCACCCGACGGCGCTGCGCCAGCGGTCGTACTTGACGTCGATCCAGCAGCGGGCGGGCTGGTCGCGGGTGCAGGCGCGGCCGTCGCCGGTGTCGTCGCAGGGGCGGCGGAAGTGGGCGCGGCGGAAGTGGGCGCGGCGGCGCTCGCACTCGCGGCAGGCGTTGCAGCTGCCGGTTTCGCAGTGCTCGCGGCAGGTGCCGCAGCGGCGGGGGCAGCCTTGGCGCTGCTCGCCGGGGTCTGCGCGTGCACGGCGGACGCCAACGAAATAATTCCCGCGACTGCGGACAACCAAAAGGCTTTGCTAAGGCGCATCACTACCCTCTCCAGAGAGAATGAGGATCGACACCGGGCTTCAGTCCCCGGCACCAAGACTCGAGCGTCGAACGGAGCCCCAAGCTCCGCCGGGCATCTTCCTCTGCTCAAGCCTTCCCGCCAAGTCGGATTTTCACACTTCTTCGCGAGGTTGCGCGAGTCGGGGGTGAAAGCCCCCGGCATGCAATCGGGCATGATTGGGTGGTCGCAATTCGGCCACACACTCACCTACTGCGGCCCCCATTCTGCGCGAGGCTCTCAATCCTCCGCCGGCCCGCCGCCCATTGAAAGCTTGCCCGCTCGGCGGCCGGGAAGAGCGCGGAAAAGACGCCCACCGAATCGCTTAAAAAATGCAGTGTCTTGCAGGAAACATAGGCCGAGCGCTACGGTTGGAAGACCGGATCGGACCGCAGATCGAACGCCGCCATGGGACGTATTAATCGGGCAACGGCCCTGACCTCAGACGGAGGTCTCATCCCAAGCAACGAGCGCCCTGCCGCCGGCCGGCGAGAGTGAATTCCCGAATGGCGGCCGTGCAGGACGATGCAACGGACGAGATCCTCATGGTGCGCTACCAGAGAGGCGAACGCAAAGCGTTCGTGGAACTCGTGCGTCGTCACAACCGACCCATCTACAACTTCGTGCTGCGTCAACTTCGCGTGCCCTCGGTCGCCGAGGAAGTGACACAAGACGTGTTCATGCGCTTGGTACAGAACGCCGCCGAGTTCAAACACGAAGCGCGCTTCTTGACCTGGCTCTACACGATTGCGAGGAACCTTTGCATCGACCAGCTGCGCAAGTTGTCGCATCGCCGTCATGCGTCGCTCGACCAACCCCAGGTCGAGCAGAGCGACGCGCCCTTGCTCGGTGACACGGTGGCCGACACCAACCCGCAAGCGAGCGCCGAACGCAACGCGCTCTCCTCGGAGGTGCGCTCGTCGATCGTGAAGGCGGTCGACTCGCTACCGGACGACCAACGCGAAGTGTTCCTGCTGCGCGAGGTCGCCAACCTGCCGTTCCGCGATATCGCCGAAATCACTGGCGTGGGTGAGAACACGGTCAAGAGTCGCATGCGCTACGCGCTCGATCGGTTGAAGGACGCCCTGTGCGACTTCGAGGAGTACGCCCGCGCGCTGCGCTAGGCGTTTAGGAATTTATCGTGGATTGCGAGAAATTCGACCGAATCGTGCTCGACCTGCTCTACGACGAGCTGGACGAGCTCACGACCGCCGCAGCCAAGCGCCACATGGAGCATTGCGCGCGCTGCCGCGCTATCGGTTCCGGGCTACGCGCCACGCGCGAAGTCGGGGCGCTGCCGTTGGTCGAAGTGCCCGCAGGCCTCGAGCTACGCATCCTGCAAGCCGAGGAGCGAGCCGCTCACCTGCTCCCGATCGGCAAGCGACTCGGTCGCGGCTTGTCACTGCTCGCGAGCTACGCGATGCGACCGCAGGTATCGATGGCCGCGCTCTTGATGTTGATGATCGGCTCGAGTCTGTTCTTCTTGCGAGCGCAACCGGGCGATCGCGAACACGTGTTGGTCACCGAGCGCGGCGTGCCCGAGATCGACAACGAGTCCGTCACCATTGTGCCGAAGCCCGAGGCACCCGAGCCTGCGCGCGCCGTCGGTCGTGCTGCGCAGCCACAGCGTGCCGAAGAAGTCCCGACGCGTCGCGATCGCGCCGTGGAACCGAAAGCGGAACCAGCGGCGGCACCCGCGCTGGCCCCCGCACCCGTCGGGCAATTTGCGCAGGCACCGCGAGCCGAAGCGACGCGCGGCGGTGCCGCGCTCGGCGCACCCAGCGACGACAAAGGCGCGGAAGGCAGTGCCGAGCCGAACCCCGACAGCGACGCGAGCTACGACGCCGCGATGGCCGCGTATCGCGACGGCCGCTACACCGACGCGAAGAATCGTTTCGACGAAATCGCGAGCTTGGGCGGTCCGCACGCGGCCAACGCTGCGCTGTACGGCGCGCAAGCCCTGCGCCGCATCTCCGGTTGCCCAACCGCCGCTCCGCGCTTCGAAGAAGTGCACGCACACTACCCCGGCTCCGTCGGCAGCGACGCCGCGTGGCAAGCCGCCGACTGCTACCGCTCCCTAGGTGATCTGAGCCGTGCGCGGCAAACGTATGAACAGCTCGAAACTGACCCGAGCTACAAGGCCCGCGCGAAGGAAGCGATCACCGAAATCGACCAGCGCGTGGCTGACCAAGAGCTCGCCATCAAGCGCGCCGCAAT
>DASQCO010000017.1:0-9544 GCA_035634635.1 Polyangiaceae bacterium
TCGCGCAGCGTGAAGTAGAAGTAACCGCGCTCCAGCATGATGGCCACCGAGATCACGCTCAGGAAGATCATCAGCCACATGACCCACGATGCCCCGAAGCTCGTCATCAAGCCTTGAAGCCACTCAACCAGATTCATCCAACAAGTCCTTTGGTCAGTTCAGCTCGATCGCAACGGCGCATCCCGTAGCACAGTTCAGCGGGCGAGGCCTTTTCGCATTGTTCGGTCACATTCGCTGATTTCGGGGACAGCGCTCGCGACCGTGCGGCCCGTCCGGAAAGGCGAGTCTCTAGCGAAGACGGTCACTTACCGGCTCAGGGGCCAGGCAGGCACGCCTCACAGCTCGTGCGGCATCAAATCATACGGGGAATGAAAGTACTGCTGCGGGGAATAGGCGCGCAGGCAGGACACTCTGCGGGTGTAAATGTCGGCGTACAAGTCCACCTGTAGGCCGAAGCTGCTCATCTCGTTTTGCTCTTTCAGCAGTGGACCCCAATAGGGGTGGAAGCGCTGAGAGATACGCTCGGCGAGCATGTCGTATTCCGTCGTGAGGCTACGTAGTTCGCCGCGCACACGTTCCAGCGAACGCTTGCTGCGTGTGCGCTCGTCTTCTTCGCCCGCTGGTGCCGGGGTGACGCGCGTTAGCTCTTTGATGCGGGCCTGGTGGAAGCGGAGTTCGTCTTCCAACTTGTTGCGCGCTTCGTCCAAGGCGCGCTGACGGGCGAGGTCGTCCGCGCAGGCTTCATAGGCGGCGATTTCCTCGTCCATCTCTTGGATCACCATCAAGGTGTGCCAAGACGATTCTTTCTTGGATCGCAGGATGTCGCCGTAGATGTGATCGCCGACGTACAGCACGCCGGAGCTGCGCATGCCGACCAAGCGCTCGAATTCCTCGAGATTGCCGCCTTCGTAGACCTTGCCGCGCTCCAGCTTTTCACGCACCGGGCGCAGCACGTCGCCGTCGCGCTCCATCAGGGGGCGGCCGTCTTGGAAGAAGCGTGGCTTGCCTGCCGAGCAAATCACGAACTCGAAGTAGTGCCGCCACGAGGGGTACTCCGGCATGACGTCCGCGAGCAGGTGCGTCATTACCTGGTCGGTGTAGCCGAAGGGCGAATTGGTCAGCAAAAAGAGCCGCTTTCCGCCGGAGCGCAGTTTGTGCAGGGTGCGCGCGAGCTCCAGCTCGCGCTCGATGTACGCGCCAATGTCGCTCGTGACCTGCGCGTACACCGCGCCTTCGGCGTGTGCTTCGTCGATCGAGGCGCGCACGTCCGCGAACAGCTTGTCGTAGTCGAGCCGTTCGCCCTTTTTCTCCATGGCATCGACAATGGCCGAGTAGCTCGTGACTTCACTCAGCGCGAACAGCGTGTCGATCCAGTGATAGCGCGGGGTATGCGGACGAATGCGCTTGTCGTGATAGAGCGCGATGATCTCTTCGTGAGGCAACCGGCGCATGCCGTGGTAGCCGCGCTGCACGACCTTGTAGCGGTCCATCTTCAGCACGTGCCCGTAGCGCTTGTCGACGAGCAGGCCGCGGATCGGGAAGCGAATGTCGTACGTGAGGTTCTTCAGGTACGCGGGGTACCCGCGCCGGATCATGCGCTCGATGGTGAGCTCGACGCTGAGCGTGTCCATCCGCTCCTGGCGATAGATCGCCAGGGTGTAGTCCATGTCGAAGCCGATCCAGTCGATGTTCGAGAGCCGCAGATCGCGGTTCACGAACACACGATCGGGGCGGGGAATGGACCGCGCGCTACCGATGACAGAGCCCGAGGCCACGAGTGGCAGCGAGAGCTGCCGAGGATCGGGAGGGACCGTCGGCGGAACAGCGGGAGCGGAGGCTTTAGGAAGGCTGGGAGACACAGGAGAGCCGGCCAAGTGTGCTGGCCGCGGATTGAACTAAACTTTGGTTTTTTGTGGGTCGAGTGTCAACTAGACCCGGCTTACGCCGTGCCCGCTCGCGATTTGATCGAGCCGGAGCGTGGAACGCCGGGCGGGGGTGCCGGGTATGCCTTGCGCTCCTTCTACCCACCCCCCGCTAAACGGGGCGTCTTTCAGGAACCAGGGGGTGTCCAAATCGACGAAGGAAAAGCCGCCCTGGCCGGCGGCCAGGCAGGCCGAAACGGTCATCGATAGCTTGGACTCGACCATCCCGCCGATCATCAGGCCGAGGCCCGCGGCGCGCGCCACGGCGATCATGTCCATGGCTTCCAGGAGTCCACACTTCATGGTCTTGATGTTGATCACGTCGGCCGCTTGAGCGCGGATCAGCGTCACGACGTCTGTCGCGGAACACGCGCTCTCGTCCGCTGCGACCGGCACTGCGCCGTGTTCACGCACTCTGCGTAGGCCATCGAGATCTGTCTTCGCTGTGGGCTGCTCGAAGAGCGCGACTTGACCTCGGGCGTGCCCGAGCGAGTCGAGCAGCTCGAGCGCCGCTTCAGCGCTGAGACTTGCATTGGCATCGAGCACTAGGCGCGCGTTCGGTGCGGCCTCGATGATCGCGTTCATGCGCGCGCGGTCGTGATCGAACGGCACTCCGCCGACCTTCACTTTCAGGGTTTCGAAGCCTTCACTCGTCGCCCGGCTTGCCGCGTGCCCGGCGTGTTCGGCTGAGCCGGTGGGAATGGTAATGTCGCTGACCAACTCACGCTGAGCGCCGCCGAAGAAGGACCAAAGTGAGATGCCCGCGCGGCGACAGACCGCGTCGAGCAGCGCACTCTCGAACGCCGCGAGTGCGGTCGGTGTGCCGCGGAGCGCGTGCTCGGCGATCCCTACCGCTGGACGAAATCGCAGCGCATCGAGGCCTGAGAGTGAGGAGCTCGCCGCCGTGAGCGCGCTGAGCACCGCCGCTTGTGTCTCGCCGTTGACCGCAGGAAACGGCGCGGCTTCGCCGAGCCCGACCGTTCCATCCGAGAGGGTTAGAGTCAGCAAGACATTGGCTGCAACGTGCTGCGCGCCTGTGGCAATGCCGAACGGTTCGTTAAGCTCCATGTCGAGCGGAGTCGCGGTTACTTCAGCGATGGAAATCACATCGTTACGTTAGTCCGATAACTGGGCGTCGGTCGCGGCATTACGACGCCGACCAACGGCGGCCTTTTCGTTTCCGATTGGTGCCAATGGCACGAAGACTTCGGCCAATGTGGCCCTGATCGACCTGGTCGTGACCGGGGCGGCGGACTCGTTCGTTCGGTTCGATGGTCGGCGACCAGCAACGACGACAGCATCAGCGACGGCCGCGTCCTGTTGCACGATTGGCTCCCGTAGCCCGTCGGGGCGGCCCCGAGATGCGCGAGATTTGCTGAGCAATCTCGCGCAGCTGAGGCCATGCTCGGCTTCGGTTTGCAACTTGCGGGGCGCGACATTAAGGAGAGCGCGCAATGGGTTTTTCCTGTGGAATCGTCGGTCTGCCGAATGTCGGCAAAAGCACTTTGTTCAACTCGCTGTCGAACGCCAAGGCGGAAGCGGCGAATTTCCCGTTCTGCACGATCGAGCCGAACGTCGGCATCGTGGCAGTGCCGGACGAGCGCGTCAGTGCGCTCGCCAAGGTGTACAACTCCGACAAGCAGGTCCTGACCAGCATTCGCTTCGTGGACATTGCCGGCTTGGTGCGCGGCGCGTCCAAGGGTGAAGGCCTGGGCAACCAGTTCCTGTCTCACATTCGCGAAGTCGACGCGGTGGCTCATGTGGTGCGCTGCTTCGAGGACGAGAACGTGGTGCACGTGGAGAACCGAGTCGACCCGGTTGCCGACATTGGCACGATTCAAACCGAACTCTGCCTCAAGGATTTGGATACCGCGCAGAAGCGGCTCGACCGCGCGCGCAAGCAGAGCAAGGGCGGCGACGCAGTCGAGAAGCTCGCGGTGGGCCTGTGCGAGCGGCTGACCGCGCACCTCGATCAGGGCAAGCCCGCGCGCTCGCTGACGATTGACGAGAAAGAGAAAGACATCTTGCGCGACATGCAGCTGCTCACCAGCAAACGCATGTTCTACGTAGGCAATGTCGACGAGGCCTCGCTCGGCAACCTCGCGGGCAATAAGCATTACCAGGCGCTAGTCGCGTTTGCGAAGGAAGAGGGCGCGCTGGTGGTGCCAATCTGCGCGCAGCTCGAAGAGCAGATTGCCGAGCTGGAGCCGGCAGATCGTCCGGAATTTTTGGAGAGCGTCGGCCTCAAGGAGCCCGGCCTCAATTCGGTGATTCGTACCGGCTATGAGCTGCTGGGCTTGATCACGTACCTGACCGCGGGCAAGCAAGAGTGCCGTGCTTGGACCGTGCTCAAGGGCTCGACCGCACCCCAAGCCGCGGGCGCGATTCACACCGACTTCGAACGCGGCTTCATCAAGGCTGAAGTGATCTGGTGGGAAGATCTAATCGCGCTGGGCAGCGAGGCGAAATGCCGTGAAGCCGGCAAGCTCGCGATCGAAGGTCGCGACTACATCGTTCGCGACGGCGATGTGATTCACTTCCGTTTCAACGTGTGAAGCGCCACACGCGAGCGAGACATTGCCTTCGTCCCGCTCGCGGCGCGATCAGGTGCCAGAGCATTGCGCCGTCTTGTCGATGAAGGAATAGGCGCACAGGCTCGCGCAGCTCTTTGCCGTCGGGGTCGTGCCTACGCAGTGCACGGCCCACGTGTGAAAGTCGGAAGGCGAGCCCAGGCCCAAGCAGTAGTCCCCGTCCGCTTTGCACAGCGGGACTGCGGGGCCGACTTCACCTGGGTACACGCTCGTGCAGGTCGTCGTGCTGCTGTTGTTGCATTGGCCGTACGGGCAGCCTGGGCCGTTGCAGGTCGTTACCGCGCCGGACGGCAGTGCCCCCGACGAGCTGCCCGCGCTTCCGCCGACGTTTGTGGTTCCGCCCGAGCCTCCGGCAGACGTGCCGGCGACGTTCGCGGTTCCGCCCGAGCTGCCTCCGGCAGACATGCCGGCGATCGCCGCCATTCCCGCTGAACTGCCTCCGCTCGAACCTCCCGGTCCGCCATCACTGCTGTTCCCGCAGGCGAGCGCTTGAGTCAGCACGATGAGGAGTGCACACCCGATTCGTTGATTCTTCATTTTCCCCGCACTTGAGTTGCCGTCACGATTCGTAAAGGAAAGACGCACGATAGACAAGTCCGCGCGCACTTCAGGGAGAGTTCGCGCAACCCGGTGAACCGCCTGGTCGACGAGGTGGGGCGAGGGGCGGCCACTGGTCGCCCACCACCCGATCATCGGAGCACTGTCGGGGCGTCGCCGCGACGTGGATGTGCTCAGCTCAACCCGCACAGTTCCGTGTAGCGGTGCTGCGTATCGGCTGCGACGACTCGGCGTCGTGTGAGCTCGCGCAGCAGGTAGTACACGACGTCGTACGAGCCGTACGTGAAATGGAGAATGTGCGCGAGGCGGGCGATCTCGGCGCTCTCCCAGCCGGAGAGATCGAAGAAGTTGCGCACGTAGACGATGTCCCCGTCGAGGAGTTGGTTGAAGCCGCGGCGCGGGTTGCCGTCCACGAGCAGAGGAGCAATTCCCCAGCGCTTCGCGGAGAAGATCGTGTGTGCGACGAAGCCGAGCTCGCGCAGCAGCGTGTCGACTTCGCCTAGGCACGGTTGATTGCGGTACATCGGCACGAAGGCTGCTTCGGTGTGTACGACCAAACAACCCTTCAGGGTTTCTCGGCCGTGTTCGATGATGGTCTTTTCGAAGCCCTGGACATCGAGCTTGAGGAAATCCAGCGGGCGCACGCCGTCCACCTCGTCGAGCCGCTTCGTGCCGACTATCTCCGTGCGGATGACGGCGCCGAATTCGGCAAATAGGTGGAACTTCTCGAGCACGGTGAGATCGGGCTCGAACAAGCTATTCATGCCGGGTGCATGGCAGAAGTGCAGCGTGTGATTGTTTCCGTCGCCCAGCGCGTCCGCGAGTACGATCTCGTTTGGCTTCGACTTGGCTCGAAGTTCGGCACGCGCGTCCGGATTGGGTTCGAAGCCGATCACTTGCGTCGGGACTTGGTCGACGAGCGGTTGAAACGGCGGCGGCCCATCGACTGGACTCGAGCCCACATCCACGATGCGAATCGGCCGATCGAGCGGGACTAGTTGCAACAGTGTCGCGCGCTCTTTTGCCGGAGGTGCTGGGGGAGGCGAGGCAAGGCCGACACTGGCCATGACTGGCTGAGATCCATCGCCCTGCCCAAGCTTCTGCTCGGCGAAGCGCAGGTTTTTTTCGACCCGTGGGCGCTCGTCTTTGGGCAGCGCGGCGCGTTGCAAAAGCTCCTGCGCGATCTGGCGCGATTCCTCGTACTCACCCACCCAATACGCGGCAATGCTGAGCTCGTCGAGAGCGCGCCACAGGTAAACCGAGTCGTCGACGAACAAGCGATCGTCGGGTCTCGGAATGCGCGCGGCTTGCCGCGCAAACACGTACGAGAGCTGGTGCTCTTCGCGCGTTCGATGCAGGTGTGCGAGTGCACACAGCGCCTCGGCGCGTTGCGGACGGAGCTGGTGAGCCTTGAGCTGGGCCGCGACCGCCGCGTGGTACTTGTTCATATCCGCCGCGATGTTGCCCATCAGGTGCAGCGAGTGCCAAACCTCTTCGTCCCAGCCGCCCATGTCTGCGCGCTTGGCGAAATTCTCGAGCGCCAAGTCCAGCATTTCGGCGTCGCGATAGCTGCGCGCCAGGTAGTAGCGATAGCGCGCGTTGTCCGGTTCGCGTTCGAGAGCCTTTTCCAAAAGTGCGGCGTCGCGCGCGTATTTTTGCTTCGGATCGCCTTGATTACGGGCGCTATCGAAGTGCCCGATACACGTTGGGCCTTCGAGCACGACGTTCTTGTGCGCCCGATCACAAACCGCCACTTCATGGAGCACGCCTTCGTAGCGCCAGAGAGCATCCGACTTGAGTAGTTGCAGGCGATCGAAGGTGACGGAAGAAGTACTGCCGCGATGGCGCGTGTAGTAGCCCTCCGCGCTCAGCTTCGGAAATTCGAAACCCGGTGGGGCCTCGAAGGTTTCGTCAGCGTCGATCACGAGCGAGTAGTCGCCCCACGGGCGCGCCAGCGTGAGCGCTTCGGTGCGGTTGTGCCCGAAGTCTTTCCAGGGGCGCTCGTGAAGCTCTCCGGGGACGCCGACGAGCGACTTTGCGATCAGTCGCTGCGTGCCGTCCGTTGAACCGGTGTCCACGATTGACCAGCAATCGATGAACGGTCGCACTGACCGTAGGCAACGCTCAATCACGGCCGTTTCGTCTTTGACGATCATGGTCAAGCAGATGCTTGGGCGACCGTCGACCCTCGCCACTCGCGTGGCGGCCCTCTTCTCGGGTTTTCCCATGGTTTTTAGATATCACGGTCATCCGACGACCGCGCATTCTCGGCCGGGCCCGGCGGAAATCGCCCATGGATCCGCGCGCCTCGCCGAGCACGATTTCAGCGTGCGTCGAGCGCGCGTGTCGACGAGACCGCGCGCGTGCGGCTCCAGTCGCTCAGGGTTTCGACAGGCACCGGGCCGCCGAAGTAGCCGAAGAAGCGCGCACCCCACACACCGAGCGTCGCGACCATGAGCAGCGAGGCGAGCGCGGTGACGGCGCGCGAGGTGAGCCAGCGTCGCAATGGGCGCGCTGGGCGAGGGCCGAGCACGTAGCCGATGGCGGCGCTGCTCATCGCCCAGATGAACAGCGGCGCGAGTACGAGCACGAGGGGGTGCAGTTCGAGCGCGTGTTGCAAATCGCCGTGCGCCAAGGCGAGCGTGGCGCGCGTCAGGCCACAACCGGGGCAGGGTACGCCGAACACGCTGGCCAGCGGGCAAAAGGGCAGCCGCAAGGCGACGATGCCGGCGAACATGCCGCCAAACATCGCGACCAGCAGACTGCGCTGAACCATTGCTCGAGCCACGACGACACCGAGCTTAGGGCCCGCGAATGGCTAAGTCGATCGCCTTCCGTGATCTGCCGCAATGGAGCACCACCCACAAAAGAAAACTAGGCGCGTGCTCCGAAGAGCCGCGCCTCGTTTCGCTTGGGAAAGCGCGCTTCAGCTCGCGGGAGGCAGCTGACCGCCGCCGGCTGCTTGCCAGATCTCGTTCAAGTCACCGGGCAAGAAGAAGAACCCGAATAGGAAGTACATGATCTGGTTCACTTCCGGATTCGGGATTCCGGCCATGCGCTTCGCGTCCAGCACCTTTTCGCTCAGCTTCCACAGCTCGAGGTACTGGATGATCGGGACGAAGAACATAATCGGGTTCAGATCGTCTTTGCCGCGGAACGCCTTGAGCTCGTTCAGCATCTTCCACCATTGGATGATGGCGTAGACGAAGCAGACGCAGCTGATGACGATCGTCATCACCGGGTTGCGGATGGTGCCGATTGGACCGCGGCCACCACCGCCACCGCCCATGGGAACCATTGCTCCGCCGCCGTACGGCTGATCTTGCGGGGGACTGAAACCACCTGGCGCACCGTAGGGCGCGGGCGGTCCGCCGAAGCCACCTTGCGGTTGGCCGTAGCCGCCGCCAGGAGGCGCGCCGTAGGGTGCGGGTTGTGCGGGAGGTGGACCGTAGCCACCGCCTCCGGGCGGCGGGCCTCCGTACTGCTGCGGCGGTTGATTCGGAGCGCCATAGCCGCCTGGTGGTTGCCCGAAGCCACCGGGCGCGGGTGCTTGAGGCGGAGCGCCAAAGCCACCACCGGGAGGCGGGCCGTAGGGATCAGCTGCTGGAGGCGCACCGGGCGGCGGGCCATAGGGATTGGGCTGAGCGTATGGATTGAAGGCGCCAGAGCTTGCGTCTGCGACCATCGTTCCGCCGAGTGGATTCACTCCTGCAGCAGGGCCGGGGGCCGGTGCGGGGGGTGGAGCATACGCAGGCGGAGGCGCATACGCAGGCGGAGGTGCAGCGGCGGGCGCGCCATAGCCTTGTCCGGGTGGCGGACCGAAACCCTGCGGTGCTGGAGCACCCGGCGGCGGACCAAAGTTTGGACCTCCGGGCGGAGGACCAAAACCTTGCGGCGCGGGAGCAGCCGGCGGAGCGCCTGGCGGCGGACCAAATCCTGCCGGCGGTCCGGGCGGCATCGGCGCGCCAACCGAAGGTGGAGCGACTCCAAGCATGGTGCCCTTGAGTTGAGGGCGAGGCGCAGCGGCGGGTGCCTGAGCAGCTCCCGGAATCGCACCCGGAGGAGCTCCCGGAAACGGAGCAGGAGCGGCTGCGGGTGCCGGCGCGCCGGCCGGCTTGGGCACAGCCGGCGGGTTGACCATGAGCATCGTGCCCTTGAACTTAGGGGCCGCCGCACCCTTTAGGTTAAACCCGCACTTCTTGCAGGTCGTCGCCGCCTCCTCATTCTCAGTCCCACAATTCGGGCAAAACACTCAGCACCTCTTGGATGACGCAGGGGAAGGCGCAGCCTACACGCCCTCTCGCCCAATTCTCAAGAGAGTCCGCGCAGTCACCGCGCGTTCGCGTTGCTTTTGCTCCGCCCTTGACACCCCGCTTTCGGGGTCACTACGGTTCGCCTCGCCCGGGGGTACCCCGGGTAAAACCAGCACTTCGACGACGCCGCTCGCGCTCCGCACGACGGACGATCGCGGCC
>DASQCO010000018.1:0-23329 GCA_035634635.1 Polyangiaceae bacterium
GAACGGACACCGGCATATTTTGTAGGCGCGGGCGGGATTGAACCGTCGACCCCTACCGTGTCAAGGTAGTGCTCTACCACTGAGCTACGCGCCTCTGGCTTGGTGGAGCGAAGTCCACCTGCAAACTGTGTTTTCTGACTCTTCAAAATCAGGCGAGAACCCCACTACAACTCGACCCGAGGCCTGTCAAGCGCTGGTCGACCCTTTCTCTGCCCCGCGTGCCAGGCGGGGTGCTCGCTGCGCGCTTCGGACGTCCGAAATCCGGAACCGTCACGCTGAGCAGGAGGCCTGAGCTTCAGGCTCGGCCCGTAGCTTGCGCGGCCGCGGGATTCTGGGTATAGGCCCGACCCTCTACCGTCTCGGGTCGCCGTTTTTCACGGCATAACCCAGGCGCCTGCTTGGGGCTCTCGCCGTCGCGGAGCCACCCCGTCCGCGGAGGACACTTTGGTCGCGCTCCTGTCCTTTCAAAATGTACCTCCGGCTCCGGGCCGGGAAACTAGTGCCAACACCGTCGCTCCGTCGGCTCCGCCGGTGGATCACGGAGCGGGCGCGCCTGCGCGCGGTCCCGAAGGCGGCCTCGGCGGAATGCTGCCGATGCTGATCATGGTGGTGCCGTTGATCTTGCTGATGGTGTTCACCAGCCGCTCGAACAGCAAGAAACAGAAGAAGCTGCTCGAGTCACTGCAGAAGGGGGATCGCGTGATCACCCAGGGCGGGCTGGTCGGGAAGCTCGTGGAGATCGGCGATCGCTACGCCAAAGTCGAAGTGGCGCCGGGCATGAAGGTGGAATTCTTGAAGTCGGGCCTGCTCGGGAAGGACGACGCCGAAACGGCTGCGTCCCTCGAGAAGAAGTGAAAGCGGGGGCGGTTTAGCCGTGATTGACACCGTACTTACCTCGATTTTTGGCGGCCTCGGCGCGTTGTTCGTGCTCGCCGGCTTTGCCTTTCGCAACCATCGCTACACGCTGATCGTTGCGGGCTTGTTCGCTGGCGGCGCGGCTGCAGCCGCGCACAACGACGCGTTCTGGCCGATGGCGATTCTAGCCGTCTTGAGCCTCTGGATCGCTTTCGCCGCGGTCGAGATCATGGACCTCGGTTGGCGCATGCGCTGCGCGCTCACTGCCAGCGCCTGTGCTTTCGCCTTCTTGGTGCTCTGGCCAACGCTGTCCAATTGGACGTCTTTCCTCAAGTGCCCGACGTACATCAAAGAGCACGTCGCGTTCCGCCTGGTCGAAGGCTTGGATCTGCGCGGTGGCTTGCGTCTCGTCTACACGGTGGACGTCGACGAAGCCATCAAGGACAAGCGCGATCACTACTACGAGGACATGCGCACCGAGGCAGCCAAGGTGTACGGCCTGCACTCGGGCGACGAGCTGCCCTCTGACGACACCCTCAAGAAGCTGCGCGACAAGGTCGAAATCGAGTCGCCGCGCAAGCCGGTCGACGAAATTCGCGTGACCGTCAAAGAAGGCACCGATCCGACCAAGTTGGACGAGCGCTTCCTCGAGAAGTTCCGCAGCGAGATGTCGTTCTCGCGCACCAAGGACGGTCGCTCCTTGATGTTCAAGGTTCGTCCCTCGGTCGGCTCGCAGATCCGCGAGCGCGCGGTCAGCCAGGCCCGCGACATCATTCTGCGCCGTGTCGACGAGCTCGGTCTGCGCGAGGCCTCGGTGTCCTCGCGCGACGAAGACATCATCGTGGAAGTACCGGGCGAGGACGAAAAGGGCTTCGCGACCATCCGCAACACGATCAGCCAAACCGCGCGCCTCGAGTTCAAGCTGCTCGACGACGAGAGTGATTTCTTCGGCGCCATCTCGAAGACTGCCAAGCCGGATAGCTTGCCGGAAGGGCTGGAATTCCAGATCGAGAACGCGCCGCTCGGCAAAGACGCCGAAGGTGAGAAGCGCACCAAGGCCAACACCTACGCGCTTTTGCGCAAGGGACCGAAAGAGACGTCGACTCAGGCATTGCAGCGCATGCGTGAATGGGTCGCCACGCTGGATGTGCCCTCCGATCGCGAAGTCGGCTACCACATCGAATCGCGCGTGGTCGACGAGATCACCTTGAAAGAGGAAGAGGTCGGTGTTCGCACCTTCTTCTTGAAGAGCCGCGCCGAAATCACCGGTGACATGATCCGCGAAGCCGTCGCACAGCCCGAGCAGAGCCAGGGCGGCATGGGCGGTTGGCACGTCGCGATCGCGTTCACCGATGCAGGTGGCAAGATCTTCGAACGCATCACCGGCGCCAACATTCAGCGCCGCTTCGCCATCATCCTCGATGGTCGCATCAGCAGCGCTCCGGTGATTCAGAGCCGCATTGCCGGTGGCCACGGTCAGATCACGATGGGCTCGGGCGACCCCGAGGCACAGCTCCGGGACTCCAAGAATTTGGAGTTGGTGCTCCGTTCAGGCGCCTTGCCCGCGCCGATCTCGCCCTCCAACGAGCAGCGCATCGGGCCGTCCCTCGGTCAGGACGCGATCAAGCTCGGCATTCAGGGCGCCCTCGGCGGTATCGCGCTCGTGCTCGTGTTCATGATGATTTACTACCAGCGCGCCGGTTTCATCGCCGATTTGGCGGTGATCATGAACTTGTTCCTGCAGCTGGCCATCTTGTGCTCGGCAGGCGCGTCGATGACCCTGCCCGGCATCGCCGGCTTGGCGCTCACCGTCGGTATGGCGGTCGACAGCAACATCATCATCAACGAGCGCATCCGTGAGGAAATCGGGCTCGGCAAGGGCGCGAGGGCCGCGGTGGACGTCGGTTACAAGCGCGCGCTGAACGCCATCATCGACGGTCACGTCACGACGGTGATCGCCGGTGTGGTGCTCTGGCAGTACGGTACCGGCCCGCTCAAAGGCTTCGCAGTCACGCTGATCGTCGGCGTCGTGTGCAACATCTTCACGGGCGTCATCGTCAGCCGCCTCATGATCGATTGGTGGGTCAAACATCTGGGGCGCGGGGCCCAGTTGGATTTGGGTTGAACCATGCGCCTGTTCAAATCTGGCAAAGTTTACGACTTCATGGCCGTCCGGTGGTACTGGATTGGCCTCAGCTTGGTGATCACGTTCGGAGCACTGATCTTGCTGCTCCTGGGCAAGGCCAAGCTCGGTACCGACTTCACCGGCGGTACTGAAATCGAGATCGCCTTCAAGAAGAACGTCGGCGCGGGTGAGTTGCGAGCCGCCGTCGAAAAGGCCGGGTTCCAAGGCCCGGGCGTGGTCAAGGTCGATGACCCGAACAACCCGAATCGCTACCTGATCCGCGTCGAAGAAGTTTCGACCATCTCGGCCGAGAAGCAGCTGGAGATCGAGAAGGCCCTCTGCCTCAATGCCGCCGAAGGCGACGCCGCGTGTCCGGCGGAGCGGCAAGCCACTGAGGTCAAGTTCAGCCCAGGCGGCGACAAGATCAGCGTGCGCTATCGCAACTCACCCGATCTGGACTGGGTCAAGCAGCGCATCTCTCCGGTGAAGGGGATCGTGCTCCGTCCGGGCGATCACAATCCGCTGCTACAGAACGCGCGCGACAACAAAGTCGAGATTCAACTCATGAGCAAGGGTGACCAGCTCATGGGCGGGCTCAAGCAAGCGCTCGGCGCCGACATGGTGCCGGATGCGGCTCTGCGCACGGAGTGGATCGGTCCGCGCGCGGGCGCTCAGCTTCGCGATAGCGCCGTGAAGAGCATCGTGATCTCGATTGTCTTCATCATGGTGTACATCGCGTTCCGCTTCGACCTGCGGTTCGCACCTGGTGGCGTCGTCGCTTTGACTCACGACGCGCTCGGCACCATCGGCATCCTGATCTTGCTCGGCAAAGAGATCAACCTGACCACGATCGCCGCGGTGCTCACCATCGTCGGCTACTCGGTGAACGACACCGTGATCGTGTACGACCGCGTGCGCGAAAATCTCGGCAAGCTACGCGGCACGAGCTTCTTCCAGCTGATCAACATCAGCACCTCGGAAATGCTCGGCCGCACGCTGCTCACCAGCAGCACCGTGGTGATCGCGCTGCTCGGCTTCTTCATCTGGGGCACGGGCGAGCTCAAAGACTTCTCGTTGGCGTTGGTGATTGGCGTCGTGCTCGGCACTTACTCGTCGATTTACGTCGCACTTCCACTCACCGAGTGGCTCGACCACACGCTGTTCTCCAAGGTGGGAACCAAAAAAAAGAAGCCCGTAGTGCCGGGTAGGCCTGCCGCGGTCTGAGCAGAATCATAGGCAACTCGGATTGGGGCCGGCAAAGGCGCCCCAATCCGAGCCGAGCCGGCCGGCGCACCAGGTTGACACACCGGTCACCGTCCTTATGTTCTGCTTCATGTTTGCCGCATTGAAGTCTCAAATGGCTGCTTTGCCTCCAGAAGGGTTGCCGCTCACCATTCCGGAGGAGTTGTGGTCCAAGATCGAGCCGGAACAGCAAGAGCGCTGTATCAACGCGCAGCGAGTGCTCGGTGCCTTCGCTGGCGATCGCGATTTGGACTTGGATGATTTGGCGGAGCGCTTGGACTCCGAACCGGAAGACGTGCTCGGAGGCCTACACGTCCTCGACGCGATGGCGCTGGTAACGACT
The DNA here is from genome assembly GCA_035634635.1 of Polyangiaceae bacterium. GTDB lineage: Bacteria > Myxococcota_A > Polyangia > Polyangiales > Polyangiaceae > PMG-095. The sequence continues at coordinate 4,566 of DASQCO010000018.1, forward strand.
GAAGAGTCGGAAGGCGGCCCGCGCTTTCACCTGCGCGCCTTGCCTGACGAGCACGTCCGCTTCGTCGGCCCGAACGGCCGCACCCAATGGCTGTTCGTCGCAAGGCCGTTGGATCCTCCCGAGGTCTCGTCGGAAAGTCTAAATTGAGCCGTCAGCGCACGTGCTGACCGAAAGCCTCTCGCAACTGCGGGGGGCTTTCGTGCATTTGGGAGGGCCAAGGGCCACGCTTGTTCTCCCCGTAAACGTGCCCGTGCCCGCTCTCTCTCTCACCTTTCTCCTGGAGGAAGAGGGAGAGATCGGGCACGGGCACGGGCACGTCTACGGGCACGGGAAGAGTGAATTGACGGCCGTGGGTCGGCATGTTGGAAGTCTTGGCCTTGAGCACCTCGCGCGCTGAATTGTCCGAACCTTCGAATGCCAGTGCGGATCGCACGGGCGCCAGTGCGCGGGCGCGCGAACTTGCGTTGGGGCTCGGCGTGTCCGTGACACTCGGACAGCTGCTCGAGCAGCGCGGTCACCAAGAGCTCGAGGCCACGCGCCGTTTCCTCAATCCACGACTTTCCGAGCTCACTTCGCCGGACGCCATGGCCGACCGCAGTCTCGCGGCTGAGCGCATGGCGCGCGCAATTCGCGCCGGCGAGCTGATCGCGGTCTTCGGCGATTACGACTGCGACGGCATGACCTCGGCCGCGATCATGACCGAGGTGATCGAGGCGCTCGGCGGACGCGCGGTGACCTTCATCGCCAGCCGTTTCGAAGGTGGCTACGGCGTCTCCTCCGCGGCCGTCGACAAAGTGTTGGCGAGCGGCGCGCCGTTGCTCGTGACCTGTGATTGCGGCTCTTCCGACCACGTGTCCCTCGAGCGCTTGCGCGCCGCGGGCGTCGACTGCGTGGTCATCGACCACCACTTGGTGCCGGAAGAGGCGCTGCCCGCGGTGGCGTTCCTGAATCCGCACCGACCGGAATGTGGCTTTCCGTACAAAGGGCTCGCCTCGTGCGGTCTCGCGTTGTCGATCGGCGCCGCGTTGCGCACCGCACTCGGCCGCGAGCTCGATCTGCGTCGCTGGCTGGACTTAGTGGCGATCGGCACCATCGCCGACGTCGCGCCGCTCGACGGTGACAACCGGGCACTCGTGCGCGCCGGATTGCGAGCGATCGGCGAAGCGCGTCGACCAGGGATCCGCGTCTTACTCGAGCTGGCCAAGCTCGACGGCAACTCGCCGATCACCTCGGAGGACGTCGCGTTCCGCATTGCGCCGCGTTTGAACGCGCCTGGCCGCCTCGGTTCGGCCGAGATCGCGGTCCAGCTCTTGACGGCCAAAACCATGGACGAAGCGCACGCGCTCGGCGCGGAGATCGAGCAACGCTCGAGCGAGCGCAAACTGATCCAAGAGCGCATGATCGAAGAGGCCCTCGCCGAAATCGAGCGCGAGGGTTGGGCCGATCGCCCCGCGATCGTCATCGGCCGTGAGGGGTGGAATCACGGCATCGTCGGCATCGTCGCGGGTCGACTCTCGGATCAGTTTCGCCGCCCAGTGATCGCGGTTGGGTTCAGCAATGGGCACGGGCGCGCCTCGGTGCGCGGCCCCGCGGGCTCGCGCTTGTTCGACGCTCTGAGTGAAGCCAAACACGTGCTGATTCGCTTCGGTGGCCATCAAGCCGCCGCGGGCGCCGAGGTCGAGCTCTCGCGCTTGGCGGAGCTGCGTGAATGCTTCGAAGCCGCGTGCGCAGCTCAGCACCCCCAACAAACAGCCACACCAAGTGAAGCTGCGTCGTACGCCTGGCTCTCTCCCGGAGACGACCCAGCGCGCGTGCTCAACGACTTGTACTTGCTCGAGCCATGCGGAGCAGGCAACGAGTCCCCGCTCTTGGCATTCGCGGCCACCGTGCTCTCCGCGCGCCAAGTGTCCGGCGGACATCTGAAACTCGAACTCGAGCTCGAAGGCGGCGCACGCATCGGCGCTTTCGGCATCTCCCTCGGCGATCGAGCCAGCTCCCTCACGGGGAAGATCAACGTCTTGGGCAAGCTACGCCCCGATCGCTACCGCGGCGGCAACGCGATCGAACTCAAGCTCGAAAAAATCTTGGATTAGGCTCTTTCGACCATCGAACTCTGCCGAGAGTTTTTTGATGGTCACGCGCCACGTCCCAACCGTCCCAGCCTTCGGCGTCGCGAACGGATCGAGAAGGAGAGGGACTAACCGCCGAGCCGCAGAGGCCGCAGAGATCTGAGAGAGAGAGGAGATTGGGGTTCCGCTGTTCGGCGATCTGCGGCGTGATAAGCGTGCGTTCCGATGTTGAGTGGGAACCCCCAAGTCTCCCTCTGCTCTCCGCGTCCTCTGCGGCTCAGCGGTTCATTTCTCGGAGCCGGCGAACGCGAAGAGTTTGGGGGTTGCAATGTGCACGTTGTCCGATTCATCAAACCCTCGGCCGTGCAGCGAAGTTTACTGAGCAGTGATTTGACGCTCAGAGTAACCCCCAACCCCACCCTTCTCTCTCCTCTGCTCTCTGCGTGCTCTGCGGCTCTGCGGTTCAACTCTCGGAGCCGACCTTGGTTCGAATCGGCGACCAATTTGGCTGCGAGAGCCGTCCTTCTTTGGCCGCTCGCGGCGAGCTGCTATTGCGTAACCATGGCCGCCGCGAGTAGCGAACCGATTATCGAGTTCAAGGGCATCAAGAAAGCCTTCGGTCAGAAGGTCATCTATTCGGGCCTGAACTTGAAGGTCTTGCGCGGTGAGGTGCTGACCATCTGCGGCGGTTCTGGCGTCGGCAAGAGCGTGATGCTCAAGATGCTGATCGGGTTGCTACACGCCGATGCGGGCACGATCAGCTTCGACGGCGCCGACGTGACACGCATGGAAGAAGAACAGCTATCGCAAGTGCGACGCCGCATCGCGATGTTGTTTCAGAGTGGCGCGCTGTTCGATTCGCTGACCGTCGGCGAGAACGTCGCGTACGGTTTAGAGGAGCACTTTCGCGACAAGATGAGCAAAGAAGAGCGCGCGGATCGCGTGTCTTGGGCGCTCAGCTTGGTCGATCTACCGGGTATCGAGTTGCTCCAGCCTGCGGATCTCTCCGGCGGTATGCGGAAGCGCGTCGGGCTCGCTCGCGCCATCGCGGTGCAGCCCGAGGTGTTGTTGTACGACGAGCCCACGACCGGCCTCGACCCGATCAACACCGCCCGTGTGAATCACTTGATCATGGGCCTGCAGGAGAAGCTCAAGATCACCAGCATCGTGGTCACCCACGACATGAAGAGCGCGTTCGAAATCAGCGACCATTTGGCGATGGTGCGCACTGGGCGCATCATCGCCTATGGCACGGTGGAAGAGTTCCAAGCCTCCACGGACCAGCGCGTGAGCGACTTCATCCAAGGCCGCGCGCCGGTGAAAGAAGACGTCGAGACCTTGCTGAACAGCTGATTCGGGTGTGCACGGCGGGAAAAACGCTTCCTCTGCCGCTAGAATCGAGCCTGAAAAAAACTGACGGCAGGAGCTCGGTGCATCGGGTATCCTGAGCTCCTTACGGTTTGTCGGTTCTTGGTTTCTGCCACAAGTGAGCTCGAGCGATGGTTTCGTCGAAGGACGTGAAGGTTGGCGCGTTCGTGCTCGCGGGCTTGACCGCGATCGGCGCCGTGATCTTTCTGATTGGCGACGAGCGCCAACTCTTTAGTCACAAGGCGCCGTACTCGTCCCAGTTCGAGGACGTGCAGGGTCTGCGCCGCGGCTCGCCCGTGCGCATGGGTGGCGTCGACATCGGCACGGTCACGGCGGTCGACTACGCCAACGCGGCCAACGACAAGAACATCCACGTGCGCATGTCGATCTCCGTCGACGACGCACGCCGCATCCGCAAGGACAGCGTGGCGACGATCGAGGGCAAGGGATTGCTCGGCGACAAGATGATCGTGATAACTGTCGGCTCGCTCGGTCAGGCTCAGCTGCCCGAGGGCTCGGTGGTCCCGTCCAAAGCGGCGGAAGACATGAGCAAGCTGATCGGTCGCATCAGCAATATTTCGGGTCAGGTCGAGAAGGTGGTGACCAATTTGGAGCACGCCACCAGTTCCCTCTCGGACGAGAAGCTGCAGGGGGACGTGCGCAATTCCCTGGCATCTCTCGCGCGTATTTTGGATTCGGTCGACCGCGGCGACGGCTACGTCGGCAAATTGCTGCACGATCCAGCAGAGGCCGCGCGCCTCTCGCAATTGATGAGCAATCTGCAGCAAGCTTCGGGAGAGCTGACGCACGCGACGCAAAGCGTGAATCAAATCCTGACCCGCGTGAACACCGGACCCGGCTTTGCGCACGAAGTGCTGTACGGTGAGGACGGCGCAAAGACGATCGCCAAAGTGGGCGTCGTTGCCGACGAGCTTGGGACTACGCTCAAGGGCATTCGCGAAGGTAACGGCCTCGCGCGCAGCGTGATCTACGGGGACGACTCGTCGCAGGCGATGATGGCGAACCTCAATCAGGCGTCGGCTGATTTTCGCCAGGTCGTGAGCGACATGCGCGCTGGCAAGGGCACCCTTGGCGCGTTGCTCGTCGATCCCTCGGTGTACGAGGATTTGAAACTGATGCTGGGCAACGTGGAGCGTAACCGCACGCTTCGCGCGCTCGTTCGTTACTCGATCAAGCGTGACGAGCAGTCGCCCGCGCTCGAAGTGCACGATCCCGACCCGACCAAAGCGGCACCTCCGGCGGAAGCGGTCGGGACGGGCAACGCCGCGGTCAAAGTCGGCAAGGGCGAGTCCTCCGGGCAGTAGCCGTCAGACCCAGCAGCTCCCGGAGCTTGAAGCGCAGAGACGCAGAGGCCGCAAAGATCAGAAGGGAGTTCTTGGGGGTCCCGATGCTCGTCGAGCTACGACGCTGCTGACGACGTGATCGGCCGCCCTCAGCAAACCCCAATCCTCTCCCTGTGATCTCTGCGGCCACCGCGGCTCGGCGGTTGGTCCTCTCCCTCCCGATGCGGTTCCGCACACTCGTATAAATCAGCGAAATTACTGGATTTTTGTGAGCGCTTCGGACGCGCTCGATTTCGCGGAAAACGCGGAATAAACGCGCGCAGCACGAAACGTAGCCCGCGCCGTGTGTGCTCGAAGTCTTCGGGATTGCTCGGGCTATACTCGCCGGATGCGAATTCTTCCGCGCCTAGGTCGGGCGCTGGTCGTGCTCTCGGTGTTTGCGCTGGCCTCCTATTTTGCGCTGCAATTTGGCACCGGCGGTTTGTGGCGTGGACTCGAGGTAGCGCACGCGGTGACGAGCCCTGGGCAGCCCAAGGCGCCCTATGATCTGACGCAGCTGGTGGCCGTCAACGAGACGCTGAACACCATCCGCAACAAATACGTCGACCCGAGTCGCGTCAAGCCGCGTCAGATGTTCTTGAGCGCGGTCAACGAGATCCAAAAAGAAGTCGCGCAAGTGATCGTGCTGCACGAGGACAAGTCGAACACCGTCAAGGTGCAGGTCGACACCGAGTCAGCCTCCTTCCACATCGACAACGTGCAAGGGCCCTGGGACGTGGCCGCGCGTTTGCGCGAGGTGTTCGCGTTCCTGCAGGCCAACCTGAAGGACACCGAGGTCGATCTGCGCGACGTCGAATACGCCGCGTGCAACGGCATTCTGCGCACGCTCGATCCGCACAGCGTGTTCCTCAGCCCGGAAGCGTACCGCGAGATGAACCTGTCGACGTCCGGCCACTTCGGCGGCCTCGGCATCGTGATCTCGGTGCGCGATCAGATGTTGACGGTGATGCGCCCCATGCCCGGCACACCAGCCGGTCGCGCCAATTTGAAGCGCATGGATCGCATCACCAAGATCAACAACGAGTCGACGTTGAACATGCCGCTCGATGACGCGGTGAATCGGCTGCGCGGCAAACCGGGTTCCAAAGTCACGATCTGGGTGCATCGCGACGCTGCCGAGGGCTGGACCGGGTCGCGCCCGTTCGAGCTCGTGCGCGAAGAGATTCAGGTGAAGTCGGTCGATTATCGTGGCCTCGGCAATGGCGTCGGCTACGTGCGGCTGAAGCAGTTCCAGGCCAGCACTTCGGACGAACTCGATGAAGCGCTCAGCGAGCTACACAAGAAAGAGAAGCTCAAGGCGCTGGTGCTCGATTTGCGTGGCAACCCCGGCGGGTTGCTCGACCAAGCGGCGCGCGTCGCCGATCGCTTCTTGGACGACGGCGTGATCGTGGCCACGGTGGGCGCCTCCGAGGGTCGTGAAGAGAAGCGCGCGGTGCGCAAGGGCACCGAGCCGAACTACCCGATCGTCGTGCTCGTGAACGGCTCCAGCGCGAGCGCGAGCGAAATCGTTGCGGGTGCGCTCAAGAACTTGGATCGCGCGGTGATCGTCGGCCAGACCACGTTCGGCAAGGGCAGCGTGCAGCTGGTGTTCCCGCACGTCACGCCGGAAAACGCCGCGCTCAAGCTGACCATCGCCCAGTACCTGACCCCCGGTGACGTCTCGATTCAGGGCGTCGGCGTGGCGCCGGACATCGAGCTCGATCCGATGACCGCGGACACGGTCGAAATGGATTTGTATCGCAATGCGCACGGCCTGCGCGAGCGTGACCTGACCAAGAGCTTGTCGAACACCGCGACCCGCGCCAGCGACCAGCCCTCGGTGCGCTTGCGCTACAACTTGCCGGAGAAGGAGCGCGCCGAGATTCGCGATCGCGGCGGCGACATGGAAGACGAGTTCGAGCTCGACTTCCCAATCAAGCTCGCGCGTGACCTGGCAGGTCGCTTGAACCCAGGCAAACGCATGGAAGAGCTGCGCAGCTCCAAGGACTTCTTGGACAAACTACAGGTCACCGAGGTCGAGGCGGTGGGTACGGACCTCGGCAAGATCGGTATCGACTGGGCGCCGCCTCCGAAGGACTACGCCAATCCGCCCAAGGCCTCGGATTTCGAGGTCAAAGTCAGCACCGATCGCCCGAACGACACGTTCGCGGCGGGCGAACAAGTGACGCTCAAGGTCTCGGTCAAAAACAAGGGCACAAGTCCGGCATATCAAGTGCGCGCCAGCACCAAGAGCGACGGCGCTTACTACGACGAAAAAGAGTTCGCGTTCGGCAAGATCATGCCCGGCGAAACCAAGACCGCCACTGCGCCGCTCGGTTTCTGCGACGTCGAAGGGCACAAGCCGGGGTCGAGCGCGCCGCTGCCCGACAACGCCAAGCGGGTGTGCAAGGTGCCGCTCGACGCGGACGCGCGCGCAGACGTGGTGAAGGTGCGCTTCTTCGCTGAGGGCGCCGAGCCGCCACCAGACGCGGAACTGCGGCCCACGCTCAACGCGTTGCCGCAACCGATCTTCGCCTACAATTACGAGGTGCTCGACAATCGGCCGGGCAACGGTGACGGTCAGCTCGCGCGTGGTGAAGGTGCGACCGTGTACCTAGCGGTCAAGAACGTGGGCAAGGGCCACTCCTACGAGACGCAGGCCAACATCCGCAATTTGACCGGCGACGGCCTCTTGATCCACAACGGCCGCTTCGACATCTCCAACATGAAGCCGGGCGAAGTGCGCAACGTGGCCTTCACCTTCGATGTTCTCGATCAGCTGACCGAGAACAACATCAACTTCGAGCTCAGCGTGGCGGATCGTGAGCTGCGCGTGGTTTCGACCGAAAAGGTGACCTTGCCGCTCTCCAAGAGCCCGCTGGCGCTGGTCAAGGCGCAGGGTAAGGTGTCTTTCGCGGGGCCCGCTCCAGTGCGCGGCCAACCGTTGGCTGCTGCGGCCGTCGTCGGTGAAGTCGACAAGGGCAGCGTGCTCGACCGACTCGGCACCTTCGGCGCATTCACCAAGGTGAGCCTGGGTGACGATCGCTTTGGCTTCGTGGAGACCCGCGCGCTCAAAGAGAACGCCACTGCTCCGGTCAAGGTCGGCTACAAGCCGCACCTGTCGCACTCGCCGCCGTTGCTCGAGGTCACGCCGGCCAAACTCGCCACGCGCGAGGACAAGGTGCACATCGAAGGGCAGGCCACCGACGGCGACCGCGTGCTCGATGCGTTCATCTTCGTCGGCCCGCGCAAGGTGTTTTACCAGTCGAATCGCAAGGCCACGGATCCGACCAAGCTGAAGTTCTCGATCGACACCGAGCTACAGCCCGGCATCAACGTGATCACCGTGGTCGCCCGCGAGAGCGACGACAGCGCGACACGCACCACCATGATCGTGCGTCGCGACGGCCCGAACGGCGAGCCTTTGACCAGCCCGAAGGGCGAGTCAGCGACCGAAGACTGGAGCATCTCGGGCGACGGCGACTAGCGGCGAGTGGCGGGCAGCACGGCTGCCCGCTGCCACCGGCTTTTTAGAAAGTTGACTCCATGCGCTATACGGGTGCCTGCCACTGTGGGTTGGTTCGCTTTGCGGTGCGTGCCGAGCTGAACCAGACCACGTACTGCAACTGTTCGATGTGCACCAAAAAAGGCTTCATTCACTTGATCGTGGAGCCTTCAGCCTTCGAGCTGCTCGCGGGCGCCGAGGATCTCGTCTCGTACCGCTTCAATACTGGAGTGGCAGAGCACAAGTTCTGTCGCCGCTGCGGCATCCATCCGTTCTACACACCGCGCTCCGATCCCGACAAGGTGGACGTAAATGTCCGCTGCTTGGATGACGTCGATCTGACTCAGCTCGAACTTTTGCTCTTCGATGGTCGCAATTGGGAAGACGCGATCAAAACTGCGGCTTGGCAGCACGAATAGCGCTCATGCTTACTTGACAGAGTTGCAACGCTCGGTACCCATTACCTGGGTATGCGTGCGTGTGAACCGGAAGCTGTCATCTTCGATATGGATGGCGTGATCATCGATAGCCAGGCGGCTGCCAACCGAGTCCTGGTCGAAGCCGCAGCGAAGCATGGCGTTCGGCTGGCCGTTTCCGAGCTCGAAGACTTGGTGGGCGCGACCCCGCAGCAGTTCTGGCAATACGTGAAATGGCGCTATGCGTTGCCGGAAGCCGTCGAGTACTACGCCGAAAGTTACGACGAAAACCGCGAAATTGACGGCTATGACGAGACGTTGCTGTCTCCCGGGCTGGACGCGCTGCTCAATGACCTGCGGTCAGCCGGCATTTCGCTGGCGCTCGCCACCTCCGGCTCTCGTCGGCGCATGAACGCGGTGATTGAGATGTACGGGCTTGCCCAATGGCTGGATGTCGCGCTGTGTCGTGAAGACGCAGCGCGCGAAAAGCCCGCGCCAGATTTGTTTTTGGCCGCAGCCTCGGCGCTCTCGGTGTCACCCGCCAATTGCTTGGTGGTCGAAGACTCGGCGCCTGGTATCGCGGCCGCGCGAGCCGCTGGCATGACCGTCGTGGGCTTCACGGCGTATTGCGGGCCCAACTCTCTTCGACGTGGTGCGGACGCTTACCTCAGCAGCTTCGAGGGGCTCGGTTGGCCCGACTTGCAGACGCTCTGGCAAGGCTCGGCTAGACTGCCATAGATGCCGCTCTCAGCGTCCGCGGTCCGCGCGCTCTCCCCCGAGGACTTGCCGCGGAACGTCGCGCTCTCGAACGCCGTCGGTTGGCCCGACACGCCCGCTGAGTGGGCGGTGATTTACCGAGCCGCGCTGGTGATGGCCGTCGAGCGAGACGGCGAACTCATCGCACAGGGTGCGCTCGGGTTGTTCGAAGGTGCAGGGTCGATCGCCAAAATGGTGGTGTCACCGAGTGCACAAAGGCAAGGACTTGGCGGTGTAGTTCTGGATGCGCTGCTGACGGAGGCCGAGCGACGTTCGCTCGGTGTGGTTGGGCTGGTCGCCACCCCCGCCGGTCGGCGCTTGTACGAGAGTCGCGGCTTCACTCCGGTGGGTGACGTCGCGATCTTGGCGGGCACCCCGGTGTTGTCGGGTGAAGCTTCGGGTTCGGCGTGCGTTGCAGACGTGGCGCAGCTCGGATCACTCGAGCGCCGGTTTACGGGCAGCGCGCGCACGAACGTGCTGCGCGGTCGCTTGGCAGATTCGTGCGCGAGCACGCTTCGCGATGGCGGCTTTGCGCTGGCAACACCGCAGCCCAACGGAACGCGCATCGGGCCAATCTTCGCCGACAGTGAAGAAACGGCGCGCCTGTTGACCCGCGATCTATTGCTGCGCGTGCCAGGCCCGGTGCGCTTCGACGTGCCGGGCGAACAGGGTGGCTTCCGCGCCTGGCTTCAAGAGCTCGGCTTGGTCGAAAAAGGTGTGCACTTGGAAATGTCGCGCGGCGGCGCGTTGCCCTGGCACGTCCCGCAGCGCTTCGGTCAAGCGACTCAGGCTTGGGGCTAATCCTTTGCAGCGAGGTCACCTTTGCGTCCTCACGTGATCATCGTCAATGGTCCGCCGGGTGCGGGTAAAACCAGCGTGACAGCGCAGCTCCGCTTGCTGTTCCCTAGCAGTGTTGCGATCTCTGGGGACGCGCTGCGCGCGTTTGCTCCGGCGGATGTGCGCGCGACCCTCGGCGGAGGGGCGACGTATCGCGCAGCCGGCGCGCTCGCCCGCGCTTACCTCGAGCTCGGCGCGGAGCGCGTGATCTTCGACTACCTGTGTTTGCGCGCTGCGCACGTTCGCAATTTCAGCGCAGCATTGCCCGCGACGGTCGAGCTGTACGTCTTCACGCTCTGGCCACCGCTGGACACGCTGCTCGAGCGAGAACAGCGCGCCCAACCCGCGCGAATCCGCACCCCCGGCGTTACTGATTCGTACCAAGAAATGGCGCGAAACCTCGGCGCGCTGGGCGAAGTTCTGGATACTGCCACCCTAGACGTAGCGCTCGCTGCGCGCGTCATTCACGAGCGTTGCGCGATCTGACTTCCGGCCCCGCGAGGGAGGCGGTACTTTCTCGAGCGAGGGCCCATGAGCGTTCGTCGATCTGCGGTTCGGGTGTACCTGGAGCGGCCTTCGCGGCGTCGTGAAGCGGAGTTCTTGAAACGAGTGCAGGCGAGCCAGCGGTTGCATCGACCGTGGTTGGCCGCGCCGCACGACTCGGATCTGTTTCGCGCCTTGCTGAGTCGTTCGCGCAAGCCGGCGCACGTGTCCTACTTCGTTTGCTTGATGGAAACGGACGAACTGGTCGGCGTGATCAACCTGAACGAGATCGTGCGCGGGCTGTTTCAAAGTGCCTATCTCGGCTACTACGCGTTCGAGCCGTTTGCTGGGGAGGGCTATATGACCGAGGGGCTGAGCTTGGTCTTGGATCAAGCGTTCGGTCCGCTCGGCCTGAACCGACTGGAAGCCAACGTGCAGCCGAGCAACAAGCGCTCCGTGCGCCTGGTTTCGGGGCTCGGCTTTCGCTTGGAGGGCTTTTCGCCGCGGTACCTCAAGATCGGTGGTCGATGGCGCGACCACGAGCGCTGGGCGGTGCTTGCCGATGAATGGAATCGGCGCCGCGGGCGCCGCGCGCCCCGGGCTTGATCGGCCGTGAAATGCTGCCAATATCCGCGCCCATGTCAGCACTCGAGTTCAAAAATGTCACCGCGGTCGCCAAAGCCAATGTCTACTTCGAAGGAAAGGTGGTCAGCCACACGATCCTCCTCGGTGATGGCGCCAAGAAGACGCTCGGCCTGATCTACCCGGGTGAGTTTCACTTTGGTACGGACGCGCCGGAGCGCATGGACATCGTCGCCGGCGCTTGTCGCGTGCGGCTCGACGGCAGCACCGAGTGGAAGGACTACGGAGCCGGAACCTTCTTCAAGGTCCCGGGCAAGTCGGGCTTCGACATCACGGTCACGAGCGGCATCGCCGAGTACGTCTGCTCATTCGAATGAGCGTTGCCTTCTTGGGCTGAAGTCACACGCGCTCGAAGCGCGCGACGGTTTCGACGTGTTCCGTGAATGGGATCAGGTTGAACGCCGTCAGCGCGCTCAAGCGTAGCTTGCCGTGTGCGAGCAACTGCTCGGTGTCACTCAAGAACGACTCGAGTCCGCAGCTCACATAAACGAAGCGCTCCGGAGGCGCTTCAGCGAGCGCGCTGGCGAGCTCTGGGTCCAGCCCCTTGCGTGGCGGATCTGCGATCACCACATCCACGCCGACCGCCATCTCGCGCGCTTCGCCCGCGGGCCCAACGTGGACCGAGGTTTTGGCGCGCTCGGCCTGCGCGAGCTCGCCAAGCCCGAGCGAAAGCCCATTGAGCGAGTGCGGACTGAGCTCGTTGAGGCGCAGCTCACTCACGCGCTCCAGCACCGACAAGCCGATCGCGCCGACTCCCGCATAAAACTCGGCGACGCGTGCGCCTTCGGGCAGCTCGCTTCGCACGTGCTCGACGATGCGCTCAGCGACGTTCAGGTTGTTTTGCCCGAACGCGCCCGGCGGATAATGCACGGCATAACCACCGAACCGCTCCACGACGCTCTCGGGGCCGCACCAATGCCGAAACTCGGCGCCCAAAATGGTGTTGGTGCGCGTGGTGTTTCCGTTCCACCACAAACTGTGCAGTTCACTACCGAGCCGGTCACGGATCAGATCCAGACACGCCGCAAAGGGCTCCGGGCCCTCACTGTTGCCGACCAGCACCACCTGTGCAGTCTGGGACGAACGCTCGACCACGACCTGCAAATAGCGCGCGAGGCCCAGGTGCGCGTTGTCCGAGTAAGGCGTCACTTTTGCATCTACCAGCGCCTTGCGCACGACGCTTGCTACGCGGTTGATCAGCGGATGCTGAACGAGGCAATTGGGGATATGCACGACGTGATGCGTGCCGAGCTCGAATAAACCAAGCTTCGGCGAGTTCAGGCGACCGCGGATGGCGAGCCGTGCTCGCTGCCGAAAACCGGTCATTTGCCCAGAAATCACCGAAACGGCAGGCAACCCATGCCGCGCCGCGAGCTCGTTCAAGGAGCGGTGCGCGCTTTCTGCAATGCCGCGTTCGCCGAAACGCGGGCAGCCGGGGCAGGGCGGACGATGAGTGCAGATCACGTGACTTGAACTTAGCAGAGGATCTGCCGTAGGGGTGTGTGGAAGGTCTCCCCAATGAAGCAGCGTCGCGCGGTGCTCGCGCTCGGGATCTCGATGGTCGTGCTGGCCGCCCTCCTCGCGTCGCGATATTTCGCGCACCGCGGAACGCGAGCGGTGGGCCCGCGACCATTGCCGTCCGCGTCGTCTAGCGCGGCTCGGCTGTCGGCGTCGGCCGGGGTACCAGCGGCTTCTGGCGCGCGGTCGCCGGCGAGCGCGTCAGCGTCAGCGCAGAATCCGCCACGCCCGCCGGCTCCGCCGTACCTCGACACCACTGCGACCACGCTTGCCGAACAACGCAGCGCTCTGTTCGAGAATATGCGAAATCAGCTCGATTTGCCGGCGGGAACGCTGGACAAGATCGAGGCCATTTTCACAAAATCGGATTGGCTCGGTCAAGGAAACCCGAAGATCACCAAGCACCCAATGACTCGCGCAGAGTGCCGCGCGATCCGAGAAGCTCACCCCGAGCTTCACTCGGAAGACCCGAGTTGCAAAGCGCGCTACATGGTGCCGCTCTTCGATCCCGCGAAAGGTGAATCAGCGGATACCGCTAACGTGTGCATCGATCAGTTCGAATTTCCGAACATCCCTTGCGAGTATCCGGTCACCTGGGTGCGCTCGAGCGAGGCCGCCGAGATTTGTGAGCTGCAAGGCAAGCGCTTGTGCGACGCGCACGAATGGGAAGGGGCCTGCGCCGGCGCGCTGCATACGCCCGAAGTCGACTACACGTTCGGCGAACGGCGCATCATGCAAGAGTACTTGCACAACAAGACGCGCGAGATGATTTGGGCATATGGGCCCAAGGTGGATCAGAAAAAGTGCGCCACGATGAGCCACAAGAGCCCCGAGTGCTACACGCCGGATTGGGGGATCTGCGGCTCGAATACCTACCCAGCGGGCGCATTCCCGGAGTGCGTGAGCTCGTTCGGCGTCTTCGACCAGCACGGCAACGCCGCCGAGCACATGAACCTGCCCGTGAAACCCGAGCAAATGGGCAAAAACGGCGGGGTTGGCGAGACCGAAATGAAGGGCAGCTGGTTCATTTTTGCGAGTGAGGCCGTGCACCCGGATGACTGCCGCTGGCGCGCGCTGATGTGGCACGCCGGGCCGATTCGCGCGCTCGACAGCCACCGCAACTACCACCTCGGCTTCCGGTGTTGTAAAGACATCTCCCCCAACAGCAAGAGCGCGGCGGACGGCGGTAGCCCATGATTCGACTCCACATCAACATCGACCACGTGGCCACGATTCGCAACGCGCGCGGCACGGTTTATCCCGATCCGGTCGCTGCCGCGGCGTTGTGCGAGCTCGCCGGTGCTGACGGCATCACCGCTCACCTGCGTGAAGATCGCCGTCACATCAAAGACGACGACATCGCGCGGCTACGCACCGCCATCACCACGTTGCTCAACTTGGAGATGGGCGCCACGGACGAGATGAGCGCCATCGCCGAGCGCGTCGGTCCGGACGTCGTGACCTTGGTGCCCGAGCGACGTCAGGAGCTCACCACCGAGGGCGGCTTGGACGTGCAGGCCACGCGCGGTGCGGTCGAAAAAGTGGCGCGCATGTGCGTGAGCCGCAAAATCAAGCTGAGTTTGTTCATCGCGCCGGACGAAGCGCAGGTGCGCTTGTCACGCGAGCTGGGCGCCGCTCAAGTCGAGTTTCACACCGGTGAGTACTCGCACAAGCACGGGGCGGAGCGAGCTGCCGAGCTCGAGCGCTTGAAGCGTGCGGCCACGCTCGCGCATTCGCTTGGTCTGGAAGTCGCCGCGGGTCACGGTCTCACGCGCTTCAACGTGGTCGATGTCGCCGCCATCCCGGAGATCGAAGAACTGAACATCGGTCACTCCGTGATCGCTGACGCCGTGCTGGTCGGCTTGGATCGCGCCGTGCGCGACTTGCGCGCCGCCCTCGAGCGCGGAACCTCGCGCCGCCCCGCGCGCAGCTAAGTTCGATGATCGTCGGGCTGGGCATCGATGTCTCGTCGGTCGCGCGCCAGCAGACCGCGCTGGAGCGCTTCGGCGACCGGCTGTGGCGGCGCATCCTGACCGAAAACGAGCGCGCCGATTTGAGCGGTCGCTCCGATCGCGCACTGGCCCTCGCGGGCCGTTTCGCCGCCAAAGAAGCCGCCGCCAAAGCGCTTGGCGGCCAACCCGACGTCTGGTGGCACGACGTAGAAGTCCGCTCGAACGAACGCGGCGCCCCCCAAGTCGTCTTCCACGGCCCCGCCATCGCCCACGCCGAACGCCTAGGCGTCCGCCGCACGTTCGTCTCCATCACCCACGACGCCGGCGTAGCCGCCGCCGTAGTCATCCTCGAAGCCGACTAACCCCCGCCATCGCCCACGCGCAGCGAACGAGAGAGTGGGCGCTCACAATCCAGCAACGCACCTCGAACGGGCGCGCTGTTCCGATTCATCACGGCTCCCTGAATTTGAACCGCCGAGCCGCAGAGGCCGCAGAGATCAGAAGGAGATTTGGGGGTCGCGAAGGAGCGTCGTTCTACGCGTTGAAAATGACTGGCGCGTCACGCTTCGTTAACCCCAAAATCGACCGTGTGTGCAGCGGTGCTTTGCGGGTTGCTGGTTCGCTCTCGGCGCCTCTGTGGCCTCTGCGGCTCGGCGGTTAAAATTCTGGGAGCCGCATAGGGCTGCTATCGCCGTTATCTACGGCGGAACTGACGTACCGAGTTGACGCCACGCGCCGGGAATAGTGCGGGCCTTGAGGTGCGTGGCCGGATTGTGGGCGCCCCCCCATCTTTTGGCCTCGTTTTTGCGATGGAAGTGACTTCACCTTAGGGGCGGTGGGGGCGGTATGCTTGGGGGGATGATTCCGGTGTTGTCGCGGGCGGAGATGCGTAGGTTCGACGCGCATGCGAGTCAGGCTTGTCAGGTGCCGAGCTTGCTCTTGATGGAGAATGCTGGGCGTGGCGCGGCGGATGTGATTGCGCGGGAGCTCGCGCTGAGTCCAGGGAGTGGCGCGCGCGTCGTGGTCGTGTGCGGCGCGGGCAACAATGGTGGGGACGGCTTCGTGGTGGCGCGGCGGTTGCTCACGTTGGGCGCCGATCCGCGCGTGTATTTGCTGGTCAACGCCGAGCGGCTCAGCGGCGACGCGCTCAGCAACTACCAGTCGTTTTTGGGGGTCGGCGGTCAGGTCGTCGAGATTGACGCGAATCAATTGAGCGTATTCAGCAGCGCGCTCGAGGGCGCGAGCGGCGTGGTCGATGCGCTGTTCGGTACTGGGCTCGACCGCCCGGTGACGGGTTTTCACAAATATGCGATCGAGTTCATGAACGGCGTGCGCTGCCCGATATTTGCGCTCGATGTGCCGTCGGGTTTGGACGCGGATACGGGTGCAGTGCTCGGCGTGGCCGTTCGCGCGACGACGACGATCACGTTCGCGCATGCCAAGCTCGGGCTCTTGACGCCTTCGGGGATGCTGCACACGGGCAAGCTGCACACGGTCGACATCGGCGTGCCGGACTCGGGCTTGGCCCAAATCGGCTACAGCGCAGAGATCGTGGAGGCGCGTGACGTGCTGAACGCGCTCGTCACGCGCAGTATCACTACCCACAAGGGTTCGGCGGGGCGCGTGGTGGTGATCGCTGGATCACCCGGAAAAATTGGTGCCGCGTTGCTCGCCGCGCAGGCGGCGTTGCGCGCTGGCGCGGGGCTCGTGACGATCGCGGCGCTGCCCGACACCGCAGCGCTGCTCGATCAGCGCGTGCTCGAGGTGATGACCGCACGCATCGATCCCGAGCACATCGAGACTTCGCTCGACGAGCTGCTCGAGCGCGCGGACTCGATTGCGATAGGTCCGGGCCTCGGGCTCGACGAGACTGCGCGTCGCATCGTCGACCACGTCGCGCTGCGCGTGCCAAAGACGAAGGTCTTGGACGCCGATGCCATCACGCACTTTGCGGGTCGCGCCGAGTTGTTGCGCGGCGCGCTCGGTGAACTCGTGCTCACGCCGCACTCCGGAGAAATGGCGCGCATTGTCGGCGGTACCGCGAGTGACGTCGAAGCCGATCGCTTTGGTACCGTTGCGCGCGCGGTGGAATTGAGTGAGAGCGTGGTGTTACTCAAGGGGCACCGCACGCTGGTGGGGGCTCCGGATGAGCGTATTGCGATCAACGTGTCTGGGTCGGGCGTCTTGGCAACCGGCGGCTCGGGCGACGTATTGACCGGAATTTTGGCGGCTTTTGCTGCCTTGTTGGAGGTTCGACGCGCTGCATTCTCGGCCGCCTTCGTGCATGGTCTTGCCGGTGAACGCCGCTCTCGGGATGGGGTCGATCGCGGCGTGTTGGCTCATGAAATTGCTGATGAAGTACCGTTCGCTTTGGGCGCCTTGCGCGCCGGCTGAGGGACGCGGTTTGCCGGCCTGACAGCGCGCAGCAGGCCGCTGCCACTTTGACACGCGCTACGCGGTCGCAAGTCCGCGGTCCTGACCGAGAAAACTCGGAAATTTGCGGCGATCGAGGCTTGGCACGCAGCTTGCGATAGGCCTGCCCCGGAGGCCACGATGTCAGAGCCGCGACGGTGCGAATCACAATCGAAATCATTTGCCGAAGAGCTACGAATGAAGTTGCCGGAGCTCATGCCCGGCTTGAATGCGCGCGCGCTTGCACTGTGCAAGCGCCAGAGTGAAGCGAGTGATCTGGTGCAAGACACCTTGCTCCGCGCGCTGTGCTTCGAAGCCGGCTACGAGCGCGGGACGAACCTGCGCGGTTGGCTGCAGCAGATCTTGTTCAGTGTGTTCATCACGCGCTGTCGCAAGTCTGCGCGTGAACGGCGGGCACTGAATTCGTTGGCTGGCGATCCTTGCGCTTGGACTCAGCCGGAAGCACCGCCCGTCGTTCGGCAATCGCTCACGCGGCCTGTTTCGCGCGCTTTGGATGCGCTGCCAACGCAGTTTTCCGCGGTGGTTCGCTTGGTCGACCTCGAAGAACGCAGCTACAAGGATGCGGCGGTCGAGCTGTCGGTGCCGGTGGGCACGGTGATGAGTCGGCTATTTCGGGGGCGGAAGCTGCTCGCCGAGGCTTTGGCCGAGCCGCGCGCAGAGGCGGCATGAGCGCCAGCGCGTTTGCGCCGAGCAGCTCGAGCGGCCTTGGGATGGCCTTTTTCAGCGTGAAATAGCGTCTTCTCGACGCGAGTGTGAGCGTGTGGGCGTGCCGGTGTGGCCGTGAGTTTAGGCCGCTCGAGCGAATATCCTGAGCACTTCGGGCGAACATGATAGAAAATCGAGCTTGTGGCATCGCCGCTGACGGAGACCGGAGCACACGCGGTCGACGCTGACCCCTCGACTCGCCTCGGACGCTTGATCCGAAAGCAATTTGGTTTCGTGTGGCGGCTGTTGCGCCGGATTGGTCTCACCGAAACCGAAGTGGACTCCGCGCTGCGCGAGGTGTTTGCGGCAGCCACCCAGCGCATCGGTGACATTCGTTCGGGCAGCGAGCGTGCGTTCTTGTTCAGCACCGTGCTGCACGTGGCAGCCAAAGTTCGGCGCAATCGCGGCACACAAACCGCGATCAGCGATCGCGCGCCGGCGCTCGAGGACCTCGATCAAGCCGGGCAGTCGCGCGAAATTCTGGGCGCCTTGCTGGAGCAAATGCCGCTCGAGCTGCGCGTCGTGTTCGTGCTGCGCGAGATCGAACAATTGCCGAGCAGCGAGATCGCCGACATCATCGGTATCCCGCTCGGCACCGTGACCACGCGCTTGGCCGACGCCCAAGAAGATTTCGCGACTCACCTCGAAAGCGGCAGCGAGATGTCCCTGTCGCTGATCACCGCCGCGCGTGATGAACGAGCGCCGGCTGGCGCCCTGGTTCGCGCACTGCAGGCCGC
>DASQCO010000019.1:0-131604 GCA_035634635.1 Polyangiaceae bacterium
GAGCTGTTGGAGGCTGATCAGCTTCTCGCGGACGAGGAGCTCACCGAGACGGCTCTGAGACATGAACCCTGTCTGACCTCTGACGGATGGTTGGCGGAAGAATTGAAGGGCTTCCGCGGAAAACGACGGCGCCTGCGGAACGCCGAGCGTAGCAGCTTCCTGTCTCAACTAAGCGGGATTGGCCGACCGAAACGCTGGCTCAGTCGAGGCCGCGATCCGGAAATCGTGGTCAGCGCCGGGGCAAGGCTGGGAACAAGCTTGACGCGCCCTCCACCCGGTCGAAGATTAAGCCCGCAAGATTGTCACATCGGAATATGCGACTATTTCCGGCTTCTGGGCCGGCCGATGTGCCCGATTCCTGAATGTTAGAAAGGCGCCCCCATGGCGAAGACCTACAGCGACTTGTTTTCTGAGATCCGCTCGAACGTGAAGCTCATCTCGCTCGAAGCATTGAAAGAGCGCGTCGAGTCGCGCGCGCAGAAGCCGTTCACGCTCGTCGACGTGCGCGAGAAGGATGAAGTGCGTGCCGGCTACATCCCCGGCGCGATCCACGTGCCGCGCGGCTTCTTGGAAATGCAGGCGGAGCAAAAGCTGCCCAACAAGTCGGACGAGATCATCGTCTATTGTGCAGGTGGCACGCGCAGCGCGTTTGCGGCCAAGACGTTGCAAGAGCTGGGCTACGAGAACGTGACCAGCGCAAACCCAGGCTTCGTGCGCTGGAAAGATCTGAAGTACCCGGTGGAGCTACCGGCGGAGTTGACTGCGGCGCAGCTCGATCGCTACTCGCGTCACATCCTCTTGCCCGAAGTCGGCGAGCGCGGACAAGAGAAGCTGCTCAAGGGTCGCGTGCTGCTGCTCGGCGCGGGTGGCTTGGGTGCGCCGGCTGCGCTGTACCTCGCCGCTGCCGGCGTGGGCACGATCGGCTTGGTCGACGCCGACACCGTAGATGCCTCGAATTTGCAGCGTCAAATCATCCACGCCACGTCACGCTTGGGCAAGACCAAGGTGGACAGCGCAGAGTTCGCCATCAACGACTTGAACCCCGACGTGAAGGTCATCAAGTACCAAGAGCGCGTGAACAGCAGCAACGTGGATCGCATCTTCGGCGCCGGCTGGGACGCGATCGTCGATGGCTGTGACAACTTTCCGACGCGCTACCTCGTCAACGATGCTTCGCTGTTTCACAAGGTTCCGGTCGTGCACGGTTCGATCTTCCGCTTCGACGGACAGGTCACCACCTTCATGCCGTTTCAAGGCCCGTGCTATCGCTGCTTGTATCCGGAGCCGCCGCCCGCGCACCTCGCTCCGTCGTGCGCCGAGGCCGGCGTGCTCGGCATTCTGCCTGGCGTAGTGGGCGTGATTCAGGCGACCGAAGCGATCAAGCTGATTTTGGGTAAGGGCGATCCGTTGGTCGGGCGACTCCTCACTTACGATTCCCTACGCATGAGCTTCCGCACGTTGAAGCTGCGCCGTGACAAAAATTGCCCCACCTGCGGCGAAAATCCGACGATCAAGGAGTACATCGACTACGAGGGCTTCTGCTCTCGGTAATCGTTTGTTTCCCTGAAAGCGCGTCCGAGCGTGGCGCGTTGTCCCTTTGATGAAGCAAAAAGACGGCCGCGAACGAGGTGCAAAGAGCCCCCTATCGCGGCCGTGCGGCTTCCTGATAGAAAGCAGAGCCGTCCAGGTGGCTGTTGCCCCGCGGACGCGCTCTTCAAAGGGAGATATCGAGAAATGGCTGGAACAAAGCTTGTGCTGAGTGGCTTGGTTGCGCTGAGTGCGCTGGTTGGCTGTGGTGGTGGCGACAAACAGTCGAACGTGAGCCAGCCTCAGGCGACGCAATGCGCGCCCGGCCAATACTTCGACGGTCGCACCTGTCAGTCACCGACCGGAACTCAGCCGGCAGCGACCGCTGCACCGGCGGCCACGGCGCCGGCCGCGGCGATCCCGACCGCGATCCCCGGCGTCGCGACGACCACGACTGGCCCGACCGCGACGCCGCTCGATCCGGCGACCGCAGCAACCGTCACCACCTTGCTCGCACCGATGGCGGCGAGCGCGGCTGCTCCCGGTGCGAAAGCCGTAGGCGCGGCGATTGCCGGCAACTTCGCTCAGGGTCAGTCACTCGAGCAGACCGTGCAGATGAACCCGGGCAAGTGCTACACGATCGTTGGTGCAGGCGCGCCCTCGATCACGAACCTCGACATCCAGTTGGTGCCTTCGATCGCCATCCCCGGCATGCCCGCCGCAGTGGTCGCCGCCGACAGCACCACGGCCAACACCGCGATCGTCGGTCAGCAACCCAATTGCTACAAATGGGCGCTGCCCATGGGCGGCACGATGAAAGTCGTCGTCAGCGTCTCCGGCGGCCAAGGCATTGCCGCCGCGCAGGTGTTCGAAAAGTGAACCCGAGAGCGCGCGGAGTCCAACACTCCGCGCGCTCACCCATCACGACGCGGTGCGGCTCCCTGAGTTTTGAACCGCAGAGCCGCAGAGGCCGCAGAGATCTGAGGGAGATTTGGGGGGTGTGCTCTAACCGACACTTCGCTGCGTGGAAACGGTGCGAACCGACACGTAGATAGATTCGAGCTGCGCTGCCATCGCGAACCCCAAACTCTCTTTGTCGGCTGTGCTGTCGCTTCGTTTCTGTAGGCCGTCTTCAGGTACTCTGCGGCCTCTGCGGCTCTGCGGTGAATCTCCTCACGGAGTCGACCGCGCCGTCACCAAGCACGAAAGAGAGTGGCGTGCTTCGGGCTACGCGACGGGCTGTGCGTGATGCGCCCGCTAACCCAAATTAAATCAGGCGACGGCGGCGTTGTCGGGGAGGTCTTTGGAGCCGGAGCCGCTCAGGGGCGGGCTCGAGTATTCGGGCCAGAGGTCGCCTAGGCCTTCGCGTTTGCGGCGGGCGATTTCCCAGCGCGTGATGGGGCGTGAGGCGAGGACGGTGCTGGTCGCGATGGTGAAGCCGGCGATGACATCGATGATGTAGTGCCAGCGCAGGAACATCGTGGCGATGATGATGTTCACGGTGCAGAACGCGACGAGCGGCCAAGTGTAGCGGTAGGGGAGCTTGTCGCGGTTACGATAGGAAAACAGCGCCAGCACCGTGGGTGCGCCGGTGTGCAAGGACGGAAAGATGTCCATCATGGCGCCGCCCGAGTGGACGGTGTCCATCACCAGGTTGTACCAAGTGCCGCTCGGAAACGGATGCTGGAAGGCGTCCGCCATGGCTCGGTACGGGCCGTAGCCGGGGACGACCATGTACAGGGTGTGGCCGATGCTGAACATGACCAGGATGCCGAACGTGAATTCGCCGACGATTTGCTTCTTACGGCCGAAGAACACCAGCGGCAGGATGTGCACGGCCATCAACAAGAAGTAGCCGAAGTAGAAGCAGGAGAACCACTCGGTCGTCGCTGGTGTGACGAAGCGGTCCCACGCCATGGCTGGTTCGTAGTGGAAGACCGAAAGGTCGAACTCGTACAGCTTTTGATCCAGCGTCGTGCTGTTCACGAGTGGCAGTACGTGTCGCAGCGAGAAGTAGCTGACCTGAACTACGCCGTAGATGCCGATGCGATACACCAGGGCGGCGAGCCACGAGATCTTGAGGAGTCGACCACGAACCAGCACGAGGCTGAGGGTGAAGACCAAGAGCAGCGCACCAGTGCGCATGAGGCAGAACGTGCGTTCCGCGCTGGGCGGCTTGCTGAGCACCGCGAGGTTCAAGGCCGACAGGAATGCGAACACCCCGAAGTCGTGCACTGCGGTTTCGCGGAGGGTCCGCAGCCACCAGGGCTCGTTGCGGCGGCGCTCGATGAGTTCTGACTCGGGAGACATGCTAAGTTCGTTGGAAAAGTTACGACCTGCTCACGTTCGACGTGGACGAGGCCGCTTCCGCAGCCACGGCCAGCTCATCCGGGTCCGATAGCTCAGTCACTCGGACTCGGGCGGCAAGTTCAGAGGGTGCTTGTAAGAGGTCTTGCACATTCACCTCGGCGAGCAGCAGCTCCGCGCGAGTTTCATCCACGCGCAGCAGCTGAGCGAGGTCTTTGGCTCCGAGCTTGCCGCCATGGGCTTGCTGGAGCCGTGAGGCTGCCAAAAACCACGCTTGCTGCAACGCCGCGTCGAATTTTTTGGCGTGAGTGCGTACGCTGCGCAGCGCCAGGAAAGAAAGCGCGAACGGGATCACGCTCGCGACTAGGGCGGCGACTTTGGCAAATGGGGCAGGCGCGGTAACTAGGAATACCACTAGGGTGACGAGCAGCGAAACCGCCCCAGATGCTAGCGCGAAGCCCGAGCCGGCTCGAAACGCGCCGGCGCGGAGCTGGGCGCTGCGCGCTTCGCGCAGGAGCGCGACTTCAGCCTCGGAAACGCGGCTTTCAGTCGGGGGAATGCGCGGGCCACCACAAGCGCGACAGCGCGTGTACGAGGTTTCACTCGCCTCCACGTCGCTGATCGCTTGGCACAGCGGGCAGCGGTAAGCCTCGCCGAAGACAACCCCGCATTTCGCGCAACGACCCAGCCGATCGAGCGGTCCGGAGCAGACGGAGCACTCGTGCGGTCCCGGTTCCAGGGCAAGGGATGGGGGGAAAGTCACGCGGCACGGCTCCTATCGCGGCTAGTGCGAGTTGTCCAACCCGGCTCAACCACCTTATAAAAGGGCGTTAAACCTGCGGAAAAACTCGTTCAGGACGCGATATGTCAGGCCCCAGACCCGATGTCCGTCGACGTCCCAGGCTGGGAATTCAAAGCGCTGATCCCCCCTCGAAAAGGAGTGCGTCGTGAGTCGCTCGCCGTTGAGCAGCGGCGCGACCGGGACCCAGAGTGCTTTTCGGACTTCGGCGCTGAGCGTGAGGTGCGGCCGCTGAGCGAGCAGATAGACGTAGGGACGGACTGCGAGGGGGACGCCGCGCACCGGGGTGCTGTCACTGAGGCGTCCGACGCGCTCTCCGTGTGCTCGCAGATCGAGCCCGACTTCTTCGAGTGTTTCGCGTTCGGCGGTGGCTCCGAGATCGCTGTCGCTCGGATCGCGGTGGCCGCCGGGCAACGCCATGTGACCCGACCATGGATCGCCTTCGCGCGTCGCTCGCTCGATCAGCAAGAGCTCCAGCGTGGCGTCGAGTTCGAGTAGGATCAGCGCGATCGCCGCAGTGCGCGGACCCACGAGCTCCGCTTCCGGCGCGGCGTCGGCGAGGGACCGCCGGATCTGCTCGCGAAGGGACGTGCCGCCGAGCCCACTCATCGCGCCGACCATACGCGAACTGTACACGCTCGCGCGAGCGCGTCGCGATCGGGCGCGCGATTCACGCTGGAATCATAGAAAAATCTGATAGCCTCCCGCGCGATGAAAGTCCGACCGTTCTCGTTTTCGGCACTGCTCGGCGCAGGTCTGATGCTGCTCTCGGCTGCCCCTGCGCAAGCGTTTCCCGGGTTTTTGGCTTCGAAGACGAAGACGGAGATCAAGATCAACTCGACGCAGGTCGTGCTGATGAAAAAGGGCAATGTGACGGCGGTCACGGTGATGTCGGACTACGAGGGCCCGCTCGATCCGTTCGCGATGGTGCTGGTCGTCCCGCCGGATGTCGCGGCGGACCACGTGACCACGCTCAAGCGCGAATACGTCGACCGGCTCGACGCCATCAGCGCCCCGCGCTTTCACGAGTATTGGGAGCAGGATCCGTGCGACCCGGGTCCGGTGGAGCAGGAGTGGCAGCGCAACATGAAGGCTGACGCTTCGAGCGCGTTTTTGGGCGGCGGCGATATGCCCACTGGCACGCAAAAGGTCGCCAAAGAGCTGTCGATGGACGTGAAAGCCAAGCAGAAAGAGGGCGAGTACTCGTTCACGCTGCTCGGCAAAGACGAGTCCGTGGGCGCATGGCTGAAGAGCAAGGGTTACAACGCACCCGCGGGCGCCGAGCAAGCCGTCGCGCCGTACGTACAAGCGGGCATGCGCTTGGTCGTGGCTCAGGTCGACACCAAACGCATCGAGCTAGTCGGCGGTGATCGCGCGCAGCTTTCGCCAATTCGGTTTTGGACCGAGCAGCCGTACACGTCGATTCCGGATCGCGTGGGCCTGGTCAACGCGGGCGGCAAACAAGAGCTGATCGTCTATTTCCTCGACCCCGAGCAACGCTACGAGAGCAAGAACTACAAGAACTTGTTTCCACCGACCAACGTCGAGGTCGACTTCTCGGTGAAGGAGCGCATTGGCGAGTTCTACGGGGCGCTCGAAGACATCATCGATCAGAAGAACCCAGGCACGTTCTTGAACGAGTTTGCTTGGCCGGCAGAAGGCTGCGGCCAGCCCTGCGCGACCGAGCCAATCGTGATTTCGGAGCTGCTCAGCCTCGGCGGTGACGTCTTCGAACTTTCGGTGCCGAAAGAAGAGAAACAGCCGAAGCCGCCCGAGCCCACCAAGGAAGAAGCCGCGGCCTTCAAAGAGGCCACCAAGGACCTGAAGCCGAAGGAGCGGAAGGCCAAGGAAAAGCAGGCCAAAGAGGACCGCAAGACGGTCGTCGCGCGCCAGGCGCTGGTCGGTCGTCACAAGTACATCCTGTCGCGTGTGCACTACCGGTACGACGACAAATCCCTGCCCAACGATCCGCAGTTCGGTCCCGCGAGCGGCGCCGTGGAGGGCGGCGTTGCTCAGCCCAAGGGGCAAAAGGCCGAAGCTTCGAGCGACGTCGTGGCGGCGAGCGCCAACAAGTTTCAGGTTCGGTACAACAATTTTCACCCCTGGGTGCCGGTGATTCAGTGCCCGAATCCCGATCGTTACCGCTGGGGTAAGGCACCGCGTGACTACCGCGGCCTACGCAAGACGTGGATCGCCGAGGATCTGACGCGCAAGAGCCGCACGCAGATCAAGCCTGCCGCGGTGCTGAAGACGCCGATTCCTTCGCTCGGTTTGAAGGGTTCGGCGAGCCCCGCTCCGTCCTCATCTGCTGGCGTGGCCGACGCGGGTCCGGATGCGGGTACTGCGGGCGCAGCGAAATCCGATAGCAAGTGCAGCATCAGCGCGCCCGGCGCGTCCGGCGGCTTCGGCTTCGTGTCGATGCTGAGTGCAGTCGTTGGATTGTCGCTGCTGCGCCGTCGTCGCGCGACGAAGTGAGCGGAGTGGAAGCGCGCGACCCGGTTCGCGCGCTTCTGCCTCAATAGCCGAGATCGACTGTGCCGTTGGCGTTGCGCGGCGCGGGCGGAAGATCGCTGGCCGCGTGGGTCGGCCAGGGTTCAGTCGGTTTGGCGACCTCCGCCGGTTGCCAGCTCGCTGTTGCCGTTGCCTGGGGAGTCGGAGCGGGAGCATGCGCAATCACGGCAGCTGGTTGCGGCTCGCGGCAGCGCACCAGAAAATTGCCGTCGTGCGGATCGAAGATGGGGGACAGATCGTAGCCGTGCGGACAATGCGCGCCGGCGATCTGAAAACACGCAACTTGCTCATTGGCGCAATGCACGTGGAGCATGCGCGTGCCATCCGGGCCGACGATGCCCGCGGAGCCCGGTTGCTGCTCGGCACAGCCCGCCGCGAGCAAACTCAGCCCACCCCAAATCAACCAACCACTGGTCGCGTTGCCCATCAACTCCTCAGCATAGCCCAAAACTAGCGGGGGAGCGGCGGTTCACCGGTTGCCAGTGGATCGCTGATCCAAGGCCTGCCGTGGGCATGGAAATAGCTGCGCAAGAGGTCGCGGGCCAGCTCGTTGGCCTTGTGGCGCCACACTGGGCCATTTTCGAGCATCACGCTGATCACGACTTCCGGATTCTGGCTGGGCGCAAAACCAATGAACCAGCTGGTCATGCCATCGTTCGATTCCGGGCGCAGTGTGCCGGTCTTGCCCGAGACCCGCATGTTGCCCAAGTACGGACGGCCACTCGCGTCGCTGAACGCGCGTCGGCACGTGCCACTTCGCACCGTCACCTCCATCATGCGTCGCATGCGCGCAGCAGTGAGCGGTTTGAGCACGCGTCCAACGACGGGCGCGTCTTCGTTGCTCTCGGCGTTCGATTGTTCATCATCGCCGCTCTCGCCACTCGGTTCTTTCACTCGAATGCGAATTGCTTGGCCACCGTGAGCGATCACGCTCGCCAAGTAAGCGCCTCCGAGCGGTGAGAGCGTGCTGCCCTGAAATCCGGCAGCGGTGCGCGCGAAGTCCAGATCGCCATAGGGTACCTCGAGCGTGCCGACCGGTACTTCGACGTCGAACGGAACCGTGCCGTTGAAGCCGAGCGCTTGGGCGGTGTCGACCAAGCCGTTGCGCAGCAGTCGGTGCGTCGCTAGCTGCGCAAATACGGCGTTTTTGCTGTAGCCGATCGCGTACGCGAAGGGTGAGCATTCGATGCCCTCGCCGTGCGGTGCGTCCAAGTGCCGACGCTCGATGCCGTGTGCGCCACCCGAGATGCACACCTGGTCCTTCGGAGTGAGCGAAGTGGTTTCGAACAGCGCTGCCGTGGTGACCAACTTGAACACGCTGGCCGCGGGCACTCGTGAAGTGGTGAGCACTTGATGGTGCCGGCCGTCGCGAGCGCTCTCGGCCCAAGCCAAGATCTTGCCGCTGTGCGCGTCGAGCATGACCATGCCGCCGCGCACCGGGTTGGCGCTGCCGAGGATCTTGGTCGCAGCGCGCTGCAGATCCGTGTCGAGCGTGAGCACTGCGTCGCCGCCGCCCGCGAGAGGAGCGACCCAGCGACCGTCGCGCTGCGCGATGCGATCCAAATCGAGCGACGGGCGCGGCTCGGTCGCGCCAGCCCGCGTCGCGGGCAGGGCGGCTACAAGCGCCATCAATGGCAATGCGCGAAGAGCGCGGGATCGGACCCAGCTCATCGCTTGCACCTATCTGGCTTGCGCGATTCGGCCAAAGTTTTGGCCGAGTCTTGGAAATAACCCGGACTTTTCAGTTATTTAAGTGAGGGGTTGATGTAAGTATTTTGTTTACATGAGAGCACATAAGCGTACAATCGCCGTCAGCTGGAGGATCTACCCATGGATCGACGAGTCGGCCTCAGAACCCGAACGGACTTTCGAGTCCTGGCACAGCGCGGTTCGCTTTGCTCTCAGTATCGAGGGATCGATGTTTCGCCTACGGGCATCGTGATCGATCGCGGTCGGCCGATCACCGAACTCGATTGGCCGTTGTGGCAGCGCCTCGAGCTGCAGCTCCCCGAGTACCTGAAGCCGGTGCGCGCGCTCGCGCGTCCGATCTGGTCGCGCGAGTCGACGCAAGCGTTCAAGTTCGTTCGCATTGCCGATGTCGATCGTTTGATTTTGGCCGAGCACGTCGATTTCATGAGCGTGCGCGGCGACGTTTTGCACTGAGGATTGCTACCCATGTCAGCCACTCGACGAATCAAGAAGCTCTGGGCAAAGCTCGCGCAACCGGGAGCGCTTCGCATGCTGTATCAAGGGATCACTTTCGCGCCACGTCTAGTCGTCAACGTGGGCACGGTTGCTGCCGTTGCTGGTTTGTTCAGCGCGTGCGTGCCGGCAACCCAGTATGAGGAAGCCAAGTCGGCGAGCGAGGTCGAGCTCGCGGCTCGACAGCGCGCCGAGGTCGAGCTCTCTGCTACCCGCACCAAGCTCGATGCGGCCCTTGCCGAACTCAGCCAACGCGAGCAAAAACTGGCCGAAACCGAGCAATCGGTGTCCGAGTCGAAGCTCGAGAGCAGCGTGGTCGCGAAAGAGCGCGATGAAGCCACGGGTCTCGTCGATCAACTCCGCGGCGAGCTAGCCCGCGTGGGCGACAATCTCCGCTCCTACGCCGAACAGAAGGCGGATCTAGAAAAGTCCCTGCAAGCCGCGCAAGCGCGCAAGCTCGAGCTCGAACGCAACGAAGCGCAGACCGTGGCGCTCGCGCGCATCACTCGTGATCTGACCTCTGCGCTCGGCGATCGCGTGACCAGTGGCGACATGACCATCGACGTGCGCGACGGCCACGTCCTACTCAGCGCCCCCGCCGAACTCTGGTTCAACGACGACGGCACCCTGCGCGCCGGCATGGACAGCGCGCTCTCCGCCGTCAGCCGCGTGCTCTCGCTCCACTCCACGAGCACCCTCGACCTAACCCTGCCAGTCACCGACGCCGAAAAACGCGGCCCCGCCCTCCTCAGCGCCCTCAGCTCCCGCGGCGTCGCTGCATCGCGCATGAAACTCGGCTCCCTCGCACCCGCGCCCACCGCAACCCCCGACGCAGCCCCGGCCAAACCCAAGCCCCCCGTAGTCGAACTCTCCTTCAGCGCAGGCTGAGCAAAGATTTGGGGGCGCCCGCGGTCCAGCATCGCACCTCGCATGGTCGCAATGTTCTCGGCTCGGTCGTCTCCCTGAGGGGATTAACCGCCAAGCCGCCAAGCCGCCAAGAAGAGGGAGAAGATTGGGGTTCACCTTTTGCGACGTTCAGCGTCGCAAAAGCCCATTGCGTCACCGAGCGGCGCCGCGCACACGGATGAGACAATGGTTCGCTCAGTCGTAATGGGCGAACCCCAAATTCATTTTGTTCGACGCGGTTCATTGCGCGTCGCTTCGAGGTGCTGAGGACTTGGCGACTTGGCGACTTGGCGGCCTCTGGGAGCCGAACAGGGTTGCGCTCGGGTGCGCTACGACGCGCATCGTCGGTATTGGGAGCGTGACGCGGCGGGAACAGCGTGCGCCTGTGAGGTGCGATGCTGGAGAGCGGGCGCCCCAATTTTTGATTAGCCGCGCTTTGGGGGTTCGAAGGTGACGTCGAGATCGAGTGCCGTTTCCGGGTCGCGGCCGCGGGGGGCTGAGACTGCGCGGAAGGTTGGATCGCGGCGCAAGGCGTCGTGGAGGGCGGCGACTAGGGCGGGGCGGAGGGTTTGTTGGAAGCGCTCGTGCCAGGCAAAGCCGTCGTCGTCGCCCGCGTAGTCGTCTGCGAATTCGGCCGATAGGTGGAGGCTGATGGTGAAGGTGCGTTCTTCGCGGTGGGTCACAGCGAGAAGGTTACTTTAGCGGGCCAGCTGCCGGGAGAGGGCAAGGTGGCCGACTTCAGTGTCGCGACCAGGCAGTCGACGTCGGACTCGCCGGCTTCATTCGGGGGAGTGACGCCAGCGGCCATGACCGAGCCGTCCGTGCCGACGTACACGGTGGCTTCGAACGCGCCGCTGCCGCCCTTTTTGCACGCCGAGACTTTTCGCGACAGCTTGCCGACCGCGTCGGAGACGTGTTCGCCTTCCCAGCTCGTGGGCGCGCGAACGTCGTTCGGCGGATCGAAGTCGAATGACTTGCGCGCGAGGCCGTGCATGCCGCCGACAGGCTTCGGCCATTTCTTGCTGCGCAGGCTGTCCAGCATGCACTTTTCGGTTTCACGATCGCCGATCGTGGACTTCTCGAGGTGTGCGTGATCGACTTTGCCGTCGGCGTCGATCTTCAGGAAGAAGGCGACTGAGCCGCCCAGGAACTCGACGCGCTTGGCGCCGTCATCCAGGCAGCGTTGGAAATCAGACAGCGCACGCTGAAAGGTCTTGTCGACCTTCTCTTCGTTCAAGCCGCCGATTTCGGCGGAAGTCGAAACGCCCGACGGCGCGTCCGGGTGCTCTTCCACCGCCTTCGGGGGAGCTTGGGGTGGGGGCGCGCTGCCGCCACACGCGCCGACAACGAGCGCGAGTGCCAAGCAAGTGATTCCGGACAGCTTTGAAACACGGAGCGAGTGGGTCATGGAGCGCGGTACCAGTAGCGCGAAGCGCTGCGCGGAACAACGGCCGCGCGGTTGGGGTGATAAGAGCTCTTACGCTTGCGCGGTCAGTGATCTTTACGAACAGCTGAGGGGATTTGCGCTTAGCTGAGTCGATTGGCGCCTGGCTGGGTCAGGCCTTCAACTCGATTGAAAAATTGTGTCGAGCAAGCGCACATTGGGAATTTCTTGGAGACGCGCGCGTAGCGCGGGCTTCGGTCGTACCGCGACTCCCACTTCCGCTTCTCGCAACATGTCGATGTCGAACACATTGTCGCCGAAAGCGCCCAGCCAATGTGAATTCCCGAGCAGCGCGCGCCCGGCGACGCATTTGTCGGCTCCGTAGGGCACTGGTGCGGCCATCTCCGCTGCGATGACACCGGAGACGATTCGCGGTGTCGCAGCGGCGATATCCTCCGCGACGAAGCCCCAGACGCTCGCGGCGACCTCGACCGTAATGCGAGGTGACGCCGAAACGACGATCGTGCGCAGCGAGTTCTTGCGCGCAAAATCCAAAACGGGTCGAAGCTCTTCGTTCAAACGCTCGGCGTGCTTTGCGGCCGCGAGCGCTTCACGCACCAATTCGATCATCTCGGGCACGCTGTAGCCGGCGTAGCACCAGGTCATCAGCTCGCAGATCTCGCGTTCGAGGTAGTTGCCCTCGAGGTAAGCCTCGAACAGTTGCTGCGCGGTTGCGTTCACGTCTGCGAAGCGTGCAAAGCCGCGGCGTTCCGCCTGGCGGTCGAGCTCCGCGCGCGCCGCGTCTCGCAACCGACCTTGTGCGACCGCGAAGCGAAACACGTCCTCGCCGACGTCCCCGGACCAGAGCGTGCCGTCAGCGTCGAACGAAAGCGCGTTCGGTAGCTCGCGGTGCAACCGGCTTTCGAGCTCGCGTACGAGCTCTGCGGGGCTGACGGGGACGACGGCGTGGTTCATGGCTGTTCGACGCGCTTCTTTTCACGCAGCCAAGCTTCCCACCAGCCGGAGGCCATCGCCAGATCTTGGCGTGTGTCGATCTCCATGTAGCCGCCCGCCGTGTTCTCGCGATGCATCGATGCACCCGCTTCCAACATCTCCTGCAGCAGATCGAGCAGATACGCCTTCTGAAAGCTGCGACCTTCACGGAACATGCCGCCGCCGTAGGTCTGCTGCGCGCGATCGAAGGCGTCCATGAACACGCGCGCGCCCGCATCGCTGTGCTTCATTACTCCGATGAACTCACCCTGCGCGGCCTCGCTCGGGATCGTGCGGCTGATTTCGACCACGCGCGTGCCGTCCGCGCGCAGCTTTTCTGCGTCGGTTTCCGGGTGTTCGGTTCTGCCGACATAGCGGCGGCGCCAGGCGGTGTCGCAGCCGAGCGCGATGTCGGCCTGCGAGGCGACCAGCTTTTGCACGATTTCGCCGTCGTAGACGATGTCGGCGTACGTCGAGAGGAAGCCGCCCGCGAGGTGCTCTCGAGCACATAGCAGCGACAGTAAGATGTTGTTGTTGGCCCAGTCCGCGTTTCGCACGAACGTGAATTCGGGGTAGCGCGCGCGCACGACGTCTTCGGCGTAGCCACACACGAACACGACGTCCTTGCGCGAGAACCCGGCGCTGGCGAGCGCTTCCAAAATCCAATCGAGCATGGGGCGACCCATGACCTCGACCAGCGTCTTGGGGATTTCGTCTGTGTTGTGGCCGAGGCGACTGCCACGACCCGCGCCGATCACGATTGCTCGCACGGCGCGAGTCTAGCCAATCAACGCGGTGCTGTCCGCGCTCAAACGCGGACAGCACGCGCGCGCTCACTCTTCGCGCAACTTCGCGAGCACGCTCAGATCTTCGAGCGTCGACACGTCACCCTTGGTCTCGCGGCCGGAGGCGATGTCCTTCAGCAAACGGCGCATGATCTTGCCGCTGCGCGTCTTGGGCAGGCTATCCGCGAAGCGCACCGAGTCCGGGCGGGCGAACTTGCCGATTTCGTTGGCGACGTGCTCGGCGAGCGTCTTCTCCATTTCGGGCGAAGCCGTGTTCGGTGGCTTTAGTGTGACGAACACGACTAGAGCCTGGCCCTTCAAGTCATCAGGGCGACCGACCGCCGCCGCTTCTGCGACGGCTGGGTGAGCCACGAGTGCGCTTTCGATTTCCGCCGTGCCGATGCGATGACCGGAAACATTGAGCACGTCGTCGATGCGGCCCACGACGTGGAAGTAGCCGTCCGCGTCTTCACGCGCGCCGTCACCGGTGAAGTACACGCCGGGGATCTCGCTCCAGTACGCTTGCTTGAAGCGCTCGTCGTCGCCGTAGATCGTGCGCAGCATGCTGGGCCACGGTTTCTTGAGTACGAGCAAACCGCCTTCACCGGCGCCCACCTTCTTGCCTTCTTGGCTGACCACTTCTGGAACAACGCCGAAGAACGGCAGGCCTGTGGAGCCGGGCTTGGTGGAGTGCGCGCCGGGCAGGGTAGTGAGCATGATCGCGCCGGTTTCGGTCTGCCACCACGTGTCTACGATTGGGCAGCGGTTCTTGCCTACATGTTCGCGATACCACATCCACGCCTCGGGATTGATCGGCTCACCGACGCTGCCGAGCAAACGCAAACTCGACAGATCCGACTTGGCGGGCCACTCGTTCCCCGCGCGGATGAAGGCGCGAATCGCGGTTGGCGCGGTGTACAGCACCGTCACCTTGTGCTTCTCGATCAGCTGCCAAAAGCGGCCCCAATCTGGCTGATTCGGCGCGCCCTCGTACAAGAGGCAGGTCGCGCCATTGGAGAGCGGGCCGTACACGAGGTAGCTGTGCCCGGTGATCCAACCGACGTCGGCGGTGCACCAGTACACGTCGTTGTCTTTCAGATCGAAGATGTACTTGGTGGTGAGGTGCGTGCCCGCGAGGTAGCCCGCGGTGGTGTGGAGGACGCCCTTGGGTTTGCCGGTCGAACCCGAGGTGTACAGGATGAACAGCGGGTGCTCGGATTCGACCACTTCCGCACCGCCCTGCGCGGGATCGGCAGCTTTGACGGCCTCGTACCAATCCAGATCGCGCCCGGCGACGAGCTTGGAGTCGATCTTTTCGCCAAGGCGCGCGAGGACCACGACCTTTTCCACCGACTTCGTGCCCTCGAGCGCGCGATCGACGGTGGCCTTGAGCGGCACGACGTTGCCGCGGCGGAGCGCGCCGTCTTGTGTGAGCACGACTTTGGCACCGCAATCATTGATGCGATCACGCAGTGATTCCGCGGCAAAGCCGCCGAATACCACGGTGTGCGGCGCGCCGATCCGCGCGCAGGCCAGCATGCCGACGACTACTTCCGGCACCATGCCCATGTAGATCGCGACGCGATCGCCCTTCTTGACACCGAGGCCTCGCAGCACGGCCGCGAACGCGACCACTTTTTGGTGCAGCTCGCCGTAGGTCCAAGTGACCGACTC
Organism: Polyangiaceae bacterium; assembly: GCA_035634635.1. Classification (GTDB taxonomy): domain Bacteria; phylum Myxococcota_A; class Polyangia; order Polyangiales; family Polyangiaceae; genus PMG-095. Next base: position 15,089 of record DASQCO010000019.1, read on the forward strand.
GCCTGGTTCGGTTTCCCAGATGATCGCGGCCTTGTCCTTGGTCGCGGTCTTCAAATGCCGATCGAGGCAGCTCTCACTGGCGTTGAGTTCCGCACCGACGAACCACTTGGAGTGGGGCAATTGCCACTCGCAAAGCGTGCTCCACGGCTTCCGGAACACGAGATCCGCAGTCTCTCGCTGCCAAAATGTAGCGGGCGACTCGATGCTCTCTTTGTACAGCTCGTCGTACTTTTCCCGCGACGCGATGCGCGCGCCTTGCACGAACTCTGCGCTTGGCGCAAACGTGCGATTTTCAACGGAGTACGATTCGATGGCGTTGGTCTCGGTCATCGCTGCCTCTAATTTCTCCCACTGACTCTGTTGCTTATGAGCGGTTATTCGAACCGGGAGCGTGGGCCAGGACGGGGGCCGAGTAAAGCCGGAAGGCAGCCCCTTTGCGTCGAATTCGTAGCTATTTTGCCGGCGATCTCGACACCGACGCCCGCGGCCCCGATGGGCCTCTCCAGTTGCCGAACTTTTCGGGATAGTCGATCTTTGCAGTCCCATGAGCCCGACTCAACGCGCCGCTGAGATTTGGGCGCTCGCACTCCAGCATCGCACCTCGAAGCGCGCGCTATTCTCGGCGCAGCTCGGCCCCTGAGATTGAACCGCCAAGACGCCAAGACGCCAGAAGAGGAAAGGATTGGGGTTGCGCTTGCCGGTTCTTGGTGACGATCGGTACCGCGCTTTCGTCCCCAACTGACGCGACACTCGTCGAACGACTGTTCGTTCGTAGAACGACTAGATCATTGATGCGTTGGGTCGCGCACATCGACCCCAAAATCTCTCTCTTCTCTCCATCTTCTGGCGTCTTGGCGTCTTGGCGGTTCATCCCTCTCGTCTCGCGCCGTCGAACGCTTTGGATTGGCGGCGCGGTGACGCATTCGGTGAGCGTGAATGGGCCGTGAGTCGGCGTTGAATCGGTGGGGTTACCAGAGGCTGTAGCCGCCGTGGACGGCGATGCCGAACAGCGGCAGCGTGTTGGTGTTGCCGAACGCCTTGTTGGCGCCCTCCAGGTTCTGCTTGTTCAGGCTGGTCGCGCCGTCGATCGTCGCGATGACCGCTGCACCGAGCAAGAAGCGCTTGATGCTCCATTGCGCGCCGAGCTCGAGCAAGAAATAAGGATCGAAGCCCTTGGTCGTGCCACCGGTGAGGTTCGGGTCCCCCACGATCGGATCGAGCACGAGCTTGTGGTACACGGCGCCTGCGCCGATCGTCGAAATGAAGCGCAGCTTTTTGCCGGTCGTCATCAAGCGCAGGTTGGGACCGAAGCGGAACGCGCTGAGCGTGTAGTGGCGGGGCGTCGTGCTGTCTTCGCTCTTGGCGTCCTTGACGTCGAGCTTGCCGAAATCGAGCATGAATTCTGCGGCGATTGGCGCCGAGATGCGATAGCCGGGGCGGAGGCCGATGCTGCCCATGGTGCTGTCCGCGCGCGTTGCGGTCAGTTGCAGCGGGTGTTGCCCGAGCGCGAGTACCCCGAGCGTGACTAGCCCGTAGTAGCCGCGCGGCACGCGCGGCGGCGGGGGAGCCGGCATGCTGTCCGATTTTTCGACTGGAACTTCGGTGGTATCGCTGCCGATGTGTGGTCCGAGCTCGGCGCGCACTTCCAGCGTTTTGCCGAGCGCGACGGTGGCGGTGGTCTCGAAGCTCTCGTAGCCTTCGCGGAAGACCTGGATCAAATGGTCGGTGTCTGGTTTGACGCCGCCGCGCCATTCATGAAACGCGCGCGTGGTGCCATCCACGGCGATCGCCGCGCGGGGATCGCTGGCAACGATGCTCAGGAAGCCGTCTGTCGCCTTGAGCTTCAGCTCGACGGGCAAGGCCTTTTGTCCGGATGCGACGCGCACGACGCGCGACAACCGGGCGTAGCCGGCCAAATCAGCGATCAGCGTGTGCTCACCGACATTCACTTCCACGCCGGAGCGCAGCTCCGAGGGGGGCACCGCGCGACCGTCGAGCGTGACCTTTGCGTCGCTCGGATCGACCGTGACGACGATGGAACCGACCAGGCCGTGCAGCTCGGTGATGGCATCGGTGACGGCTTTGGTTTCACCTTCACTGAGCTCGCTGCCGTGCGCCTTCAGCAATTGCTCGAGCGTGGTCGCCGCCTCGCGGTAGCGAAACAGCGCCTTCTGGCAAAGCGCGATGTTCTGCAGCGAACCTGGGCCAGGTTTGGCCGCGTACGCCGCTTCGAACTCGGCGAGTGCACCAGGATAATTGGTGTCCTGATACAGTTTGATGCCGAGTTTGAAGTGGCGTCGGGCTTCGGCCGTTGCTTCGGTGCTAGCGGTGGCGGCGGCCGGATCGGGCTCCGCGGCGAGGGCTACGCGCGGGATAGCCCCGAGCAAGAACGCCAGCAGATGGCCAGAAACGGCGCGGAAGCGCATCGCCTTTCGCTATCACGTTTTTGCCGCTTGGTGGTCCGATCCCGCCAAAACCCGCGGAGTCGGATCAGGGCTCTTTGGTGCTGAGTTGCAGGCCGGAGGCGACGTGAGTGCTGGGCTTCGGCGCGGGCGGGCGCCGCAAGCTGCTCGTGCTCGGGACGTGCGCCGGGGCCGTTCGTGGTGCGGCGTTCGCCGCGCTGTCTACGGGCAAAACCACAGGCAGACTCGCGGCGCTACTGACCGCGGTCACCGGTGAGAGCGTCGCTTTCGGCGCTGCTTCTTGGACGACGTTGACCTTGTTTGCGTCGTTGCTGCGCGACACGAAGTACGCGGTCAAAGCGAAGCCGGCGAGGGTAGCCACGATGCTCGCGACCAAGGTGTTGTAGCGCTTGCCTCCGGACGGTGCGACCGAGGGCGTGTTCGCGGAAGCCGCGCTCGGAGTCCCCTCCACGGCGTAGGCTGCGTCGAGCTCGGAGATCGCGTTCAGGAACTCTCGAGCCGATTGAAAGCGCTGATCGCGCTCGCGCTGCAATGCGTGCGCGACCAGCGCCGCGACCGGTGCGGGAACCTCGGGTGCGAGTGTGCGCACGTCCACGGCGTCGTGGGTGCAGATCGCAATTAATACGGCTTCGTAGGTGGGAGCCACGTGCGGCGGCTTACCTGCGAGCATTTCGAACAAGATCGCGCCGACGCTGAACAAGTCCGTGCGCCCATCGATGTCGGCGAACGACTGCGCTTGCTCGGGTGACATGTAGAATGCCGTACCGAGCACCGTGCCGCGTCGCGTGAGCGTATCCGCGGGGCGTGAATGGGCGACTTTGGAAATCCCGAAGTCCACGAGCTTCACGAACGACGGATCGTCGTCGCGCGCACACAGGAAGACGTTGTCCGGCTTGAGATCCCGGTGCACGATGCCTGCTTCGTGTGCACGAAGCAGCGCGCGCAAGACTTGGCCCACGATGCGCAGGGCGGCCGGGACACTCAGTCGCCCTTCACGCCGCAGCCGCGCACGCAAGTCTTCGCCGGTCAGGAGCTCCATCACCAGGAACGGCAGCCCCCCGTCGGTCACGCCGGAATCGAAGATTTGCACGATGTGTGCGCTCTCGGCCATACCGGCCGCCTCAGCTTCACGCTGGAAGCGCAGACAGGCCTCGCGATTTTGCGCCGCCTCGTGATCGAGGAACTTGAGCGCAACTCGCTTGCCGATGGCAAGATTGGTCGCCTGAAAGACCGCGCCCATGCCACCGCGGCCGATGATGCGGTCGATGCGGTATTTACCGCCGACCGTGGCTCCGACGAGCCCACTCAGCTCGCTTTCGGTGTCCTGTTCCAGGCTCGGCATGGCCGCAACGTCTCCCGCGTACGCGCAACATTCGCACGCACGCGGATCAGCGTAGCATGCCGGCTCGGCCAATTGGCAAAGTCAGCGACTCGCGTTCGTTCGAACGCGCTCTGGCACGATCGACCAGAGCGCAAACGAACGCGGAAAAACGGCTCAGCGTGCGGCTTTGTGGAGCGCGGCTTGGATGCGCGAGGTCGTGCGCGAGGCGTTCTTCGAGTGAATGACGCCCTTGCTCACGGCCTTGGCCAGCGCGACGGACGCGGCGGCCACGGGGCCCTTCGCGGCGTCGGTATTGCCGGCGGCGATTGCAGCGCGTGCCTTCTTGACGGCGGTGCGGAGAGCACTGCGCACGGCTTGGTTGCGCTCGGCGCGCACGAGGCGCTGACGGTTACGTTTATCTGCGGACGGGTGATTGGCCATCGCCTTTTAATCCTCGAGAGTATGCAGAGCTGGCGCGGTGTGCGTCAGGCCTTCGGCTTGCGCGCGTCTTGCGCCTTGGGGTCATAACCCTCGGGGTGAACCGGAAATTTGGGCGTTTGGCTGCCCTTGTTGTTGGCGCCTTGGCTGCGCGCTCGGATATACCGACGACGTTCAGTCTGCCGAGTGGAAGAAACCATCAGAATACCTTCAAAAAGGGCCCGGTTGGGCGCGAGGGGCCGGGACTATGAGCGAAGCTTTTGGGCTTGTCAACGCGCTCTCCGGCTTCCATGGCCGGGAACTTGCGTTTTCTTCTGAAATTGCGTTCAGCGACGGCTATTCCGGGCGCACCGTGGCGTTGACACTGAAACTCGAGGCTGCGAACGGCTGGACCCGCGCCCGGCTGAGCTGAGCCTCAATGCACGAGGCAGAGGACTTGCCCGCCGCAGCGCCGCTCACGGTGACCTGCTGCACGCGGCCATCCGAACCGAAAACGACCACGGCGCGCGAAGGCGCTTCGTCACCCGCCACGCAATGGCGCGCGCCGCTCATTACCGAACCGAGTGCGGCTTGGACCGCGCCTGTGGTCGGCTTGGCCGGCAGCTCACCGCCGCGGCTGTCGGCCGGGCGGAGCGCCGGGTCAGGCGGGAGGTCACTGCCGGGGTCGGCGGCGGCTTGCTTCGGCTTGGTTTGCGGTTTGCTGCTTCCGGCTTTGGCTACGGCCGTGGCAACCGCAGGCGCTTTGCTCGCTTCAGCATTCGAGCCGGGCGTGTCTTGGTCGGGCAAGGTGCTCGGGTCGATGCCGCGCGGAGCGTCCTCAGTTGGAGTCGGCTCGTTGTGCGCCACTGCGCTCGCAGCCGGCGCGCTCGGCGCGACCGCAGTCGCAGTGGCCGGCGTGGGCTCGTTGCTGACCAGCGGCGCGGGCTCGGGCGTGGGCTGCCGGAACCAGAGCAGCGCGGCGGCGGCCAACGCGAGGGCGGGGAGTGCGAGCGCAACTTTGGGGAAGGGCTTGGCCGGTACAGCCGCGGCGTTGTCGCGGACGGCGCTGCCCGCCGCGACATGATTGGCGACACCGCTACTCGCTGTGGCGACGCCATTGACGTTCGCTGGCGTGGGCAGCGCATCGGCCTGCGTGGGCTTTGGGCGTTGCTGAGCGTTGAGCGCGGCGAGCGCGAGGCTTTCGCGCGCCATCTGACGCTCGGTGGCCTGCTTCTTCTCGACGCTGCGCCGTGCCAGTTCGGCCAAGCTTTGCGTGCGCACGCCGGAGTTGGTCAGCGGAGTGGCAGTGGCCGACAGGGCGCTCGGCTCGTCTGCTTCGCTCGGCAACGGCGCCGCCAGGAGCGCTGCGTCCGTCGAGCCGCGCAGGCCGCTGCCGAGGCGTGCTTCGATGGCGCGCGCGTCGCGCTCCCAATCGCGCTCGGGGAACGGAAACGCAGCGAGTGAGGCCTCGGCGTTCGAACCGAGGTCGGAAGATGATCTTCGATCGCTCACGCAGCGCCCTCTTCGCCCTGCGGCGCGAAGCCGCGTTCGACCAAGAACACCTTGAGCTTCTTGCGCGCTTCGTGGACGCGCCAGGCCACGGTGCCCTCGGGGCAGCCGAGTACTTCACCCGCTTGCGCGTGACTCAGCCCATCCACACCGACCAAGATCAGCGTGGTGCGTAGGGTATCGCTCAGCGCGTCCATGCCCTCACACAATACGCGGCCGAGCTCGCGATTCTCGCTGTCACCGAGCGGACTGGCGCTGCCCGCGCGCGTCTCGACCAGCACGCCTTCGAGGCGCGGATCGTCGGCGGGCACCGCTTTGCGGTTAGGCTTGCGCGCGCGAATCACGTTCAACGACAGGTTCACGGCGATGCGATAGATCCAGGTGAACGCCTCGCTCCGACCGTCGAAGCGATCGAGCGCCCCATAGGCGCGCACGAAGGTTTCTTGGGTCGCGTCTTCTGCCTCCGCAGCGTCACGCAGCAAATGCAACGCGAGCCGGTAGATGCGCTGCTGATGTCGGCGCACCAGCGTGCCGAATGCTTCACTGTCCCCCTCGCGGGCAGCGTCAACCAGTTCGCGATCCGTTCGCTTGGACATCGCTGAGCGCACGCTCACGCGTGCGGAAACCTCGTGGGTATGCGGCCTCGGTCCAAGATAGAGTAGCACTACCCAGTCAGACAACCGCTCGTCGCCGAAGCTTGGCGAGAAGTGCTCGAAAAGCCCAACCCTGCCGCCGCGATCGGTGTAAAATGACAGTAATTACGAGGGGTTGACCGCCCGGTAAGAAACCTCACCGGGCTGCCGATTTTCTTACTTCGATTCGCTGGCGCCGAGACGAGCCTTAAGGAGGTCCCCCAGGGTGCCGAAGCCGCCCTCGGCCTTGAGCTTGGCGCGATACTCTTTGTGCGCGCGCCGCTCTTCGTCCTCTTTGAAGCCGCGCAGGCTGAGTTTCGGCTCGCCCGTGCGCGGGTCCAAGTCGACCACCTTCAGGTCCAAGACGGTGCCCGGCTTGAAGACCTTGCGCAGATCTGTGCCGCGCTGCGTGCCGGTTTGAGCGCCCGGGATGAAGCCGCGCGCGGCGCGTCCCGTAACACCCATCAAGCGTACGAGAACGCCCGCGGCCTCACCTTTGACCACCTCGGCTTTGACGAGCGCGTTGCGCACGATCTTCTGCGGGGCTTCATTCGCGTGCTCCGGCTTCGGCGCCAAATGGAAGGTGAGCTTCTTCGAGCGCGGATCGAAGTGATGCACGAGCACCTCGACCTCTTGCTCGAGCTTCAACACCGCTTCCGGGTGCTCGATGCGCTCGAGCGACAGATCGGCGACGTGCAGCAAACCTTCGATGCTCGGTTCGAGTTCGACGAAGGCGCCGAACTTTTCGAGCCGCGTGACCTTGCCCTTGTGCTGCGAGCCTTGCGCGTACTTCTGTTTGGCGACGGCCCACGGGTCCTCGACCAAGGCCTTGCGGCTGAGCCAGATCTTCCCGCGTTCGTCGATCTTCGTGATCTTGACTTCGATGCGATCGCCGGCACGGAACAACTCCGTCAACGGCACGCGCGAGTCATGGCTCGCCTCGGAAGCGTGGACCAGGCCTTCCAGATTTTCGGCCTCGGGCAGCGCGACGAAGGCGCCCCATTCCACGACCGTGCGCACGACGCCGTTCATCACCTGGCCCTCTTGGAGCAAGGTGATGGCGTGCTTGCGTCGCTCGTGCGCTTCCGCTTCCAGCATTGGCCGGCGCGAAACGACCACATCTCGGCCGCCCTTTTCGTATTGGACGACCTTGAAATCGACGCGCTGTCCGACCAGCACCGCGAAGTTCGCGTTGGCCGGGTGCAAATCCATGCCTGAAGCGGGGGCGAACGCACGCAAGCCGTCGATGTCGACTTCGACGCCGCCCTTGATCACACCGGTGATCAAGCCAGCGACTAGCGAGCCATCTTTGGCAGCTTGCTCGACCTTGGGCTTTGCCTCTTCTTCGCGGAGCGGCTTGCGCGTGAGCACGACCAAACCACCACGCACGCCGTCGTTGTGGACGCGCGCGACGAAGCGATCGCCGACCGCGGGCACCAAGTCATCCGGCTCCATCTCGTTGCGATCGAAGATGGCCAGCGCTTTACCCGAGAGGTCGACCATGATCGCGGTCTCGAGCACCGCGGTCACTTTGCCGAACACTTCCTCGCCGGTGTGAAACGGTGCGCGGTCGCTCGCGCGGTGATGCTGCTGACGAGCGGCGGCGGCGCCTTCACGCGCTTCGGGATTCGCGGGACCGGCGCCGGGACGCTTCTTCTTGCGGCGGCGCTTCTTCTTCGGTTTGTCAGATGCAGTCGCGCCGGCTGGCCCAGCTTCTGCGCTCTCGCCTTCACCCTCGCTGCCTTCGCCCTCGCTCTCACCTTCCGAGTCGTCACCGGAGGTGTCACCGCTAGTTGCGGTAACGCTTGCCGGCGCGGGCGCGCTCTCGCTCGCGTCGCTCGGGGTGGTGGTGGATGCGTCAGTGGTGACGGGCACTTGCGTGCTGTCGCTCACGGCGCTGGGAGTGGACGTTGCGTCGGTTGAAATGGTGTCGGTGGACGTCATGGCGGGTGGCGAGAGCCCTATATCTCTCTTGCAGCCGCCTGCCAATCTTCGGCGAGGCGGCTGATTCAGTTTCGGATTCGTGGACGAGCTGCAGACCCGTTCAGCGAGCGATGGGGAGGCGTCGGTTTACACCGCCGCTGCGATCGATCAACAGGCCGGCCTCGGGCTCGCCCTGCTCCAAGTTTTCCACGAGTTTCGTGGCGACAGCCACGAATGCGCGCGCAGTTTCGGATTCTGGAGCAGCTTGAACCACGGGCGTCCCGGCGTCACCCCACTGGCGCACCGTCGGGTGGAGTGGAATTTGGCCGAGGAGGGGGGCCTTTGCAAAATCGGCGACGCTTTGTCCGCCCCCGCTGCCAAACAGCTCGTGGCGTTTCTCGCAGCCGTCACACACGTAGTAGCTCTCGTTTTCGACCACGCCGAGCAGGGGGATGCCCACCTTCTGCGCCATCGAGACGGACTTATACACATCCTGTAGCGCCACTTCTTGCGGTGTCGTGACGATCACGGCGCCCGTGCTGCGCACTTTTTGCGAAAGCGTGAGCGACACGTCGCCCGTGCCGGGGGGCAGGTCGAGCAGCAAAAAATCGAGCTTGCCCCAGTTCACGTCCTTCAAGAACTGGAGCAGCGCCCCGTGCAACATCGGACCGCGCCAAACCACCGCTGCCTTGGGATCCTCGAGCAAGAAGCCGATGCTCATCAGCTTCACGCCGAAGCGCTCGAGCGGCTGGATCTGCTTGCCGTCGCTGTGGGGCTGTCCGGTGATGCCGAACATGGTGGGGATGCTGGGGCCGTAGATGTCGGCGTCGAGCAAACCTACCGCGTGGCCCATGCGCGAGAGCGCGAGCGCCAAATTGGAGGCCACGGTGCTCTTACCGACCCCGCCTTTGCCGCTCATCACCAAGATCACGTGTTTGACCCCGGGCACCGGATCATCCGGTCCGATTTCGCGCGCAGCAATCGTCGGTTCGCTCATGGCGCAGGGGGCGTAGAGCCGAACCCGGGGTCTGTCAAACTCGTTTGGGGGGATTCCGGCTGGGTGCGAAAAAAGGCTGGCTGCGTGGTGCGAGATTGACGCGCGGCGCTTGCGGCGCGCGATGGGAGACTCTCGTTTGCGCAGGCTCGGACGGTGGCGCTGGGCCGCCCGCGCTGAAGCTGAGGGAAAGCAGGCGCCTGTTCGGTCAGCTCTTTGTAGGTCTCCATCTCATTGGCTGATCGTGATCTGGTCTTCCAAGACTTTTCGCTCGTTTTGGTTCCGGGAATGCGGCTGTTGGTGCTTCCCGCGCGCCCGGCGCGAGCGTGCGGCGCTTCGCGCGCACCAAAGTTTGTGGGCAGCGTCGCTTTACTCCGCTCACGGCGGGCGAACAGGGAAGCTCGGCTCGAGCGTGCGGCGCTTCGCGCGCACCGGCGCTTTGGCCGCGGTCGCTCTGCTCTTAGAGGGCGCCGCTCAGGTAGGCGATGGCCACGCCCAAGCCGAAGCCGATGCCCGTCGCGATCAGGGCGGGCCAGGCGTTTTGAGTCGCGCGGCGCACGGTGGGCGCCTGCGTGGAGATTCGACGTTCTTCGGCTTCCCGCCAGCCAGGTTCACCCTGGCGGGGCATGAAGTCCTTGCCAACTTCGAGCCGTGGCGAGTTCGCTGAGCGTGGAAAGCGGGGAGCGACCAGCAATGAGTCGGTCACCCCGCGGTCGTACGAAGCGACGCGGATCGGGATCACGGACGACTCGCGCGGCGCGCGTTCCGGGGTGACCGTTTCCTGAATCTTGACCTCGCGTTGCGACGGCATGAGCGGGATCGGATCGCTTGCGATCCGGCGTTGTGGGCCGAGCGAGATCGCGGCGGTGGCGCCCCCGATGAACGGATGCAGGAGCTCGGCGAACTCTTCGGCGCTGTCGATGCGGCGCCGCGGTGTGGTTGCCATGCCGCGCTCGACGATTGTGGCCAGCAATTTCGGAACCTGCGGATTGACCTTGTGCAGCGGCGCGAAGTCGCCGGCCGTTACGCGCTTCAACACCGCGGCAGAGGTGTGCCCTTCGAACGGCTCGCGCCCGGCGAGCATCGCGTACAGCATCGCGGAGGCTGAATAGATGTCGCTGCGCACGTCGACGACATCGCCGCGCGCTTGCTCGGGTGACATGAACATCGGCGTGCCGCCCGAGCCGCGGGCTGCGCGACCGTTCTCTTCGAACATGCGACGGGCAATGCCGAAATCCAAGACTTTGACGTGCGGGCGATCGGGCCGCGGGTGAACGACCATCACGTTGGCGGGCTTCAAATCGCAGTGCAAGAAGCCCTGAGCGTGCGCCGCGGATAGCGCTGCCAACACCTGCAGCATCAGCTCACACGCATACTGTGGCGGAAGTGCGCCGCGCCCACCGATGATCTCGTCGAGCGTTTCGCCGCGCAGCAGCTCCATCACCAGGTAGGGCACGCCATCGGGCGTCACGCCCAGGTCGTGAATGTCGACCACATTGGGGTGGGCGATGCGCGCCGCGGCGCGGGCCTCGCTGACGAACTGATCGCGCTGATCCGGTTCCGCGAATGCCTCTCGGTGCATCACCTTGATGGCGACGAATTTGCCGACCACCAAGTGTTCGGCTTCGTACACCCTGCCACTCGCTCCGGAGCCGATCTCTCGCACGAGCGCGTATTTCCCGTCCAATACCGAGCGCGATTGCAGATGTTGAGCGACGGACATCTCTCCGTGAACTCGGAACGACCGTTCGCGCGTGGACTTGAGAAAAAAGCCGGATCTCGAACTGGGACGTTGCAATCCTGCTCGCACAAAAACACGAACGGCGCGACCCCGTGGGGGATCGCGCCGTCGCGAACTAACTAGTGCCGTTCAGTTCACTTGACGCCAACCGCGCCGGCAACGGTGCCAGCCGCGCTGAGCGACGCTGCGAAGTTCTCCGACGCCGTGCCGATCGTGGACGCGATCAGCACGCCGCAAACCGCGCCCTTGGCGCCGAGCTTGCCGCTGGCCGTGATGTGGCCACCCGCCTTGATCGCACCCTCGATGCCCGCGGTGAAGTTCGCACCGCGCGCCTTGAACACCACGAAGATGTTCGGCAAGTTTGCTTCGAGCGAAGCGATCGCCGTCTGGTATTGCACCTTGCCTTCGGCGCTCAGGCTGCCCTTGGCCTCAGCCACCACGGCGACGCTCGGCGGCGAGCACTCCGCCTTGGCGCTGGCGCTGGCGTTGCAGCTACCTTGGCAGTCCACGTCGGCACTGCAGCCGCCTTCGAGCGTGCCGCCCTCGCACTTGAGCGGGGTAGCCTCGACGTCGCACTTGCCGTCGCACTTGACCTTCACGTCTGCGCTGCCCTTGCACGCCGCGTCGCAGTGGCCGTCACATTGGCCGGTGCACTTGATGCTCGGTGCGTCCGCATCGAGCGTGCAGGTGCCATCACACTGACCGTCGCACTTGCCGTCGGCCTGAATGCCGGTGCCCTTCTCGGTCGCACCACCAGCAGCGCCCGCCGTGCAGGTGCCGTCGCACTTGCCCTTGCAGTCCACCTTCACGCCGCCGCTCGCCTTGCAGCTACCGGAGCAGCTGCCAGTGCAGCTGCCGGTGCAGGCCACGTCCGCTGAGCCGGAGGCGGTGCAGGTGCCGCCGCACTCGACCTGCAGCGTGCCACCGGTACATTTCGGCGGGTTGGCTTTCAGGTCACACTCGGCGCTCGCATTGCAGGACGCCTGACAATTGGCCTGAGCGGAGATCGACGCCGTGCACTTCGGCGGTTCGAAGTCCACGGAGATGCTGCCGGCGAGTTTGCCGCTTGCGCCGAAGTTCGCGCTGATCTGCGCCTTGGCCAGATCACACCAGCCGGTGAGGCCCGCGGTGCCCGTGGCCGTCACTGCGTCTGATTCAGCGCCGAGGTCGAGCGCAATGTTGCGGCATGCGGTGGTCACGTCCGAGATCGAGCCAGTGCCCACTGCGGAGAGGTCCGAGGCGGCCGAGGCGAACGCGGAGAACGAACCCTTGATGCTGGCGTCGACGCCGAAGTCGACATTGGTCATGTCCGCGCCCGCTTCGAACTCTTTGCAGCAGGCGGCGTCTTGGACCTTACTGATATCGCTACAACCGGCAATCACGGTCGAGAGGGCGAGTACGGAGAACGCGACAGCGGTTAACGGCTTCAAGCGATTTTTCAAGTTCATGCGAAAGGACTCCTTAACGTGTCCAGGGCGCTACCCACCACCACCATGCGGTTCGGCGCGTTCCCTTCAATCCGGCGTTTATCAAAATCGACGGCGGGCGGAGTCTACAGCAGGTCTCGGCGCAGATGAAACTTGTCTGACCCATCCTGATACGTGATCCCACCAACCCAGAACCCACATCGACCGCGGTTAGACGACGCGGCTACGGAGTTGATGCACAGCTCGCGTTCAGTCACGTCGCAATCAATGTCCGGCCAAGCGTTCGCTGAGGCGGTTGAACGACGTTCACCTACACGACTCACTCCTCTTGTGTCGGGGCGGGTCGTCTACGACGCTCGTTGCGAGTGACGACTCTCGCCGCCTCGTTCGCTGTCACCAATGTTGGCGCGTTTCAGTTCGCCGGCCAGCAGCCCATTTGGGGTGATGCGTCGAGCGCGGTCGACGTATACGCGCCGGGACAATAACCGCTGTCTGGAGTGTCCGGCGTGGCGTCGGCACAGAGCATGGGCAGGCCGCCTGGGGTTTTCGGGCAGCCGCCGCCAGTACAAAGACCGTTCGCGTCCGCCTTGTCACCGCAGCTGCAGCTCACGCTGAAGTCGACGCACCAACGCTCGCCAGTGAAGCTCGAGGCGTTGCACGCGCCGTTCGCGCCACAGTCCGCATCTTTCAGACAGGGCTCGCAGCTCTTGCCCGTGCCGATGCAGCTTCCGGAGCGATGCTCGCAGGTCGGTTGGTTTAGATCCGTATCCCAGATGCCGCATTTTGCAGCACTGCCCCACGGGCATGATGGGTGCTTCAAATCACACAGCTGCGTGCAGATCTTGGTGTCGCTCTTTTCGTCTTTGGCGCACACCTGATTGCTGACCGCCATGCAGTCGCCGTCGTTCTGGCAGGGGCTACAGAACTTGCGCGGCCGGCAGACATTGCGCGTCACTCCGCGATTGCCGCATTGATAGGGCTTGGCGTCACCGTCTTGCTGGCTGATCTGATCGCTCGGGATACACTGACGATCGCGAGTGTTGCCTTTGAGGCCACAGACGCTTTGACACGGGTTACGAATCAACTGCGTGCACGCGTAACCCGGGGCACAGCTCGAATCGTCCGTGCAGTCTGTCGTGCAGTAAGCGTCGACGTCATCCGTCCCTGCGCCAACACAGAAGAAGTTGTTGGTTGCGTCGCACTCGGTGCCGGCGGCGCAGTGCGTGTAGAACTGACCCGCCTTGCGTGCGTGGCTGAGGTCGCAGAAGTGCCCCGAGACACCGGCGGCATCGAGCCCGCTGATGCACTCACCCAAGCCTTGGCAATCGAAGTGCGAGCTGCAAGCGACGCGACAAGTGCCCGCGACGCAAGATTGGCCTTTGTCCGCCGGGCACTCGCCGTTCGCGCTGCACGACTTGGCCGGAGCGTTCGGCGCGCCCGCGTTGTGCTGACCGCCACTGCCGGCACTGCCCGGACTCCCCGCGCTCCCCGGGCGCTCGTCAGCGATGCTGTCACTCGGTAGCGAGGTCCGACAATCATCCCGCAGGCATTCACTCTTCGAGCAGGCGCTGAAGGCCATGCTGGCGAAGCTCCCAAACGCGCCAAACAGGACCAGGCGTGAAATGACCTTGAGCATGCTGCGCTTTGAAACCAGGCCTGAAACCATTCGAGAAAATGCCGAGTGCTTGACGGGGCGGACCACGGGGCTACCGTGCTGAATCGTACTCGGTTTTTCTAGCACTGAAGTACACTGTCGGTTCGTGATTCGCGTTCGTTTCGTCGCTCTGAGTTAGCCAGGTGGCCCGCATGAAACTGTCCATCGTTACGGTTCTAGTTGCTGCGACCGGTTCCTTGCTTGGCTGTTCGAGCAGCCCGCTCGAGCCGGGTCCTCTGGCTGACAACGGCGCGGCGCCGGCAATCTTGCCGCCCAGCCACGGAGGCGCGGGGCCCGGAGCGGCCAGCAACGGCGGCGCGGGACCGGCCCAAGCGGCGGCAACGCCTTCATGGACAGCGTACCCCAAAGGCCCGTACGGAACCGCCGTCGGCGCAACGATCCAAAACCTGTCGTTCTTGGGTTGGAAGCACCCAGACTTGGCTGGCTACGATGCGAGCAAGTTCGAGTCTGTTCGGCTATCGGACTTCTATGATCCGGATGGGCATACGGGCGTGAAGCTGCTCGCCGTCAATGCCTCTGCAGTTTGGTGCGGCGTATGTCGGCGCGAGTACCAAGAAATGAACACCAACAACGTGTACGCGACTCTCCGCCCATTGGGCCTGGAAGTGCTGGGCGCGTTGTTCGAGGACGCCAACTCCTTTCCCGCGCAGCCGGTGGACGCGCAGAACTGGGCCAAGCTCTCGACCCACTCCGTCAAGTTCCCGTTCGTGCTCGATCCGGGCTTCAAGTTGGGCGCCTACTTCGACTCAGACGCGACGCCGCTGAACATGCTGATCGACGTGCGCACGATGACCATCGTGCAAATCACCATGGGCATCACCGACCCCACCTCGAAGTATTGGACGCAGGTGCAGGGCATGCTCGCCAAGATGTGATGGGTCGCTCCGCCTTGCGCTCATACCTCGTCGCTCGCTCGCTCGCCACGTGCGCGCTCGTTTTCGTCGCGGGCTGCTCAGGCAGCGGCGGTGCGTCCGCGCCCGCAGCGAACGGCAAATCGCAGCTTTCTCCACCGGACTTCGAACTCTCCACGACCGACGGCAAGAGCGAACGCCTGAGCGATCACCTGGGCAAAGAAGTCGTGCTGCTCGACTTCTGGGCCACCTTCTGCGAACCGTGCCTCGCTGGCATGCCGCACCTCGACGCGCTGTATCGTGAACACCATGGCCAGGGCTTCACCGTCCTTGGCATCTCGATCGACGGTCCTGACTCGGTGGCACAAGTCAAAACCACCGTGTCCAAGCTCGGCATCTCGTTCCCCATCTTGCTCGATCAAGAGACCCGCGTCGTCGCGCTCTACAATCCGAAAACGAGCGCTCCCTACAGCGTTCTCATCGGCCGCGACGGCCGCATCCTGAAAAAACAAGAAGGCTACACCACCGGCAACGCCGCCCTCTTGGACCAAGACGTCGCCGACGCGCTCGCCCGAACGACACCCTAGCGCTCCCAAAAAGATGGGGGCGCCCCCAACCCAGCAACGCACCTCAAAGCGCGCCACTGTTCCCGTCGCATCGCGCCTGCGCGCATCTGGACGAGCACCTTCGTGTTTGGAAGGTCGGCGACTCGGGGCGGCTCCCTGAGACCGCCAAGCCGCCAAGCCGCCAACTCCCCTCGGCGTCCCAGTGCCCATTGTGCCCACCCGAGCTCACGATGGAAATTTGGGGG
Source organism: Polyangiaceae bacterium (assembly GCA_035634635.1). Taxonomy (GTDB): domain Bacteria; phylum Myxococcota_A; class Polyangia; order Polyangiales; family Polyangiaceae; genus PMG-095. The sequence continues at coordinate 30,813 of DASQCO010000019.1, forward strand.
GGCGCGAAAAGCGTCGCTCAGGATCTTACGTTCGACGGGCACGGCCTGACCTACGACTCCGTGCGCCGCAAATCACGAACCCCCAATCTTCTTCTTTCCTCTTCTTGGCGGCTTGGCGGCTTGGCGGTTCAATCCCTTCGCGATTCGTCGTTCAATGACGGTGCTGCGTGTCGAAACGTGTGCCGTGTGCCGGGGCGCGATGGGGGCTACGCGACGGTGCGCGGGTGCCGCGCCCGCTAACCCCCAAATATTAGAAGCGGAGGGTGAGATCTAGTGACGCGCCCTCGAAGGGGGGGAAGACGCGGCAGACGCCGCCGACGCAGCGGAGGGCGCCGCGGCGTTGGCCCACGAAGAGAGAGAGGCTGGAGTCGGAGCTGATGCGATAACCGAGTTGGCCGTTGACGTACGTTGGGGGGACGGCGGGATTGCTGGAATACGAGAAGCCGGCGGCGACCGACCAATGGGGTGCGTAGTCGAAGCCGACGAGTTCGTCGCCTTCGCTCCAGGGTTCGCCGGGGCCGCCGAGGGTTTGATGGCGACGGCGGTGCCAGCCTTGCAGTTCGAGGCTGAAGGGGCCGCCCAGGAACCAGGTGCCTTGGTGGCGCGTGTATACCTCGCGGTAGAAGACGTTGCTTGGGCCTTGATCGGTGGGCAATTCGCGATCGGTGTTGTCGACGCGGCTGCCGAAGGAGATGTCCATTTTCGAGCGGCGATCGCGGCTGCGCAGTTCGACGCCGACGGCGGTGTCGAGCACGCGGTTGCGCGTTTCTTTGCTCACTTCGCAGCTCTCGTTGGCGACCGATTCGGCGAAGGTTTCGTAGTAGCCGGCCCAGCTGTACACGCTGACGATGCGCGACAGCGCGACGTCGCCGCGTAGGCGTCCGCCGGTGACGCAGGTGTTGAAGCCTTCGTAGGCGGTGTCGATGAAGAGCGCTTCGGTGGTGGGCGGCGCGCTCGCGGCAAGCAGGCTGAACTCGCGTGCGCGCAAGGTGCTCACGTTGGCCAGCAGCGGGAAAAAGCGGCGGTAGTGCTTGCCTTCGAACAGCAAGGTGAGGGGACCCGCGAGGTAGTTGAGGCTCAGGTACACCGCTTGGCCGAGCGCGAGCTTGGGCGTCGAGGGATCCGCGTGATGCAGATCTTGGACTGCGACTTCGAGGTACGCGCCGCCGTGGCCGGCGAGATCGGCGAGCTCGAACGAGGCGCTGCCGGTGGTGATGCGATCGGCGCTGCGCACGACGTCGTTCGAGAGCGGCGTGCTGCGTAACAGGTGCGAGGCTTGAATCGCCAATTTGGCGGACTTATGGCTCAGTTCCGCTTGTCCGCCGACGATGCGGTCGGGCGCGTAGCTGCACGTGCCGAAGGTTTTGCAATCGCCGGTGTCGGGTACGAAATCAGTGGCGATGGCTCGCGGCATGCCGGCCTCGGTGACCGCGAGGAAGCCCGGAGTGACGCTCGAGTCGACGCCCAAGTAGCGCCCGCTCGCGGGGTCGATGCGCAGCGGGTTCAGGCTGCCGGCAAGGGCCGTCGCGCGCAGCGAGAGTTGTTTGCCACGCAAGCGTCCGGTGACGCGCGCGCCGCGCAGCGTGGTGTCGCTCGCCAGTTCGTCGAGCTTGCGCAGCGTGAGTACGAGGCCGCGTCCGAACGCGGCGTACACGTCACCCACGCCGAGCTCGACGGCGGGACTCGTGTACGTGAAGTAGTACTTCGCCGGGTACATCCAATTGATGTAACGATTGGAGAGCTCGACACCGGCTTCTTGCAGCTTCTGTCGGAAGTACACCGGGGGCGGTGTTGCGCCGGGCGCCTCGGGCCGCGAATAGTACAAATCCAGCGCGATTTGCGTGGGATCGGGCGAGCTGAAGAACCAAGCGTTGTCCAGGCGCAGGCCCGCTTGCCACTTGCCGCCGTTGGCCAGCACGTTCAGGCGATTGTAGAACATGCCCCAGTCGTCGTTGGCGAGTGTGTAGACTTGATTGGGGCGCGTGTCGCGGTTGTCGACGTTGTACGACAGCGTCGAAACGTTGGTGATGTCGAACGCGACGGGCGTGCCGAACACGTCCACCGGTTCGAGCGCGCTGAGCCTCGGCGTCACGCTCAGGGCCGAGAGCGCGAGCGCTCGCCCGAGCCAGACCGTGAGCTTGCGCAGGGTGTTACGGCTGAGCGAGCGACCCATCGATGAACGGCCAGAGGACGGTCGCTTGGTCGCCCAACAACTTCTTTTCGATCTTCATCGTGCGCGCATCGACGACCAGGTTCAGCGGCGCCGTGTCGGCGCGCGCGAACGCTCCGAGCTGATAATCCGGATCGAGCACCATGGTGTAATTGGAGTCGAACGTGTCGACCCACGTGCTGAGATCGCGAAAAGTGGCTGGATCGCCCTTGGCGTTTTGAAAAAGCGTGCTCACGATGCGCAGGCCCTGCGCGGCGTACTCGCGGTTCTTTTCGGGAAGGCCTTCGTGCTCGCTGCGACAAGCCGAACACCACACGGCCGCGGTGTTGATCAAGATCGAGCGGTAGCCCTTGCTGCCGGTGGGGTCGTAATAGTCTGCAAACGCGATCGTTTGCAGTGAGCTCTCCGTGTGGCTGACCTTGCTCGGATCGCGAAAGCCTTGAAAACAAGCATCCGCGAGAATGTCGCCTTCCTCGACGCCGTACGGACCGCTCGGGTAGTCGGGCGAGTTGCAGCCGCCGGTGGCCAAGAGCTCCGGCGGGATTTTCGGCGTGTTGCTGCCGCACGCGCACAACGCGAGGGCGGCCATGCAGGTCCACCACGCGCTACTGATCGGCCGAATCATGCGCGTGGTCCCTTACTTTCGGCGCACGGCGATCGAGGACAAGATCGGTATGCCGCCGCTCGTCGTGTCGATGCTCTTGCCGTCGCTCGAGACGCGCGCGTCCGCGACTTGCAACCACTGGCCGTAGGGCGCCCACTCTTCGGCGACGTCCAGGCCTTGGATGAAGATTTCGGCTTCGGTACCCGGCGGCCAATTGAGCGTGTTTTTCAGGCTGACTTTGGCTGCGGGGCAGAAGGTGCTGCCGAGCGGAGCGAGGCCATAGGCGAGCTCGAAACCGAGCTCCGGCGGCAGTGCTTGCGGGCTGTCTGCGACGGGCACCGCGACGCTGCGCAGCACGAGGTCGGCTGGGTCGCTGTAGGTGAGCTCGTCGTGCACGACCTTGCCGCCGGCTTCGATGTGGAGCGTGACGTCACCGCTGGTGACCGCGCCGCTCTTGGGGAACGCGCTGCCCTCCGCGAGCGCAGGCAGCGGTAAGGCGATCAGCTCGCCGACGTTCGCGTTCTGCTCGTCGAGTGGGATCGCCAGCTCGGCGAAGTCGAAGCCATCACCGTACTTCAGCGAGGGGCGCTCGAGTTTCTGCGGAGGCTCCTTGGCCAGTACGCCTTTGTCGTCCGTGAAGTAGCGCAAGCACGTGTCGATGCCGCACACCTGCATCAACAAATCCGCTGCTACCTCTCCAGTCGGCAAGCTCACCTTGGCCTGCACCTTCGGGAGTTGGATGGGCTCCGCGTCGACGTGATAGCCCGGCGCATCGCACACTGCGGGCGTCGTGTTGGCGGGGTTGCTCGGCGTATCGCTCGTGGATCCGCAACCAAACGAGGCGAAAAGAGCGAGGAACGCGCAAAGCGTCAGTGACGTCGGACGGTGCATCCGAGCCCAAGCGTACACAAGGCCGCGTCGACCCGCCAATGCGGGCCGCTTTTTCAGTGCTTTCGAGGAACAGCGGAGAGCTGTAGCCGAATCAGAAAAACACGCCCATGTACCAGCGCAGCGTTTGGGCCGTATTCGTGCTGGTGGAGTAGCCTTGCCCGCTGAGTGTGCTCACTTGCGCCGGAGTGTAGCCGAGACCGGCCATCGGGAAGAGCACGCCGTATTCGAGCTTGGTGAAGAAGCCACCCTTCTTGTTCGGATCGTCGTTCCGGCCGCCGTCCTTCGATTGGAAGTAGACGTTGGCGTTCAACTCGATGCCGAGGTCGTGCGCCTGACCCGGGGCTTGCATGAACTGGGACGCGCGCGACCAGATCGCGGCCACACCGCCACCGAGCTTCTGACCGTTGGGGTCGCGCAAGAAGTCGTACGAAGCGCTGGGCTTGAAGAAATAGGTGCCCTGCACGCGCGTCAGAATGTTGCGATACAGGATCAAATCGACGCTGTACGCGGGATTGAAGCGGAACGTCTTGTCGGTGTGATCGCCGTGCTGATCCACGCCGTTGTTGAACGCACTGGGGTTGTACGTCGGTGCCAGCCCTTGCACGTCCGAGTCGCCGGAGGCCCAGCCGAAGTTGAAGCCGAGGCGCAGCTTGTCTTCGACCAGGCGCTGCTCGATTTCGGTCGCGATGCCGTACTGACGCAGTTTGTAACCGACGTTTTGCGCTGCGTTGGCCTTGTTGTCGGCGCTGTTGTTATCCATGTTGCCCTGGATCGTCACAGCCTCCGCCTCGAAGCGGAACTTCTTATACAGGAGTTGCAGCCAGAGGTCGGGCGTCCAAGTGGACGCGGCTCGGCGTTGATACTGAATGTCACCGGGAGCGCAGCTCAGGCTAGCGGCGTTGCTCCCACAGGTGCCGTCCTTGACACCGTTGTTGTCATCGGCCAGCAGCTGATGCCGGTATTGAACCTGGATGCCGGCGTTGAGCACCACTTCACCACGCGCCAGGGCGAGGCGAGTCATTTCACGGCCTTTGCGGCGCGTGATGGCCAACATGTACTGCGAGACGTCATCACTCTGGGCGAGGTCGTACGGTTGGCCCCGGTAGATGCCGATGTTGTCGCTGGTAGCGCCTTCGTTGATGAAGTCCCACGCGCCGGTCACATACAAATCGAGCGGCTTGAGGCCGGTGGTGAACTGGATGCGGTCGATGGTCGACTGGTAGTTGTCGTCGTAGCCGTCGCCCGCGTTGTTCAAAATGCCGAGACCCCAATGATTCGGCATGCGGCCGAATCGGAGCTCGCCCACGGGCGTTGCGTACTCTGCCCAAGCGCGTTTGACGCGAATGCTATCGCGAACGCTATTGATGCCCGAGGTGGGGGTGTCGCTGGTCGTGGTGTTGAAGCCAATCGGCACGTAGCCGCTGCGCGCGTTGACGGAATATCCGCCGCCCGACGAAGGCGTATTGCCGTACCCTTCAGGGGTCGAACCGAGCACCAAGTTATCGAACAGGTCGATCTGGCTGATGACGCGCAGGTTGTCGGAAATGTGCAGTTCCGGATCCAGCCGGAAGCGCAGATTGCCCATCATCTGCGTGTTGTTTTTGCAGCCTTGGGTCGCGCTGGTTCCGCTGTTGTTGTTGCCTACGCCGAGCTCGTCAGGCGTGCACTTCTGGGGGCCGTGTTCCCCTTGGCCGATGTCGCGAAAGTAATTGTCCGCGGGCTGCGGCCACATCGCATCGGCCGGCGCATCACCGCGCCCCAACGCGAACTGATAAAACATCTCGGCGCGCACGCGGAAGTTACCGTGCAGCTCGAGCACGGGGCGGGCACGCGACCACCAATCCTCGGCGAACACTTCACCCTCACCGCGGCGCGGGCCAGCGGTCGCCGGGCGCTCGGCGTTTTGGCGCTTGAGCTCTGCGGCGTCGTTACCGGGCTCGGGCCAAGCGGGCATGGGGGTGAAGCTGCCGCTGGGCGTGCCCGGAACGGGCGCGGGCGCAGGAGCCGGCGCGTCCTCTTCTGCGTCATCCGCAGCGGGGGCTTCAGCGCTGGCGGGGGCGTTTGCGGGAGCGGCGTCAGCAGCACCTCGCGGTGCGGCTTCTGGAGCCGCGCCTGCGGGTTTTGGCTGCGCGTCCGCAAGCGCCGGAATGGTCAAAAAGCCGAGCGCAACTAGAGAGGCAACGGAGGCGTGTTTCATGCGGATCTTCGCGAGGTACCGGCGGCGGCCCCGGGGGTTTCGCACGCGCGGCCAAAGACTGTCAACCGCGCGCCAGGAGGTCTCACAAAGCCCGGGTTTGACCCCTATTTGCGAAATGCCGCCATGAGTTCCGTGCCCATGCGGGCCGCCTGCTGACCGAGTTCGGCCGCGGCCGGTACCGGCAGTTGCAGCTGGGACATCGTCTTTGCCACATCCGCGAGCTCTTGCTGGAGCGACCAGCCGGGGGTCGGCGGGAGGCCCAGCGCGTTGCGGAATGTCTCTCCGAATTCCACCGCCGAACCGAAGCGTTGGGTGGGGTCTTTGGCCAGGGCACGCGCCATCAGCATGTCCAAAACCGGGGGTGACAGCTTGAGGAGCGAACTCAGCGGCGCAGGCACCTGTTCGATTTGCGCGGCGCGCACCATCAACTCGCTGCGCTCCGGGCGGTCGAAGGGCGTGACGCCGGTTAGCATCTCGTAGAGCACGATCGCCGCCGAGTACAGATCGGCGCGCGGATCGAGCGGCTGATTCAGCACTTGCTCGGGCGACATGTACGCGCCGGTTCCGGGGGCCATGCCGCCCGTGTTGCGCGCTTCTTCCGCGGGCACCTGCGCGATGCCAAAGTCGGTGACTTTGATCACGCCGTCGCCGCGCACCAAGATGTTCGGCGACTTGATGTCGCGGTGCAAAATGCCGAGGTTGTGAATGGACGCCAGCGCACCGAGCAACTGCGCGAAGTAGTGCCAAGCCTGTGCGAGCGGCAACGCGGGCAACGGACTGTTTCCGCGCCGTGACTCGGAGCGCACACGCGCGAGCAAGTCGCTCAGCGATTCGCCATGTACGAGCTCCATCACGAGGGCCAGCTGTCCGTCGAAATCCGAAAGACCGAAGAAGTGAACGATGTTCGGATGTGACAAGCGCGCGAGCGCGGCCGCCTCGCGCATGAACAGCTTGCGCGCGCGGGCCTTGCCCTGCAGCAGCGGGTGCAGCAGCTTCACCGCAATGGGGTGTGGGGGCGTATTCGCGAACCGGCCGGCGGGATTGTAGTAAAGCCAGCCTCGGTAGACGACGCCCATGCCGCCTTCACCAATGGCGTGACCGAGCACCGCGCGACCCCAGTCTTCGAGATCCAACTCCGCACCGGGGCCGATGGTCGTTTGCTTGGGCGCTTTGCTCGCGTGAAGGACTGGCGAGCCGCAAAACGGGCAGAAGCGCGCTTCATCGACCACGTCGCTGTTGCACGCTCGACAGATCGTCACGGCATCTGAGCATAACGGAAATCGCGCGCCAGACGTGGCCAGAACGCGAGGGATGCGCACCCGTGCTGAAATGTATGCGGTTCGGATGAGCGTTGCGGTCGGGCGCCGCTCTGTGGGAGTCTTGCCGGGATTCTGCCGAGTATGGGTTTTTCGTGCGCGGCGGAGGTTAGGAGGAGAGCCCACGTTGCTTCGTACACTTCGCACGCTGATTGCGCTTCCGAGTATTGCCTCCCACCTTCCCAAGGGCACGCGTCGCACGCGGTTCGCGGGCGCGACCTGCATTGCGTTTGCAGGGGTGCTTTCCGCGCATGAGGCGCACGCTCAAGTCGTTTCGGGGGATTTCGCGATTCAGCGCTTCGACGCTGCCGCCGGTCCGCACAATTACCTGACCACGCGCGGCGCGCGCACGGACGGGAAGATGGTGTGGAGCATGGGGCTCGTCGCCAATTACAGCTACCTGCCGTTCCAGGTCGGGAGCTGCGAGTCGACTACCGATTGTCAGGGCCCCGATGCGAAGGCGTTCGCGACCGCGAAGGTGATCGAGAACCAACTGCAGGGCGACTTGCTCGGCACGTTGACGCCCATCCCCCGCTTGCAGCTGGCGCTCAAGATCCCGGTGACTTGGGTGAAGGGGCAAGGCATCAGCCCTGACGGTACGTTTTCCAAAGAGGGCATCAACGCCGCGGGCATTGGTGATCCGCAGCTCGAAGTCAAAGGGCGCGTCTACGGCGAGGTGACGGCACCATTCGTGATCGGCTTGTCCGGCTTCGTCACCGCACCGGTCGGTCACGCGATGGCTGAGAACAAGTACATCGGTGATGAAGGACCGACTGCGGGCGGTCGCTTGATCCTCGACGGAGAAAAGGGGCCCTTCTCCGTGGGCGCGAATCTCGGCGGCGCGTACCGTCCTACCGCCCACATCGGCAACGCAGAGATCGGCCCTGAGGGGCGCTACAGCGTCGCTGCGGGCTACCGCGTCGGGCCGCTGATTCGCATCGTCGTGGACATGTTCGGCACGACTCGTTTCTCCAGTTCGGCAGGCGAGAACACGCTCGAAATCGATGGCGGGCTTCAGATTCAGCCGCTCAATTCGCCGCTGAGCGTTTCGCTCGCCGGCGGCACGTCGCCGGTCGAAGGCGTGGGCGCGCCGAAGGTCCGCGCCATCCTCGGCGTGATCTACGCAGTCGAAAAGCGCGATCGTGACGATGACGGCATCGACGACGCGGCCGACCAATGCCCGACCGACAAGGAAGATCGCGACGGCAACGAGGACTCGGACGGCTGCCCCGATCCCGACAACGATCTCGACACGGTGCCGGACGCGGTCGACAAGTGCCCGAACGAGGCCGAAGACCAAGACAACTTCGAAGATCGCGACGGCTGCCCGGATCCTGACAACGATAAGGACGGCATCCCGGACGTGTCGGATCAATGCCCGAACGAGCCGGAGACCAAGAACGGCTTCAAGGACGATGACGGTTGTCCGGACGAAGCCGACAAGGACGGCGACGGCGTGCCCGACGCGCGCGACAAGTGCCCCGACGAAGCCGAAGACACCGACGGCTTCGAAGACACCGACGGCTGCCCCGATCTCGACAACGACAACGACGGTATTCCGGACGCTCAGGATGAATGCATCGACGAGCCGGAGAACCGCAACAAGTTCGAGGATGAGGACGGATGCCCCGACGATCCGAAAGCCGGCAAGAAGAAGAAGTGAGCCCGCTCACGCGGCGCTCCTGGGCTCTGCATGCGGCAAGCGCGGCGTTCGCGCTGGGCTTGCTCGCCTGCGCCCCTTCCGGAACTTCGAGCGCGAACAGCGCGGCCGACACCGAGCATCCGTTGCTCGGCGCAGCCGCGCCGTCGTTCGAACTCGGCTCACCCGACGGCAAGCAAAAGGTCAGCCTCAGCCAGCACTCGGGCAAAGTCGTCGTGGTCGACTTTTGGGCGACCTGGTGTGCGCCGTGCAAGGAGTCCTTCCCGGCGTATCAACGCTTGGCCCAAAAATTCGGCAGCAAGCTGACGGTGATCGGTATCAGCGTGGATGAAGATCCCGCGGGTATCCCGGGTTTCGCGAAAGAGACCGGCGCCAAGTTTCCCCTGGCCTGGGACGACGGGCAAATCACTTCCAAGAGTTATCAACCGCCCACCATGCCCACCAGCTTCGTGGTGGATCAAAGTGGCATCGTGCGTTTCGTGCACAGTGGGTTTCACGCACGTGACGAGCGCGCGATCGAATCGGAGATCGATTCATTGTTGAAATGAATCGCGTCGCTTACCGACAATGTGTGCTGGGGCGCGTGGCCCGCAGGCGCCAAACATCGCTTAGAATTTGTCGCTGAATTTCCGCGCTGACACACTCGCTGACACAACGAGGCGATGTGTGGCGGAAAGAGCAGGAAGCACACTTAACTTAAGGAGCGTTCCGAATTGCGCTTGCTGCAAGGGAACGCCGAGGCAGATGATCAGTACAGTCACGAAAGTACATGATGCATTCGTCCCGCCGCGCGCTGCTCTCCCTCGCCGTGCTCCTCACCGTGTCGTCTGCTCTGGCCACGCCTGGCCTGGACGAGCTCGTCGACCAGCTGAAGAACGCTAGCGACTTCCGCGTGCGCGTGTCGGCCGCGCTGCAGCTCGGCAAGTCGCTGACGGGTGACGCCGCACCGCCGCTGGAGGCCGCGCTAGACGACAGCAACGCCTCGGTGCGCGCGGCTGCCGCTGCCGCCCTGAAAAACCTCGGTGATCAGGCCGCTCTGGACGCGCTCAAGGCGCACCGGGCCGACAAAAACGAGGCCGTTCGCGCGCAGGTCAAAGCCGCCATCAATTCGCTCGAGGAAGAGCGCATCACCGGTCCGAAGCCCAAGGTGCTGATCAAGCTCGGCATCATGAAGAACGAGTCCGGCGTCAAATCCAAGAAAATCGAGAATGAGCTGGCGGACGCGTCGCGGCGCAAGCTGAGCGCGCTGCCGGGAGTGCGCGTGCTCGCCGCCGACGGCAGCGGGCCGAGCGCCGACGCGAGCGCGGGCAAACCGAGCCGCGTGCCGATGGTGATGGTCACAGGCAACGTGTCCGAGCTCAAGGCGGAGCGCGAGGGTCGCTCCATCACCTATTCGGCGAGCGTCGAGTACGTGCTGCACACCATGCCCGAGCAAGCGATCGCGGCCAAGGTCTCCGGCAGGGCAAGCGCGACTGCCACGGAGCGTGAAGCCCAGGACTCAGCCGCGCTAGCCGAGATCCGGCGTTCGGTGCTGGAAGCAGCGATTGCCAGCGCCCTCCGCCGCGCGCCCCCGGCGCTCTTGGCCGCCGCGCGACTGTAGTCCTTGTCAGATGGCCGCGGTGATCGTACGCGGCCCCCGTGCCTCATAGCGTCCTGTTCGTCTCGAAGCCGATCGCGCCGCCCTTTCACGACGGTAGCAAGTGCCTGGTGCGCGATGTCGCCCAGAATCTGACGCGCGTGGCGCCGATCGTGCTCTCCACGCCCGGCGCGCCCGAGCTCACCGCGGCTGCGGGCGCCCTTTCCGTACGCTCGGTCGCAGCCTACGGCGCACCCGGCGGTTTCACGCCGGCATTTTCGGCCAATCTGCGCGCGGCTGCGTGGGTGCTTCTGGGATCGCGCGCGAGCGTGTGGCACTTCGTGTTTGCGCCCAATGCGCGCACGAGCGGCGCGGGCAAATGGCTCCGGCGAATGCGGCGCGTGCCTGTGGTGCAAACCATTGCCTCGCCGCCGCGCAGCTTTGCCGATCCACAGAAGCTATTTTTCGGCGACGTGCTCGTCGCGCAGAGCGCGTGGACGCGCGCTGCGATCGAGAGCAGCTATCATGCGGCTGGGCTACGCGCCCCACGCATCGAGGTGATCCCGCCGCCCGTGCCAGAGATCGCGCCGCCCAGCGCGGCAGACATTGCGAAGGTTCGACGCGAGCTGCAGCTCAGGCCAGAGCAGCGCTATTTGCTCTATCCGGGCGACCTCGAGACCAGCTCGGGCGCCGAGGCGACGGCAGCGCTGGCCGAACGCGCGGCGCGCGAATTGCCCGGCGTCGTGACCGTATTTGCCTATCGCAGAAAGTCGGCGCGCGCCGCTGAAGTCGCGGCGCGACTTTCCGCGAGGTTGCCCGCGGCGCATACGCGCTTTTTGGAAAACGCGCCGAATATTTTGGCGCTTTTGGCGGGCGCGGCTGCGATCGTGTTTCCGGTCGATGACCTGTGGGGCAAGGTCGATTTGCCGATCGTGCTGCTCGAGGCGATGGCATTGGGCGTGCCGGTGCTAGTGCTCGATCGAGGGCCGCTGCAGGATCTGGGAGGCGTGATCAAAGTTCGTGATTTGGAGCCCGCCAAGTGGCTGGCCGAGGTGCAACGGTTGCTCGGCGATCCCGAGCGCGGCGCGGCGATCGCCAGCAGCCAGCGCGCCGCCTTGGCCGAGCGCCACTCAGCGGCCGTCGTCGCGCGCGCGTACGAAGAGCTGTATCTCGGCCTTTCGCGCTAAGAGCCCTATCGGGATAGGCTCTAATTCATCTGGAGCGCACGCCGCAGCGCGAGATAATCGTCACTTCCGAAGAAGTGCAGCAGTGACGCCACGCGCACGAGCAGATCGCGGTACAGCGCTGGCTCGATTTCACTGTCGAGCAAGGCCGTCACCAAGTCTCGTTCGGCCAGTGCCTCGAGCAGCGCGCGTGTGTCCGGACGTACGAGCAGCATGCCGCGCAGGCTTGCGCGCAGGTCGCCTGACAGCACGAGGCCCGCGCGATCGGCGCTCATTTGCATCAAACGGTGCGCGGCCACCAAATTCTCGTTGATGTGTGAGAGCGCGCTAGGCGCGGCGTTGAGCTCGACTGGCGTTCGACGCTGCTGATCGAAGCGAACCAAGGTTTCGAGGCCACGCCGCAGCGCGGGTTCGGGGATCTTGTCCAAAAATTTCGCGACCGAGGTGGCGAGCGGCAACCCGCGCAGCAGCGGCAACAGACCGAGTACGATCTCGACGCCGCCTTTGGTGCGCGAGAGCGCGCCGGCCCAGACTTCGTTCGAGGTCAAACGAGCTTGTCCGAGCTTCAGGTGCAACGCCTCGACCCCGATCGCAAAGGCGAGCTCGGTTTCGGTCATGTGATAGGCGGACGCCGGATCCAGGTGCTCTTTGCCCAGCAAAATATAGGGCGGAACGCCCTCGTAGCCGCGCATGCCGATCGACTTTTTGCCGCGCGAGACGTAGGCACGCAGATTGGGCAGCAAAAAAGCGAGGCGCGCGGCATCGAGCGCGCGCTTGGCTTCTGGTTGTTGGCGATCATCGAGCGCTTCGCAATAGTCGTTGAGCGCCACGTGGTCGGGTTCGGGGCTGAGTGCGATCAGCTTTTGCGCGCCGGCCACCAGTGAATTCTGACCACGGGCGAGGGGATGGCTGAGCGTATCCTCGATCAGCTCAGTGGACAGCGATGATCGCGGTGGCGTGAACGCGATCGACCCTGGCGCAAGGCCATGTGTACTGAGCACGCTCGCCAGCGCTTGGTCACGTTCGTCCGGGCGCGCGCTCGAGGTGAGGCGATTCTCGACTGCAAAGCCTGCCAAGCGCAGCTCATCTTCCGCAATCGCAGCGTCGGCTCCGGGGGTGTCGTAGATGCGGCGCTGCAACGCGAACGCAAACGCACGTGCGTTCGGGCCGAGCTCGAGCAGTGCGCGCACGAGCGCGCTTCCGGCGCGATCCGAAAAGCGAAAGCTGAGCCACAGATTACCGAGCGCGTACGGAGCCAGATCGCCGGCTGCGATGGCCTGAGCCGCGGCGTTCGGGTCAATCACTGCTTTGCCGTTTGCCAGCTCGGCGGTCCCGAGTAGCCGTGCGAAACGGGCTTTTTGGCTGCCGTGCGCGATGGCAGCGTCGAGCAAGGTGAGGCTCGGGTTCGAGTCGTCCTTGCCACGAGCTCCGGCGAGCCACGAGCGCCGCGCGGCCTCGAAGAGTCGCGCATCGCCCGGTTCGATGCGAAGCAGCTCGAAGGCGTCTCGGCAGGCTTGGCTATCGGCGCGACGACTGAGGAAGACGCCCGCGGGGTAGGCGAGCTCGACCTTGTCGCCCTCGCTGCGCGCGTGCGTGCTGTCCGCACGCAGCGCCGCGTAACTCACGTCCCCCACGGCGGACCACACGACGATCGCCGCGCGCCGCTCGCTGACGAACAGATACGGCGTGCACTTGCTCTCACCGATCACATGGGAAGTGACGGTCACGAGGCTTTCCGCGCGCAACCAGGCCACCAAGACCTCGTCGCTCGCGAGTTCACGCTTCAGCCATGCTTGACCGACCTCGTCGGGCAGATGAATCAGGCGTGATGCTTTGACCGCGGCACGCGGCGGTCCCGTCCCAGACGTCAGGCGTCCGAGTGCAATCAAGCGTTCTACCGCTTGGCGGCGGCCCGCGGGGATGGTCAGCGCCTCCTGACCAAAGCACAGGCGATCGCGAATTCGCCCCGGGAGCAGGCGCAGGTCTCCGCGGGTCAGCAGATCGAGGTGCAGGCCGTGAAAGCGGTCGCGCGCCGCGACCAACCACAGCCCGCTCTCGCTCAGGAGCAGGTTGGCGCGGGTCCGCGACCCTCCCGGGATGGCGAGCCCGGAGTCCAGCCGCACGCGGCCGAGCACCTTGCCCAGGCCGCGTTCTTCCGCAAATTCGAGGGCTCCGTCGCTCATCCTACTCGAGCAAAACAGCTGTTCCGGCCCAGTATTCGCCGGCGGTTATCCCATGCTACACCTCCCGTCCCATCCATGGCGACTAGCAGCACTTCTTCCGAGCTTCGCACAGCGTTCCTGAACTTCTTCGGTGGCCGAGGCCACGAGATCTGCCCGAGTGGCCCCGTCGTGTTGTCCGGGGATCCAACGCTGATGTTCGCCAATGCCGGCATGGTTCAGTTCAAAGACGTGTTCGTGGGGCGCGAAACGCGCAGCTACAAGCGTGCCACGACGAGCCAAAAGTGCATCCGCATCAGCGGCAAGCACAACGATCTCGAAGCGGTCGGCCCTTCGCCCCGCCACCACACGTTTTTCGAGATGCTGGGTAATTTCAGCTTCGGTGACTACTTCAAGGAAGAAGCCATCGTCTTCGCTTGGGACTTTTTGACCAAGGAGCTGCAGCTGCCGACGGACCGCCTGATCTTGACCTACTTCAAGGGCGAGAACGGCATTCCGGAAGACACATTTGCTCGTGATTTGTGGCAGAAGATTACGGGCTTCGGTCCCGACCGCGTGCGCGGTTTGGGCATGAGCGACAACTTTTGGCAGATGGGTGAGACCGGCCCGTGCGGTCCGTCGAGCGAGATCTTTTTCTGCAACGGCCCGAACGTCGACTCGGCCACGTTCGGCGACGAGCAGACGGTCGAAGGCTACGGCTGGATGGAGATCTGGAACCTGGTCTTCATGCAATTCGAGCGCAGCTTGGTGGGCGGCGAATACAAGCTCGCCGATCTGCCCGCGCCGAGCATCGATACCGGCGCGGGTTTGGAGCGCCTGGCTTGCGTGACGCAGGGCAAGACCAACAACTACGACACCGACCTGCTGCGTCAGCTGATCGATCGCGCGAGCGAGCTCTCCGGCAAGCGCTACGGCGGCACCATGGACAAGGACGACGTGTCGATGCGCGTGATCGCCGATCACGCGCGCACGACCGCGTTTTTGATCGCCGAAGGCGTGATGCCCGATCGCAGCGGCAAAGAATACGTGCTGCGCCGCGTGATGCGCCGCGCGATTCGCCATGGTCACCGGCTCGGCATCGAGCGGCCCTTCTTGCACCAAGTCGCGCTGCGCGTGGTGGACGCGATGGGCGAGCAATATCCCGAGCTCCGCGAGCGGCGCGAGCTCATCGCGTCCATCGCCGAGAACGAAGAAGTCCGCTTTCGCGAAACCATCGAGCGCGGGCTTTCGTTGCTCGACGAGCGCTTCGACGTCATGGTCGCGAACAAGCAGACCACGTTGCCCGGCGCCGACGCCTTCAAGCTTTACGACACCTACGGCTTCCCGCGCGACCTCACGGACGTGATTTGCGCGGAGCGCGGCTTCACGGTCGATGACGAGGGCTACAAAGAAGCGCTCAAAGAAGCCAAAGAGCGCTCGGAGTTCAAGTCGCAGAACCAAGCCGTCGAAGGCGTGTATCGCGTTGCGCTGGCCGCGGTGCCCGGCGGAAGCGTGCGCTTCAGCGGCTACGAAAAGGACCGCGATCGCGGCAAATTGCTGGCGATCATCAAGGACGGTAACCTCGTGCCGGAAGCGAGCGCGGGCGACAGCGTCGAGCTGATCACGGACCAAACTCCGTTCTACGGCGAGTCCGGCGGCCAGGTCGGCGATGCCGGCACGATCAGCGCAGACTCCATCCGCGTCGTGATCGACGACACGCACAAGCCGATCACCGGGTTGGTCGCTCACCGCGGTCGCATCGAAGCGGGCACGCTGCACATCGGCGATCAGCTCGAGTTGAGCGTGGACAGCGCGCGGCGCGATCGCACGCGGCGCAATCACTCCGCCACACACCTCTTGCACTGGGCGCTGCGCAGCGTGCTCGGCTCGCACGCGCAGCAGAAGGGGTCGCTCGTGGGCCCCGAGCGCTTGCGCTTCGACTTCACCAGCCCGCGTGCCATGACTCCGGAAGAGATCTCGAAGGTCGAGGACTTGGTGAACCAGCGCACCTTGGCGAACCACACCGTCCAAACCGAAGTGCTGAACATGGACGAAGCTCGCGCGCGCGGCGCGATGATGATTTTCGAGGAAAAATACGGGGATGTCGTGCGCATGCTGAGCATGGCCGAGTCCACCGAGCTGTGCGGCGGTACGCACGCGCGCGCCACGGGCGATATCGGCTTGTTCAAGATCGTGAGCGAGCAGGGCGTCTCCGCGGGCGTGCGCCGCATCATCGCCGTCACGGGCGACGGCGCGCTCGCCTACTTGCGCGAGGTCGAAGCAAACTTCGCCAAGGTCGTTAGTCTAGCCAAAGCTTCGCCCTCGAGCGTGGCCGACAAGATCGAGAAGCTCTTGCAGCACGAGCGCGCGCTCGAAAAGCAAATCGACGAGCTGCAGCGCAAGCTCGCCACTGGCGGTGGCGGCGGCGGAATGGACGCGCTGCTCGCCAAAGCGCGCGACATCGCCGGGGTCAAAGTGCTCGGTATTCGTACCGAGGTCACTGATCGCGCCGCGCTGCGCGAGCTCGCGGAGCAACTCCGCGACAAGCTCGGTCAGAGCGTGGTCTTGGTGGGCTCCGTTGCCGATGGCAAAGCGCAACTCGTGCTGACCGTCGCCAAGGACTTGACCGGGCGCCTCAAGGCAGGTGACCTGATCAAGAATTCGGCTCAAATCGTGGGCGGTTCAGGCGGCGGGCGCCCAGACATGGCGCAAGCCGGCGGCACCGAGCTCGCCAAGTTGGACGAAGCGATCGAAGCGATCTACGCGAGCGTCGGCTAACGCGTACTGCAGGTTCAACCCCAGAACACCGGTTCGGGCTCGAGCCGCACCCCAAAGCGCTCGTGCACACCGGCCTGCACCCGGGCGGCCAAGCGCGTGATGTCGGCGGCGCGGGCGCCGCCGTGTGCGACGAGAGCCAAGGCGTGCTTGGTCGAAAGCCCGACCGCGCCATCCCGCGTTCCGCGCGGAAAGCCGGCTTGCTCGATCAGCCAACCCGCTGAGAGCTTCACGCGGCCGTCGCTCTGTGGGTACTGCGGCACCGTGCCCAGGCCCGCGGCACGCGCGGCGAACTCGGCAAAATGCGCGGGATCGAGTACCGGATTGACGAAGAACGAACCGCAGCTGCGCGAGTTCGGATCATGCGCGTCCAGCACCATGGATTTGGCTCGCCGCAGCTGCAATACGCCTTCGCGTAGCTGTGCGAGTGACGGCGCGTTGATTGCCTGATCACGGAAGTGACGTTCGAGCTCGGCGTAACGCAGCGAGGGCGGCGTGTTCAAGCGAAGTCGAAACGTGACCTCGGTGACGATGTAGCGCCCTGGCTCGCGCGACTTGAACCAACTGTCGCGATACGAGAACTCGCACTCCGCGTTGGCGAACGTGCGCGCGCTTTCCTCGAGCGTATCGACGGTCGCGACTTGGCAGATGGTCTCACTGACCTCTTGTCCGTAAGCGCCGACATTCTGAATCGGCGTTGCGCCGACGCGACCGGGGATCCCGCTCAGGCACTCGAGCCCTTGGTAGCCGCGCGCCACCATGGTCGCCACGAATTCGTCCCAGGGTTCGCCTGCGGCGGCTCGAATCTCGACCTCGGTGCCGAGGTTGTGAATGTGCAGCCCGCGCAGCGCCAGATCGATGACCAAGCCGGAAAAGCCTGCATCTGCAACGACGATGTTGCTGCCACCGCCGAGCACGCGCACGTCGAGCGAGCGATTCTTCGCCCAGGCCAGCGCGTCGCCGAGTTCGGTCTCGTGTTCGACGCGCACGAAGTGCGCGGCATGACCGCCCACGCCGAGCGTAGTCAAAGGCGCGAGCGCGACTCGTGATTCGATCTTCAACATCGCATACGCTACCTCGCTCAGCGGTGTTGTGGCTTTTTCTTATGCGGCGTGACCGTCTTCGCCAGGCCCGGCTTGGGTCCCCATTCAGGTGCGACCACGCCGGACTGCGAGCGTGCGCGTTCGGCCAGGAAGCGACGGGCGTCGTTGCTCATCGTGTCACGATCGCGCTCTGCAAATTCGAGCTGCGCGAGGGCATCCGCCAGGGCCACCGAGCGTTCAACGGCGGTGGCGTTCGCGTTGAGTAGCACCAGCTTTCGGCCAAGCACGGTGCATAACCCGCCCGCGAACGGAATTTTGCCAGAGACCTTGCCTCGGAAGGCACGAGTGCGGACCTCGAGCCCGGTTCGGGACGCGATGCCCAAGAGCTCGTCGAACAATCGTCCTGGGTCCACGACTCGGCATTTTACGCGAAAAATCGGCGGCGGGCCGAGCGACGTGCAGAAATGCCGCAAATAGGCGGCTTTCGCCGACCCCGCCGGGCGTGCTATCTCACGGTTGTGGAAGGTGTCCTGCCGAGGGCGGGAGCGAATCAGCGCTTCCCCGGAGGCACCTTCAGGCAAGTGAGAACCGCAAGTTCTCTCCCAAGCGAAAGAAATCGATAGCGTATGACGTTCACGGAAGCCGCGGCGCAGGTTCTGCGCCTCGTAGGGAAACCACTCCATTATAAAGAGATCACCGACGTCGCGATTGAGAAGAATCTGCTCAGTCACGTCGGTAAGAGTCCTGAAGTTACCATGGGCGCGCGCCTCGCTGCGCTCGTGAAGAAGGGCGACAAAGAGAACCCCCTCGTGCGCATCAAGCCCGGTGTGTTCGCGCTACGCGAGTGGGATCCGGCGATGATCGAAAAGGGTCTCGCGGATCGCACGCCCGCGCTCGAGCGCCTGGCGGCACAGGGTTACTCCGGTGAGCCCGAGGTGGACACGGCCGAAGACGCGCCCGCTGACGCCGCTAGCTCCCCGCATGCCGCGCACGTTACCTTCGACGACGAAGAGGGCACGGCTGCTCCGGATGAAGGCGAGCGCTCACGCGCAGAGTTCGCCGCACACGCGACCGAACTGTTTGCGTCCGAGGAAGACGACGACGAGCCGATCTTCGGCGGTGCCGCAGATGCCGCCGCTGCGGAGGCCGTGCCCGCCGCCGCTGCGGGTGACGGATCGCGTCGCCGTCGCCGTCGCCGCGGTCGTGGCCGCGCGGGTGAAGAGCGCGGCGGCGATGATCTGCCGTCGTACACCGTGTCGGACGCTCCCGCGGTGTTGCCCGCGGAATTGACGCAGGAAATTGAAGCTCGGGGAGCGGCGGAGCCGCGGCCCGAGCGCGTGCGCCCGCGCGACCAAGAGCGCCCGGTCGAACGCGAACGTGAGCGTGATCGCGGTGGCGAGCGTGACCGCGGTGAGCGCGATCGCGATCGCGGCCGCCGTGAAGAGCGTCGTGAAGAGCGCGGCCCGGTGCGCGCTGAGCGCGAAGGCCCGCTCGACGAGCTCGTCGGCAAAGATCTGGCTGACGCCGTTGAATCGATGCTGCTCGGCTTCGATCGCAGCCGCGGTCCGGTTGCTGCCGCCACTCTGAGTGAAGCGGCACAGCGCCGTGGTCGGCTCGTGGGTGACCAAGCCGCGTCGCAGGGCCTGCTCTTGGCCGCCGCGCGCACGGACAACATCCGCGCGCTGGCCCGCGGTCATCGCCCGCGCTTCCGCATTTCGCAGAACCGTATCGGTCTCACCGAGTGGCAGCTGGACGCCGAGCTCTCGCGCCTGGAGCGTGATTTGCTGCAGACCGCGGAGCGCTACCGCGAGGTGTTGCGCCGTTCGTTCGCCCGCTCACTGCAAGATCTCTCGCATCGCGGTCTCGGCGATCTCCTCACGCTCGTGCTCGAGCGCATGGGCTTCTCCGAGCTCAGCCAAGTGCGGCGCCCAGGGCTGCATGGCGCAGAGCTGCACCTCTCCGGCAAGGCGCGTGGCCCCTCGGGCGACGTGCGCACCGCCGTGGTGATCCGTCGTGACGGCCGTGAAGTGGGTCGCGAACGGGTCACCGAGTTGCGCGGCGCGCTCCACCACTACGGCCCGGCGCTCGCGGGCCTGATCGTGACCACGGGTCAGGTGCTGAGCGGCGCGCGTGAAGAAGCGGCGGCTCCCGGTGCGAGCCCCGTTCAAGTGATTGACGGTTTGGGCCTGGCCAAGCTGTGCGAAGAGCACGAGATCGGCCTGGTTTCGACCAAGCTATCCTTGCCGCACCCTGATCTGGATTTGCTGGACGCACTGCGTGCCTAGCGTTCGCCTGGTTTCGGCGCTGCTGACCGTGCTCGCGGTCGGCTGCGCCACACCGCCGCCCGCCTCGCAGTTTCCGAATGCGCAGGCGGCGCTCGATCGTATGCGCGCGACGACCTCGTGTAGTCGCGCGCTGACCAGCGACGCCAAAATCGACTACTTCGGCGAAGCAGGTCGCATTCGCGGCAGCCTATTGTACGTGGTGGCCGTGCCGGACAAGCTACGGTTGGACGTGGTGAGCCCCTTCGGCGCCACCATCTCGACCGTGACGTCCAACGGCCACGACTTCGCGCTCTTCGATTTGCGCCAAAAGCAGTTTTTGCGCGGTCCTGCCAACGCCTGCAATCTGGGGCGCTTCACGCACGTCCCGGTACCCCCGGCGGCCTTGGTGCAGCTGCTGCGTGGGGAAGCACCGGTGCTCGTACACACACCCAATGCCGCCACGATCGCCTGGGAGTCGGGCGAGTACGTCGTGCGCATTCAGAGCACGCGCGACGCCACCGAAGAGATTCATTTGCAGCCGCTCGCGCAGGACTACGCGTTGCCGTTCGGTTCACAGCGCGTGCGCGTGACCGAGGTGCGCGTGATGCAACAAGGCGTCGAGCTGTATCGAGCTCAGCTGGTCGGTCACCGTCCGGCGAAGATGTCCGCGCCGCGCGTCGATCCGGATGGTCTCGATCCGCCCATTCCCCCCAGTGGCCCCACGTGTCAGTCCGAGGTCCCGGGTCGCTTGCGTTTGCAAGTGCCAGACGGCGACCAAGACGTAATTCTGGAAAACGTAGAGGTTTCGCACAATCCGCCGCTGTCGGCGCAGGCTTTCGAGCAGACGCCTCCAGGTGGCGTGGTTGTGCGTTATTCTCCGTGCGCCAACTGACGGCGCTCACCGCGACCCGACAGGCAGAGGGCGTGATCCTTGCGCAAACCCACAGCCGCCAAGAAGCGTGAACCGAAAGCGACCGGCGCGCGTGCCTCCACGCCTCCGCCGAAGGCGACGGGCTCGCGTCCGTCATCGCCGCCGCACAGTGCGCGCGAGTCGCGCAAGTTCCGTGCGCCGACCGAAGGCGAGCAACCACCCGGTGCAGGCATCCAAAGTTTTCTGCGCGTGCCGGTTCATGACGATCCGGATCAAGTTCCCGCGGTCGACGTTTTGTTGTGCGGTGTTCCGTTCGACGGCGGTAGTTCATTTCGCCCCGGCGCGCGCTTCGGTCCGCGCGCGGTGCGCGAAGCATCCGCGCTGTCGCGCTCGTTCTCGGCGGCGCTCGGCGTGGACATCTATGACGAGCTGCGCGTCGCAGATGGCGGCGATGTGGCGCCGTCGCAACCTGATTTGGACCGCGCGCTCGCGGCGATCAGCGCGCGCGCCGAGTCGATCACGCGCTCGGGCGCGATTTGCGGCTTCATTGGCGGCGATCAAACCCTGACCTTGGCCGCGCTGCGCGGCATTCAGCGCGCCAAGAAGAAAGCCTTCGGCATTTTGCACATCGACGCGCAGAGCAACAGCCTCGGCGCCGCCAAAGACCCGCACCTCGATCACTCGAGCGCGCTACGCCATGCGCTCGAAGAAGGCCTGATCCGCGCGGATTCCACGCTCCAACTCGGTGTGCGCGGTCCCTACGCGTCGCTCGACGATCTGACCTTCGCGCGAGCTCACGGCTTCGAAGTCGTGACCATGGATGAGGTGCGCTGGGATCTGCACGCCGTCGTCAGCCAAGTGCGCAAGCTCGTCAGCAGAGGCGCGCTCTACATCAGCGTGGACGTGAGCGCCCTGGATCCCGCGTACGCGCCCGGCACCGCGTTTCCGTTGCCCGGTGGCATGAGCACTTGGGAGCTGCAACAAATCCTGCGCGCGCTGGTCGGTGCCGAAATCGTCGGCTTCGACGTAGTCGAAATCGCACCCAGCTACGATCCCGCCGGCATCACCGCGCTCGCCGGTGTCTCGATCTTGCACGAGATCTTGGCGGCGCTCGCAGACACTCGTCGCAGTGGCCGCCCCGCGCCCTCGAGCCTCCGCACCGGCCGTCGCGGCCGACGTGTGTCGCCCTAAAGCTTCTAAGATTTTCGGGGGGCAGGGAAGAAACGGGCGGGTGAGCCGTGTGGCGGCGCGGACAAGCTGTGTCAGCAACCCGCGCCGTGTTTCAACGGCGTGTGCACGTCACCCGTTGGAGTTACGTGGCAGTGATGAGCCTGCGGTACTACGACGGATCCGACGAGCGCTCCGGATCTTTCACGACCACGCGCTTAGCCAATGAAGCAATGGTCGTGATCAACTCTGCGGGATCGATGGGTTTTGCAAGATGGATTTGGAAGCCTGCGCGCAGGGCCCGCACGCGATCTTCCGAGCGAGCATAGGCGGTCAACGCAGCGGCTGGGACTTCGCGGACCTTGGCGCTGGCATGGTGCCGCAGTTGCTCGATAAGCGCGAAGCCGTCCATCTTCGGCATGCCGAGATCGGTGATGACGACGTCCGGCATGTCGGGAAGCAGCTGGTTCAGCGCGTCTTCGGCAGAGGGCGCTGCGGTGACGCGCGCGCCGGCGGACTCCAGTACCGTGCCGATCAGCGCCAGGGCGTCCGGTTCGTCGTCGACGGCGAGGACGTGGATCCCGTGGAGCGGCGCGTCTGCCACCTTTTCGGGATTCGACGGAGAGCGCGGGTGCACGCGCGCGCCTTCCTCGCGGATTGGCTGCACGCTCATCAGCGGCAGGGTGACGCAGAACGTCGCGCCTTGGCCGAGTCCGGGGCTCGACACGTCGATCGTTCCGCCGTGCATTTCGGCCAGCTGTCGCGCGATCGACAAGCCGAGGCCGAGTCCACCGCGTTCGCGCGTCGTGCCGCCTTCGGCTTGGCGGAAGCGCTCGAACACGTGCGGCAAGAATTCCGGCGCGATGCCGATGCCGGTATCACTGACAATCACTTCCAGGTGTGAGTTCACGCGTTCGAGGCGAACCTGCACTTTGCCGTCGCGCTTCGTGAATTTGACGGCGTTCGAGAGCAGGTTCCAAAGCACTTGTTGCAAGCGCTCCGGATCGCCGGAGATCGGCCCTGCGTGCGGATCGAGCACCGTTTCCACGCGAACGCGCTTGGCCTCCGCGGCTGGCGCAATGGCGTCAATGGCGTTGCGGACGACCGCGGGGAGGTCCACCGGTTGTACGTTGAGTCGGATTTTGCCCGAGACGATGCGTGAGATGTCGAGTACGTCTTCGACGATTTGCGTCAGGGAGGTGGCGTTGCGTGCGATGGTGTCGATGGCCTTTTGGCGCTTTTCCGGCGGAAGCATGCCCGCCTGCAACATGCGCACGTAGCCCACGATCGCGTTGAGCGGCGTGCGTAGCTCATGGGAAAGGCTGGCCAAGAATTCGTCCTTGAGACGGCTCGCGTCCTGCACGCTTTCGTAGAGATGCGAGTTCTCGAGCGCGACGGCGGCCCAAGCGGCGATGCCTACAGCAATGCGCTCGTGGTGTTCGGCGAAGCGCGCGACTTGCGAATGACCGAAGAACAACCCGCCAATCACGTCTCCGCCGCGACCTTTGACCGGGACTGCGAGGTAGCTATGAACCGGTAAGTGGCCTGGTGGCATGCCGTGATGGGGCGCGTTGTGGCCGTAGGTCGATTCCTTGGTGATGTCGTCGCTGCGCACGACGCCGGTTCCCTTGAAGGTGGGCTCGAACACCGCGGTGTTGCGAGGCATGGGGAACTTCGAGAACGCTTCGCGCGGCACACCGGAGATCGTGTACAGGGTGTAGGTCTCGCCGCGCTCGTCGAGCTCGTTGTAGAAAAACGCGCCAAATTCGGCTCCGGTGAGCTCGGTGGCGGCGTCGGTCACGGCTTGCACCACCTTCGAGCGCTCGAGATCGGAGGCGACCAGCGCACCAACGTTGTTCAGCGTCTCGGTGACGGCTGCGTTTTCTTGCAGTAAGCGAATGCGCTCCGCCTCTGCTTGTTTGACGCCCGTGATGTCACGGCCAATTTTGGACGCGCCGATGATCTTGCCGTGCTCGTCCCGCACGGGCGAGATCGTCAGCGCGACGTCGATGTGACGGCCGTCTTTCGCCACGCGCACGGTCTCGAAATGCTGCAGGCGCTCGCCGCGCCGAAGCCGCGCCAGGATCTCGTCTTCCTCTAGCTGACGTTCGGGTGGAATGAGCATTCGCACGGAGCGCCCGACGAGCTCAGCGGCAGAATAGCCAAAGAGGCGCTCTGCCGCGGCGTTGCATGACTGAATGACGCCATTGAGATCTTTCGCCAAGATCGCGTCGTCCGCGGAATCGACAATGGCCGCAAGGTAAGCCTTGGCGGCCGCGGCTTGGCGGCGCTCGGAGACGTCGCGGAAGTAGCAAACCAGACCAAAGCGACCGTCAGGCAAAGTGATGCGATCCGCGCGCCACTCGTAGTACTCCGGCGCGTCCCGATCGATGCGCGGCTCGCCACCGTCCGTCGAGATGTACGACTCGCCGGTTTGCAGGGTGTGCTGGAAGATCGCGATCATCTCGTTCGCGTAGGTCTCGGGCCACATCGAACGCGTGACTTCTTCGAAGCGGTGCCCGATCACACCGCCCGGAAATCCACTAAATACGGGCGCCGCGATGGGATTGACCTCGGCAAAGCGGAAATCGGCATCGAGCAGATAGACGCCGAGTGGCGCTCGGTTGATGAGCGTCAGGTGCTGTTCGACTTGATGGCGAAGCGTGCGCTCCGAGTCTCGGCGCACACGCGCGAGTTCGAGCTGCGAAGCAACGACGGCCAAGAGCTCGCGCGCGCTGAAGGGCTTGACCAAATACTCATTGGCGCCCGCACGTAAACCCTCGATTCGAGCCTCTTCGCCTGCGCGCGCCGAGAGCAAGACCATCGGTACGGAAAGCGTGTTTGCATCACCGCGTAACGCGGCGAGCAAGCCAAAGCCGTCGAGCGTGGGCATCATCACGTCGCTGAGTACGAGATCCGGTGGCGAGGAACGGACGCTGGCCAGCGCCGCCGCGCCGTCGGCGACGACCTCGACGCGGTAGTGCTGGCCGAGGATGGACGCGAGGTAGTCGCGCATGTCCGCGTTGTCGTCGGCAATCAACAACCGTTCCGCGACTACGGAACCGTTGCCCGCGTTCACTTCTGAACGCGCGAAGGTGACCTCGTGCAGCGCTGCAGGTCGCTGTGAGTCGGGCAACCAACGCAACGCCTCCTCCACGAACGGACTCGCTCCGAGGCTGGTCGAGACGAGTTGTCGGGTCGAAGAGATGCGTTCCGCTGGGAGGTGTGCGGTGCCCGCGCGGATGCTGACCGTGAACGTGGAGCCTCGGCCCTCTTCGCTCGCGACGGAGACGGTTCCGCCATGCAAGCGAGCTAGCTCCTGCACCAAGGCAAGCCCGATGCCGGTGCCTTCTTGAGTGCGCGCGCGGGCGTGCCGAACGCGATGAAAACGCTCGAAAACCCGAGCCAATTCGGCCTCGGAAATGCCAATTCCGGTGTCGGCCACGCGCAGCTCGACCAGGTCGCCCTGGGCGTTGAGTTGCACGCGAATCTCACCCTCGAGGGTGAACTTCAAGGCGTTGGAGAGCAGATTGAGCACAATCTTCTCCCACATGTCCCGATCGACGTAAACCGGCCCGGGCAGGGGCGGGGTGTCTACGCTCAGCGAAAGTCCGGCTCGCTCAATCGCGGAACGGAAGGCGCTGGCGAGACCGGCGGTCAGCGCAGCCAAGTCGGTCGGCTCGTAACTCGCGTCGATGCGTCCGGCTTCGATGCGCGAAAAATCGAGCAGGCTGTTGACCAAGCGAAGCAAACGCAGCGCGTTGCGATGCGCGGTCTCGATGCGCACGCGATGGACTTCCGGTGCCGCATCGGCATCCGTTAGCTCATCCTCGAGCGGCCCGACCAGCAGCGTGAGCGGCGTGCGAAACTCGTGACTGACGTTGCTGAAGAACGTGGTCTTGGCGCGGTCGAGTGCGGTGAGCGCTTCAGCGCGCTGGCGTTCGGCTTCGTAGGCGCGCGCGTTGGTCAGGCCGCTAGACAGCTGATCGGCGACGAGCTCGAGAAAGCTGCGATAGCTGTCGTCGAACGGCCGGCGCGGATTGACGCCGACGATCAGACGACCGCTGCGCCCAGCGCTCGATAAACTGAGTGGCAGAGTCGCCACCAGCTCTGGCCGGGCCAGCTCGAGCATCGTTGAGCCGTCTGTCGTGCTGGCTTGGAGTTCGTTGTCCAAGTATGCGAGAGCAAAGGCGATATCGGTCTGGTTCTCGAGCGATTGGATGGCCGAGACACAAGCCTCGCGCTCGGTCCGCGCCATGGAATTTCGAGCCGCCAGGTCGCGCAGCAACCCCAAGCGGCGCTGGCCCACGACACGCTCGGTGGTCTCGGTGACGATGCAAAACACGCCACCGACCGTGCCGGACTCCACGCGAACGGGATCGTAAGAAACGTCGAAATACGTGTCTTCGACGAAGCCGTGCCGCTCGAGCACGAACAGCAGATCGCGCGCCCAGAACGCTTCACCCGTTCGCACGACGCCTTCGAGCAACGCGCGCAGCTGGGTGTCCCAAATCTCGCGCCAGGCTTCTCTGCCGGGGCGACCGAGTGCATTCGGGTGCTTGGTGCCGAACACCGGGCGATAGGCGTCATTGTACAGCGTGACGAACTCGGGTCCCCAAAACACGACGATCTGCGCCTTGGACGGCAAGAGCATGCTGACGGTGCTGCGCAGACTCTGAGGCCAGGCCTCAGGTGATCCGAGCGGCGTGCTCGACCAATGCAGTTCGCGCATGCGAGCACCCATCTCGCCGCCGCCGGCGAGGAAGGTCAGCTGTGAGGTATCCACCAAAGGACCGTTCATTTTCCGCACACGCCCGACACACGCTCGAAAACGCGCGCCAATCCCTTCGATGTTTAATCTCGAAGGATCACGGTTATTACACGCGCTGCTCAGCGCGTCGAGTGCGGCCACCGCGGAGTCCGAGCTTGGATCCAAGCCCAGGAATGCTGGCAAATTGTGGCTATTTTGCAGCAGGGCAGGCGAGGGCGGCTCGTCGCTTCAACGCGAATTGGGACGCAAGCCCGTGAAATAGTCACTCGCCAGCGCGTCCAAGATCGCCCCTGGCCGATCACTGATGAGCGCGTCCACGCCGACCCGTGCGAGCTCCTTTGCGCGCAGCAGATCGTTCACCGTCCAGGTATTCACCAAGAACCCGCGTCGTTTCAAACGCGCCACGCGCGAGCTACTCACGAGCACGTGCTCGGGGTGCAGCGCGTTTGCGCCGAGTTGTCGCAAGCCAGGCGCGTACTTCAACAGGCGCTGCTTTTTGTGCACGAGCCACGCCCGAGGCAGCTCTGGCATTCGGCGCGCGAGCCACCACACGAAGTACGGATGAAAGCTGGAAAAGATCACGCTCGGCAGCGGTTGTGCCCGCATCACGCGCGCGACTTGGTGCAGTAGCAGCACGCGGTTCCGCACATCTGATTTGAGCTCGACGTTGACGCGTTGGCCATGCTCGCGCGCCCAGCTCAATACTTCTGCGAGCGTCGGCACACGCTCGCCCTTGCCGACGTCGAGTCGTGACAGCTCGCGCGCCGAGATATCCTCTGCGTGGCGCGTGTCTGCGCCACGGGTAACGCGTTCCAGCGTGGGGTCGTGCAGCACGATCACTCGGCCGCTGCCGTCCAAACGCACATCGAGCTCGATGCCATCCGCACCTTCGGTGCGCGCCAGTTCGAACGCGGCCAGGGTGTTTTCAGGGGCCGCATGACGCGCCCCACGGTGTCCCAAAACGAACGGCCGCGCCCCCTCGGGTCGCCGCCACTCGCTCAGTGCGTCCCGCCGTTGGGGATCGCGAAGCGCGTCAGCCAGCAAGCTCTTTCGCAATCTCGCGCGCGACCGAGCGCGCACGCTCGACGTCGTTGGCAGCGAACGAGATCCCACCGACCACCGGGTGCCCGCCGCCGCCGTAGCGCGCGCAGATCGCGCTGATGTCGGCGCCTAGAGGCTCGCCGCACCACGGGTTGTAGCCGACCGAAATCTTCGGTCCGCCCTTCAGCACGCCGACCAGCACCGAGTACACGCTCTTGGGATAGAGCGCGTAGGTAACGAATTTTCCGACGCTCTCGAGCAACGTATCCGTCAAGTCCACGAACACGACGTCGCCCTGGACTTCACTCTTCTCGCGTACCCGCTCGACGAAGCGCTCGTGCTTCTTGCCGAGGGGCTTGTAGCGCTCGTTGATCGCGCTCGAGTTCGCCACCTCGCTGAGCGGCTTTTGCAGCAGTTCGGGTACGAGTTGTGAATAGAACCCGTCATCGCCGTAGTGCTCGACCACGCTGACCAGCCGCATGTTCGGGTCCGAGCGATCGATGGCTTGTTCCGGGCTCTCGAAGCGCGCCGAGTCCACGATGTCCGCGAAGCGTACCAGTGGATCGAGGTTTGGGTCCGAGAAGCCGAAGTGCTTCTTGCTCACGTCGGCGATCAGCTTCGTGCACGAGCTGTAGGTGGCGTCGTAAAAGTAGTGCGGGTTGTGCGCGGTTTCGAAGGCTTCACGATCGGCGTCCGTGGGGAACGCGGTGCGATGGTGATCGAAATACCAGGTGAGCTTAGGTGAGCTCTTGAAGCGATAGTCGAGAATTGCATTCTCGTCGCCGACGAGCAGCTTCTCGTCGTTGCGCTGTTGGTTCAGGCCATAGCCGCAGGCCTTGTAGTCGAACTTGGCTTGCGAGAGCCCGCGCTCGTGCATCAGACGCGTGAAGAGCACGGCACTCGACAAGCCGTCGAAACAATGGCCATGGCTCGCCACCACGAAAAGCATAGGCGCGTCGTACCACGGGCTTGCCGAGCCGCAGATCGCTTTCCGAACGCGTCGCCAAAAGGAAGCAACCGGAACCGCCCGCCGTCCGAATGGCTGTTGATGTCCGAAGTCGCCGATCGCTGCCTGACGGGCAGCGCATTGCCGGGACGGCTCGCTGATCTCCCGGCGCCTCCAGACCGTCTCTTTCTACGCGGCGAATTGCCGCGCGGGCCCGCCATCGCCATTGTCGGCACGCGCCGTCCCAGCGAGGAATACGCGCGTTTTGCCCATGACTTAGCGCGCGACCTCGCCGCGGAGGGCATCGCCGTGCTCTCCGGCGGTGCCAAGGGTATCGATACTCAGGCGCATCGCGGCGCGCTAGCGGCGGGTGGGGTTACAGTCGTGGTGGCGCCTGGCGGTTTCGAGCGGCCCTATCCGCGTCAGAACGCCGGCTTGTTTAGTAAAATCGTCGAAGCAGGCGGAGCATATCTGTCACTCACCGAGCCGCACCGTCCTGCGCCTCGCACCATCTTCTTCGCGCGCAACGCCTGTCTCGTCGCACTCGCTCACGTCGTGGTCGTCGTCGAATCTCCAATCCGTAGCGGCGCGCGCAACGCGGCCAAGCATGCCCGGCGCCTGGGCCGACCGCTGTTCGTCGTGCCCGCCGCGCCGTGGCACGGCAAGGCGCGCGGCTGCCTGGCCGAACTGCGTCTGGGTGCACGAGTGTTCATGTCGACAAAAGATTTGTTGAAGGCGGTCCGCGCTCAGAACCTGCATGTGGTTGGGCCGGCCGCGCAGGCCTTCCGCGCTCAGCGGCCCCAACAAGAAAGTTTAGATTTTTCGGAAGCATCGCCGCCTGGACCACCACGCGTGGCGGCGCTGGAAGCGGTGCGCCGCGGGGCCGGTTCGAGCGATGAGATCTGCCTCGCGACGGGGCTCCCGCCGGCACGTGTTTCAGAACTGATCTTGACGCTGCGCCTGGAAGGGGTCTTAGTAACCGACCCGTCGGGACGGCTTCAAATTCATAAATAATTGATTTAATTAGGATTTGTGGTGCAGGCGCAGCCCGGTGGGCTTGCGCAGCGGTCGAACCGTCCGCACTCAGGGTATCGAAAGGCACGTTCAACCCGCATGGCGAAGACTCTCGTAATCGTCGAATCCCCAGCCAAAGCCAAGACTATCAAGAAGTACTTGGGCAACGGCTACGAGGTCGTTGCCAGCAAGGGCCACGTCAAGGACCTGCCCAAGAAGATGGGCATCGACGTGCAGAACGGCTTCGAGGAGACGTACGAGGTCATCGAGACCAAGGCCAAGGTGCTCGCCGAGCTGAAGGCGGAGTCGAAGAAGGCTGACGTTCTCCTTCTTGCAACCGACCCTGATCGCGAAGGTGAGGCGATTGCGTTCCACATCGCCGAGGAGCTCGCTCGGCCGAAGCTCGAGGTGAAGCGCGTCGAGTTCGAAGAGATCACCAAGAAGGGTGTCCAGCGCGGCATCGATTCGCCGCGTGAGCTCGATTCGCATCTGTACGATGCTCAGCGCGCTCGCCGCGTGCTCGATCGCATCGTGGGTTACGACGTCTCAGCCTTGGTTTGGTCGAAGCTCGCCTTCGGGTTGAGCGCTGGCCGCGTGCAGTCGGTGGCTTTGCGGCTGATTGTCGAGCGCGAGCGTGAAATCGAGGCGTTCGTTCCGGAAGAGTACTGGAACGTGGGGGCGATGCTGCGCGGTAAGGCCAAGCAGAGCTTCCACTCGCGCTTGGTCAAGGCTGATGGCGAAAAGATCGAGGTCACCAATGGCGAGCAAGCCGCCGGGGTGAAGGACGATCTGGAGAGCGCGAAATTCAAGGTCAAGGGCGTGACCAAGCGCGAGCAGAAGCGCAATGCGCCAGCGCCGTACACGACCAGCAAGCTGCAGCAAGACGCCACTAGCCACCTGCGCTTTCCGACCAAGCGCACGATGAGCATCGCTCAGCGCTTGTACGAGGGCATCGACCTCAAGAAGGACGGCGGCCTCGTCGGTCTCATTACGTACATGCGTACTGACTCCGTGCGCATCAGCCCGGACGCAATTTTGGAGTTGCGCGAATACATCAAGACCACCTTCGGCGAGCGACACTTGCCCGCGAAGGAAAACGTGTTCAAGTCGCGCAAGGACGCCCAAGAGGCGCACGAGGCGATCCGCCCGACCTCGCTCGAACACACGCCCGAATCGGTGCAAAAGCACCTGACTGACGAGCAGTTCAAACTGTACAAGCTGATTTGGGATCGCTTCGTGGCTTCCCAAATGTCGCAAGCGGTGTACGACCAAACCGGCGTCGATATCGAAGCCGTGCCCAGCCGCGCCAAGCCCGCGCACAAATCATTGATGCTGCGCGCCAGCGGCAAGGTGCTCAAGTTCTCGGGTTGGCTCGAGCAATACGCCGCTAAGGGTGACGAAACTCCTAAGGAATTCGCCGGCGAAAACGACGCGGCCGCGGAAGCCGCGCAAGACGCCGCCACCCGTGCCGCTGCGGCTGACGACGAAGAAGGTCTGCTGCCCGAGTTGACCGAGGGTGAAGCGCTCGATTTGGTTGCGCCCCCCGGCGTGCTCGCCGAGCAAAAGTTCACTCAGCCGCCTGCGCGCTTCAATGAAGGCTCGCTCGTGCGAGAGCTCGAGAAGCGCGGCATTGGACGCCCCAGCACGTACGCCGAAATCATCAGCAAGGTGCAGGCGCGCGACTATGTAGAGAAGCTGCCCGGCGGTCAGATGAAGGCCTCCGATCTCGGCAAGCGCGTGACCGAC
Source organism: Polyangiaceae bacterium (assembly GCA_035634635.1). GTDB lineage: Bacteria > Myxococcota_A > Polyangia > Polyangiales > Polyangiaceae > PMG-095. Next base: position 62,208 of record DASQCO010000019.1, read on the forward strand.
GGCTTGGTCTCCACGCATCTCGACTTCATGGAGCCAAGCTTCACCGCCAAGATGGAAGAAGACTTGGACGAGGTGCAAGCGGGCCGCTTGGAACGCGTGAAGTTGCTCGATCGTTTTTATGGTGCGTTCCGCAAGGTGCTGGAGACCGCCAAAAAGGATAAGCGCTGGGCGCCGGAGCCCGAGCCCACCGAATACAAGTGTGATGATTGCGGTGCGGCGCTCTTGAAGCGCTGGGGCAAGAACGGCTTCTTCCTCAGCTGCGAGACGTACCCGAAGTGCAAGTTCACGCGCGACTTGTCCAAGGAAAACGGCGAGCCCGCAGTCGATCGCATGACCGACTACATCTGCGACAAGTGCGAGAAGCCGATGGTGATCAAGACCGGTCGCTACGGTGAGTTCTTGTCCTGCAGCGGTTACCCTGAGTGCAAGAACGCCAAGCCAGTGCCGCTCGGCATGCCGTGCCCAAAGTGTGAAGGCGACATCATCGAGATCCGCTCGAAGAAGAAGGGCTCGCGCCCATTCTACGGCTGCGCCAACTACCCCAAGTGCGACTTCAAAGTTTGGCAGAAGCCCGTCAACGAGCCCTGCCCGCAGTGCAGCTACCCGTTCCTGGTGATCGGTGGCGGCGCCAAGAACCCGAAGTTGATGTGCGGCAAGGGTCCGAAGGAATGCGACTACTCGCGTCCGATCGACGAGCCCGGGCCAGCAGAGCTCGAGGCGGCGGAAGCGGCTGAGAAATTGCCCGCGGATCCCGAAGCGCCCAAGGGCAAGCGTCGCGCTGCGGCGGCTGCGGTTTCGCCGTGACGGCTGGCGCAGTCGTCACCATCATCGGCGCGGGACTCGCGGGTTCGGAAGCGGCGCTCAGCTTGGCAGAGCGCGGCATCCGCGTGCGCTTGCTCGAACAGAAGCCGGTATCTCGTACCGCCGCCGCAGTGAGCGAGAATTTCTGCGAGCTCGTGTGCTCGAACTCGTTCCGCGGTGCGGCGCTGTCGAACGCCGTTGGGCTACTCAAAGAGGAGATGCGCCGGCTCGGTTCGCACGTGATGCGCGCGGCCGACGCGAACACCGTGCCCGCGGGCGGCGCGCTCGCGGTGGATCGCGAGCGCTTCTCGGCGGAAGTGACGGCGCGTCTACGCAGCAACCCGCTGATCGAAATAGAGACCGGCATTGTCGAGCGCTTGCCCGAAGGGCGGCCGTTGATCGTCGCCACCGGGCCGCTCACGGGCGACGCGCTCGCGGCCGATATCGCGGCGCGCGTCGGTTCATCGGCATTGGCGTACTACGACGCGATCAGCCCGATCGTGAGCGCCGAGTCGATCGACTGGGAGCGCGTATTTCACGCCTCGCGCTGGGACAAGGGCGAATCCGACGAAGATCGCACCGCGTACGTGAATTGCCCGCTGACCGCGGAGCAATACCAAAACTTCGTGAACGAGGTGCGCGCGGCACGCAAAGTCGAACCGCAGTCCTTCGAGGACGTGCGCTATTTCGAAGGCTGCTTGCCGATCGAAGTGATGGCCGAGCGCGGCGACAAGACGCTCGCCTTCGGCCCGATGAAACCCGTCGGGTTGACGGATCCGAAGACCGGTCGCTGGCCGCACGCGGTCGTGCAACTGCGCAAAGAGGACGAAGCGGGCACCGCCTACAACTTGGTCGGCTTCCAAACCAAGATGGCGTGGGGCGAACAGGACCGCGTGTTCCGGATGATCCCCGGCCTCGAGCAAGCGGAGTTCTATCGTTACGGCGCGGTGCACCGGAATACGTTCCTCAATGCACCCAAGCTGCTCGACGGTACGATGCAGTTGGCTGCCGAACCGGGCCTGTACTTCGCCGGACAGATCGCGGGCACCGAAGGCTACGTCGAGGGCGCCGCAGGCGGCCTCTTGTGCGCGTTGTTCGTCGCCGATCGCCTGCTCGGTCGCGAGCCGTTGCCCCCACCGCCCACGACCGCTCTGGGCGGCCTGCTCACGCACCTGAAGCGCAACGGGGACGACTACCAGCCGTCCAACATTACATTTTCGCACATCACCCCCTGGGACGGGACGCGGCTCAAGAAGCGTGAAAAATATGAAGCGATGGCGGAGCGCGCGCTCCGCGATCTCGCTGCGTGGCACGCCGCTCGTTCGGCCCTAGTGGCGTAGGTATTTTCGTTACTCGAGCTTGGTGGGAGGGCGGCTACGTGTCGTGGACGGGGCGGCCACGTTGCAACAAATCAACGTCGGTAACGCCCGGTTACCTGCGCTTCACTCCCTGGGGTGGGCTGAAGTCGCTTCGCTAAGCTGTGGATATCCTGCGTATTTCTTCATGTTTTGCGAGCGCATGAAGGCGGTGTTACGTTGCTAGTCGGCATTACTGCCTCGTAACCCTTAGGAGCTCCGTGTTGGCACTCGAATCCCTCGTAACGCGGGTACAGAGCTACCATCCGTCAGCCGATCTCGAGTTGATTCGGCGGGCCTACCATTTTTCAGAATGGGCCCACCGGGAACAAACCCGAAAGAGCGGGGAACCGTACTTCGTGCACCCGGCGAGCGTGGCTGGCATCGCTGCCGAGCTCAAGCTCGACACGGCCAGCGTGTGCGCTGGCTTGTTACACGATGTGTTGGAAGACACGCCTTCCTCCATGAAGGAGATCGAGGCCGACTTCGGCAAAGAGATCGCCACCATCGTGGATGGCGTCACCAAGCTCGGCAAGATCAACTTCATTTCGCGGGAGGACCGTCAGGCGGAGAGCTTCCGCAAGATGGTCGTGGCCATGGCGCAGGACATTCGAGTCCTGCTGATCAAGTTGTGTGACCGCCTGGACAACATGCGCACACTCGATCACATGAAGCCCGACGCGCAAGAGCGCATCGCGCGCGAGACCATGGACATCTACGCGCCGCTCGCTGGTCGCCTCGGCATGCAGCGCATCAAAAGCGAGCTGGAAGATCTGTCCTTCCGCTACCTCGATCCGGAAAACTTCCGCACGCTGTCGGGCAAGCTGCACAAATCGCAGAAGGAGCGCGACCACTACATCGAGACCGTCTCGCGCACGATCACGTCGCGCTTGGCCGAGCAGGGCTTTGCCAGCGAAGTGTCGGGCCGCGCCAAACACGTGCTGTCGATCCATCGCAAGATGAAGGAACAGCAGTGCGAATACGAACAGGTGTTCGATACCGTCGCGTTCCGCATCTGCGTCGAGTCAGTGGCGGATTGTTACGCCGCGCTGGGCGTGATCCATTCCAAGTGGACGCCCATCCCCGGGCGATTCAAAGACTACATCGCGCTGCCCAAGCCCAACATGTACCAATCGCTGCACACCACGGTGATTGGCCCGGGCCGCCAACGCATCGAAATCCAAATCCGCACCCACGAAATGCACCGCGTTGCCGAACACGGCATCGCCGCGCACTGGAAGTACAAAGAGCGCGTCTCCGGCGGCGTCGACCCGAAGGACGCCGAGCGCTTCGGCTGGCTGCGCGAACTGGCGGACTTCCAACGCAACCTCAAGGACCCGGTCGAATTCCTCGAAAGCGTCAAAGTCGACCTGTTCCCCGACGAGGTCTACATTTTCACACCCAAGGGTGATTTGAGGGTGCTGCCGCGCGGCGCGACGCCGATCGACTTTGCCTACGCGATTCACTCGCAGGTCGGTGAGCACTGTTCCGGCGCGCGCGCCAACGGGCAAATCGTGCCCCTGCGCTACAAGCTCAAGAGCGGCGACGTCATCGAAATCATGACCTCGCAGAACCAAGAGCCCAGCAAAGACTGGCTCGACTTCTGCGTCACCACCCGCGCCCGCGCCCGCATCCGCGGCCACATGCGCGCCGAACAGCGCCAAAAGAGCATCAACCTCGGCAAAGAGCTGCTCGACAACGAAATGCGCTCCGCGGGTATGAGCTTCAGCAAGTTCGTCAAGAACGAAGCCGAAGTCCGCCGCGCTTGCGAAGCCCAGGCCGTCCAAAGCCTCGACGAACTGCTACTCACCATCGGCTACGGCAAAGTCCAAACCGAAGACGTCGTCGACCAACTCCGCGGCACCAAACCGGACGAGAACAGCGACGGCGAAGCCCCAGCGTCCCTCCGGCCCGGGCGCATCGAACAACTGGTCCGCAAAGTCACCGGCCGCGACCAAGCCGGCATCAAAGTCAGCGGCATCGACGACGTCCTCGTCCGCTACGCCAAATGCTGCAATCCGCTCCCCGGCGACGGCATCATCGGCTTCATCACCCGCGGCCGCGGCGTGACCATCCACCGCCGCGAATGCACCAAAGCCTTCGACACCGACCCCGAACGCCGCATCGAAGTCAGCTGGGACTCCAAAGCCAAAATCAACCGGCCGGTCCAACTCTCGGTCACGACCACCAACAAGCCCGGCATCCTGGCCACCGTCAGCCAGACCTTCAGCAAAGAAGAGATCAACATCACGGAGGCCAATTGCCGCTCCGGAGATGACGGTAGGGCGCACAACATCTTCACGTTCAACTGTACGGACCTCAGCCAGCTGAAGAACGTGATGAAGGCGCTCCAGAAGGTGAACGGGGTGGTGGAGGTGGCGAGGATCTGAGCGGCCTCAGCCGCGCGGCCGGCGCTAGGCGGCAAAGATGCGGCCCTTCAGCGGATTTTAGAAAAAGTTTTGGGCGGCTCGCCTTTTTCTTTGACAGACCCGGCTCGTGAAAGTACATGTCGCGGCCCTCACCGCGGGAGTAACTCAGTGGTAGAGTGCAACCTTGCCAAGGTTGACGTCGAGGGTTCGAATCCCTTCTCCCGCTCCGAAAAACCTAAGCGATATGAACCGGTTAGAGGCGACGCCCTAGCCGGTTTTTTCGTTTAGGGGGCCACCAAAGCCTTCGAGGGGGCCACCAAGGGGGCCACTAACCCGTCGGCCGACGACTTCGCTCCGCCGTGTCCGAAGAGCTGGATGACCTTGCCGATGCTCGCTCGCTGCTCGTCGGGTGAGACCGTCGAGTAGTGGTGCTGCATCGCCTCTGTGGCGTGCCCAGAGATGGATCGGGTGACGAGGTCGAGTACTCCCGCGGCGCGTGCCAGGTCGTTGTACGTGCGGCGCATGCCTCGCTGAGTGAACTTGGGGAACCCAAGTTCCTCGGCGATGTCGGCGAACGGCTCGTTGAGCACGGTCGGAGCGCGGAAGCCGCCCGTCGTGCTCGGGAAGAGCAGATCCGAGTCCTGCTGCTGGGGTGTCCAGAGCATTTGTTCGACGTGCCACTTCAGAACGTCGATCACGGCCTTCGGCAGATCGATGGCGTACCGCGTGCGCTGCTTGGTCATGTTCATGACCTCCTGGCCCCGCGTCTGGGAGCGGCGAATCAAGAGCCGGTTTCTCTCCCATTGCACGTCCGCGTCAGGTCCACGCCGCCGAAGCGGACGAAGACTCGACGGCCGAAGCCCCGTTGCGAACCCCAAGTACGCCATCGCGTAGAACTGCGGGTAGAGCTCGCGCAGGAGCCCCAGGAACCGCGGCACTTGTTCGGTGGTGAGCGAGTTGGGTTCTTCTTCGGAGTAAGTGATCCAATCCGAGGTATCGAAATCGGTCACGTCTTCGGTAGCCAAGTGCGAGAGCCCGTACTTGCGCTTTGCCGCTCGCATGACGACTCGCAAAATCGCGAGCCAGCCGTTGGCCGTCGTCGGAGAGTAGTCGCTGGCTTTGATCAGTCCGGCAACACCAAGCTTCCACGCTTCGACGTGCGAGACATGGATCTTGTCGATGTACATGTCGCCGAATGCCGGCACGTACAGCTCCGACTCCCCCGTGGTTCCCGAGATCAGATGCTCTAGGGTGCACGTCCAGCGCGTGCGCCCAGCGGAAGACTTAATCTCGCGCGTTGCGAGCTTATCTTCCAGAAGCTGCGCCGCGAATTCGGAGAAGCGCGGCTTCACTCTCTGGGGTAAGAGCGTGCCGCTTCGGACTCGGTCGACTTCCGCCTGTAGCCATTGGAACGCCTCGAGCGGATCCTTGGTTTGCAGTGTCTTCTTGATGGAGACGAGCTTGTCCGTGGTCGGGTCGGTGACCCGGGCTCGTACGTAGTGACCTCCTGTTGGGGTGACGAACACGTTTTGAAACTTCGTTTTCTTCAGTTTGGCGTGACTGGTCATGCAGTGCCTCGTTGCGTTGAGGCGCCACCTGACGATCCGCCTCTGAAGGTACAGGGCGACCACCCCGGAGAAAAGCGTCCAGTTCTTCGAGCGAAAACAGCAGCGTTCCGCGGCCGCCGCGTCGCGAGACTGGTCTGAGGCGACCGTCGTGAACGAGCTTGCGAATCGCGCCCGCGGTCTTGAACGCGCAATACGACGCCGCCTGCGCGGTGGTGAACAGGCGCGACGCGGGAATGCGGTCGCCTGCGAGCAGCGGGTGTTGCTGGCGCATTACGGCTTCCCGTCGTTGACGCACTTCGAGGTCGTCTGGTGCGCGCTGGGGGGTGAGATCGGGAGGAGCTCGGCGAACAACTTGATCTCGACGAGTGATTCAATGGTTCGGCCGCTGTTGCACGACGGAGCCATCGTGCCGGGCGTTGTCGCCGTCGACAGCTGCCTTGCCCGTCGCAAACGCTCGCGGTGCTTGCGCACGCGTTGGGTCGACGGCTTGACGGATCCGGGAACAGGAAGGCGCGCCTTCGTTCGCACGAAAACCGACGTCGCGTCAGCCGAAAGGATGCCCTTTTTCACCAACAACGCTAGAGCGTCGCGCACCGCGTCAGTTTCACTCGAATGAGGCCCGAGTGCGCGGAGAAGCTCCTCGAGTGCATCAAGGCGATTTCTGATTAGCGCTCCGTCGTCCTCTGCGACCCGAGTCAGGTATTGCCGCAGCGCTCGAGCGATGACTGGCCAACTGAGCTCCTCGAGAGATTCTCGGAAATGTTGATCGCACTCGGGTCCCATCGAACTCTCCTTCATGATTCACAAACCGCGGCCATTGTGGGGATTCTGGGAATTGTGGGTATGCGGATTCACTTTGAACGAGCGGCTCGGTTTGCGACCTTGACCCGGGCGTTCGTGTGGCTGTTCTTCGGCGAGGTAGCCGTGTTCGATCAGCAACAAGAGCGGGGCATCCAGCTCGGACGCCCTCTTGAAGCGTCCTCGTGTGGCCTGCCACGCATCACGCTTGGTGAACGTCGATACCCGGCGCTCCACGATCCAGCTCAGCAGCTGTTTGGCATTCTCGATTTCTGGGTCTGTACCCATGAACGCGAATGCTGCCCGGGCGTGAGTCAGCAGGTAGTCCCCGATCAGGATCGATCGCTCGACGGTCTCCATCTCGATCTCGATTTTCCGATCTGTTCCAGGATCCCCACAATGCGCCGCTCCCTCTTCGCTCGTAGATTTATCGGAGCTCCCACAATTCCCAGAATACCCACAATTGCCGGGAGAATTGACGAGGTGCAACATTGCGGCCACTCGAGCGATGCCACCAGCGAGCTTGTTTGCCCAGTCGCAGATCGGCCCAAGCTCACTGCCTGCTGACAGGCGCGGCTCCAGATCTTCAGAAAACCGTTCGAGGCGCCCGCACGCTTCCGGTGAGAAGTAGATCGGGAACGGCACCACCTCGCCGTCAGTCCGACGCTCAGCGATGCGCAGCAGTAGCGTGCACAATCGGTGGTAGCGCTGAGAGATCGCATCGGGCATCGGCGGAGGGCAGGCGATGCGTCGACCGACCGTGCTTTCGGGAAGCGAATAGAAGAACCGCGCCAAGAGTCCTGAGCCACGGAACGCGGGCTTCCGAGCGAGCTCTCGGATCACTGCCGGCTGGACTGCGATGCCAAGCGTGAGCGCGGGGTGCCTCACGTGCACCGGACTGCGTCCGATCCGATCGACGCGCAGGTCGTCGCCAGGGTGACCCTTGAGCAAGACATCCAGGTTTGGGACGCCGTCGGAGTACCGTCCCCCGGCGACCTCGAAGAGCCCGCCTTCGGCGCTCAGAAGAGCAAGGCGCCCGCCCTGCTCGGCGAGCATCGCCGCCAACCGCTCGGGCGTCACGTCATCGACGACTAACCGGGGAATCACTGGAATGCGCTGGGCCTCGAGCTCGATCGCTAGCTCCGCCGCGCATTGTCGGTCTGTCGGCGAGCGAGAGCGTGCGGCCAGGTCGATCGCTCACTTCAGCTCCCGCTGCTTAATTTCGCGCGCGACCATGGCTGCTTGGACCTGATCTCGGAGCGCGTCTGATACCTCCCGCTCGTAGTCGTGAAGCGGGCGAACCGCGTCTCGGAAGACGGCACTCTTTCGATTGCCAGGCTCAAGAGCCACGAGCCAATACGTGTTCAGCGGCTCGCGCCAACCCGGTCGAATCTCGACCTCGAACTTCTTCGCGACGCACGCCGAAATCGTGGCCAGCACGACGACCGCGGCAAGATCAGGCGGAGTCTGTGTAGCCGTGGCCTCAGCCTCGACCCATTCACGCAACGCTTCGCCGAGCGCGTGCGTTGGGAAGCGCGCCGCGCCCCGGTGCTCGCTAAGGGCAAGCGGACGATTCCACTGTGCGGGCGCGGCCGCTCCTGCACTCGGCGCCGACCGCCGAGAATGCTCCAGTGAAAACCATTGGCAGATCCGCTCTGCAGCGGCCACGGGCGACAGGCGTTCGTGCTGTGCCACCAGGTCGACGTTGAGCCGCAAACCCGGGAAGTTCGCGGGACCGATCGCGCTGCAGCGCGCATGTAGGCACTTGATCCCGCCGCTCCGACAGATCAGGGCCCCCGCTTCACCACAGCCCGGGCAGCGTGCAAACCTCTGATCGTGCTCGATGCCGCAGCGGTCCAAAACGAGCGCGGTATCGACCGCATTCGCGCGAGCAAACACGCTATCCGTCTCCCGCAATCGCAGCGGGCGCGTCGATTCGAGCGCGGGCCCGCGGCCGAGCGCTTCGCCGAGGGCGTCAATGACTGTTGCCAACGACACTCTCCAGCGCCACCCGACGCACGCTGCCGCTGCATGAAAACGAGCTCTGACGATGAGGGCGCTCGGGCGTGTTCTCGCCCTTGCGCTTCCAAGTACCAACCGCCGGCATGAGACGCGCGGCGTTTCCGACGGAAGTGTCAATCTTGACCCGGTCCGTGTCGTACGCAGCCGCCAGCCGCTTGAGGAGCTCGCGGATCCGAGCCGTGCTCTCCGGCGAAATCGGCGTGGGCTCGATGGCGATCAGAATGAAGTAGCCGTTTCCGCTGTCTCCGTGCCCCAGAACGCACTCGTCTTGCAGAACGCTGAGGAGTAGCTCTTCAACCCGAGAGCAGACGTCGCGCGCAGCGCGTTTTTCGCCGTCGGTGGCACTGATCCCCTTCGGTCGAATCGGATCGATATCAATGTAGACCGCACGCCGAAGCTCGATGTCGCTGTCACCGACACGACCGTTCCACGCCGGATGGATCCGGTTCGATTGGTACCGGGCGAATATGGCTGGATTGATCGGGCCATTGACCAACTGATAGGCGCCGTTAAAGCCTGGGAGCCTTTCGCCTTCCCGAAGCAGCCTCACGTGACCGCGCGCATTGGCGGCGTGTGCCAGATGAACGCGCCCACGGACAAAGAACGTCACTTCGGTGGGCTCCTGGTCTGGAACGCCGAGGAAGCGGCGAAGCGCCAGAGTGCAGTTCTCGACTTCACCGCGGTCGTGGACCAGCCGCAGGCGACAATCGGTAGAGCTCATTCTGTCCCCGCTCCGTCAGCATCGGTGGCTTGCCGCTCGGTGCGCCCATCGCGGGCTAGGAAGCGCTCCAACTCGACGCGTCGGACCAATCGACGCCTGCCCGGCTTCACGCTCGGCAAGCGACCCGAGCGTAACCAACCTCGAACCGAATCGATCGACGTCCGCGCAATTTCAGCGACTTCACTCAGCAGCAAGTAGTCGTGCATGGTTTTGCTCCGTGCACATGAGTTTGGCGAGCGATCGCCAAGCGACAAGGGGCCCCCCTTTCACGCTCTTGACCTGCTGCGAGTCCGTGCTTGCGCAGCCCGCTCGGGCACGGCCGGCTCGTAGCCCGCGGCGCGGAGCCGTTTTCGAACGCTTCGCTCGAGTGTCCGCCATCCGGAAAGCGTCACTTCGACCTCGGGAAGCGCCGGGATCATCACTTGAAACGCTTCGTGCACGGCGGCCAACGTTCGCCGGGCCAGTTCGATGTGCTTGATTGCTCGGGATGCCAGGAATTTGGTGTGCGTCAGCGTGTCGTTCAGCACCTCTGCATTGAACCCCCTGAGCTTGGCGCGTTGCACCTTCCTGATCGCGACCCGGCGGATCAATCGCTTCAAGTGTGCAAGCTTTGGGTCGAACGCTCGAATCGCCTTGTCGGTCTCGACTTCAGGGCCGTCATCGTAGAGCAGGCTCTTGGCGTCGTCGCTCAGCGGCTCGAGGCGTTGAGCCCGAACCGCAGAAGCACGCCTCTGCGCCGCAACGAGGAACATCTCCAGCTCGTATAGGCACTGCCCAACAACGTTTTCCAAGCAGTCTTCATCGGGATACTTCCCGAGCACACGAAGACTCGTTTTCAGCGCACCATCTTTCGGCGCTGCCAGGTTCCGACCAACGAGCCAGCCGCAAAGCTCGTCGCTGCAGTCGATCACCTCGTCGCAGGGAACCTCCTTCGGTTTGGTTGCCATGAGTCATAGCGTGGCATCAGTCGTCGACATGCGCAGTCCGCGTGCAGGGTCCGTCAGAAACGAGCGCAACCGGTGGTGACGGTGGGCTGGGGGGCCGTTGGCGCGGACGAACCAGTTTGAAAAACGCTAGTCCCGCGGTTGCACGGCAGGCGGCTCGAGCTCACTCTGAAGGTGTCGCGGCGGCCGCCAACCTCGACACTTGGCGAGAAAAAGCCTCGAAAATGACCGAAATTGCCGACTCAGATGCTCCCGACGAAGCCGAAATTGTCGACACTGCCAAGCTGGCAGGCGCCTCTGGCAGGCTTCTGACACGCGGACAGGTGGCCCGGCGGCTCGGTACAAGCCTGAGCACCGTGCGCCGCATGGAAGGCGCGCAGCTCAAACCGATCATCGGACCTCGCGGAGTCCACTACTTCGAGGAAACCGAGATCCAAGCGGTGTTCGTCCGCGTGCGACGGGCCAGCATGCTCAACAATGAGCGCGCGGACGGTGCACTGGCGGCCGTGGCATTCGCACTTTTTGAGCGCGGTACCGACGCGGTCGCGGTCGTCAAAGAGCTCCGTGAAACTCCCGAGAAAGTTGAGCGCTTGCTCGAACACTGGAATCGATTGCGCGGCACCGTCTTGCTCGACGCCAAGAGCCTCGCTGCAATCGCGAGCGACTTGAACGCCGACACGCTGAGCGACGAGAACGCTGTGCTATCGGCAATCGCCGAATTCAAGAAGCATAGTGCGCAATGCTGCGTTCTGTGCGAGCGCGAGACCGCCTATTGGTGTCGCAACTGTGCTCAAGATGCGGGGCGCGCGCACGCTGAGGAACACGATGCTCGCAAGCTCTTTTGATCACGCAAGCCAATGACCGAAACAGCACTCACCCGGTCGCGTGCCATCGCGAGGATCGACGAAGCAGCGTACGAGGGCGATGTTGCGGCGAACGTGTTCGAGCGGTTCGACCGTGGCGCAACGCCGAACGAGGTAGTCATCGAGCTGGTCCTCGCTGTCGACACCGTCGAATACCTCTGGCGAACATGGGCGAGACTTCGCGGCTCAGTGCCGCTCTCGCCCGAGGCCGTGCGCGCGCTGCGCGAGGCCCTGTTCGCAAACCGACCGATACGTAGCGGCGCCGATGGCGCGGCCGATGTTCGGCGATTCGTCAATCGGCCACCGAAGAAATGCACGCGATGCAAGCGCGGGTTCCCAGAATACTGCACCACGTGCCCGGCTCTGGAAGCTCGCAAGGCACGGAAGCGGATACGGGGCACTCGCGACAAGCGAAACGGCACTGAGTCGCGCACACAAAGTCTTGAGAATGAGCTGCTTGAGGCGGCACTGCATGAAGCGGTGGCCCGTCGACGTGACCCTTCGCTGTAGGCTGATGAAGTGGGTGTGATGGTCGGGACCAAGATCGCGGCTCTGCTCTACTTCGCTCCTGCCAGGTCGGGGATGTTAAGTGACACTGTCGAGCGTCGCAGAGGAGGGCGGTTTCCGTCAGCGCTCGGCACCACAGAATACGCTTGCCCATGGAAAATTTGGTAATACATTATCTTCCATCCCATGGTCGACCTGACCACCACCGTCTGCGTCAAATTTCCGCCCGACGATCTGGAGCTTCTCGAAGCGCTCGAACAGTTCGAACGACTCAAGCGTTCGGACATCGTGCGGCGCGCCGTGCGCGCGTATGCGGCGCAACTAGGTGTTGAGGTTGAGCAGGGGCCGAAACCCAAGCGACCTAAACCAAAAAAGTAACCACAGAGGTGGGGCCCGCGCTGCGCTAACAGCCGGACCCCGGCCACGGAAGGAGTTAGCTTCCATGACAAATGCGACGCTATCGTTGAATACGGACTCGATCCATCATCAGGTGCGGAAAACAGCTGGGGAGCTGTACGCAGGCGCGGAAAACGTGCGGCTGATCGCCGCCGCATTGGGCGACCGAGTAGGGGAACTACCCGCCACAGCGGGACCGGAGGCCCTGCGGCAGGTGGCTGCGATCGTGAAGACTCACTCCGCCGGCGTGCTGGCCAGCATGGCCGGGCTTGCAAGCAAAGCGGAGCGGCTCGAGTGCATCGCGGACATACGCGATGCGTGTGGGCCGGCGCCGATCGCGGAAGAGTAGAAAATGGACTCCGAGCGGATCTGAGCGAGCACAGGGGATCAGTCTTGCGTTGCACCCTGATCCGCCCGGGCTCGGTCGTCTCTCTCCTTAGAAAAGAGCATTCGGGGCGCCGCGGCCTGTGTTGGTCGTGGCGTCAACATCCAAGTGCGTCGAGGGGCACCACATGGTTCACTCACGCGACAGCCCGGCAGGTGTCTCCAAACAAGATTGGGCGTCCTCGGCATTGGGCGCCCCATTCGCCCCAAGATTCGCGCCGCCCGGGGTTGAGGCTCCCACTCGCTCTGGCCGTTTCGCCGCGGGTGGTGCATCCTTTCGGTATGAATGCGCGCACACCTGAGCCTGGTCCGCCGATCCCGTGCGCTCCGTTCGACGACCTCGACCTCGACAAACCCGAGGACGAGTCGGAGTGGGATCGCCGAGTGATGGCGCTCGCCGCGGCTCGCATTGCGGCGGAGCGCGTCCGCCTGGAACGGCTCGGCATCATCGGTACAGACGGCGAGCTAATCTCGCGCGCTCTGCCGCCGGATATGCTCCCTGAGTCGGACACAACGCTCGAGACCGGCTGACGCACGATGGCGCGCCCGCGCATGATCGTGGTCGCCGGGCCTCCGGGCAGCGGCAAGACGAGGAACTTTCCGGTTAGTGCCTTCGGCGTCGATGCGTTCAATATCGACGACCGCTGTGCTCAGATTCTTGGCAGCTACCGTGCGATCCCACGCGATGTGCGCCGCGCAGTAGCGAAAGAGTGCGAGCGATTCGTCCTGGATCATATTGAGCAATCACGATCTTTTGCGGTCGAAACTACGCTTCGCACGACCGCTGCAACCGACCAAGCGGTGCTTGCGAAGCGGAGAGGATTTGTCGCGGACATGCACTTCGTGGCGACAGACTCGATCGCAGAAAACGTTGCTCGCGTCATCCAGCGCGCGCAGGCCGGTGGCCACGGCGCGTCCGAACGAGAGATCCGCGCGATCCATCAAGCGAGCATCGCGAACCTTGCGACGGCGATTGACTTGTTTGACCGCGTTCGAATCTATGACTCGACGGCACGGTGGACGCCTCCGCGGCTCGTCGCGGTTGCACACGTAGGGCGCGTCGTTCGTTACGGCACTACGCCCGGCTGGCTCGAGGTTGTGCTTGGGCGAGGTGAGCGCTAACCAGCAACGCGGAGCCGCTTGGCATCTCGCGCCCCATCCGTTCATTTGGAATTTTCGCCCGCGCCTTCTCGGCGCCACTAGCTATCAACCTCCTTCGCACCAGGTGCCGGCGCAGGATGCATCGAGCTTTCGTTGAAGCTGCCGTCTTGGTTGAACACAAAGCTGTACCTGGCCTCGCGCACACGCGCTCGCACCCACTTCTCGTTTGGCATGCCCTTGAGCAAATGATCGAGGCAATATTCGAGTAGCGAACCTCGCACCGCGTTACCCGGCTCGGAAACCGTGGGCCGTTTGGGCACGTCTGCGACGATCTCGGTTTTGCCGTCGGGAGTGGTTGTTGTGCTGAACGTAGGGCGCTGAGCAAGGCAGGCATTGCAGTAAGCAATCTGCGCCATGATCTCTCGCATCTGAATCGGAGTGAGGTTCCCCCGCAAACGCTCAAACCAGTCCCTCGCCAGGTTCAGGGCACCGCATGAGTCGTTCAGAACCGCAATGATGCACACACTGCCGGTTCTCACGAAAACAGTCTGATAATCGTAGAGATCCCCGTAGTCAAAGTCTTGAAAATAGGGCGCCTGCTGAGCCGGAAGGACAAGAACGGTTCCCAACGCGGTTTCGCTAAGTGCCGTGTGGGTGTACGCAAGTCGTGCGATGGCGTGAGCGTGGTGCAGACTCGCCCAGTCGTAAATGTCCCCTAGTTTCAGCTTCTCGGCGCTCTTGCGATTCAAAGAGAGCCCGCCGTCCTTGAGATGGGTTTTCACGTAAAGCAATGCCATCCATGAGAAAAGCAGCGTGATCGTCTCGAACGAGAGTCGCGACCTGATTTCCGAGTAGTCGCCGGTCAACAGCGCGCTAACGCGTTGTTCGACGGATTTGCCCAACAGCGAGTTGCAGGACACGCAGCACGGGACCTTGTAGGCGCCGTATTTGTACGTCGTAAGATTGGGTAAGGTAATTTTCTGCTCGTGCAGCTTGTGGCGTCGGAGCAGCCAATCCGGCACCACATGTTCATTGTTGAACGGCACGCTGCCTCGTGCCGCACCGCAGACGAAGCAAGCGCCGTCGAAACATATGTCTCGCACGAAACGACGGCTGCTGAAATGCAGCACCTTACCACCCTCACCGATCACCGAACCGTCAGGCGTCTCCACAGGCACGAGACCATTTAGTCATGCCCGTCGTTTGCATTGAACATTGAAATCGTCCGGACATGGTTTCCCGCCCCCGCACGGCCACCACGCAAGCGCGCGGCTCGGGTGCAGAACTGATGGGGCGGAGACGTCGCTGGCTACTCACAAGCGCTTCGTCGCAGGGCGGCTGACCGCCGCACTGCGGCTCCCGCGCCAGGCAAGGCGTCGCACCATACACGGTGGCTGGACGCTGCCAGCCTTCCGGAGGCGCTGGCATCGCTTGCGAGCCTCTCGCCCGCCAACGTTCCCGGCGATTCCCGGCCCGGCGATAAGCGCCGCCGCATCATGCCCCCCGGACCCTGGTGGTGGTACCCAGGTGCTGTAGCGTTACGCTTTGGCGATTTTGATCGACTACGGCTTTTTCTTGTCGCCCCGACTGTTCTCGGGAGAGGCCGCGAATGCAGGTGAAGGTTCCCAAAATGAGAAATAGCCGTCCCCCCGGCCGACGCTGGGACCAGCCTGCTGCGAGAGCCGAGATGCTGGCTGCCGTCTGTTCACTTGATTCGGCAGCCCGCGTCAACCGCCTTGCGGTTGCCCACGACAAGACCGGTCACATCGACGACGAGGTCGTCGTCACACTTTTGCTGGATGCAAGAGCCGAAGACCGAAATGCGGACGAGAGCACTTACGCCAGCGTCTTGCTCCGTCGCGTTACAAAGCACGTGAAGGCGCACGTACGACGGAATCCCGCGTGGCAAAAGCTAGGCGGCGGAGCCGAAGCGGTAGCGGATGATTTCTGCAGCGAAGTAATTGTGAACATTTTGAAGGACACGAAGGTGCCCTGCCATGCGGAAGTCGCATTCGGCGACTACGTGTCTAAACGCTGTCTCGACCAATACGGCAAACTAAGCGCGAGAAAGCACAGCGCTGGTCAGTCGCTCGACGGCGACGGGTCTGCCGATTCCAATGCCGAGTTATCGGGTGTTCGTTCTTTCGATTCCGCAGCGACATCGCGTTCGCCCGAACAGACACTGATTGAGATCCAGGAATTTCGTGCAACCGAAGAGACGCTGAACAAGGTCCGACGTATCCTGCAGGACGAATCGTTGCCGGAAAAGCCGAGGCAGGCCTTTGCTTATCGTTATCTCAAGGGCCTAAAGATCGAGTCGAAAGACACCGGCGAGATCACCGTGACGAGCCTAATGAAGGTCACCGAAAAGACGGCAACCAAATACATCAACACCGCCAAAGAAATTATCAGACAGAGGCTAGGCAATGACGAATAGCAAGCGCACTGCGAGTCTCGACGAAGTTCTCGTCGACTATGAGCGTGCATCGCAAGCGTTCGATGCAAAAGTACTCCAGACTTTCGTCAACGAGTACCCACAGTACGCTGATTCGCTGCGACGGTACGCTCATGTTCAGCTCACCTTCGTGCCCGCCACGGCCGAAGAAATCGAGCGCGAGTCGCTCTCGGACAACGAAATGCTCCCTCGCCAGAGCAAGCTGCTGCAGCGCTTGCAGCAGCTGAGGGACACTCCGTCGGCGTGGGATACTTCCGAGGCTCTTAGCGGCCTCGCGTCTATTTCCGGAGAGAACGCTATCCAAGCGGCCGCTAGTGCCGTGTTCGGGTCTTCTGGCCACGGAGAAGACATGCTTCTGCTATGCGTTGTTGACTCGCCTTCCGAAGTTCAAGACGTACCCGATTGGTTTTTTGAGAACCTCGGCGAACACATTCACGTAAGTCCAGCGGCAGTAGTGGCTGCGATAGCGATGAAGAGGCAGCAGAGCCACCACCCGCTGCGATTTAGCACCCAAAGCAAACCGGATGCGCCCAACTCGCGCACGTGGAGCGAGGTCCTTCGGGAGTGCATTACCGACGATACAATGCAGAGCACCATCCTTACGCGC
Source organism: Polyangiaceae bacterium (assembly GCA_035634635.1). Classification (GTDB taxonomy): domain Bacteria; phylum Myxococcota_A; class Polyangia; order Polyangiales; family Polyangiaceae; genus PMG-095. The sequence continues at coordinate 79,099 of DASQCO010000019.1, forward strand.
GGCTCGCGCTCGTGAACTTGGCGGCAGGACGAAAACGTGAACCCATTCGAGTCTGCACGTAACGCGGCGAGAAGCCTGCGTGAGCAACTCGAAAGTACGGGCGTAGATCTCGAGCAGAATGGCCTGACACTGGTTGCCTTGGCATGCAACTTCCTAGACGTCGCCCTAAGGTCCGTGAACGCCAAGTTCTCGTTGCTCAACGGCGCCGACGCGACGATCAACGTCGAGCGCAAGTGGGCTCTCGTGCGCAATGACGTGACCGATGACGTCAAAGCGTTCTTAATCGCGCACGAACTAGGCCATTTACAGCTGCATCCGACAACGCAAGGAACGGTAGCGGTCTCCTTCGATACGCAAGCGGCTGGGACGGAAACGAATGGTGCGCGCGAAGTAGAAGCCTACGGCGCTCGAGAGCGCCAAGAACTCCAGGCAAATGTATTTGCGCGGGAGTTTTTGTTGCCCCAAAGCGTTGCTCGTCAAAAATTTCTCGCTGAGAACAGCAGTGCCTCCCAGTTGGCCGCATCCTATGGAATCCCGCTTGAGCTGGTACGCCTTCAGCTCTACGACGCCGTCCTGCTCCCACGCGTTGAGCGGTCCGCGAAGCGCTTCAGTCTTCCGGATGGACCGACCGCCGCTCAGGCGCCGGCGGTCGAGAGCGATGCGAAAGTTAGTCTCGTAGAGGCGGGCCCTGGCACCGGCAAGACCACTACCTTGCTGCTTCGCCTCCGAAGACTGATCGCTTCAGGCGCGGCGCCGGAGCACATCGTAGTCCTCACGTTTTCGAACAAGGCTGCCCGAGAACTCGTGGAACGTGCCCGCGCTGGCGGCATACCGCGCGCCGACCGGGTGTGGATCGGAACCTTTCATGCGTTCGGATTGGAGTTCCTGCGCAAGTTTGGCCATCTTCATGGGCTCGACTCGCGTTTCCCGGTACTGGACAAGCTCGCCACGCTGGCGATGCTCGACGACGATGTCACAAGCGCTGATTTGGAAGCGTTTGATCCGCTTTCGAACCCGTGGTGGTTGGAGGGTGTTGTTGACGCGATCCGGCGCGCTAAGGACGAAGTCTTCGACGCTGCAAGGTTTCGTACCTCCGTCGCGGCTCGCTCCACGGGGGATCCGGAGGTCCATGCCAAGCGGCGCGATACTGCCACCATCTTCGAGCGCTACGAACTACTGCTCTCCGTTCGCAAAGCCGTGGATCTCACCGACCTACTATGTCTACCCGTCCGGCTGATGCAACTGGGCGATCCAGCGGTCGAGCGGTTCCTTGCAGGCATTCATCACCTCATGGTTGATGAATACCAAGACGTGAACCGGGCCAGCGCCCTGCTGGTGAAAGAACTCGCACGAGCGACTCAGTCTCTTTGGGTCGTCGGGGATGCGAACCAAGCCATCTACGCTTTCATGGGTGCGTCGTCCAGCAACCTCGAGAACTTCCAGATCGACTTTCCAGGCGCGGTGAGCATTCCTTTGGCGATGAATCACCGCAGTTCGCAGGAGATAGTCGACCTCTTCGGTCAGGTGGCGTCGCGCAATCCTGCCGGCCGTCAAACGATCTCACTGACGGCGGATCGTGGCTACACGGGCGAAGCTCCATTCATCGTCACGACCTCCGATCCGACGGAAGAAGTGGCGGCACTGGCGTGGCGGATCCGGCAACTAGAGACGGGAGGCACTCCGCTCGCCGAACAATCCGTCATCGTCTACAAGAATGCCGACGCTGCCGCGATCGCGCTCGGCCTGGAGCGAGCGGGCGTTCCGGTTCTCTACCTCGGGAACATCTTTGACCGCCCAGAGATCAAGGACCTGATTTGTCTTCTGCAGCTCGCCATAGATTTATATGGCGTCAACCTGGTGCGCCAATGGCAGTCGCCTCTACTGGCCCTCTCTCGGCAAGGCGCCGACGAGCTCTTTGCGCAGGTCCGCGTACAAGAAAAAAGTTGGCGCGACGTCACGGGTGAAGGATTGTCTCCATCCGATTACGACGCTTGGGAAAATCTGCGCCGTTTGTCCTCACTCGCCAGCGGTAGCGCCGCACCCTGGGAGGCGCTGTCAGCGCTCCTTCTGGAGGATGGTGCGTGGCTTCGTGAAATGTGCGAGCGCACCGGGCAGTCCGCCGCGAACGCGCTCATGGCAATTTGGCAATTTGTTCATTTTTGTCGCTCGCCCGATGGCACGGGTCGTTGGTCCACCGTGAAGAACCTTCCGCAGCGCATTCGAGATCGTGTCCGTCTCGGCGAAGACCGCAGCATGCGCATGCCGCCTCCTGAGGCGGACGGCATGGACGCAGTTCGGATTTTGACGGCTCACGGCAGCAAGGGGCTCGAGTTCAACGCGGTGCATTTCCTTGGCGTTACAAAGGACACTTACGAGCAACCCACTGCGCACACCAACAAGCTGTTGCCTGACGACGTGCTAGACGCTGGCAAGACGCTCGATGTTCTCAGGAACGAACGACATAACCTCCTTTACGTGGCGGTCTCGCGGCCACGCTTTCACCTGACCGTGTACTCGTCAGCGGACGACGAACTTCCTTCCGCGCTACGAGGCCTGCAGATCGGCACCGGCGGCGAATGGCCTGCCCGCAATCAAGCGCCCACGCCGGTGACGACGACCAAACCTGCGCAGACCCAAGTGTCGCTCGATGACTATCTCCAATACCTCAAATGTCCGCAGCGTCACGAGATGGCTAAGCGTGCGGGGCGATCACAACGCGAAGAGCTGAAGCTGCATCGAGCTGTCGACGTTGCCACCCGCCGGGCGATGGCAGCGCTTATGGCAGACCACTCGCTGCTCGCGGACGAACGATGGCGTGACGTCATCGATTCGGCGCTTGAAGGCCTGGGCGTGACGGAGCACTCCGCAGCGCAAGTCATCCGACTGCGAGTTGAAGAGCGTGTCCTCAGGGGGCGGAATCTCATGGCTCAAGGAGGATTGGAGCCAGCCAAGGTCGCAATCGACATTGGCGCTCTGTCCGTTGAAGTTCAACCGGATCAGGTTTTCCTCGACGGCGCGCAGGAGCGGTGGCGGGTGATTCGTGCAAACAAGAGTAGTCGCGACCAGATGAAGCAGCCCTTGGCGGCGTTGGTCGATGCGCACAATCAAGGCAACGCGCGAAAGATTGACATCGAGATAGCGACGCTCTCGGATGGAACGGTCGCCTCCGTCGGCAAGATTCAGAAGCCAACTCGGGCCAGATACCTGGGCGTCGCGTCTGAACTGTGCGCACAGAGCTTTCCCACGTCTCCGGCCAGCGCACGCGACTGCCATTTTTGCCCGTACATGTTCCCGTGCACGAAACGGGTCTCCGACTGACCAACCGCGCTTTACGGGTTTTTCTCGTTGTCCCGATTGATCTTGATGAGGTCGGCATTCAGCTGACCCTGAAAGGATCAACTCATGCACAAGCGCATCATTGTCCAGGCCGCTTTCGCGAAAGACGGCTTGATCATCAAAGTCGAAGAAGATCTCGTTGCTGAGCCGCTGAACGCGGCGGTCTTGGCGGCGGTCCCGTCCGAACACACATCAGCGGAGCTGCTCGTATTTGACGAGGCCGATGACGATCCGGAAACTCGGCAGTTCGCAGAGGACGAGCAGCTTCAGCACGGTCGCGTTGTTCACGTCACTCGTTGCCGTCAGGTTGAGGTCGTCGTCCGATACGCTGGGCGCAAAGTCGAGCGCCGGTTTGCGCCGGCCACACGCGTCGGTCGCGTCAAGCGCTGGGCGGCGCACGCTCTCGGCATCAACGCCAGCGATGCTAACGAGTTGTTGCTGCAGGTCGCCGGAACGAGCATTCAGCCGACGCGCGACCAACACGTCGGCAACTTCGTCGAACACAGCACGTGTAACGTCGTTTTCGATCTTGTTCGTTCGTACACCGTCAACGGTGATGCGACGGTGTCTGCGGACCACACCAAGCTGCTCGAACACCTCGATCAAGCACCTTTCCTGATGGGCGAGATGAATGGCCGCTGGCGGTTGCGGGATATCTCATGGCCGATTGCGTTCATCGACATTCGAGCGCGAGATCACCGTGAGTACACGCTGCGTCTGCAGTGTGACGGCTACCCGGGCATGCCGACCGGCGCCTTTTGGGATCCAGAGAGCGGAACGTGGTTGCCCGCGCATCGCTGGCCACGCGCCGGTGCGCGGTTCGGCGCGGCACTGCGTACGGACTGGCAGGGTGGCACGGCACTGTACATTCCGTGTGACCGGACCAGCATCGCAGGGCACGAAGCCTGGCTTCAGTTGCACCCTGCGTGGACCTGGGATCCGAACATCGGCATCGCGCGCTACCTCCAGGTCGTCTGGACAATGCTCAACGGGGAGGACTATGTCGCGCCCGCTGCTTGAGATACCTCGCGCAACCTACGACGCGCTGATCGCTGATCTCGCCAGGTCCGGGCGCGGCGTGAAGGAGTCGGGCGCCTTCCTTCTCGGACGCACCGGTCCCACAGTTCGGTTCGTCTCCGACTACCTCATGTACGACGTCGCCGCGCCGGTCAGCAGCCAAAAGCACGCCTACGTCGTGCTGACCGGGGAGGAGATGGCCCGGGCCTGGCAGCACTGCTACGCGACGGGTTTGGAGGTGGTCGCCGACGTCCACACGCATCCGATGGGGCCAATGCAAAGCGATACGGATCAAGCTCACCCCATCGTCGCCGTTCCGGGACATGTCGCTCTGATCGTGCCTCACTTTGCGTTACGCGATCCAGAACCTATCGATCTCGGTGTGCACGTTTTCGAAGGCGCGAATGAGTGGCGCTCGTTGTTGCGTCAAGCTGCGCAAGATGCGATCCGTCTTACCTAGGAACCAGCATGGAACTGCTCGAAACGCTCAATCGAACGATGAAGCTCGCAATGGATGAAGGGCGCGTCAGCTCCTACGAAGAAGCGCAGGCGCTCTTCCGTTCCTTCCGCCTCAGAATCAGCGTGAGCGCTGGGTTCACGGCGGCGCCCGCGACAGAAGCTGCCGTCCTGACGCTGCTCAATGCTGCGCCAAGAACCTTTCTTGGCGGCGTAGAGCTCGTGGGCGCGCTGCAAGAGCGCTGCACAAGAGCCTGGTTCGCGGGCGAGCCACTCGGCCGGGTGGCAGAGACCTTCGGTGTAACTGTCGCTCAAGATGCATCGGATGGCATCCCCACGATTCATGTCGGGGAGGGCGTTGCGACGGGTGACCAGTTTTGGCTTGGCCTTCAGGTAACACCGGGTGGTTTCGTTCTATCGCCAGATCAAAGCGCATCGTCTAGCGTGGATGGCCCGATCGAAGCCGGCGTTGCGGGCGCGGGCGCCGCTCTGAGCGAAGCCTTCTTGGCAGCGTACCGCCACGCGCCGTTGGCCGGACAGCGGACGATCCGATGGAAGCTGCCTGTTACTAACCACGCATGGGCGCCCGAAAGCATTTGGCTTGTTGGGTTGGGACACCTTGGGCAGGCATTTCTTTGGACGATGGCATTGGGGGGGATTGGCGGTCGTCTTCCTCGAGCCGTTCGGCTTACGGACGACGACGACGTGTCTTCGTCCAGTCTGAGCACCTGCCTGCTGGTCAAGGCGACTGATGTTGGCCGAAAAAAAGTTGACGCCGTGACCGACGCTCTCGAGGCACTCGGACTTGAGGTTCAACGCGACTACGCTCGCCTGAACCTTGACATGGCCGTTGTGCGACCAGTGCAAAGCTTGGCCGTAATCGCAGTCGACAACATGGCGTTGCGACGTTCACTTGATCGGCTGCGTACGGACAGGGTGCTTGAGGCTGGCATCGGCGACGGCGCGAGTGCCTTCACGCACGTGCAAGTGCACGCTTTCCCCGGGTCGCGCCAAGCGAGAGACATATGGATCGGCGACGACCCTGCTACCGCTCAGACCCCCGATCTATCGAAGCCCGCATATCAGGCGCTTCTCGCCCGGAGCGGTGATCAATGCGGCACGACACTGGTCGCGGGTCGCGCCGTTGCCACACCGTTCGTCGGTGCATTTGCAGGCGCGCTATTGACCGCCCTATCCGCGCAGTCACATGGCAGCGTCGATGCGTGGAACTACGATCTGGCCAGTTTATAGCGCAACTGCTCTGCCGCCGCGACGAGCCCGGCGGGCTCCGAGCTCACCCCTTGTAAGTTCGGACCGAGATTTGAGTCTGGGGCCGCAATGGCACCAGTCGGTTCGCGTACGCACGGACCACACGGTTGTAGAGATCCTTCACTTTCGGAGCCTTGAGGCTGACGACGAACGCGTACGGTATTGGTTGTGGATCAGCGACCTTCGTGCCGCTCTCACGGTGATGGTAGTAGATGTCGAAGCACGGCTCCGACAACGACGTGGAGCGCAGCTTTTCTTCATGATGCAAGCACGGCTCCCACTTGTGGCCATCCTCTCGCAAGACCGATTCGGATTTGCCGTAGAGGTTTGCAGGCGAAAAGAACGACCTGGTCTTCGCATGTTTAGCCTGCTTGCCCCCTTCCTTCGGCTTCGTGTACCTGCCGCTGTGCGGACGGAACGCAACTTCAAGACCGCTGCGCGTGTACGTGGCCGGGTGCTCGGGATCCACTTCAGGGGAAATCACCAGGCTCGCAGAAAGGAAGACATCGCCTTGCAGCGTGACGTTGGTGATCGGAATTGGGGCGCGAAGATGCTCCCCGACCGGCAGGTCGCCCTGGAAGACCACGAGCGTCTCGTCATCGTCGCAAGTGATCAGCTGAAGCGGGTCGGATTCGAATTTGCCCCAGCCAACGTGCTTCAGTTCGTGGTGTTCCTCGGTTCGCGCTCGATGGATCAGAAGGGCGCGAATGGCGAGCGGGCCGAGTCGGTTGCCCAACTGCGCTCCAATCGATGCCGCGGAGCGGAGGGCAAATGGCGCGGCAAAACTTGTCCCGTGGATATGGCCACCGCGGAGCCGTGGCGTAAGCACACCGAAGGGCTCCTCGAGCGAGCCACCGAAGGCGAGACCGTCCGGTTTTACGATCCCGGGACTACGACCGGGTCCAATGCACGAATAGGACGCTCGCTGCCACCCGTCATCCTGCTTATCTGCAGCGCCCACAGACAGCACATTCACGCCGTCGGCTGGCGGTTGGATTCTATTTAGACCAGTGGCTTCGTCCAGCTCACCATCGTTGCCGGCTGCAACGGTTGCAACGCAATTTCCGTGCGCGAAGCGCTTGTCCAAAGCAGCAGTCCATAGAGTGACCTCGTCGTCGTCGACCGCTAGCGATGGCCCCAAGCTAAGGTTCACGTACGAGTAGAGCGCCGGGTTCTTGTCCAGGTGACTCACGATGCGATCGAGTACATCGAAGTAATCAGGGTCGTTCGAAGTACCGGTCTTGTCATCCAGCACGCGAACGTGATCGACCGAACAGAGCGGAGCAGCCGGCGCTTCGCCGGACACTAGCGGACCAAAAAGAAACGCGGTGGTGACGCCGAGACCGTGCTGCTCGAAGGTTGGCACAGAGGGCCCCAAACCGGCAGGCTCAACAAGCGTCACCCAAGAATCGAGCGCCGTCCTGGTCGGCGCGGGGATGCCGCCATCAAAGATGACGGCACGTGCACCGCCGTCGACGGGAGCACCCTTCGGCAACGTCACCTTGAACCCCTGCGCTTCGCGTAGGATACCCGGGCGGAAAGGGCGCAACGTCGGCATCCCGCGCGCAACACGGACGAACGAGAAGCGAGCGATGTCCTCGGCACGCTTCGGATCGACGCGGACAGGGAGGAACGTTAGCCCTTGGACATCTCGGCGTCGGGCGATCAGCGGCTCGGCATCGTATGCTTTCGCGTACTTAATGAAATCGAGCACGATCGAATCTCTCCGGGAATTGTGCAGCACCACTTCGAGAAGGACTCGCTTGCCCTCGGGTATGCCGCGCAGCTTCGTCTTGGCTTCGAATGCAGTGAGGTCCTCAATATGACTCAGTGACGTGGCGCCCTTGGTGTCTTCGGTCCACCGCTTCACTGACGTCGTCCAACGCTCAAAAGCGCTTTTCGCACCTGCAACGAAGATCTCTTCGGTAACAGCGTTTTCACCGTGCTTTTCGATGCCCCATTTCTCCGGCGTGATGGTGCGCGACCGGCTACCGATGGCGCGCAGACCTACGGCGGAGAACAATTCACTCGGATAGTCGCTCTTTGAGAGAAAGCGCGGATGTAACGTAACGACCGCGACAGCTTCGCCGCGCGGACAAGCGCTATCCGGAAGCTGAGTAATTTGCGTACCAAATCGGGCGAGGCGCTCCGCGATTCTCGTCTTCGCTGTTCGAAGGTCGTATGGCGGGTTCTTGTCGCCTCCGGCCTTCGGGACCTGCACGTTCGTAACGAGACGTTCGCCTTGACCGAGCAAAAAGTTGTGTTTGCGTGCCATTCGCACCCCTAGCGATGATTATTTGCCTTCGAACTCTTCGCGCGCTTTGAAACTGAAGCCGACGTGCCGCCAATGTGCTTGCGCAGGGTGTCTCGCGAGAGCCCTGTGAGAGAGGCGACCTCGCGCTGGGATTTCCCCGACGAGTCGAGCCACGCCGCAACGCGAAGCTTCGTTTCAAGATCAGCCTTCTCGGAAAGCTCCGAGACGAGGCGGTCCAGTGCCTCGATCGTCGATATCCCGTTCACGACAGCAGCCCTGCGTGCAGCCGTCACTCCGCGCGCGACATCGGCGAAGGAACGTCCTTGAAGCAGCGTAGCGAGAAGCGAAATTGTGTGGTCCGGGAGCCGATTCGGACTAACGAGCAAACGCACCACTGCGCCGATTTCGTCGACGTTTGGGTGCGGGAATTCGACCACCCGGTCAAACCGGCGCCACACCGCCGGATCCAAAAGCTCTGGATGGTTGGTTGCGGCAACGAGGATGCCACTCGTTGGCCAGTCATCAACTGCTTGAAGCAGCACCGTAACGAGCCTCTTGAGCTCCCCGACCTCCGTGGTGTCATCGCGCCGCTTTGCGATCGCATCGAATTCGTCGAGCAGTAGCACCGATGGTGTCCGCCGCGCAAAATCGAGTACCACTCGGATGTTGTTACCGGTGCGGCCGAGAAAACTGCTCATCACTGCCGCGAGATCTAAAGTAAGAAGCGGGCGTCCTGTCTGGGCGGCAAGCCAACGAGCAGCCAATGTCTTGCCGACGCCTGGCGGTCCGACGAAGAGAAGCGAGCGCGTCGGCGCGATACCGGCGTCCGCTAACTTCGCCTCATGCTCACGCTCGCGAACTACGGCTGACAACTCTTCGCCAACTGCTACAGGCCACGTCGGCTCTGCAGCCAGCTCCGGTGCGTCCTCACGACGAAGCAGTTCGAGTCGGCTGTCAAAATCCACGGGCAGCGGCAGCGGAACGCTGCGCGTTGGACCAGCGGCGACCGTCTCTGCCAAGGTGCTCACCATCGACGCCAGGTCAGGCCGCCGGGCAGCGACCGCACGCAGCATGCGTCGCGACAGAGCGGCCACGTCGTTAGGCCTTCCTTCGACGGCTAGTCGAACCAAGTGGACTACATCTTTTTCAAAATCGCTCATCTAGGCCGATCAAAAATACCATATTTGTGCGCACTTTTGCATGGTGTGGACTACCAGTCAACTCTAGCAGAAAACTTAGTCCACATAAGTCCGTACACTTCAGTGGAGAAGTGTAGGGTGGACGAGGAGACACGTCCCGTCATCCCTGCCGGTGCGCCGGAGATCAGGAGCGACACCCCTCCCCAAGCTGACATAGTGGAAGAGCAGCCTGCCGCCCGCAACTACACGCCATTCGCGAATCTGGCACCCATGGGGCCGGACGGCTTATTTAGCGCCGCGCAGCTCGACTATCTCGTCGAGGTCCCGCATCAGGTCGAGGCGGCGGCCCTGGGCGGATAGCTGTGTGCGCGGAAAATGTGGGGAAGGTGCCCCGCCTTTCCAAGGTACGCCGTGAGTTCGGCACCGTGCAGGTGGTGGCCTGCAACCCCGATTGCGATCCGCCCATCATACCTCGCCCGAAGGGGGTGAAGGGTGCGATGCCGATTGCTGCGGCTCTGACGCGGGTTGCTGCGGTTGTTCAGGCTGTTCGGGAGGCGCTGAAGCACTGGCGCTTGCTGGAAATCGGCGATTTTTGAGCGTTCCTGTCTTGCCCGGCTGGCGCGATGGAGGCGGTGGTTTCGGAGCTCGACGCTCGACGTGCCGGCTGAACGCAGCGGTGAGCACGAACAGTGACCAAATGATCGCTCTGCTGAATTCAACGGCGTCGATCGCGTCTTCACGTTCAATCTCATATTCCGGATCGTGAGCGCCTTCATTTCCGAGGCGACGCAAGACCTGGTCTGCCCACTGATACATCCGTTCGTCGAGGATGAGTTTGGTTTTCAGGTCTTTCAGCATCGCCCATAAGCTGTTGCCGTCCGCATTCTGATCCTTGCAGATGAGCTCCACGGTTCGACGACACATGAGCGCCGCGGCGGTGTAATTATGACCCCTGAGGCACCGCTTAGCTTCGAGGTAGCTTTTCGCGATTGTCGTTGGCACCGCGTCGTCAATCGCCTCATCTACCTGAGGAAGAACTTGCTCGGGCAATGTCCAACAATCGTCGCTCACGTAGCCGAAGTCGTCTTCAGCAGGTGAAGAGCTCTTCACCACGAACGGACTGCGGCAGCCGGCGCACTCCATCAACGTGTATTCGACGGCCCAATAAGAGCCGCCGGGTGACATCTCCGAGTATGAGCCACGGGGTATCCCCGCTCGCGGACTCTGACACTGTTCGCATTGAAGCACCGCTCGCGTTTCGCCTTCAGCCATAACCGAAGACCGTACACGAGCCGGATCGCCTCGTCATCCACGCAGTGTTGGGTCGCTCGACCCGAACGTCCCTGCCGATCGACGACGGGCTGCGGTCGGTGGTGCATTCGCCGTCGCCAGGCGACGGAGGCCTAGATGACAAGTGCGCTTGGCAAGACTTTGCTTTGTCGGAGCTTCAAATACCCGAACAATCCAAGATGGACCAGCCGCACCGCGTGCGCAGCACCACACGAAGGCGGTGCTGATGATCGGGCGGCGGTGTGACCAACGTCCGGCCGCAAGAAGAATGGCGGGCCCGCCGTGGTGGTGCAGGTTCATCACCGCGCTCTTCGAGTTACCAAGAAATGACTACGGCGTTCGAGTTCGGGCTTGGTTACCATTACCGGATGGGCGAGTGGGTGCTCAAGCGTCTCAACACGCTGTTTCCAGGTCTTGTGATGGCGGTTGCCGCTCTCGAAACTGTTTGGAAGTGGGTTGAGGACGACGACATGGGCCTTCTGGGGACCATGATCTTGAGCTTGGCGTATATGTCTGGGTTGCTGGTAACATTTGGGACAAGTTGTTAATTGATCCCTTATTGTCAGTCCCTGACGACGCCTTGCCGAGGCGGTGGAGACTTGGTGGTGCTTTATGCGGCCACTGCGCGCATGGATCAAAGCCGACAAGGGTCTGCAAGAGAAACGGACTGCAGCGGCAAATGCGTTCATCGGCGCTCGTAGCAACAAGGTCGCTGTCGAACATGCTGAACGCGAGGATGCTGACAAAGAAGAGAAAACGGAAGAAATAGACTATCGCGGGCTCTACAGGACCGCGAAGCACATATGCGAGGCAACAGCTGAATGGGAAGAAAAGGTTTCGCCGTGGCTGGATGGATCAAAGTTCCTGCGGTCACTCACTCTTCCGTTCTTTATGTTGGGTTTGTGGTTGCTCGTTTCGCCATCGGATTCGCCGTTTGAGGCTAGGTGGACAGGGGCGATCTGGAACTGCGGGACGGCGTTTCTCGCCTGTCTTCTCGCACTTTGCGGGATGGTCTATCTGCGGAAACGACACATCGTTGTGCTTTATGAGCAATTCGTGGGCTCCTCGGACGAGGACCCCTCGATAAGGATCACGAGGACCAAGAGAGGACGAGTACGCTTTTCGATAGCGGCTCGCGGTGAGTTGCCCTTCCTGAAGATTGCACCTTCCTCGAAGTCGACGACAACTGTTGACGTAGATTTGAGGTGACGACCGAACCTACCGCTGCGATCCGACGAGCTTCATAGCCGCCGTGCCGAACAAATGACCATAGCCGCCAGCGCGCGGGCGCTGGTTGGTTGTGGGATGCCCGAACTCAAGCCCCTGACTCAATGGTACTGCGATTGCTGCGGCAACATTATCAAGAACATCAAGGACGCTTGGGTCGAGTGGATCGTCGATCTGTCTACCAAGCCGATGACGTACGGCGACTTCCGGATCGTGCATCACCTGAGCGCTCTGCCCGAGGATACTCCATTTCCGGGCTGCCAGCGGGGGCGGGTCGCCGGCCTTGGGGACCTGCCGATGGAAAGTTTCATCGGAAGCTATGGTCAGGCGCACCTGCTTTCATGGATCGATCCCGGCGAGATTGTCGATCCTTCGGGCAAAGAGATCGGCAAAGGCTTGGTCCGCAACCTTCGTGAGTGGACGACGTTGTTCCGTCGCATCCACATGCCCTATTACGAGGAGGCCCGCCTCTACATGGCCAGGGCATCGGCGAACGGGAGATACAACGGTTACAACCAAGCGCTACCGTTCAAGGAGTCGGAACTCCTCGCCGTGATCGAGAGCGAGGGGGCCGACGAAGATTGAGCAAGCCGCCGCGCAACGCCGGCTGTGTCACCCGCGCTTCGCAACTCGTTGTTGCTATCAAAGTTAATATATGGCCTTGCGGCACAGCACACGCTATCACTAAAGATTGGAGATGATCATCAAGGACGCCGTCCGCACGTCTTCGACCGCGACCACTATACCGAGCAAGCGATCGGCTTCGCCGGTAGGAGTGTGTTGCAAGAATGATCTCGAAGTCCTCGTCGCGTAGCACCACGAAGAAATCCTTCGCTAAACGGGAGGAGCGCTCGGCTTACGAACGGTCGAGCACGCCGGCCATCGCATTCTCGCTCAATCGTGGTCGAACCGGCCTGAACGTTACCGCGCACGGAGCCACGGCGTTGATTCTCGCCGTGGCTCCGGGAGCTGGCGCCGTCGGCATTGTGGTCCTGATCGCGCTGCGGGTGATCCACTAGAACCAGGTGTTCTCAGACATTTGCTCGAGCTGACCGTCGGCCCCTGCTGAGCCATAAAGTGCGGCAGGGGCCGTAGTCGACGAGTCGACGCCGTTGTACTCGAAACCAAGCGTGGATTTCTGCGAACGCCGTCGTGAACGCTGCCGGCCGTCGTGGGCTGAAACGTACAGGGACCCGCTTCTCAAGAAAAGGACGAGTTGCGGTGACCGAGCGGAGCCTCGGGTTGCACTGGTTGTACTGGGTCGACCTGAGGTGGCCCAGGCGGGGCCGGATCGACCTGCGGTGACGTCTCGCCGTTTGGAGCAGGCCCCCTAGGCGACGCCTTGTCTCCGTTAGCGGAGGTCCGCGTGCTACCCAGTATGTAGCCCGCGATCGCCGCCAGTAGCGTTGCCGTGTGTTCTTTGCTGAGACCATCGGCCAGGGCGAGCACCAAGATCACCGCGAACAAGATAACAACGGTCGGAAACTGAATCAATTGGCCCGATTGCACTAGTTGCATCAACACCGGCTCAGGAATGATCCGCGCAGCGAGAAACAGAAGTCCCCCGAAAGCAAGGATGATTGCCATCGCCAGCGGTAGGTACTTCACGACGACGAGCTTTGGTCCTTCCGCAACTCGCTCCTGTCGAAGCGCGAGCTCCTTCTGCAACTTGTCAGAGCGCTGCTTGAGTTCCGCAATCTTGCTCTGGTTATCTGTTCTTTGTCGCTCCAAGCGCTGCTTGACGCGGACGAGAGGGGCGACGATCGGCGACGACTCGACGTTCACTAGTGAGCGATGCGCCTCCAACACCTTGCAGGTATCCGCCGCATTCGGCGGCGGTTGGGTTGTGGTTCCCCACGGCGACCGCGTCATGCTTTGGGCACGATTTGAAAGATCTTCGATTTCACTGCGCGCTACAGCGGTGGATGGATCGATTGGCCCGCCATATGGGCTCTGTGTACCGTTCGAATACCGTTGCTCGAGAGCAAAATACTCCCTTTGTACCTTGTAAATGCTCGCCTGCACGTCCTGCCAACGCGGATCCACGAACGTGAGGGGTGCCTGCGCCACGTCAGAGGCCCGCCGCGTACTAGTCTGCGGTGAGTCCGGCGAGGTAGGCTGCGCGGTCTGCGCGGGTGCACACGCTTTTTTGACCTCCGCGCTCACGTTCGCGAGGGTGGTCTTCAGTGTCGCGATGTCCTGCTCCAGCTCCGTGCTCGTCCCGTCGTCACCTTTGCTCGATAGATCCGTGATCTGCTGTTGGACTGCGCGATCCTCCGCCAACACCTCTGCCAAATTCTCGCTACTCGTGAAGTTGACGAGCTTGGAAGAGTTGGCAAACTTGTCGAGCGCGAGGTAGAGGACGAGCGCGCTGAACAGCCCAATCGCCAGCCCAGAGATCCAAGATTTCCACATTAGAATAACCAGCGTCTTGCTTTTCAGGCAAATACGGCCACGGCGGCCGCGATCTCTACCGCCTTGGTCACGATCTCTTCGACCAGACTGATAATCTGGGCGGCCTTCTTTTTCGCCGCGGCGTCGTCGTGAACTTGAACTGCAAGCGCAATCAAGGCGTGCACTTTTTCGGGTGACACGATGTCACTGAAATCCCCCACTGCCTCCAAGAGCAAGCCTGCTCGCTTAGCGGTTAGGTCGGCAATCTTTTCGTTGGTGGCCTCGACAGGCGCACCAATGATGATCGCGTCTTGGAGTCCCTGGATTTGATCCGTGATCGATTGAATCGTATCGTCTCGGACCTTGCTCGCGCCGCGGGCGAGTTGAGATTCTCCCCTGGCAGCGAGCGCAGCGAGGGCTTGGAGTGCCTGGGATTGTGCGTCCGAAATGCTGCCGGTGCCGAGCGCCGCCAGCTGCGCTTTGAGCGACGTGGCATTGCTGCCTACGGTTTTGAATAGCGATAGCGCACCCTGAATATCTGAATTTGCCATGGGTAATTACTTCTTGAGGTTGTTGAGGGCTTCGAGTGCGGCCTGAATCGCGTCCTTCGTCTTCTCGACGCGGTCAGTTGCCTTTTCCGTTTGGGTCGCGAGCGCTTGCAAACGCGCGTCGCTCGACGTGGCAAGTTCGGCACTCAACGCCTTCGACTCCTTTAAGGTCTCGTCGATGACTGCCGCGATTTGGCTGCCCTTCGGCTGGTTGACGTATTCGAGAACGATCTTCTCGTTCGTAATCACGCTACTGAGGACTGTCCCCAACTTCTGGTAGCTATCAGTGATCTTCTGTCGCCGCGCATTACGCTCGGTCTGTTCAGCCTCGAAAAGCGCTCGCTGCTGACCGAGCAGCTCGTACAAATGAAAAAGTATGACTGCACGTTGCGTCGTTTGTAGCGATGCCGATGGGGCAGCCCAGGGCGCCTTCATACTTTCGAGTAGCTTCGCCTCTGCTATCGCGGTGAGCGTCTTCTCTCGTTCTTCGTGAGCGTATTGTCGGTCGATGGTCCGCAAGTCCAAGATCAGCTGCTCCACAGCCGCGCTGTTATCGTCGACGCGCTTCGCAACAGCCGCCGTGTAATCTGTTTCCGCCTTCGTAAGCTCTCGTACAGAGGCGGAGGAACAGCCACTAACGAGCAGCACCGCACAAACTAGCAATTGGCGTTTGATCATTGCTTCACCGATGCCTTCGGGAACTTTTGCGCGACCGTTTCGATAATTTTCGCCACATCATCACCCTTCACGGTGACGTCCGTTTGGATCCATTGGTCGACCTGAGCGTGCAAGGCGGCAATGGCGGCGACGTGCTGGTTCAGCTCGTCGAGCAAGCCCGCTTTCGCCCGTATCTCCATCTGCCGCAGACGCAAGAGAGTCCGGACCTGCGTCTCAGTGACACCCAGCTGCCCGAGTACGTCGGGTGCTGGCGAGACGGCAGGCGTCGCAGCTGCCCCTGGGGTTGGACTCAAGGTTGCAGCAAGCCAGTCGGACACTTTTACGGTGTCCAGGTTCTCCGGGAGTTTTGCGGTCGAGATTCGGTCGACAAACAGCTCGCCTCGCGCCTGAGCATCGGAGATCTCCTTGGAAAGGCCGATTAGATTTCCCTTTGTCTCGAGGTCATCGGCAATGGCCCCGATTTTTCTGTATACGATTCCTGCCACTATCGCGCGCGCCACTTGAGCCCGTGTCTGCTCGAGCTCTGCCAGCACGGCGTCGTTGAAGTCTTTCTCCGCGCCTCGCACATTCTCCAATGTCTTGGTTACCTCTGTGGAGGCGGTCTTGACGTCCTGATTGGCGACGCAGCCCGTGGTCGCCACGACGGCCAAGATTATGGTTGACCCTGCCGATCCGACTGATTTCCACTTGCAATCTCTCATTCTGTTCCTTGTTCTCATAGACGCTCTCCCCGGCGCATGCTGCGCCGCAGCTCTCGAGTTCAAAACATATCTAGTGGGTCAACCCACAGTGTCGAATGGTCGTTCCTTTCGTCATCCAGTCCACACACGAGCTCTCCCTTGGGAGATCGGCCGCGTCTTGCTGCGTCAATTCGTTCTCGTTTGCTGCGTACTGTTGCCTGATAGACAACGAACGAAACTCGCTCATGCCCGATATGCCCACCTTGCGAAAGGCAGAAGCGACCTGGTTGGCGATGGTCCTCGGCGATGTATGACGCAGCCGTGCCACCGTTGCTTGATCGCGCCCGGTTAGCAAAAGATGGGTAACTTCTGCTTCTGCCGGTGAGAGCGAAGATCGAAAGAGGGTGGGAAACCCTGCACTGACGAGCTTGAGGGTTTCCGAGGCGCCGTCGATGCGGCCCGTGATGCTCATGTTCGTCGCGCTCGCGTGGGCGGCGACAACCAACAGCAGCGGAGCTCGTAGAACCCCGCGTCCAATGGATATTGCCGCCAGCGCGTCGCCGCAGGTTTGGGCGATGTTCGGGACACTGACTCCCATCGAACTGGCAACGATCTTCTGACTTTCGCCCCGCAGCACGCGTCGCAAGATCGTCGCAGCATCATTGCGAATCGCCGGCTGTTGGCATGTTAGGAGCGCGGCGTAACAGCGCTCTGATGAATGAAGGGCGCGTACGATTCGCAATCGCCCGTCAATCAGCTCATCCCACACGACGCCTAGGTCGATTGCTTCGCCACAACAGTTCTTCCGCGCAATGCAATCTGTTCGGATCGATTGCGAAGCGATGCAGTCAAGTGGCGGAGTTGGCTCTTTCGCGCGCATCATGCTCATCCCTGTCCGCTAAAAATCGGCGGTCATGTCTCTCATGGCTCAAGCAAGCTGCGTTGAGCTAATTGGACACTGCCTACAAAGACTCGTGAGTGCCATTACACCCTATATCAAATGTCGCATCGTGAGCGGTCGCCGAGCACGGATAAGCGCGCGGAAACGACTTTTGCGCAGCGTGGTGCGCCATTGCTCGTGGGAGCTCGCTGATTGGTCGGCTCATACAGTCGAGACCGTCGTCTTCGTCTCGCTGCTCGCCAGCGCACGTCTTGACGGGCCATGGCCATACTCAGAGGCCTTGCTCTACCCTGGCCTCAGCGGCGCCCGCACAAGCTTGCGCCTGCCCATCAGCAGAAGGCAGTAGGCTCCTGGGGCCGCCGAAGCTCACAACAAAAGCGGATAAGCTGGTCTCCGGCTGCCAACGGTGTTCCGCCTTTCGTACCGCGCATCGTCACGAAATCTTTGGGGCGCGGGCGCTGATAGAAAAATGCGTCCGCTTGTGGTCGGTCGTGTTCGTTGAAATGCCGTGTGATGGCTACGCGGTGCTCAAGGTTCTAACTGTGTGCCAAGAGGCGCATCAATGCTCATCCACCCGGAGATCTTCGACGCCAATTCTCAACTGACCGAGTGTGGGGCGCCGTTCAACGACGCGCTGCGAGAGCTCAACGTCTATCTGCTGAAGATGCTTTCTTATTCTCCATATCCAGACGTTGATCTGTTCGGCGGTCGTTTTCAGCATGCCTGCCAAGTCGTTCGTCTGGAGCCAGCCGCACTCGGTGGAAGGCAGCCGACCAGCGCGCTGGTCGGAGAGCCGTTCGCGCGCCAGCAGCAGCAGCAAATAGAAATAGGTCCTGTGAGCGAAGACATGCCGCCGCCCGCCGAGAACGAGCGCGAGCTCGACGTGCTCTTCGCTCGGATTGACCTTGAATCTCATTCCAACGCTGACGCCACCGACCAAAGACGTCTGTGCTTGGTCAGCGTGCTCGCCGAGCGGAAGCTCAAGTCGCCAAGCATCGGTTTTGAGTTGAATTGTCTCACCGTCCTTGACTGCGCGGATCTTACCGTCGCACTCCAAGAACCATTCGCCGCCTTCGCAAGACAAATACGCTTCGGTGTCGACCTTGCCCGGAGGAAGCAAGCTGAGCGCTCCGAGGTCTACCTGTACTCCCTGACTGGATATGGCCCGCGCAGTCGGGGCCCCTGCCTCGGTCAATCGCCACTCATCACCCTCGGAACCGAAACGCAGGACGGCGCTCTCCTCAACGGTGGCGCACCCTTGCACGGGAACGCCGTTCAGGATGGTTCCGTTCTTGGAAGACAGGTCACGAATTCTCCATGCGCCGTCAAAGAACATCACGGCGTGCTCGCGAGACGCCCCTGTCGAAGTCAGAATAAGGTGGCAATGGGCGCCGCGCCCTATGAGGCACCTGGTCGCCGGCCTGACGCGCCTGCCTCCCCTCAGGTCGAGAAGAATGGCCATCCGCGTATTGTCATACACGGGGCGTTGGGCGGGGTCATTCTCAAAATCCGCCATCGCACTGAGAAAGTCGCCGCCCCGTCGGGTTTCCGCAGTGTTTTAATTGATAGGAGGAGGCCTTCCCTCAGCGCAAAGGGCGCCAGCATCTCGAGGCTTAGGGGTAGAGAACCGGGGGGCTTCCGTGACCGATTCTCTTGACACCCACAGGTCCGGAACACGGAATTGCGATTCGTGCTTTGTGCACTGGACATGGAGGCTGAGTGACGGCTTTCGTCCACCTTTCCGGCCGACCGACGGCGATCTTGACTCCATGTCGCCTCAAGCCGAGCGTTTGCCTGGAGGAAGAGTGGACACCGAGCAGGCAACCAACGAGCAGTCTCTAATCGGACCGTATCAACCTATTGCCCCCCTCGGACGGGGCGGCATGGGTCTCGTCTACCGTGCGCGACACACGACTTCAAATCGAGAAGTAGCGTTGAAGATTGTGAAGGACCTATCGCCTGCTTTGCAGGATAGCGTTCGGCGCGAGATTCTTGTCCTCACGGCCCTTCGTCATCCGGGCGTCGTGCGGATTCACGACTACGGGATGAATCATGGTCGCACATGGTACGCGATGGACCTTCTGGAGGGCGAGAATCTTCGACTCTATTGCACGCGTTTGTGGGCAGGTAGTAGCCCCTCGAGGCCACGGGGAGCCGAACAATCGACCGAGACCCTAAGGGGGAGGAGCGATGCAGCTCCGCGGCGAGAGGATGCGGTACCGGATAAGCGAACGGCATCTGTTCCCGCGGCCGCTGGCGAATTGCCTTTTGTGCTCGAGCTCATCTGCAAACTATGCAGGACACTTGCATTTCTCCATGGCGAAGGATTTATCAATTGCGATCTGAAGCCAGAGAACATCCTCCTTGTGGGTAGGGAGCCGGTACTCATCGATTTCGGGCTCTATTCTCGCCACTCGCTTAAGAGCGGTCGTGAATCTCCTGACGCACAGCTCGTTAGTGGGGGAACGCGCGCGTACATGTCTCCCGAGCAGATTCGGGGCGAGCTCCTAGACGCTCGAAGCGATCTCTATTCGCTCGGATGCATACTTTACGAGTTGATCGCTGGCAGACCACCATTTGTGGGAGAGGCGCGAATTGTTCTTGCTCAGCACTTGTCGATGCCTCCCGCGCCGATGTCACAGTGGGTCCGCGGTGTCGAGCCCGAGCTCGAGGAACTTGTGGGGCGTCTGTTGAGCAAGTCGCCGGTGGACCGTTACGCGTACGCAGACGATGTCGGTCGCACGTTGTCACGTTTGGTGGGCTTTCGCCCAGACGACGACGTGCCAGCGCCCCAGCCATATTTCTATCGCGCGTCTCTCGTGGGGCGCGACTCGCATATGGCGCAGATGTTACTGATCCGTGATCGGGCCACCGATGGTCGTGGCGCCCTCGTCCTCGTGGGCGGCGAAAGCGGAGTCGGAAAGACCCGGTTCGCAATCGAGCTGACCCGTCGCGTCGGCGCAATGCGCGTCGTTACGGGTGAGAACGCACCACTTCCGCTGGACTCGTCTGGGTCGGCATTTTCAAAGCCGCTTCATTCACTTCGCCCGCTATTGCGGGCAGTCGCGTACGCTTGCATCAAGGGCGGGGATGCTGTCACACGGGCGTTGCTCGGGCATCGCCATTCGGTCCTCGCTCAATACGAGCCTCTTCTTCGCGAGGTCTCTGCCGCCGAACCGACTGCCGCACCGGTTGCACTCGGACTGCTCGCTTCGCGTCACCGGCTCTTTGCTTACTTGGCAGAGACGCTTGCCGCATTCGCGACATTGGAGCCTGTCTTGCTGGTCTTGGACGACGTGGGCTGGGCGGACGAGCTAACCCTTGCGTTTCTCGCGTGGCTAGCTCCGGAAGTGATTTCGGCCATGCCCGTACTGATTCTAGGCACCTACCGTGCGGAGGAGGCGTCTGCAACGTTGCTTGCGCTTACCGAAGCTCTGCACACGAAGCACTTCTTCCTTCAACGGTTGGGCGCCGCGGACGTTGAGCGCATGCTGGGTGAGATGTTGGCGTGGCGCCACGGGTCCCCAGACTTCGCGCAGCGCGTCGTCGCGGCGTCGGAGGGGATACCGTTCTTCGTCGTCGAATATCTGCGAATTGCTGTGCGCGATGGAATCTTGCGTCGAGACGGCACGCGATCTTGGCAACCCGATGACCGTGCCGAGTACGTGCAGGCATTCGAAGCCTCGTCTTCGCTAAGGGAGCTCGTCGAACGCCGTATCGACGCGTTGCCAGCGTTGAGTCGCAAGTTGGTTTTGGCGGCTGCCGTACTCGGCCGAGAAGCAGAGCTCGCGCTACTGACTCGCATGACGGGGTTCGACGAAGAAACCCTCGCCGTCACCCTAGCGCAGTTGGTCCAACAGAGTATTTTCGAACCGCCTGACTTCGCGCGTGTTCGCTTCTGTCACGACAAATTTCGCGAGATCTCCTATTCCCTAGCGTCTGCGGCAGAGCGTCTCTTCCTTCACCGCGTTGCGGCAGAAGCGATAGAAGCACGCCTGCCTTCTTCTCCTTTGGCAAGCGAGTCTTGGGCAATGCTGGGGCATCACTTCTCGACGGCAGGCATGCGCGAGCGAGCCGTCCGATATCTTTCCCTGGCGGCGCAACATGCCCGATCTATCCTTGCCAACAGCGAAGCGCTCTCTCTGTACGAGCAGGCCATCTCGCTGGAAGCGGCCCAAGAATCGCCGGAGTCCGGTGCTCTGCTCGGCATGTTGGAGGACCAAGCGGATCTGCTCGCTCTCCTTGGACAACGCGAGCGCGCGCGCGAACGTTTTCGGCAAGCGCTTTGCCACGCGACTGAGCCGCCGGTGTGCGCTCGATTGGAACGCAAGATCGGCTGCGTATGGGATTCAGCGCATGAACATTCGAAGGCGCTTGAGCAATTCGCACAAGCGAGAACCGCATTGCGCTCAGCCACCGACTCGGAGGCACACAGTGAAGAGTTCGTTCGCATCGCATTCGATGAGCTGAGAACTTACTATTGGCTTGGGTTGGTGCCTAAGATGGATCTCGTGCTCCGGGAGCTGGAGCCGTTCATGTCGCGAACGATATCTCATGTACAGCGCTCTCGGTTCTTTATCGCTCAACTTGATCGCAATCTTCGCTGCGACCGCTACATCATTTCCGAGAAGACATTGGCGCTGGCGCGGTCAGGATTAGATTCAGCCTTGGCTAGCCTTGACGAGTCGGAAATTGCCGCGACGCGGTTCGCCCTCGGCTTCAGTCTGCTTTTTGCCGGGCAACCCAGCGACGCGGAAGAGCAGCTTTCGGAAGCACTCGCAAGTGCCCGAAGGCACGGCGACCTCGCGTTGCAAACACGGTGCCTTACTTACCTTACGATCGCGGCACGAATGCGCGGTGTTGACAGCGCCGTTGTTGAATACGTCGAGCTAAGCGAGCAGTCGGCGCAACGAGCGCACCTAGCGGACTACATCGCGTGCGCGAAAGCGAACCGGGCGTGGCTTGCACTGGCGCGAGGAGACTTTGACGAAGCGGAGCACCTCGCAAATGTGGCGCTAGATCACTGGCGGTCACTGAGTTTGGTCTACGCACTTCAGCGCCTCGCGTTGCTTCCGCTGCTGCAGGTGGCGCTAGTTCGGCGCGATTCGAGTCTCGCAACCTCCTCGTGCTGCTCGCTTTTAGCCGCCGAGCAGCAGCCGCTGCCTGGAACCGCCGCCGACTTTTTGACCTTAGCCATTCGGCAGCTCGCTTCAGAAGACACAATTACTGCCTGGTCAAATTTGGAATCTGCGCTCACGTATCTCCATCAACACGATTTTCTATGAGGCCGACGTGACAACTCCACAAATCTTTCTCTTTGATGATATCGCAGTAGCTGAAGCCGATGATCTGGCCTTTCGCGACGCGCTGAGGCGGTTTCTGGTCTACCAGGACCAGCCGACCGATCGACCCTTCAGGCGATACGGTGAACAGTATAGCCAACAGCTAATAGGCGCGTTTCGGACACTGAAGACCGTACCGTACGTGAGCGCATACAGCGATCAAGCCGGTGTGTCGTCGTTCAGGACGTCCGACAAGGGTGCGAAAGTCGGAGATCCTGTTTACCGATACGCTCACCTCTGGCGAATCCCCGAGGGGGCTTTCCCGACCGCCGAGCTGATGCGAGCCGTTTGCGACGACGAAGACTACATGCGCATCAATGGTCGAGTGCTCGACGAAAAGCAGAATTTCTTGTCCAGAGTCGACTGGCTTCCGAACGAGCAAGCGGAAAGCGCTAGCAAGAGGTTTCTCAGGCTCCAGCGCCACATCAAACCGGGTGCGATGGGGACATACCTATTCAACCTCGGTGCCCTAGTTCCGCTCTTCAACCTTACGGGATGGCACACTCTGGGAACGCTTCAAAATATCACGGGCGCATTGAATACCGTGTTGGGCTTCTGGCACGTCGAGGACAACGTAACCGATCCGTTCGACATGGAATCGGCGCTAGCTCAAATCGAAGAGCAGTACCCATCATTGGTCGAGGCCTTCGAGAATTCCGATGACGCAGAGCTACGCGTCCTTTATGGGGTCCCGGATTACTTCATCTGGCCGGTGCTGCCGATATGAATACAAATGCATCTTCTACTGTTTTGCTGGTCGGTTCGACGGGCTTGTTGGGGCGTGAGGTTGCGAAACGACTCCGAGCCACAGGTAGCCATGTTCGGGCACTAGTCCGAGAGACTGCCGATCCCGCAAAACTCGACGAGCTGCGAGATCTTGGGTTGGAGGTCGTATTCGGCGATTTGAAGAACCCGAATTCTCTCGCCGCGGCATGTTCCGCTGCGTCCGTCGTGATTTCAACCGCGACGGCAACAACCTCCAGACAAGCCGGAGACAGCATCGAGTCTGTCGATCGGCACGGGACACTTGCGCTAGTGGATGCGGCTTCGGACGCAGGCGTTGGATCCTTCGTCTTTGTATCCATGTTTGCCACTCCGTTTGACTTTGAACTTCAGCGGGCAAAGCGTGCTGTTGAGCAACGGCTCGTGAATTCAAAGTTAGATTTCTCCATCCTTCAGCCGGCGAAGTTCATGGAGGTGTGGTTGGGAAAGGCGCTCGGATTCGATCCGGTGGGAGGTGCTGTTCAGATACTGGGGGACGGAAATCAAGCGGTGAGCTGGATCTCATATGTAGATGTTGCGCGAATCGCGGTTGCCTGTGCGACGGGCGGCGAAGCGGCGCGGAGAGTCATACCTCTGGGTGGACCGGACGCACTTACCCAGCTGGAGGTGCTCCAAATTTTCGAGGAAGTGGGATCACCCGCTGCCGTGCCAACGTTTGTGTCTGAAGTTGCCTTGATGAGCGCGCTTACCTCCGCAAACGATTCGTTGGCGGAAGCTTACGCGGCGTTGATGCTTGCGGGGGCCCGAGGAGAAATCGTGCCGTCTGGAGACGCTGCGGCGTTGACACCCGGCCGAATGATTACCGTGCGCGACTACGCGAGAACAATGATCGCGATGTCTCAAAATTCAACAAAAGGAAGTGGCGATGTCTGACAATCAGAATCTGATCTTGATCGATGACCTTGGGAACGTCTACAAAGTGGCTGAGGGTGAATGGCACAACGAAGCTCACCGGCTGAAGCCCGACGATCCAGGTAACGCAACTGCGCTTGGCATTGTCAATCAGCTGAGTCAGTGGGGGACGTACCTGGCATCCGTGCCAAACCTGGGGGTTGGTACCGGACAGATTTGTGTGGTTGTTAACGTTGGGGCTGCTGTGAAAGGGCAGCCAAGCCAAGCTGCGATGGCCGCATTGCGTCGATCAGTTTCTGAAGAGGAGCCGTGAAAGCGTGACGTGCTACATCCCCGGCGAAGTTCGCTTCGATGACGCGCTGGTCGCACCAGGAATTCGACGAACCTGCACGCCGAGGCAAACCCTCGACCGCGTCAAGGCACTTTTCAAGCCGCTGGGCATTACGAGGGTTGCAAACGTAACCGGTCTCGATTGTATCGGCATCCCCACAGTGATGGTCACGCGCCCCAACGCGCGTTCGCTTTCGGTTTCGCAGGGCAAGGGAGTCGATTTAGATGCGGCGTGCGCATCCGGGGTAATGGAATCAATCGAACTGTACCACGCTGAGCGAATCCAGAAACCGTTGCTGCTCGCGTCTTGGAACGAACTTCGCTTCGCACGGTCGGCGGTTGATCCCGCCGACCTACCCAAGACTGCCAAGAGTATTTTTCACATCGATCGCACGCTGCTTTGGATCGAAGCGCAGGATATTCTTACGGGAGCGCGCTCTTGGTTACCCTATGAGCTTGTTCACACCAACTATACGGTACCGTTGCCGAGTGGCAGCGGTTGTTTTGTCCTGAGCTCAAACGGTCTTGCCTCAGGCAACCATCCTTTGGAAGCCATAATTCACGGTCTGTGTGAGTGTATCGAACGCGACGCAACGACGCTATGGTGTCTAAGCGCGCGCGATTTCAGCGACAGACGGCGTGTCGACTTGGCTACCATAAACGACGCGACATGTGCAGACCTGCTCGCGCGTTACGACGTAGCAGGCATCGCAGTCGGGGTTTGGGATCTGACGTCGGACGTTGGCATCGCCTGCTTTGCTTGTGTCGTCGTAGAGCGTTCGATGAATGCCTTCCGACTGCTTGGTCCGATTGCTGGATACGGTTGCCATCCTGTTCGAGAGGTCGCGTTGGCTCGCGCGCTCACCGAGGCAGCTCAAGCTCGGTTGACGATCATTGCGGGGTCGCGGGACGATACTGGTCGGGTCCGGCACGAGGCCGCCAAGAACGAGACCTTTGCGGAGGAGACACGCCGAAGGCTGAATGCAGCCTCGACTCGCTCGTTCGATGAAACTCCGACGTTCCAGACGGAAAGCCTCGAGAACGAGCTTGATTTTATCTGTCAGCGTCTGCGCGACGTTGGGGTGCGTCGAGTGTTCGCGATTGATCTCACCTCAGAACAACTTAAGATCCCAGTCTATCGGGTGGTCGTGCCTGGCCTTGAGCCGTATCATCATATCTCAGACTACTTGCCTGGGGCTCGAGCGCTTCGCTTGCTTGCGAAGCGGATGGAAACGGGGGCGACGTGAGAGTTATCGTTTTTATCGGACCGACACTCCCTCGGGAGGTAGCCTGTGAGCACTTAGACGCAGTGTACGCACCGCCGGTCGCTCAAGGCGATGTGTATCGCGCCGCACTTTCCGAGCCATTCGCAATTGGGATCGTCGATGGTTACTTCGAGCATTTGCCTTCTGTTTGGCACAAGGAAGTGCTGTGGGCTCTAATGAACGGAATCCATGTTTTCGGCGCCGCCAGCATGGGTGCACTTCGGGCGGCAGAGCTCGCGCCCTACGGGATGCGGGGCGTCGGCAAGATCTTTGCCGACTATGCGAGCGGTCACCTGATCGACGACGACGAGGTCGCTATCGCGCACGAAAGCGAGGCCGAAGGATATCGAGCTCGGTCCGACGCGATGGTGAATATTCGCGCAACACTTCAGGCTGCCGAACGCGAAAAAATAATCGCTCCTGACACTGGGCGTCGTCTGGTCGAAATAGCCAAGGCCCTATTTTACCCCGAACGGTCCTTTAGTCAGATGTTGTGGACGGCGAGTCGGACGGGACTGCCCGGGGCCGAGCTAGAAGCGCTCCAGCTATATGTGAAGACCAACGCCGTCAATCAAAAGAGACTGGATGCATGTGAGATGCTGGACGAGGTGGCCAGCTGCGTCGCTCGTGGGCAACCGGCGGATCGCGGGCGGTTTCTTCTTTCGCACACAGCAGCTTGGGACGACGTTGTCGTGTGGGGCAGCAGTCATCCTTGGGATGATCGAACGCTATTGAGCACCTCGATTCCGAAGTCGACCAACCGCCCTTAATTCGTTACTCGCGTCTTGATGCCGAGGACCCGGTCTGCAACGCAGAACGATACGTTGATCGCTGCAACTCTAGCTTTGCTCGGCATCGAAGTATCGCTGCGCCTGCGAGAATGTGGAACGTTGGCGATGCCCACGCGGCTTGAACTCGGCGAGGATTCTGCGCCCTTGGCGTTTTAGGAACTGCGGCTCGATGCGCTGGCACCAAGGGCGCAAAATACCGCCAGTCGTTTCTTCAACAGCACGATGGCCAACGTGGTTGCGACGCTCACGACGGCCTTGGCCAGCAACGTTGGGATGCCTGCCAAGATCGCCGCCGCGATGCCCGAAGCGACTGCGCGGATCATCGCCTTGGTGTCGCCCTCGAACTCTTTCAACTCCTTGCGCACGGCGGTTCCGTCGCACAACGCTCCTCGAACCTGCTCGCCTACTCGAGCAAGAAGGCGGTCAGCATATTCCAGACCCTGTCTGGCGTAGCGCGCGAGTTCTTCGCCACCGTCTCGTTGTGGGCCGAGGACCTTCTTGATCGCGTCTTCGCTCGACCACTCCGGCACAGTTTCGCCCCGAGAAGCGCGCTTCTCAGCAAGTTCTAGTCGCTCTGCTTGGATGCCCAAGTAGCTAAGCGCGTCCTCGTCATTCCCTTCATACAGTTGCAATGCGTTGTCGAGCTCTGCTTCCGGTATTTCCAGTTTCGTCATTTGTCCACCTCGCCAGGGATAGCATTCTCTCGGTCACTACTAGCGCCACGCGCCGATCAGGATGAACGCGGCCCACTCGGGCACACGTGCCCCCCGAAGTTTCAGTGCGCGCTGTGCCTCGGCTAGTGCGACGCTCTTCTTCTGCCTATCCGTCCTCAGCTTGCCGTAGAGCTCAACCATAAGGTCGGTGGTCTGCGTGTCGAAGGCATTCCACAGGCTCACGATGATTGAGCCTGCTCCCGCGAAGAATAACGCTCTTACGAGTCCGATGAGCTCGTCGCCGGCATGGCGACTTGAAACGCCCGATTGGCATGCGCTGAGAACGAGAAGCTCAGGGGCGATCTTCAGTCCAAAGATGTCACGTGCAGTAAGGTCACCGTCTGTCAACCTGAGAGAGGATGCCAACGGGTCGTCCGCATTGAAATGATTGTGACACGCGATGTGAATGTAGCGTGCTGATCCTGCCGCGCTCAGCACGAGTGAACGGGATGCGGCGATACCCAGTTGGGGCACCACGCCAAGCGCTGAGGCGACCGCAACTACTTCCGCGGCGGCGCGCGGAAGGGGAGCCTCGTCGGGTCGCACTGGGGCTCCGAGTACCAACGCTGTCGTTTCTTTGATGGGCTCTTGACTCAGGCAAAAGCGCAAGACTGATGCGCTCGGAGCGAACGAAACTGAGCGCTCGGCTACGAGTGGCGGCGTCCCTGCGGTTGCTAACGCGTGAAGAGGAAGGCTATGCAGCACGTCGTGCGGGATCAGGACAACATGCTCGGAGTTACCCAAAAGTGAACGCACTGGGTCAACCACGATTGCCGGAAAGTCGAGCTGCCAATATGGAACACGCAAGTCGAGCGCCGGTGGACGTTCGGAATCGACGAGCGCCATAGCCCTGAGCTTGGAGCGGCCTACGGGAGATGTTACAAGCTGGATGCCTTCAACGTCTGATCGCACGATCAAGGCCAGTACCCGCTTCTCGGTGACGAAGTAGCTGACGGCAGCCACTCGTTCCTGCCCGCGCAGTAGCTCTCGCAGTTCAGTGGAGTCGATGGGACGGGCGCGGCGAATCGCGACGTACCGTACCCCCAGCGGAGTTTGTTCGATTTCATTCCACAGCGATTCTAGGTGACGCCGCACGTCGTCCAGCTGAGTGACCAGCTCCGTCGCGGCGCTACTCGCCAATTGTGCCTCAAGCTGACTTTCCAGTGCTAGGAGCCGTGTTTCTTCAGAAAGCAGCGCAGATGGAACCCCTGCCGGAGTGAGCGGCTGGTCAGCCAACATCTCCATCAGCACGCGCGACTTCGCTCGCTCTACCAGGGTAAATAGCCCTTCTAATACGCTTTGGTCGGGGTTGTCCAAGTACAAGCCGTAGGTCAGTTCGATTAGCTCGTCGAACACCTCGACTGCTGTCTGTTGATAGCCAACCTGTGCGTCATCGGAAAACACTCTCCGACGAACCTGCTCAACTACATCGGCTGCGCTCCTTAGGTGCCGCTCGGCTGCTGTGATGTTCGTCGCACGTAAAAGGCGTGCCATCGCAAGCAGCACGCGTGCAGCAGGTTCGAGGCGTATTATGTGGCGACGTGAGCCATCGACGTCGCAAGAAAGCTTCTCGCCATCTGCATCCGAAGGCGGAGCGCAGCAGAGAAGGAGGGCGCGTTCGTAGTGCACAAGCGCGCTCGCGTGGTCACCGAGCGCTGCGTGTATTTCGGCGATATTTGTGAGGTCCTGCTGCTGACGCCCAAGGTGGCCGTTTTGCGTATCAATTGCCAGGCAGCGCTCGTACAGCTCCAACGCGCGACGGCTTAAGCCGAGTTCCGCATAGATCGCGGCAATGGAACCCAACACGCGCACAACCGTCTGTCCTGTGATTTGACTACTCTTCAAGGCGACTGCGAGGTCCAACGCCTTCCAATAGGTTCCAAGCGCGCGATCCAAGTCTTTGGCGTCATTGTACCTGCCAGCTAGGTCGATCAAACGCTCGACACTTGCATCGTCGTCCTCTCCTCGCTTGGAGTGCTCCCAAGCCAAACGTGTAAACTCGGCTTGCTGATCTGGCTGGTTCAGTCGCCGATAAATGTCCGCAATGGCGCCGAAGTTTATGGCGCGGAAGTCTTCCTCGTGGAACACGCGATCGACTTTGAGCGGAGTGCTCTTTCCGGTGCGCCTCAGGACCGCAGCGTCACGTGAGTAGCACTGCTCCGCTTCAAGGTGGGCCGCCAACGCCATCCCGAGTTCTCCCGAGTCGTCCTGCTGGTGTGCGATCGTGGCCAACACATCGCCGCGATTGCGTGCCACCGAACGATCCAAGAAGGACTCGACTTCGTCCTGCGGCTGGAGCCTGACAAGTTCGAGGCGCAGTTCGCTTATTGCAATGGCTTCGCGATAGCGGTGGGCCTTTTCCAGGCTGAATGACAGCGTCATCAGCTTAACGAACAGCGCTTGCTGCTGCTTCGTACTTAGCTGAGTTAGCAGCAACAGTTGCTCCGGCACCGTTCGAAGATCAAGCAGCTGTGAAATCAGCGGGTCCTCGGACCGGATCTTTGCAAGAAGAGCGTTTACATCGATGTCCCTGTTGAAGAGCAGCTTGTAGGTTTGCGCGTCTTGAGAGGTCTTCGGCAATGGAGGTGCCGAGGTTGTTTGGTTCCACGCATCATTGGGCATTTGTCATCTGGCGATCCAGCTCGACCAGCCTCCGATGCGCAAAGTCATAGTTTGGATTGACGTTGAGCGCTGCTTGGTACGCTTCGCGCGCACCGCTGAAGCGTCCACCCTTTAGATGAGCATCCCCAAGAAAGAGATAGGTTGGAGCGTCTGGTCTCAATAGCACGCTTTCTTCGAAGAAGGCAGTCGCTAGATTAAACTTGCCTAAGTGGTAGTAGCAGTCGCCGATGCCCATCCAGGCAGCACCGTCGCTAGGATTGTCCCGAGTCGCGGCCGTATATTCCACGGTCGCTTCGTCGAAACGACGAGCTTGGAACAATGCCTCAGCCTCCTCGAGATGGGAATGTTGGACGTCGAGCTGCGCTCGAAGCACCGGAAAGAGAACGCGCCGTACCTCAGCTGTAAACTCAGAGCCTTTCTCGTTCTCGAGGGAAGCAAGAACGTCGACGGCAGCCGATGGGGTCGCGCGTATCAGTGCCGCGGACATGTAGGTCGCAGCGCGCTCAGGGCCAGCATCGAGTAGCTCCTGAGCGACGTAAAACCGATTGGTGCGAAGATCGAGGTGAGCACCCGGAATCTCCGCCGGCGACAACCAGGAGAGTATGTCGGCGGCACCTGAATGCTGAGGATCCAGCGCGACAGCGCTACCCAGGCAGGCGAGCGCCTCGTCGAGCTTCCTGCTTTCGATCAGTATCCCGGCGAGCACACAATACGCGTCCGGCGACTCTGCTAGCTCTCGCAGAGCTACGCGCGCCTCCTGTTCCGCTTCGGCTAGGTAGCCTCGGCCCTGCAAGGCCCTTGCAAGTAAGGAATGACGAGTGGTTGTGCTCGGAGCGCTCGGAGCAGACTCGCCGGCTGCTCTCGCAAGAGCCTCTGCCATTACGTAGTTCCGTTCCGCAAGAGCGATCTCTGCCAGGCTCAATAAATGTAGACCGGGTGTGCCGAGTGCCGCCGAGATACGATCGGCGAGGCGAGCGGCTGCAACGGCCTGCGGCGCGTGTCCACGCACGGAATATCCGAGAGCGCGGTGCGTGAGGACAAGCCAGACATCCCAGTCCGCGTCTTGAACGGGAGCACGTTCTATTGCCGGCGGGTCACCGTCCAAAACGTCGACAATGCGCCACCGCGCGTACCATGCATCTCGCACTTCGTAGACTTTGGCAGCCCATTCCTGCTCTCCGGCCAACGCGAGCTCAGCTGCTTTGTCGAACAGTGTGCGCGCTTGCGTCACGTCGTCGTGCCGAGCAGATTGCTCAGCCAAAGCGAGTGAGGCTATCGCTTGCAACGAACGCGACGCCCCTAGCTGTTCGTAGAGCTGCAGCGCGCGCCCCCATGGTTTGAGGCCAGCTGGAGTCTTGTTGTCAATGCTAGCTGCAGCGCCCTCAAGGAACCGAGCGTGCGCCTCATTCAGCTCGCTGGCCGCGGTAAACTCCGCCACAAGTGTCATCCAATCGACGAGGTGCTGCGCGGTCTCGCCACCTTCCTGGAGTGTGGCAACGCACCTTTGCGCGAGCAAGTCGACCATCACATCGGTCACGCGCAGATCAGCCTCTTCAGTTCCTTGAGACAAAGAGCTCAACAATTGGCGCGCGTCGCCTTCGCTGGGTGTGGCGAACAGCAGCGTCAATAGCCCGTCTGCGCGTACTCGCTGTTCCGCCTCGTATTGTTGCACTCGCTCTTCCAGTTCAGTCGCAACGGCCCACCGTTCGAGTAAGACCCGGTTGCGCGGAAGCCACGCCTCTCGTGCGCGGTCCTTCTGCGCCTCGTCGATCCGCACTACCTGCATGACTGCCTCCCTCTACGTGTTGGCTATGTTGCATCGCCGGTAAGGTGCCGACTGTCTGTGGGACTGGGCCGCAACGCAGTCCGGCTGGCTCCGTATTGGGGCTCTACGTGGCGGTAGCTTTAGGCAAGAATGGGAGGTGTTGGCCAATCTCCCAGCCGGATGTTCCGTAATTTCCTTTTCGGTCTGCGCCTCGGCGCCGACCAGGCAAGCATGGAGCATGCTCCCCTGCCGGTGCGACGTGCGATGGTCATTTTTTTGCGCGCGGCGAAGGCTTGAATTAAGAACAGGGTGCCAGATAGACGATCGCCCGCACTCGCGAAGTCGTCGCCGCGCGGGCCACTAACGTAGCGTCGGCGCGGCAGTTCGAGATCCAAGGCGGCAACGCGTGCCCGACGTGGTGATGGCGTGCGCGCCGATTTTCAACTCTGCCTCGACCCAGAAGGGACGAGGGCCGCGCCGACTAGCCGAAACTCGTCACGGTCAAGACGCAAGCCCGAGACAACAGCGAGGAGGATAAGGACGATTATGGCAAGCATCGCCTCAAATCGGCCCGGCTGACGGTGTGACCGCCTTTCCTCCCAGTTTGAACTTCCGAACTGACGTCAACGGCACTACCACTCGTCTGTTTTCGATTGGTGGCCCCTCCTCTCGAGGGGGCCACCAATCGGGCCACCAATCGTTTCGGTCCGGATCGTCAAGTAACGCCATCTGTGTGAAATCGCTGGTCCCGAAACTCTCAGTAACGCTCTCAAACGGCTTGTTGGGTGCTTGCCAAGGTTGACGTCGAGGGTTCGAATCCCTTCTCCCGCTCCGAAAAATCTAAGCAGAATCAGCCGGCTGGAGCAGAGCGCTCAGCCGGTTTTTTCGTTTAGGGGGGCCACCAAAGCCTTCGAGGGGGCCACTAACCCGTCGGCCGACGACTTTGCTCCGCCGTTGCCGAAGAGCTGGATGACCTTGCGGATGCTTGTTCGCTGCTCGTCGGGCGATCCCAATCAAACTCGCATCCAGCGATGTCAGGATGGTTGGTTAGCGCGGTCCGCGCTGCACGGCGCGTAGCTCGAAGTGCGGGCCGGGTGCAGAGCGAGTCGTCACCGCGCCGTCAAAAGCCTTTCCATATGGCCTATTCTTCACATCTGAGCGACCAGAATATTCAGCGCGCTGCGGCTGCACTACCTAAGTCATAACGAACGCCGGCGCCGAGAACGAGCCCCTGGGAGTGAAGCAAGGAAAAAAACCAAGCCAACGAGGGCATGATGTAGATACGCGCGGCTCAAAACCCCACTGATATCGCGGTATACAGCCCGCGTTGCGCCCCCGCGCAAACCACTAATGTCCCGCGACACTCGGCGCGCTTCAGCGGGCGCCGAGTTCATTTCGCGGTCAGCCAAGGTAACGAGCGGCAGGCTTCGCGCAGGCGCTTCGACACTTCGAACAGCCGCCACGCCCCGTGCAGGGCAATCACGAGGGCGTGCGCGGTGGTCATCACCACCATCCAACGCATACTGCGAAACGGTTCTACGGATCGAGACCGGCGTTCAGGTTTGCGCTGATGCCGATTTGTAGCACCGAGATGAATCGATCGTACCAGATGTTGTAGTAGTCCTGACCTTGATAGTACGCGGCGTAGAAGCCGACGTCGATCGATGGCGGCCGGATCGCGTATTTCACGGCAATGGGGATGCGCGCGAGAAACGTGCTGGCATTGGTTGGCTTTTGTATCTCTCCCAAGACTGCCGCGAGCCCCACGGAAAGGTCAGCGGCGTAGGGTCCCAGGTTGGACCAGATCGTCGTTGCAAAGTGCAGGCGCAGGTTGCCGTACGTCGAGCGTTGCTCCGCGTTTTCCAGCGAGCGCGGGTGCCACTCGAGCAGGACCGAGCTCCAGCCCAAGACAGGGCTCGTCTGGCGAAATTTGGCGTACGCGGCGAATTCGAGGTAGTTCGTGCCGAAGCTGCCAGTGTCGTGATTGTGCGAGCCGTCGGCGTTGTAGAACGCACCCGATTGACCATTCGAATGATGCAGGAGGGCAGCCGAAAAATACGCGCGTGGACCCGTTGGCGACTCGTCGAACCAGAAGAATGTCGTCAGGCGCGGCATGTAGCTCGGCGTACGTACCGGCGCGGACTTTTCAGCGAACATCCTGAGGATGATCTTCGGAGTCAGAAACAGCGCCACATGCCACGATCGCGGCAGGACGGAGAAGTTCGGTACCAGGTCAGCTTCGAAGATGAGCGGCTCGAGCCCCGTGATCCCGATCGGAAACGTGACATAGCTCCGCTCCAGGTTCGTGTGCAGGATGTCGCCGAGGGATAGACCGGAGCCCTGGGGCACCGGTACTGCTGGCTTCGGCGCCGCCGGTACCGGGTCTGCGCGGCACGGCCGCGCCGAGATGAGCATCGCCACGAGCAAAACGCGTGCGGAACGACGCATTCGAACGCGCAAGCTACGAGGCGATAGGCACGCCAGCGCGGCGAACCTCAGCACTGTGGAACTGGGCTGGCAACGCCAGCCAGCCAACGCACTGCGCATAGAAAACCTCAAGTTAACCAATGGTTAGCGTGCTCCTGACTAGCCGAGATGCTCTCGTGGCCCGCGGCAGTTGGCAAGCTACTCAAGGGTTATTTCATTGAGCTACCTCACCACTCGACTTCGTACTGCGCTTGTCCCGACCAGAAGAAGTCGGTTAGATCGGGGTAGTTTTCGTAGTTCGAGTGGCGATCGTAGCGAATGGCCGCGAAACCGAGGCCGTGACCGTTGTAGATGTTTGCCCACGCGCCGAGCTGGAAGACGCCCAGGTGCTCCGTGCCCTTCGCCCCATCGACGACGGAGTACAGGTAGCGACTCATGTTCGTGTAGAGGCGCCCGAGCCGCACGTGACGCAGGTTGATCTCGGCCTTCAGCGCTCCGCCGATCCCGTAGTTGTAGGAGCGATTGGATTCGTACTTGGCGTAGGGCGACGTGATGGAGCCGGTCGGCACGCCGAGCACGTCGACTTCCGAATCGACGCTGAACCCGCTGCCAAGACCCCAATGCCCGAACCACGAGGGTCCAGTGCCCATCTCCGCGAGCGAGTAAATACCGTCGCTGTTTCGCGTGAGCATCTGCGTCGTACCATTCGTGAAGTACTCGTAGTCCAAGACCCAGGCGATCAGGTTCGCGTAGGTCTCGCCGGCCGCGAAGCGATGACCGAGCAACACGCCAGTGCCATCGAAACCCTCGCCCAAGGTATCGCCCGAGATGTGGAGCTGCGCGGACAGATTGAAGTATTCGAAGGGAACCGTGATGTTGGGTTTGGCGTAGGGATCGCCGTAGTCGAAGCGGATCTTCGCGCGGTAGGTCTTTCCCCAACCGGTCCCCTCGGACAGGCCGATGCCGTCGACGCCCACGCGCAAGTTCACGAGTAGAGGAATCTCCTTTTGACGAGGGCCGTCGGCCCAAGCTCGCCCGCTGGCCAGGCGATCGAGGCCGTTGACTGGATTGACGGCGAGGGCGCCAAACTCTTTCCAGAAGCGCCCCGACCCAGACATCGACTCGTCGAGTAGGCGGTTCGAGAGACGGAAGAGGGCTTCACCGAAAAAGAAGCCGCCCCAGGTCGTGGTCATCCAGTCGTTGGTCGACGGCTGCTCCGTCTCCATGAAGTACTCCCACATCAGGGAGCCGGCCATGGTGTAGGGCACCGCTTCCCAGAAGTTCAAGCCGTGCACGCGCGCCGCGGAGAAGTACATGCTCCCCTGGTAGGGGTGGAAGAACTGATTGACCTCGAACTCGTTGTCGTCCCACTGAAGGCCAGCCTGCAGGTTGGCCTTCCAAGTTTTAGGGCCCACGCGAGCCCACGGCGCGCCAGAGGCATACGAAAAGCCCCACAGCGTGAGGTTGATTCCGGCGATATCGACCAGCGGCCAGAGGTAGCTGCCGGCATGGCGCGGCGCGGTCGATACGTTGAAATCGACGGCGCTACCGAAGGCTGCGCCCGGCTTCGCGAAGCCGAGCTGCTCGAGAGTCAGGTGTTTCGGTGCGGGCGGCACCGGAGGCGGCGCGCTTGCCGCCGGAGACGGCGCGGCTGGTGTCGGTGCGGGCGGTGGAACTGATGCGTCCGTTGCCGTTTCGGCCGGCGCAGGAGGTGCGGGCGACACGATAGGTGCAGCTGGCGGAGGCGCCGCTGGTGCTGGAGGTGATGCTGCAGGTGGCGACGCTGCAGGTGGCGACGCTGCAGGTGGCGCTGGCACTCCCTGCGCGAGCGCGTCGGCCGGATCGCCTAGCAATCCCAGCGCCCCCAGCAACACTCCGAAACTCGGCTTCACTCGCCCGCCACGACTCACGGAGCCTCCGGGGGGAGGAGTCGCCCGGAGGCGCCATTTTCACCTTCCCGCGTGTGACAGCTCGCGCAATCCCCATCGGACACTGGGATCTGCTTGACTCGCTCATTGCCGTGCTCGTCGATGATCCGCGCCGTGTACGGCATTGCGACTTCGGCGGTCGGATCGAGCCAGAAGTTTCCTGCGCTGTTCCCCAGCATGACCCACTTGGTGGCGTTGGCGTCGGTCAGCTCAATCGTCATTTGAGGGGCGCCACGGCAGTCGTCGGCCTCGTGCAGCGCCCGCATCACGGTGCCGGCAACCTTGTAGAACGGCGCGTGCTCCTCGTCGTTGTTTTCGGCGTGGCACTTTACGCAGCTACGTCCCGGGTTCATCAGCGGGCTGTCCTTGTCCGAGTAGGTCCAAATCTCTCCCGAAGAGCACACGGACTGCGGCACGTCCTCGTAGCGACGATCCGCCTGGCAGCCTCCTAGCAGCAGCTGACTCGCAACCACCAGGCATCCGCAGAGCAACGTCTGGCGACGCGCAGAATACGCCGTGCTTCCGTTGTTTTTTTGCGCCACCGATGCGGAGTATCAGCGGCCGCGCTGACCATTGCAACCTACAAGATCAGAAGAAGTTGATCCTGCTTGCGGTCCGAGGCGCACGGAATGAGAGTGGCACTCGTGCGCCGAAGACCATCGCTCGCGCGTTCTCGAGTGGCGCGGGCCCTCGGCCTTTCGCTCTTCTGCAGCGTGCATTTGGCCAATGCACAGGAGCCGGTTGCCGAGGTGACTTCAACGCCAGCTACGCCTCCGGCCCTCGGCCCCCGCCGCAAACCGCTCCCCCTGCTAGCCGACTACAACGCGAGCTCCAGCACGCGTAACGCGGGCAACTATCTGTGGCCGCTGCTCGACGTCGTCGGCATCAATCTGAGCCTTTGGGCGGTCCCCTACGCGAAGGGCTCGCCCTTCGTCCAAGTCAACCCTGCGGTGTGGAAGGAACACTTTCGTTCGGGGCCGCAATGGGACGACGGCGAGTTCGAGGTCAATCAGCTGGGTCACCCTTACCAGGGGAGCCTGTACTTCTCTGCTGCGCGCGTGAACGGACTCAGCTTCTGGGAGGCGGCGCCCTACACGCTCGCTGGCTCCTGGATGTGGGAATACTTCATGGAGACGGAGCAGCCATCGACTAACGATTTCCTGACCACGACTTTCGGCGGTACGTTTCTCGGTGAGTCCCTCTATCGACTCTCGAACGCCATCCGAAACGATTCGGCCACGGGCTCGACGCGCCTCTTGCGGGAGATTGCGGCCTTCGCGGTCAATCCGGTGAGCGGACTGGATCGCGTCTTCACCGGAAAAGCGTGGGCTGACGGGCCCGCTGGTATCACGGTCCCCCTGACTATGAACCTGCGGGTGGGCGTCGACGGCCTGGGCCAACCCAAAGGCACCGGCTGGGGCACTACGTTTCGAACGCGTATCCGTTTCGACTACGGCGATCCGTACGCGAAGTCGAGGGTGACCACGCCCTTCGAGGTTTTCCACCTCGCGCTGCAGCTCAGCGTGTCCGACACCATCATCGGTCAAGGGCTCGATGGAACCGGAGTGCTCTTGGGGCGCCGTTACTCGGCGGGCCCGAGCCAGACAAGTCTGCTCGCGTGGGTCATGTCGTACCAATACCTCACCAACGGGACCGCGCAGCTGCTCACCCGCGAAAGCGCCGGAGTATATCAGTTGGGCGAGCTCGGCACGGGCCTTGGGTGGTTCGCGCGCTGGAGGATGGGCGCCGGGTTCTCCGTCCACTCCGAGCTCGACGTCTTGGCGGTGCCGAGCGGCGCGGTCACGTCGCCCTACGCGAAGTACGAAGCCAACCGCAGCTACAACTATGGGGTCGGCGGTGCGCTGAAGCTCGAGCTCAGTCTGCGCCAGGAACGCCTCGGCCGCCTGTACGCGCGAGCGAACAGCCACCTCTACACCGTCGTGAATGGCGCGCAGGGTACGGACTCCACAGGCGACGTCGAGCTCGGCGTCTACGCGAACCTGTCGCACGGACACGGACTCGGCTTCAACGCCATCCACTACGACCGCCGCTCGCTTTATGATAACTACCCGAGCGTGCACGATAGGTTTTGGTCGAGCGCGGCTCACTATGAACTCGAATTCTGAGTCGCAGGGCTTCGTGCTCGGGAAATGCTCATGACCGCTCGTTCGAGACTGATCCTAGCCAGCGCCTCGCTCGTCGTTAGCGTGGCGA
Source organism: Polyangiaceae bacterium (assembly GCA_035634635.1). Taxonomy (GTDB): domain Bacteria; phylum Myxococcota_A; class Polyangia; order Polyangiales; family Polyangiaceae; genus PMG-095. The sequence goes on from DASQCO010000019.1 coordinate 117,320, forward strand.
CTGGCGCGCACGCGGGCAATGACGATGGCGTGCTGCTCGGCGAGCAGGCCATGATCACCGGCGGCGCTGTCACGGCGATCGTGTCGGACGGGGCCAGCGCCTGGTACAATCCCGCCGGTCTGGGACTGGCGTCACGCAACCGGTTTGACGTCACGGGCAGCGCCTATGGAGTCAACATTTACCGGGTAAAGTCGGCGTTCATGTTGCCCGATGGCACGACTGCGAATGCGGCGATGACCGATTGGGTTCTGGTTCCCAGCGTGCTCTCGTTCGTGCGTGAACTGGGCGACGACTGGGTCGCCACCGTGGGCATCTTCATCCCGCGAACCCACGACTTCGACCTACGCACTCAGGTTCAAAAGGAAACCGGTGAGACCTTCGCGGGCACCTTCAGCAGTCAGCTGCGCGAGAACGACTACATGATGGCAGTGGCCAAGCGCCTCACACCAAACCTGCGCTTGGGCGTGAGCGCGGCTGGCGTCTACATTTCACGGCGAGACTTCGTGCAGATCGGCCTGGGGTCGCCGGATGTCCCCGACGCACGCTTCTACAACGGCTCGAGCTCCACCACGGTCGGCAACTATGGGGCGCGGCTCACGCTGGGCATGCAGTGGGATCCGGCACCCGACTGGGCTCTGGGCCTCTCGATTCAGAGCCCCGTGCTGACGGGCTGGAGCGACATTTCGCGCACCGTGATTGAGAGCACGCTTTCACCCGACACCGGGCCTCACTTCTCCATCGCGGAGCAGCGGGGACCCGTCGCGATCTGGGACTTCACGACACCCGTACGTCTGCGTATCGGTGTCGCGTACCGCATGGGCAAGACGCAGCTGCTGCTTGACGGCGACATCTCGAGCCCGATCCACACGCCGCGGGAGTTGCCGCCCAACATTTTTTTCGATCGCGAGTGGGTCGCCAATGGCCGCGTCTCGGCGCTGCACACCTTTTCGCCGAACGTAACGGGTGGAGCGGGCGTGTTCACCGATCTGAGCGGCGAGAAGCGGTTCGAAACCAACTTCGTGGGCGCCGCGTTCGGCCTAAAGCTGAGCCAGGGGCACTCCGTGGACGGCAAGCAGCGTGACCTGACCTTCTCGACCACTCTGGGCGGGCGCTACGCCTACGGCTGGGGCGAGCTCAACGGCCAGAACCTCGCGCTCGAAAACGGAGAGCTGAGGGCCCAGGCAATTGGAGCGGTCACGCGCGTCCACGAGCTTGCTTTCAACCTGGGCGGCGGCGTCAACTTCTGACCCGCGGAGCGACCAGTCCACGCTATCTCGTTCCGCTACCGAGGTGTTGGCCTATGGCCGTGTCAAGATGCGGTGAACCACCACAGGAGAGCTGAGCGCCGCCGGCGGAGGATCGCCGGTGATCACGTAGGACAGAGTAGCGCTGGGAAGTTCGGCCGTGGTGAAGCGGCAGGTGTGGGCCCGCGCCTGGAACGGCGACAGCACGTTGACACCGACCGCGTCGGTGGGCGTACGGTTGAACAAGGGATTGCCCGTCACGTCCGTCTCGGCGGTCACGTTCAGCAACCCGGCTTGCCCGATGAACTCCCGCATCTCTCCGCCGCTCAACACGACGACCGTGCCCCCATCATCGACGAATGAGCCGATCTTCGATTCCCAAGCAGCACCGAGCGCAGAGAGCTTTCCGCTCGGTGCATCCGGCTGAGAATAAACCAGGAAGGTGTCGAAGTTCTCGTTCGTGAGGCGATTCGGGATCTTGTCCGGATCGCTCTCGTGCGTCAGGACGTAGCTTTCGCCGGCCTCGCCTGCGGCCCAGCTCAGCGTGAGGTCCACGTTGTTGCGCAGGGCGGCCGGCGTGAAGCCGTCGAAGGCCAGGATGCGCGCCAAGCGAGCCCCCGGCAAAAACACCGAATTGCCGAGCAGGCGCTGGATAGGTGAAGAGCGCGCGGTCTCTTCGTAGTCGATGCACATCAACACCACGTGGCCGAAAGTGCCGCCCACGCACGCGCCCTGGAAACAATAGCCGCTTTCACAAACATTGTCGCACGAACCGCAATGATCCGGATCGTTGTCGAGATCGGTGCAGCTCCCGCCGCACAGCTCGTCCGCTGGCTCGCACATCGGTTGGCATTCGTAGCCGCCGCCCACTTGTCCGCAGACGGGCTTATCTGCGGGGCATTGTACGTCGCAGCTGCCGCATTGCTCGGGCGTGTCGAAAGGGGGCTCGCAAATGGGCGGCGACATGCCGCCTTCACCGCCTTGGCCGGCGGAGCCAGCCGCATTCTCGCCGGCAGCGCCGCCAACACCGCCCGTGCCACCGGCGCTAGCGCCGCCACCACCACCGGCGCCACCAACCCCGGAGCTCACACACTCGCCGCCGAGGCAGGACTGCTGCGGGTCACAGGCATTGCCACAGGCACCGCAATGATCCTCGTCGTGTTCGAGGTCCACGCACTGCCCGGAGCACGCGCTCAGTCCCTCTGGGCAGCTATCCAGGCAACGCCCGGACACTTGCACCTGTTGCTGATCGCATTTGCCTCCCACCAGGCCAATTTCGGAGCAACCGGCCAGAGACTGTGCGGCGAATGCCGCAGCCAGCACGCAAAGCAGGACGGTCGTCTTCATGGTTTCACCTCCCCGGCAGGGGGTGCTGGCTGGGGTGCGGGGGGCGCTTTAAGTTCCGTCGCTGCGTCGCTGTGAGCGATGGCGTGCTCGCGCGTCACGTGGAACTCCACGCGGCGGTTCAGCGTGTAAGCGAGCGGATCGCTACGGTCGATGCGCGGCTGCGAGGCACCGAAGCCACGAGCGCTGAGCCGATCTGCGGCGACGCCATGCGCGACCAGGAAGTTCATGACCGACTTCGCGCGCTCCTCGCTCAGGCGCTGGTTCAGGTCCTCTGAGCCGCGTTCATCCGTGTGGCCGTCGACGCTGATCTTGGAATACTCCGGGTGCTCGTTGAGGAGCTTTACCAGGCGCTCCAGCAGCTTGTTACTCTCCGCCCGGATCTCGGACAAATTGGTCTCGAATAGCACCTGCTCGTCGAGCACGATCTTTTCGCCTACGACGCGGATTTGCTCGACGTCCGGGCAGCCGTCGTGGTCGGCATAGCCATTCAGGGTTTCTTTCTCGTTCGGACAGAGATCTTCCACGTCCAAGATGCCGTCGGAATCGTTGTCTGGGTCGGGGCAGCCGTCTTCGTCCTGATAAGAATCGATGTCCTCCGGCGTCAGAGGGCACTTGTCGACCGCATCGGCGATGCCGTCGCGGTCATTGTCGCTATCGGGGCAACCATCCTCGTCTTGGAACTGGTCGAAGTCCTCTGGCGAGTCGGGGCAGGCGTCGAGCGAGTTCTTGATCCCGTCACCGTCACGGTCGCCGTCGCCGGGACCCGACTTCGAACGATCTGCAAACAGCTCCATGTGCACGCCGAAGATCAGCACGCTGGCGTCGGTGGGACGCGGCGAGTCGTCGCTCTCGAAGATGTGCAAATAGCCCACCATCGGCCCCACGCCGAGACGACCGCGATTGAACAACAAATCCCAGCCGAGCCCGGCGTCGAGCCCACTGCGTACCAAATTCCCCGTGAACACCACACCACCGGCCGCCGAAGCCCAAAGCCCGGACGCGGACGCGACGGACGAGCCGTCATACGAACTTGCAAAGGGACGAGCCCGGCCGCCGAGGAACAGCGTGCTGGCCCAACTCCAGTCAGAGGGGTAGCCAAGCGCCGACGGCTCGCCCTGGGTCAGCCAGGTCCCACCCAGTTCGAATTGAACCCCGAGTTCTTTGATGATCGCGTACTCGAGCGCGGCCGCCCCGTAAGCCCCGAATCCGAACTCGTCCTTTTGATAGCCCCTCACCGCCTTGGCCCCGGCCCCCGTGAGGTGCAGGCGCCATTCGGCAGCGGCCGGTTCTGCGAACAGCACGGGTAGCGATGCAAGCAAGAGAGCTGTCGTCCGACGCATGCCGTCGCATCCGAGCCCGAATGAGTCCCGCGCTGCAAGCCTAATCTTGGAAAGCCGCCTTGGTTGCGGATACTTAGTTTGCAGTGTGACGACAATTGGACTTATCGATGATCAAGTGTTGCAAGACGGTCGAGCACATCGTGTGTGATCACTCCTTGCCGATTGCAACTGCGAACCAAGAGAGGTTTCATGCTCGCCCCATGCGAGTCCTAACCGTATTGTGTTTCCTGTTGGTCGCATCAGGTTGCGGCGGCTCGCAGCCTTCCGCAGCACCACCTGCGCCGCTAGCGACCGAGCCGGCTCCAGCTGCTGCGACTGCGGAAGAGGCGCCGTCTGCTGCGCAAACGGCACCTGCAGCGCCCCAAGACCCGCCTGCAGCGCCCGCGGAGCCAAAACAGACTGTCGCGAGCGGAGGTACGCAGAGCATCTTCGCCGTGCTGAAAGTCAAACAGCCCAAAGCATTCGCCGCCAGCCTCGAGGGGATGCGTGCCGAGCTGGAAAAGGCGAGTGCCTTCGCCTACGTGGTCTCTCAAGGCCAAGACCAAACGGACGTCGTGATTGCTCACATCATTGGCCGCTCAGGCGAAAAATTGAGCGCCTTCGTCGACGCCGAGAAGGCCAAATCCGGCGGGGTGTTCAGCACGGCCAGCGAGTTTTTCGTGGCCCAGGACGACGCCTACCAAGAGCCGAGCCCGTGGCCGGAACAAAAGACGTTCGACGTATTCCTGCGCTTCAAGGTCAAGGACTACGAAGCTTGGCGCACCCAGTTCGACCGCAACGGCGAAGTGCGAGCGGCGTCTGGCGTCATCGGTTATGGCATCCACCGTTCGCTCGTGGACGAACGAGTGATCGTGCACTACTTGGCGAAATCGACCGATCTCTTGCGCCAGATCGCCAGCATGCCCGAAATCACCAAGCTGATGAAGGATCAGGGGATTCAGGGCAGCCCCAAACCATTTTACGCGACCAACATCGTCGCGCTGAATTTCTCGGCGAAGAAGAACTAGGCCGCTCCTCTCGCAAGAGCAGTCACCGCGCTGCGCTGCGGCTCGCCTCTACGATCTGATCGGCGTTCAGCGAACGGGCTGCGGCCAATCGAGCGGCACATCGCGTCCGCAGCTGATCTGACACGGGGTTCAAGGTTGACGAACCATGCGAGGCCCGACTACGGTCTCGAGCGACGCGATTCAATACGGACGTCGCGCCCATACACACAACTGAGAGGGGTAGTGATGCGTCTTGCAGTGAAGTTGCGATCGCGAGCTGCAGGTGGCTTAACGGTCCTGGCGGTGGCCTGCGTCACACAGCAGGCCCGGGCCGATATCAAATCCGACACCGATCATCCGAGCTATTCGCTCGAGCTCGAACCGCATCTCGCAATCGCGCCGTTCGACAAGAACCAGGTGGGCGTGGGCGCCGGGATCACGGGCACCTTTAACGTGGCACGGGAAGGGTTCATTAACCGCCTGAACGACAGTGTCGGAATCAGCGTCGGGGCGGACTGGACGGGCCACGGCACCTATCACCTCTCGGCTGCCATGCAGTGGAACTTCTGGCTATCGCAGCGCTTCTCGGTATTCGGGGCACCCGGTGTCGGCGTTCGGTTTTCCGATAGCAACGTGGACGTCTGGCCGGCCTTCGGGGGTGGGGCTCGGCTCCACTTCGGCCCCAACTTGGCCCTCACGTTGCGGGCGGGCTTTCCGGTGTCCGCGATCGGTATCTCGCTCCTGTTCTGAAGCGTGAACCTTCGCTATCGCCGCCCCGAGTCCAACCGCCCGCGAGACCCATCGAGAATCGCCACCCAACATCTGCTGGTCTTCAGCTCCCCGGCAACGCCGTTGAGCCCGGGCACGACTCCGAGTTATTCTGCCCTTCGCGCGTCGCTCGCCGCACCCAAGGACCATCATGTCGCTAAACCGTCGCATGTTTGCGGAGTTGTTCGGTACGTTCTGGCTCGTGTTCGGCGGCTGCGGTAGCGCCGTGCTCTCGGCGGGTTTCCCCAAGGTAGGCATCGGCCTGCTCGGCGTCTCGCTCGCATTCGGGCTGACGGTGATGACCATGGCCTACGCCATCGGTCACATCTCCGGCTGCCACCTCAATCCAGCTGTGTCCATCGGACTCACGGTGGCAAAACGCTTTCCCGCCAAGGAGCTACCAGCGTACATCGGAGCTCAGGTCATCGGCGGCATCGCCGCTGGTGGAGTGCTGTACATCATCGCCAGTGGTGCAGAGGGGTTCAGCCTGAGCTCGGGCTTCGCGGCCAACGGATTCGGCGAACACTCGCCCGGAGGTTACTCGCTCGTTTCGGCACTCGTCGCTGAGCTCGTGCTCACCTTCTTTTTCCTGTTCGTGATCCTGGGCGCAACGGACAGTCGTGCCCCCGCGGGCTTTGCGCCGATCCCCATCGGCTTCGCGCTCACGCTGATTCATTTGATTGGTATTCCGGTCACCAACCTGTCGGTGAACCCGGCGCGCAGCACCGGTCCGGCCGTGTTCGTCGGCGACTGGGCGCTCGCTCAGCTGTGGTTGTTCTGGCTTGCTCCGATCGTTGGCGCAGCAGTGGCTGGTATCGCGTATCCCGCTCTGTTCGGCAGCGCTGAAGCTCCTGAGGTTCGCGGCGTGACCGAGCCCGACCAAGGCACGGTCGCTCCCGGCACCTGAGTCTAGCCGCCGTTCCTATCCTCCCGCGGGCACCTGAAAGCTTTTCAGCTGTTCGGCTGTCGGTAAACGGCCTTCCGCGAGTGCCAGCACGAGCTCGGCCGCGGCCTTGGCGCGCGCGGCGCGGGCGTCCAAGAACTTCGCCATGGCGCGGGTTTCCTCCGCGTTGGGTACCAAGGTTAGAGTCACGGACAAGCGGCGCCCGACGACCTCGAGCCGTGCGTTGTGGGCGGTGCGGGCGGCTGCCGTTCGCATGGCCTTGTTGAATTCCCGCTGATCCGCGCGGGTCGGCATCGCAACGCCGGCTTCGAAGCGAACCTCGAGCGCACGCTGCTTCAGGGCCTGTTGGATGGCCGCCGCGGCCGCCTCATCCTTGGCCCAAAACGACAATCGGCGGCTCGAGTGCAGAATGGAACCAGACGCCTGGCTGCCGCAGAGCTGCGCATTGCGGTTGATCGCGTCGAGCACGCGCTGGCGACTCGTTTCGTCCGGCGAGAGCTCGATTGACGCAAACTCCATTGCAAAACCGCACTGGCCGCCCTTGGCTACCGCGACCTCGTCGGCGTCAGTCGGCTCTAGGAAGAGCGAGGCGAGCTCCGCGACGTCCCGCGTATCCGCGTGTGAGCTACTGAGTCGGTCGAGCAGGCTCGGTACCTCGCGGGCATAGGCAGCCAGGTAGCCGTTGTTCACGGCCAACAGCAAGCGAGAACGCGCGCCGTCCTGGCACACCGAGCGCGCGCCGCCGCCCTCGTCGTCGTTGCAATAGGCACGGTGTACGCCGGACGGTGTTGGTGAGAGTGGTGGGTAGAGGAGCTTTTCCCGGAACGAGTCATCGGGTACAGCCAAGAGCGCGAAGCCGGAAGGGACGGACTCGTACGCGTACTCGACTTCATACACCGAAGCTCCGTGATGAATTTGAGGAGTCAGCGCCTTGCCGCACGTCAAACCTTGCACAATCTGTGCTTTGGTTTGCGCGAGCTCCTCGGCATCCACCGCGACCTCGTTCATCAGCTCGAAGAACAAGTCGCGCCCGCCGCAGGCCGCCGCGGCTGCAGAAATATAGGCCGCTTCCGGGATATCTTCAGGTCGCATGCGCAGGGAAGACTCGAGGCGACGCTGAAACGTGTTACGGCGAAGGGCGGTCGTGGTCGTCGGCAGCCGATCGACGTCGAGCGGCATGCCCTTCGACTTCAGCGTGACCTGCACCGTTGCCGGATCGCCGGGCTTCGGCGGCGGAGCTGCGGCAATCGGATCCTGGTTGGGCTCGGTTATCGCCCCGGGCCGCGTGGCGCGCCAGACCAACAGCGGACCTTCGTCGGAAACCAAACCCCAGAGCTCGGGAGAGCGACCCACGTGGCGGATGTCGATCTCGCGCCCATCGACGTGGATGATGGGTTTGACGAGCCTGAGGATCTGCGAATAATCGGTATGCGCCGTGTCGTGGCGCGTACCCACGGTTTGCACCGGGCGCCGCCCGCGCATGAACCAGCCGTAGTTGGCTGCTAGGTTATCCTTGCCCGCGATGCGGTTACTGAGCACCCAGTGCTTGCCTTCGTTCGCGACCATGCCCGTGCGGCCCCCAATTCGCCGATCGACGCAATCGGAGTGCTGAATCATCCGCGCCGTGCTGGCCATTTTTTCGTCGGGGGGCAAAGTGCACGGCTCGATCCGCACCGGGGCCTGCTCCCAGACCAATTGCAGGATGCGCGGTGTCGGCAGGATCGCGTGCAGTTGATCGGCAATGCGCTGAGCGCCTTCTGCGGTGACGTCGAAGCGCACGCCGAGGATGGTGAGGGCGTCGGTCGTGACCTGGATCTGGGCCCGCCGACCTTTGTAGTTGGAGGTGACTGTGGTCCACTCCGGCGGGTCGAGTGCACCTCTGGCCACCGCCTGCACGATCAAATCTTCTCGTTCCCGACTGTGATTGGCCGGAAACTTCTCGAGTACCGCCTTCAGACGGGCGCGCTTTTCGTCTCGGCTCAACGTCGATTTCGACAGCTCGATCAATTGCCTGAGCTCCGCGGTGAGCCCTGCCTCTGCAGGCGGCGCGGGCGCCTGCACCGAACCGGCGCTAGCGCTGGCGGCAGCCTTGGACGCAGGGGCGTGGGGCTTGCGACAAGCGCTCGTGAGCGCGCAGATCGCCGCCATGCAACAGAGGATTTTCGATGACGTCTGCATGAGAGCGGCCTTCGGTTGGGCGGGGCGGGTCAAGGGACCTTGGCCGTCGCGGTGCTTAATTTCTCGACAATGTCAGCGATGTTGACGACCTTCACGTCGCTCGTTGCGGAGGGCCCTTCGACCTGCTCTGCCGCGAGTCGGTCGTTGAGGGCCAGGGTGAGCTCGCTGCGTACGGCAGCGTAGTCGTCGAAAGTGACCCAAGCTTGCAGTTGAAATTCGAGTGGGCCGCCGCGCTCGAGAAAGATCGTCTGCGGCGGTGGCTCCGCGAGCACTTTGGCGTGCGAGCGCGCGACATCTTCGAGCAACCGCATCACTTGCCTCGGGTCGGAGTCCTGTTCGACGGAGACCGTGAGCTCGAGCCGCCGCTTCCGATCGGACATCGTCCAGTTGATCACCTGGTCGGTGATCAACTTCGAGTTCGGAACGATGACCTCGGCGCCCTGCGGGGTGCGCACCGTGCTCGAGCGAAAGCCGATCGCAAGCACTTCGCCCGTGAGGTCACCGACCTGGATTTTGTCCCGGATCTTGATCGGGCCACCAAACAGCAGCAAGAGGCCGGCGACGAAATTTTGCACCACGTTTTGCAGGCCGAAACCGATCCCCACGCCGAGCGCCCCCGCCAGCACGGTCAAGCGGTCGAGCGCTATCCCCGCCGCAGCCAGCGTGCAACCGAACCCGAACAAGAGCATAGCGTAGTAGGCAGTGATCGAGGTGACCTGCGCCGTGCCTTCGCTCAGCTGGAGGCGGAGTACGACGTCTTCGTCCAGCACGAGGCGAACGATTCGCGCCACGCGCACGGCCAGGTATGCGCCCAGCGCCAGGAACACCAAGTCCCCGAGCGAAATCTTCAAGCTACCCACCTCGAGCGAGGCATCGAGTATGCCCGAAATCATCTGCCCGGCGCCGTGGGAAAGGGTCAGGTAGCGTAACGACAGCCAGGCCCAAAGCAAGAACGCGCCGCCGCGCAGGAGGGTCGACAACGCCTGGACGATCCGGCTTCTGTATTTCTGCACGACGTTCACGCGGTCGAGAAACCGAAGCTGACTCAGCATCCACACCGCACCGCCGGCCGCCCTGAACGCGGCGGTGAGAATCAACGCGAGGTACATCGAAACCAGCACACCCCCACCCAGGATCTCGGCGACGCTGCCGCGCCCGAAGATCGCCGCGAGTGCGCCAACGCTGGACCCCGTACACCAGAGCCCCGCCACCGCGCGAGAGAGCCCCGGCGACGTTTGCGCGAACGGCGAGGTTTTCCAGCGCCGCGGGCTCAATGTCCGGACCAGTAGGAAGCTGATGACGACGAGCTCGCCGGTCAGCAGCAAGCGTTCCAACGCGACGATTTCGATCAAAAATAGCCGCAAGGCGTCGAGCGCCATGAACGCACACAGTACGTAGCCGATGCGCGTCACGCGAGGCTCGAGCAGGTGCGGAAACAACGTCAGAGCGCCGCCCATGGCGATGACGTAGAGCGACAAGGTGATGATGGTTGGCACCGCCGTATAGAGCGAAAGGCTCGTGACTGCGCCCAGCAATAGGCTAGCGGCAATGGGGTGCGCGACCACCTGCCGAGCGGCTTGCCCTTCCGGCTGATCTCCGCGCCAGCCCTCAGCACGCGCTCTCAGGCCGAACATGCCGAGCAACGTGAGGAATACGAACACGCCGTGGGCGACGAGCTGCTCGGCGTTGGTCGTCCAGAACAGCTTGCCCATCTCGAGCATGTAGCGCGCGGTCTTGCCAACGCCTGCAAACGGTGCCTTGGGCGTCGCGATGTCGGTTGCCAGCGTGCGAACGTCGCCCAGCGCGACCCAGATGGGAAAATCCTGCCGTCGCGCATCCTTGATCAAGTTCGGCCCGTCGCGCTCCGCGTACGCCAAGAACGTCGTGGTCATGGTGCGCATTTCGACCAGCGTCGCCTGCAGCGGAACGATCACCGACTCCGGTCGGGTCAGCGCAAGCTCGGCGCGTTGCCCCGCCTCGACCACTTCCTCGATCTTCCGCCGAACCTCCGGGGCGACCTTCGCTTCGCGCGTGAGCTCACTGACACGCCGCCAAAACGTGAGGATCTCCGTGGCGCGACGCCGCGCCGACGCGAGCGCCGTGCTCGCCTCGTTGACGCGCACCTGCCACAGCTCGATCTGCTCGATGGTCTCCGCGAAGGAAAAGCGAATATCGCGCACCCAGACTCCGCGTCGCGAACGGCGAGTGCTCTCCTTGGCCACGGCGATGCGCGCAGCCAACTCCGCTCGCCGTTTCGGCATCTCGCGCGCCAGCGCTTCGAGCTCCGGCGCCACTGTCGTTTCGGAGGTCACGAGCGACAGGTCGCGCAGCGCCGCGTGCGCCTGTTCCACCAGCTCCGCGCTGGAGCGAACCGCGTCCTCGGGTCGCACCTCGGCCTTGAGCTGGGCTGTCAGAGGATCGCTCGCGTCATCCAGCTTCTCGACAGTTTCGGGCGCGTCTGACTTCTGCGCCGGAGCGGGCTTGTCTGCCTTCGCGGCCGCCGGATCGGTCCCCTGAGCGCGCGCCGATCCGCTCACGCCCGACAACAGGAGCGACAGGCAAAAGCCGTGGGCGACGATCCAAGCCCGACTAACCCCCAAGCTTGCCCGTCGCGCTGAGTTTGCCATGCGGCGGGAGGGTAGCTCGGAGCTAGCAGTGTCGGGAACGACTTTCGCGCGCCGCGTAGTCCTCACTGCCGTCCTTCCGCGCCGGCGTCGCCCCATATCGGAGAATCAACACCTCGCCGTCACATCGGCCGCCGCGTTGCTTCGCTGTTTCCAGCGGCGAGAAATCGGCGAAGACGACCGAAGCCCGATTCTGGCGGGGAAGCGCAACTCGGTATCTCGTTTGACGTCGATGAGGATATCTGCGAAGCAAGCCATATGAACAAGGCTTCGCTATGGTATTTGGTGTGTGGAGCATTGCTTCTGTGCGTCGTCGCGCCCGCGTGCGGTGGCAGCCAGAAGGACAGCAAAACCGCGGGCGCGGTGGAGAGAGTCGAAGGCATTCAGGACACCATCGCTCTGTTCAAGAAGAAGGATTCGTCGATCGAACAGCTCTTTTCGTCTTCAGCCGGTTATGTCGTGCTGCCGACAGTGGGCGAGGGCGCGTTCATCCTCGGCGGCGCGCATGGCGCCGGGGAAGCGTTCGAAGCCGGAGGCTATGTCGGAAGAGTGACCGTGAGCGAAGTCTCGATCGGTGCCCAAGTTGGGGGCCAGTCCTACAGCCAGGTCGTCTTCTTCGAAACGCCCGCGGCATTCAAGAAACTGAAGGACAATTCGTTCGCGTTCGCCGCGGAGGTGTCGGCGATCGGCGCGGATCAGGGCGTGGCCAAGAATGCGAAGTTCAAGGACGGCGTGGCAACCTTCGTCATTCCGAAGAAAGGCCTCATGGCGTCCGCGGCCGTTGGCGGGCAAAAACTCGACTTTACCGCCGCCAAGTAAGCCCAGAGCCTGCTAGCGTGTCGCGACACCGAGCGAGTCGCCACGCTAGCGCTTTCGCGCATCGCTTAGCCATCGCCACCATCTGAATGAAAGGCATCTGGCCAAGAACCGAGCGTGTCATGACGAACGGATAGAAATCCTGATGCCCGGATGCTGCGAGCGAGTTCGTTGAGCATCGTGGTGAACTGCCTGGCTTTGAATGGCGGTTCTCTCGGCCGTTCGGGTGGCCGCTCCTCTTGAGGGGGGCCACCAATCGGGCCACCAATCGTTTCGGGCCGGATCGCCAAGTAACGCTATCTGATTGAAATCACTGCTCCCGAAACTCTTAGTAACGCACTCAAGCGGCTTGTAGGGCGCTTGCCAAGGTTGACGTCGAGGGTTCGAATCCCTTCTCCCGCTCCGAAAAACCTAAGCAGAATCAGCCGGCCCCGGTTGCAAACCTCGGCCGGTTTTTTCTTCATCGCTGATGACAACCTCGTGGTGTCGCGCAGAGGCAGCTACCGCCGTTTCGGGCCGCGCCCGTTGGCTGAGGACTCGTCGTGTCCACCTCCTGCGCCCCTGGGCGACCGGTGGACGCTGAGCATCACCGAGCGGCCGATCTTGGCGGCCATGGTGATGCTGCGGCAGGTCCAAATTACAGCGGCTGCGCGCGTCGGGATGTGTCAGCGACAACTGACGGGGGCGTCCCGGTCGCTGGACGCACCGCGCGACGCGCTAGGAAAGCATCCATTCGTTCCTTCTTGTAGTCGATGCGCGACGAGATTTCGGTGGCGAATCGAACACACGAGCCGGCGTGCACGTCCACGCGGTACTCGTTTCCTGTGGCGCGAACATTGAGGCCGACGCTGTAGCCTCGCCTGGTCATGAGCTCATGCAGAGACCGCGCGCCGTGTTCGCTTGCGGTTCCCATGCGAATGTGTACGCCCGCGCGACCGTGTGTGCTTACGGAGCCGTCGGAATCGTACAATCCTTGAATTAGGCCGTTGCAGTACTCATCCCCGCGGCCAAGCGCGTCGTCAACGTTGATGGACCAATCCCACGTTGCCGTGGAACCGAGCCACATGCGTAACGCCCTTACAATGTGGCGTCGGTGCAACATCACTTCGAAGTAGTGAATATTGTGATAGGTGCGGCCGCCCACTTGCTTTTCCCGCTCGATACGCTCGAGGCTACGGGGCTGTTCGCAAAATGCATTGAGTAGCGCTTCCGCAAACGCCTGCGCGAGCGAAGCGTTCGTGCACTTCAACCCAAGCGTGCGTCCATTCTTGAGCAGAAAGCCGTCTCCGAACAACACGCCCACGACATACCCGACGTCGGCAGTTCTCGGAATGTCTGCTACGCGTTCACGTGCCTCAGTCGCCATGCGCTCAGACCGCTTGGTTCGCTCTCGGCGCCATCTCGTCTTTGCCTCAGAGTCGGATAGGCGGCGTAGGGTACCGTGCTCCAAGAGCTTATGGATTCGTGCCCACGTGCCGCTCAATGGCCGGTTGAGTGCTTTGGCGATATCGGGTGTGCTCGCACCTTCTTCGCGCATGCTCGCGATCTTCGCGTCTTCCCAGACCTCCCAGGGCCTCTGTGTGGACTTCAGTATCCCTCTTTTTATCAGACGATCGACACGAGTCTTCGTGCTCGACAGAGAACGAGCGAGCGCTTCTGCGATTTGCGCGCATTCGCATCCCTCGCTACGCATTGCCGCGATGCGCTGATCCTCTTCAGTGGTCCAACCCTTACGTTGGTTCATGGGCGTTCGTGACCTAACGGCTGCTTGGACGTGGTTGCGCTTCGGAAGATTCATTGCCGCGCGGCATTGACGCGACGTGGCAAATCGGGCCACGTGATCGCTCGCGGGCGCATCGACATTGGTAGGCCGACCGCGTTTGCTGCTGAAGGCGGTGCAGTACGCGCCATCAAGGCGTGGCCGAAACTGAGCCCGCGCCACCCCATCGCCACGCTGTTGGCCTCCACGCCGCAGCTGCTGCGCCACTCAGCACTGGGTCGAGGAAAGCCCGTACGGTGCGCGTGAGACTTCCAAGGTCGGGCCACGGAAGCTCGTTTTGCTGTGCCATGCGTGCGTA
>DASQCO010000020.1:0-10634 GCA_035634635.1 Polyangiaceae bacterium
AATAGAAAAATCCAACTCAAGCGGCGAGGGCATGGGGTGTGCGGATCTCTCGAGGCGCGCCCACCGTGGTGCGCTACAAAGGAAGAATGAGCTGGGGAAGCGCGAGTTGGAGCTTGGTTTCGTGCCTGGCGCTCGCGCTCGGCTGTGGGCGGGCCGACGGTGGGCGCGCTTCGTCGAATGGCGAGGCGGGGAGCGGCGGCGTTGACGTAGCGCCAAACGCAAGCGGCGGGGCAGGGCTCGGTGGTGACAGTCCGGCGGGTGGCGGCGGCGCGTCGAGCGGTGGTTTGGCGATGGGCGGCACGACCACAGTAGCGGGAGCAGCGGGGTCAGGCGGCGAAGCTGCTCCTATGAGCGCGAGTGGCGCGGGTGGCACGTCGGGAGCAGCTGGCTTTTGCTCGACGGTTCATCATGTGGAGATCCCACTGAACTTGTTCAATGTTCAAGTGTCATCCGCGAGGTTTACGATCGGACGGGTCGGCGAACGATTTTCGGTCGTAGAAGAAGGGACTACGATGACGGGTGACAATGCACGCGCCATGTCCCTGGTCTCGTGGCAGGGGAGCGACGCACATTGGGAATGCACGAGCGGTTGCCTCGCAGGATATGCCACGATCATTACTCCTGACGTCGGTGGGCCGCAGATGCTGTTGGAAGACAGCACCTATGCAAAAGCGTGGGACACGAGTGGCAATCTGCTCGGATCGACGCTGCTATATTTCCCCGAGGTTGCCAACATCTCGCAGGGGGTCCAGACGACCGGCGCGCAATATCAATTCAAGACGTCGAAGGATGGTCGGCGCGCGCTCTGGGCCTTCGGTTACGCAAACTTCAGCCCGGTCACGATACGCGGGTCCACTTTGCGGGTGTCGATAGCAACGGCAAGGCGACGCACGATTGGTTCGCTCTGCCGGATACGGCCAAGGTGCCGACTTCAGAGATTGCGTTCGTTGCCGCGCAGGGGCGCTCGGTCTTCGTCACGTACCGAAGCGGAGACAGCCGCGTTTTCGAAGAAGTCGCGTGTCCCAAGTGAGTGGCGCGGCAGGCCGAAATTGCGCGATTCGAGCCTTTGCTGACAGCACGCTGTCAGTCGGGCGTGGCCAGATGGGCCTGGCGCTACCGAATTCCGGGCGTCAGAAGGTCGAGTCATGAATTTCGTTTCAATTCGCATCATCACGGCTGACGCCAAGCGCTTGGTCGCGTTCTACGAACGAATCAGCGGCATTGCCGCGACTTGGTACACGGACGATTTCGCCGAGCTGAAGACCGCGAGCGGCACACTCGCGATCGCGCACGAGCGCACGATGAAGCTGTTTTCCGCTGACGCAGCGCGGCCCGCTGAGAACCGCTCGGTGATCCTCGAGCTGCGCGTGGCAGATGTCGACGCGGAGTATCGACGCATCGCGGCCGGGCTCACAGAGGTTGTGCAAGCGCCGACGACCATGCCCTGGGGCAACCGCTCGTTGCTGTTCCGCGATCCCGACGGGAACTTGGTGAACTTCTTCACGCCGCAAACCGAGCAAGCGCGTACCAGAGCTGATGCGCGCGCGTCCTGAGTCTGCGAACGCGCTGAGCAAACCGGAGCGCTCGACAACGACATCGGCTGGTGACTAGACTCGCCAGCCATGGAGCGCGTAGTCGGCGTCGGAGGCATCTTCTTCAAGTCAAAGGATCCCGCGAAGCTCAAGGCTTGGTACCGCGACCACCTCGGCTTTCCCACCGACGAACACGGCGAGACGATGTTCGCGATTCAGGGAGATCCTGGGCCGTTTCTGATTTGGTCGCCGTTCCCGGCCGACACGAAGTATTTCGCGCCGAGCAACGCGCCGTTCATGATCAATTTCCGGGTCAAGGATCTGCGCGCCATGCTCACGCAGCTGCGCGCCGCCGGTGCCGCCGTCGACGACAAGGTTCAAGAAGAGTCCTACGGCAAGTTTGGTTGGGTGATGGATCCCGAGGGCAACCGCGTCGAGCTGTGGGAGCCTCCGGCGGAGGACGCGAGCTGAGCGGTGAGCTGACGCCGCCGAGTCTCGACGCGCTGCTTCCGGCTGATTTCCTCGTCGAATGGGGCGATCCGCGCGAAGTCGTCTCCGCGCCGTTGGCGGAGGAGTTGGCGCTCGTCGCCTCCGCGGTGCCGAAGCGCAGGAACGAGTTCTTGCAAGGCCGGCAATGCGCGCGCGCGGCGTTGCGTCGCTTGGGTCTGCCGACTGGGCCAATCTTGGTCGGCAGCAAACGCGAGCCGCTCTGGCCCGAGGGTGTTGTCGGCAGCATCACGCACTGTGACGATCGATGCGCCGCTGTCGTTACTCGAAGTCGCGCATACGCGGGGGTTGGCATCGATCTCGAACCTGCAAAGGAGCTCGAGCGCGCGGTCGCCGGACGCGTCGCGACCCTGGCCGAGATGCAGGCATTGCCGGCGCTATCGCCCCTGCTTGCGGCGCGCTTGGTCTTTTCAGCCAAAGAGTCGTTCTACAAATGCCAGTTCGCTCTCACCCGCGCCTGGCTCGACTTTCGCGACGTCGCCATCGAGCTCGACCCTGACGGCGCATTCGGCGTTCGCTTGTTGGTCGGCGCTGGTGAGCTTGCGCCGGGCACACGCTTCACGGGCGCCTGGCACATGAGCGACGATCACCTATTTACGGCGATCGCGCTCGAGTCCAAACGTTGATACATCACATCGCTGCGAAGAACGTATTTTCGCCCCGCTGTGACTGGCGCACCTTGATGTCGCAGGGGATGCTCGAAGACGAGCGCCATGCCGGCACGCGGCGTGACCTGCAGCAGATCGTGCCGCGTGTCGAAGTCGGTGCTACCGCCGACGAAGTCGTCGGACAGATACACCATCAGGGTGAGTAAGCTCTGCTCGCGCGGGGTTCTGACGAACGGGCCGTCGCCGTGCCAGCGGAAGTACTGGCCCGGATCGTAGCGATAGACGCGAAAGCGCTCGTTCAAGCCCACCACGGAGTAGTCTTCGAGCGTCCGCGGGACGAACTTGGAGAGCCGTTGCCAAAGAGCAGTGGCACGCTCGCGATCATCGACGATCACGCGGGTGTTGTTGCGGATCGACGGTGCCATCAGGAAGCCGCGCGCGGTCGTGATCGGCGCTGAGGAGAAGCCTTGCCCTTCGGTCATGCGGATCCATTCCGCACATTCCGCCTCTGCTAGAACGTTGCTGACGGTGAAGATCGTATCGCCGAGGATTTGGGTTTTTCGAGGGGAGTTCATGGCTTCACCATCGCCCTAGGCCGCCTCGAGTGACAGGGCGGGACCGGGCAGAACCGGGCAGGCCGCGACTACCGATTGCTTGGCGCGATAAGCTCGCTTGCGAAGCTGTGCCCCGCTCGTTCAACGCCCGTCTGCTCGTCGATGCTCGCCTTGGCTTGAATCTCACCCAAGAGCAGGCCGCGGCTCTCGTGGGCGTCGATGTGCGCACGTATCGGCGCTACGAATCAGGGGAGGTGAATCAAGGCGGCGCGTTCGGAGTGCGCCACCCCAGCCGGCGCCGCATTCTGGCGCGGATTGCTGTCGAACTGGGCGTCGCCGAGGAGGAACTCGTGGTTGCGAGCGAGCCTCCAGATGCACACCGCGCCGTCGAAACGCGAGCGGAATTGCCGATTCACTACGAGCATGCGTTACCGCGTGCGCGCGTGTTCGTTGGCCGCTCGGCGCTCGTCGAGCAACTGCGCGCGTGGATCGATGACCCTGCACCGAGCGCTCGCGTGCTGGCGTTGGTTGCGCTCGGCGGCGCAGGTAAGACGACACTGGTCGAGCACGTGATCACTCGCAGGGGTGATGGGCCGCGTGCGGCGGGGATCTTCGTGTACAGCTTTTACGATGACGACCGCGCCGAGGCGTTCTTCGAGCGCGCGCTCGCGTACTTTGCGCCTACCGAGGCCGGTGTCGCCGTGGGCGACCGCGTTGCCGCGCTCGAGCGTGCGCTCGCCGTCGGCGTTCCGCATCTTTTGGTGATCGATGGGCTCGAGGTGATCCAAGGCAGCGGTGCGGAAGAGACGACCTATGGGCGGATCGAGGACGGCGCGCTACGGCGTTTCTTGATCCGCATGGCGTCCGGCCTTGGCGCTGCGCGCGCGCTCGTGACGTCGCGCTTCGAGCTGACCGATGTTGCGGCATGGGAGAGTAACGGGCTTTCGACCGTGAGGCTCGACCCGCTCTCAGACGCTGAAGCTGGGGAGCTTCTCGGCAGCTTTGGGGTTACGATCGCTCCAGCGCTTCATCAGCCGCTGCTCGAATGCTGCGGTCGGCACGCGCTGTCGCTGTGCGTGCTCGGCGCCTACGCCGAAAACGTACTTGGCGATCGCCCGCTCGCACAGAAGCTCGACGAGCTCGAGCGCGTGTTCACGCCCGAAAGGCTCGGTGACCGCGCGCGCGACGACGGGCAGGCGCGGCGCTTGCTTCAGATCCTCAGCGCGTATGCCCGCGCACTGTCGCCGGCCGAACGCGATTTGTTGGCGCGGCTAGCGGCGTTCCCGAATGGTGCAGACACCGTGCTGCTCGAGGCGATCGCGCGAGCCGGCGGAGCCGTCGCGGGTGCGCTCGCTGGGCGCGATGCCGCCGAGCTGGCAACGATGCTGCGCCGTCTGGAACGGTTCGGCTTGGTCTTCTCGTCCGACGAGCACGAGACGTACGGCTTGCACCCGTTCGTTGCTGAATATTTTCACGGGTTGCTCGGCGCAACCGAGGCGCCGCTCCACGCGCTCGAACGCGAGCGGCTTGCCGCGCGTCTCGACCTGCATGCGCCGACACCGATTGACGTCGAGTTGCTCGACACGCACGAACTACTGCTCGAACACACGCTGCGCTCGGGTGACGCCGAAGGCGCGGCGTACATCTACTTGCGACGGCTCGGTGGATTTCCGCACCTCGGTCTGAAGCTCGGTGCGATGAGTCGTGGAGCGCGTATCTTGCGTAATTTCTGCGAAGACGGCGATCCGAACCGCATGCCTGAGTCGCTGACGGTCGAGCGTCGGTCGCGCATCACGTACGATCTGGGCCTGTATGCAGGGGCGTTGGGTGACCTCGAGTTCGCCGTGCGCTGCTACCTTGCGTGCAACGCGCTGTCGCGCTCGCGCGGCGATCTCGGAGCGCTGTCCACTGGGCTGCGAACGCTGGCATACACGCGGCGCCTCGCTGGCGCGTTCGGAGATGCGCTTGCGCTCGTCGAGGCCGCGGCCGAAGCCGCTCAGCGCGTCGAGGCACGCGCTGAGCATGTGCGCGCGGTGGCGCTGCGTGCGAGCGTTCTCCACGACCTCGGCCGCACGGATGAGGCGTCGCGCGAGTTTGCCCGCGCTCGCACCCTCGGTGATCGTCCACAAGCACGTCGCGCGCTCTGGGAGGCCGAGCACCTGCTCGAGCTAGGTCGGCTCGATGCCGCACAGGCGATGACCGAAGACAGTCTGGCGGGTCTAGCCGAACTCGGTTGGCAGGGTCATGGCGCCCACGCGCACATCATCCTCGGGCATTGTGCGGTGGAGCGTGCGCCTACCGATCCGCGCCTCGCGCGCCGGCATCTCGAGCTTGCGCGTGAGTGGACCGCGCGTACGGGCGAAGTCGAAGTGGCATTGCGAGCCTGGG
Source organism: Polyangiaceae bacterium (assembly GCA_035634635.1). GTDB lineage: Bacteria > Myxococcota_A > Polyangia > Polyangiales > Polyangiaceae > PMG-095. The sequence goes on from DASQCO010000020.1 coordinate 5,590, forward strand.
AGCTGGAAGGCCGCATTTGCATGGCCGAGACGGACGTTCGCGCAGCCAGAACAGCGATCGGCGAAGGCCGCGCGCTTTCGAAAGCGTGTGGCTTCGGCGCGTTCACGGTGCGCTTCGATCGCCTCGGCGTCGAAGTGTAGTAAGTGTCGGTAATTAATGAATGTTTGAGGGGTGTCACCCACCTTCGGCGATCGCTCGCGCGAGGCGGCTGCGGTTTTCGACGCCGAGCTTGTCGTAGATGGCTTGGAGCTGCTTCGCGATGGTGCTCACGGCGACGCCACGTTCTGCCGCGATTCGCGCGTTGCTCCAACCTCGGGCCACGAGCTCGGCGATCGTGCGCTCGGCGCTAGTGAGCCGGTCTGCGAGCGCTCGGTCCAGGGCGACGTCGACGCCGAGCACGGAAACCGATTCGTTCTCCACGGCGAGGTCGAAGCGTGTGGCTCGCGCGGCGTCGGACATCGCCGCAAGATCGACGCGCGACTTGACGCCGAACTTCTTCAAGATCTGGCTCACGGATTTGGAGACCGTTTTCTCGGAAAGGCCGAGCGCATAGCTTGCCTCCTTGTTGGTCGCGCCGAGCGTGAGGTAGCGAAGGACGCTCTGTTCGGTCGCCGTCAGGCCGCGCGGATCGCGCAAACCTAGGCCATTCGAGAAAGCTGCGACGTAGCGGCGACCATCGCCTTCCCAATGATCGACGAGTGACCACTGCCCGGCGACCAATCCTCGCCAGAGCTCGAGTGCGCGGTCTGGCGACGAGCGAACGCTAGCTTTCCTGGCCTGTTCCATCGAGCGAACGGCGTCGATGAGTGCGCCTCGTGCGGAGCCGTTGTCCGCGACAGCAGAGCTCGCGTCCTCGAGCTTTCCCGCGGGAGAAAGCAAAGCGTCGCGCTGGGTCGCCGACGCGGCGAGCAGGCGCCGGAGTCGGAGCCCGGCAACGACGTGGAGGCCGACGCGCTGCCAAACGCCGCGGACTCGTGGCGGGGGCGAAAGGACGGCGCGCGACGGAGCCGACACGGTCACGCTGCCACCGCGAGCGTCCTGCGCGAACATGCAGAAGCCATCGGCGATCCCGGCGCTGGCCATGAGCTCGCGAAAGTGAGTCACCACGGGCGACGCGGATCCCAACACTTGCTCTAGCCCACCGCACGTCACGACTCGCTTCTTCAACAGTTCGAAGATCGCGTTCGGCGCATCGGCGTTCAGCGTGGCGATGCGCGAAAGAAACGCCGGACTCAGAGCTTGCTGGACGAAAACGGGGCTCTTGGCAAAATCCGGCAAAGAATCATTGCCCGTGAATGCGTACACACCGCTGCCAGTATCGAGGTCCTTCGAGGCCTGCTCGAGCAGCGCAGTCAGCCAGGCACTCTCCGTGCCGTCGAGCCGGTACGCCGCCTCGACGACGTCGATGGCCGTTGCAGCTCGGATCCCATTGACGCGACTCATCGCGGCGCATGATAGCGACTTCAGCGTCCGTTGGGCTGCGCGTTTAGGCAGTATCGCGCGCGAAGCTGTCGCCCTCGGAAATTCGCGGGCGCGGTTCACTTACGTAAACAAGCGTTCAGCAGCCGTGTGTTTCGCGCGAGCAATTCTTTTGATGCGCGAGGCAGGGTATTGGATCGTAAGCGGTCAGGTCTAATGGGGCACCCTCCTTTCGATAAGCGAGAGCTCGCCGTGTTGTTCGCTGCGCTGCTGTTGGCAGCGCTCAGCGCTTACTACAACCGCGACTTACGTCGCATTCCCGAGTGGCGCTTCCTGCTCGCGGGCATTCTGTGTCTGATTGTCGGTAGCACTTCTACAATCGTGGAGCACTTCGTGCTGTACGACGTCTTCAACACGATCGAGCACCTGAGCTACCTCGCACAGTCGTTGATGCTCGCACTCTGGGCCTTGCGAGTGCAACGGGTGCGCGCGTGATCATCACCGTGCTCGAGGCGCTCGGGCTCTTGGCGAGCCTCGGCACGATTGCGCTCGTCACGCGCGCGCCGGCAGTTTCGCCGGGGGCGTCCTCTTCGTTGATGAAGCGTGCGTTGCTCGGTCTAGTGGGGCTCCTGGCGTTCGGGCACCTGGCGAACGTGCTCGAATCGTTCGGGATGGAGTGGGCGGATACGATCGCCGATCAATTCTCCACGTTGGTGCCATTCGTGTGGGGCTTGTTCCTGCTCGAAGGCGGGCGCGTCTACCTCTCGGCTCGCCTGCGGGCGAGCGACGAGCAGGTGCGCTTCTTCTTGGAGGCTGTCCCTGCCGCCGTCGCTTGGATCGACGATGGTCAAAACGTACTCGGTTTCAGCCGCGCGTGGGCCACGGCGTTGCCTGGTTCGAGCAGCGGAGTCGCGCTGAAGACGCTGCTGCCCGCGCCCCTGCCGCAGCTCGCGAAGGCGATCGAAGAGTGCCTGCGTGGCGGGAGCGAACACGAACCCGCGTTTGCCGAGGAGAGTGCCGAGGACGACGCGGGGCGGCTGCGCTACTTTCGCTGGTCGATACGCCGTTGGGTACACCCGGATCGGCCCGCCCCCGGCGCGCTTTTGTCGTTCGAAGAGGTGACGCTCGAGCACGAGGCCGAAGCCGAGCGGCTCGCGGCGGCAGATGGCCTCGCGCGCATTCAGCGGCTGGCGCACGTGGGGCAGATGGCGGCGGGCGCAGCCCACGACTTCAACAACTTCCTGCAAGTCATTTATGCGGCCACGATCGAGCTCGAAGGGGACGCCCGTTACGAGGACGCGCTCAAGAACGTGCAGAGCGCGCTCAGCGCCGCGGGTGAGCTCACGCGCGGCCTACTGCGTTTCGGTCAAGAGCCTACGGCGAGCAACGCAACGGTCGACTTGGTGACGCTTCTGCGCGAGTTCGAGCGACCCCTCGGCTATGCGCTGGGGCGACGTCACCGTCTCGAGGTGAAGTTCCCGCGAGTCGATCAGGTTCGGATCGAAGGTCGACCTTCACGCATTCAGCAGGCGCTGCTCAACCTAGCAATCAACGCGCGTGACGCGATGCCCAATGGCGGTGCCATCGAGGTCGCGCTGGCGGTGGAAAGCGGCCAAGCGACGCTCAGTGTCCACGACTCGGGTGTTGGCATCCCGCCATCGTTGCGCGAGCGCCTATTCACACCATTTTTCACCACCAAAGGCTCGCAAGGCAGTGGGCTCGGCTTGAACGTCGTCAAAACCGTGGTCGAAGAACATCGCGGTCAGATCACCGTGGCATCCGAGCCGAACCTCGGCACCACATTCAGCCTGTACCTGCCGCTGTTCGAGGCACGCGCGGCGGCGCCGGGCCTCGGTGCCGCTGCTGGCGGCAACGGTTGAGACCCGGCGCTGACGAACTCATTGCAAGCCCGTGATGTGCGCGCGGTTGGCGGCGAACTTGAAGTAGCTGGAGTAGGCGTCGCTGTTGCCCGTCGTTTGGTCGCTCGGAACGGCATTTCCGGAGTCGAGCGACAACGCACGGACCGAAGCACTTCCGGTTGCTGGAACGTCGGGTTGGGTGGCAGTGACGAGCGTGAGGGCGCAGCTCAGCGTCTGGCAACCGCCGACCAGGACGTCCAACATCGAGTTGCAGCCTGGTTCCACCGAATTGCCGGAGCAAGCCGTGTATACGTGTGAGCCGTTGCACGCCAAGCATCCATTCGTTGAACCACTCGCCAACGAAACGGGCACGGGAATGTGCGCCAATGACTCGACCGTTACATTGCCGCAAATGCCCTGATTCGTGCCGGATCCGACGAGCGATTGAAACACGGTGAGGCCCACAGCAAGGTTCGTTGGAGGCGGTGCGGGAGCGTTCGGCGCGGGCGAGGCATTCACCGTTGCACGCAGCCGCGCGTTGGACATCGTGAGGGTGCTCTGTCCTCCGCCGATGGAAAGCGGAAGCTTCAGTAAGCCAGGTCCCACGCTGAGGCTGCGAGCCGTGAGGCTGCCTGCCAATGAACTGAGCGCCACGCCTTGCGCATCCACGCTCGTCGCAGGCACGCGAAACCAAAAGTCGAGCGGCGTTCCACCGGGCCAAGCACCATTGGCCGTATCAGGAACGCCAGGCAGAAAGCCGACCGAAAGGGCGGAATCATTGTTCGCGCCAGTCGGGTCTTCCAGCCCGTTGAATTGCAGCAAGTTGTTCAGCGTTGCGGCGCTGATCGAGTCTTGGAGTCCGCTGTTGATTTCAGTCAAAGCGAGGCTGCCAAACGCTTTCCCCAGCGTGTTCGCGGTTGGCGTGCAGCCGGTTGGTGCGGTGCCTCCTTGTATCGCGATCGAAGTCATGCGGTCGACGACCTCGTATTTGCAACCCGGGCTGCAACCGTCCAGAGCCAGAAGGTTCCCGTCGTCGCACTGCTCGGACCCTTCGATCACCGAGTTGCCGCACGTCGCCGGAGGCCCGCCCGCGGTTGCACCGGTTCCGCCCCAGCTCGTTCCGCCCGAGCTCGTTCCGCCCGAACTCCTACCACCCGCGCTCATACCACCCGAATTGGTGCCCCCCGAGTGGGTTGTTCCATTGCCGCCCATTCCGGCAACCGCGCCGGTGCCGCCTTGGGCACTTTGCCCGCCTTCACTCGAGTCACCGCCTTCGCTCGAGTCGCCGGCGTCACTGATTGCGCCACCCGAATCTGAGCTGCCACCCGAGCCCGCGCGGCCGCCAGAACTTGCGCCACCCCGGTTCGCGCCGCCACCGGTGCTGGCCTTTCCAGCGCTCGCGTCCATGAACGACGTGTCGTCATTACTGCACGCGCTGCATACCAGCACGACCGCGCACGCCAACGCGCCACGAGCAGCCCACTGTGCGCGATCACCTTTATCGATACTCATTACAACCCTCCGGGACACGTTCGGCGGCGGAAGCTTACAAGCTGCCAACCCTTCGTCCGACACAAATCCAAGGGTGCGTGAACGATTACGCAGCCGAACCCGGAAAAATACGCCAGACCGGCACGAGCATGGGCCTCAAAGGCTGCTTCGGAAGAACTCCCAGACCGCGTCGCTCATGTCCATATCTCGGTTTCTCAAACCGAACTCGGCGATCTCCTGCTCACGATCCGGAGGGTTTTTGACTGGCCACAAGTG
>DASQCO010000021.1:0-4335 GCA_035634635.1 Polyangiaceae bacterium
ACCGAGCCGAACCATTATTTCCATTCGAAGATCCACGGGGTTTCTCGCATTCCAGGGCACAGGGGCCCTCCTGCCCCGTGCCCTGAAGGGTGTCACCCATGTGCCCGGTCTACTTCGTCACCCATGTACCCGGTCTGCACCCCGCAGCTCGCAATGATTTTGGGGTTCGCCCACTACGCCGATCGAACATTGTCTCGGCGCACGAATTTGTGGCACCCACACTCGGCAGTGCAATGCGCTGTTTGCGCCGCTCAACGGCGCAGAAGGTAAACCAATCTTCTCTCCCTCTCCTTGGCGGCTTGGCGGCTTATCCCTCAGGGAGCCGGCTCGCGCTGGGAACATTGCGTCGACGCGAGGTGCGTTGCTGGATCTCGAGCGCCCACTCTCGAGATCGAAAAACGTGCGACCGAGATTGCGCTCTCGGCGCACGATTTCGGCGCTATTTGCGCTGCATCATGCTGTCGGTGCCGCGAGGTGGCTTGGGAGTGATGCGGGGCGGGAGGTAGATTGGGCCTTCGCCGGTGTCGATGGTGCCGGGGATGTGGCGGCGCGGGGGTGTGGTGGAGCTTGGGCTCGGCGTGGGCGGAGGGGGCGGGAGGCGCGCTTCGGCGGCGCGGCGGGCGTTGCTGACTTCGGCGGCGGAGTCGCCGGCTGGATCGAGTTCGCGGGCGCGATTGAGGTCGTCCAGGCATTGCTTGGGCTCGACTCGTGGGCAGCGTTCGAGCGTTGCGCGGCGCAAGGCGCGGCCGCGCACTTCTGGCGTGGGTAGCTCTTCGCGCTCCCAGTCGATCGGTTGTTCGACGACTTCGAGTGGCGGAAACCAGCGCCGATAGTAGTGGACGCCGAGTGGAGTTAGGAGTGCGAGTGCGAGTGTGGCGAGCATCAACTCGGCGGCCCAACGTTCGCGCAGGAAGCGTCGCAAGCGAGAGACGCGCTGACGCACTCGCGGAGCCGGCAAGTTGGCGTCGCGCGCGATTTGTTCCAGCTTTTCTCCGTCGCCTTCGCGCAGCATCCATTGCAGGGTGTGTTCGGCTTCGGGATCGGGCAGCGTGCCCTCGGCCCAGCGCAGGATGTCGCGCGCGGATAGCGGTTCTTCCGACGCGGCGGCTTCGTGGAAGTCTTCTTCGGGTACTTCGCGCGCTCGGCGCCGAAAATGATCGAACACTTTGTTGCGCGTGACGGCGAACACGAAGCGACGAAACTCTTCCGCGTCGGCGGGGACGCGCGCGGCGGAGAGCACGTCGGCGAACGCGGCTTGCACGACGTCGTCGGCGTCATGACCGCGCACGCGCCGCCTCACCACGGCTTCGATCTCGCGCCGCAAGAGCGGATCGGCGAGGCGCGTGCCTCGATCGCTGGGCGAAAGGCCTGGGAGCTCGTGCTCTAAGGGCATCACCATGGTCTGTTCACCATCGGCGCCGGCCCCAAAAGTGTGACGGGTGAGGCGGCGCTTGCTGTGCTTTTACGAAATCGCGCTGAATTTTCTTCCCGCGCCCGTGTAGGCCCCATGGACTTCGCCGCCGCTTGCATCAAACCTTTCGGACCAGGGCCATGACCGCCGTTCGTCCACCTCCAGCCGCGCCCGCCTGGGCGAGCTCGCTGTTCAGTGTCGGCATCACCGGCACCAACGGAAAAACCACGACTACAGCGATGACCGCGGCGCTTTTGGGCGAGCTCGCGCGTCCGGTCGCACGGGTCACCACCGTCGGCTCGTTCCTCGACGAGGAGCGGCAGGAAGTTCCCGCGCACTACGCCGGATTTTTGGAAACGCTGGATCGCTGTCGGAAGCGCGGCGGTCGCTATGCTGCGCTCGAGTTCACGAGTGAAGCGTTGGCGCTCGGCTTTGCGAAAGCTTGGCCATGTCGCGTTGCGGCGTTCACCAATCTCAGCTTGGACCACTCTGACGCACACGGTTCGCCCGAGCATTACTTGGCGAGCAAGGCGCAGCTCTTCATGGCTCTCGCGCCCGGAGCGACCGCCGTGCTCAATGGTCGAGATTCTGCTGCGCAGCTGCTCTCGGAGGTGATCCCGCCCGGCGTGAACGTGCTCACCTATGGTGTGGCTTCGCGCGGTGACGCTTGGACGTCGCTCGACTTGGCCGCGCACTCCATTCGTCTGGGCTTCGACGGGACGCGCTTCGAGCTCGAACCCTGCGCTCGCTTTCCGGAACTCCCGCGCACGCTGCACATTCGCGCGATCGGCGAAATTTTCGTTGAAAACGCGTTGGCTGCGCTGGGCGCGGCGCTCGCATCCGGTGTGCCCGCGCTGGCCGCTGCCAACGCGCTGGCGCGCGTTGCGCCGCCGCCTGGGCGCTTTCAAGTCGTGCGCGAGCGCCCGTATGCGGTCGTCGACTATGCGCACACGCCCGACGCGCTGAGTCGAACACTCGATACCGCGCGTGCGCTGTGTGCGGGACGAGTCAGCGTCGTGTTCGGCGCGGGCGGGCAACGCGACCGCAGTAAACGTCCGCTGATGGGCGCGGCTGCGCGCAGCGCGGATCGCGTGATCCTGACTTCGGACAATCCGCGCAACGAAGATCCCGAGGCGATCATGGCGCAGATCGCTGAAGGCCTCGACGACCACGCGGAGGTCGTGCGTGAAGTCGACCGCGCGCGTGCCATCGAGCTTTCGCTGCGTTCTGCAACGCCTGAAGATCTGGTGTTGATCGCCGGCAAAGGTCACGAGCTCGAGCAGGAAAGCGGTGGCGTGCGGACGGCGTTTTCGGATGTGGCGATCGTGCGAAGTGTGCAGATCTGACACTGCACGTCGCTGCCCCAGATCTTCGTGAAGCGGGAGATTTCGAGGCTGTTTCGCGCTGTGGCATGAGGCGTGCTCTGCCTGTCGTTGCGCCTCGTGGCGCGCTGTCGCGCGTCCTGGACGCGATCTATCGAGGAGCTTTGCCCATGGTCATCGAAAAATCGGGTTTTCTTCTCATGGCTGGAACACTCGCTGCCGGCGGTGTTGGTGGCTGGCTTGCGCACGACGCGAAGTCGCACCGCGAGCGCTCACAGTTTACCGAGCCGCCCACCACGACGCTGCCCGTCGCGGTTCCGTCTGCGTCTCCCCCGGCTGCCAACAGCGTGGCTGTCACGCTCATGGCTGCGACGCCCGCGTGCGATGACAACGTCGGTACAGTCGAGGAGTGCCCGGCAATGGGGCCCGCCGACGAAGGTGTCTGTACCAACTTCGCAGCGAAACGTTGCGCTGAATTCAAATCGACCTTCAAACCCAAAGTCGCGCAAGCCGCAGTCGCCTGCGTCAAGACGCTCAAGGGCAACGCCGCTTGTGATCCAGCGCGCGTGAACCTGTGCGGACACAGTGCCTTGATGGCTGCGTGTCCCGAACCAATTCCTGACTCCAGCAAGACCGATGCGACCAGCGCACTCGCGGGCTCGCCGCTCACTAGCGCCTGTGAACGCATCATGCAGAGCTGCGCCGGGCTGCCGCTCATGCCGACTCTGGCTGATTGCCGCCAAACGCTAGCGGGCATGTCCGAATTCGGCCGCGCGAGCATGGTGGAGTGCATGGCCACGCACTGTGGTGACAAGGGGCTATTGGGCTGCGAAGGGACGAAGAAGCAGCCTTAGGGCCCGCGAATGGCTAAGTCGATCGAGCTCGCGACCGATGCATCCCGGCGGGCTGCGTTGCTCCTCAGTTACATACAAGCAGTATGCGCCTTCGTCGCGCCTTGCCCGCCGGGCGCCTCGACCGCGATCGTCGACCGACTTAGCCATTCGCGGGCCCTTAGTCGAGGAGTGACGAGAGCGCGCCGCGCTTCGAGCGCGCGCGGCGCGCTCGATCTTATTCGCGCTCGTACGTGCCGATGATTTCACCCCACGCGAGCACGTGGCCCGTCATTGCCTCGAGGAGCGCGTTGCGCTCGGCGCCCTCGCTCGATTCCAGTGGCTGGTCGAGGGCGAAGACTTGGAAGTGGTAGTGATGCAAGCCGTGCCCCGGCGGTGGCGCCGCTGGCGTATAACCTTGCCCGGACTTGCCGTTCGTGCCGAGGCGATAGTGGTGTTGCGTCTGTGCGTCCACGTTGGGCGCGCTGTCCGGGATGCCGTAGACCAGCCAGTGAACGAACGGCTCGAGCTGCGGCGCGTCCGGATCTTCGGCCAACACGACCAACGATTGCGCAGCCTCGGGGACGTTGGAGAAATTGAGCGGCGGTGGAGCGCCAACGCCGTCGATTGTGCACGAAATGGGCAACGCGCCGCCCGGCTCGAAGGCGACGCTGAGCACCGTGATTTCGGGCGTTCGGCCCGGCGCGAGTTTCTGGGACGCGAGCTTTTCATTGCCCGCGCGAATGCCTTGCAGCGCGTGACCCGCAGCCAC
>DASQCO010000022.1:0-51265 GCA_035634635.1 Polyangiaceae bacterium
CGTCATCATGTTCAGCGTGTAGCCGAGCCAATACATGACGAAGAACGTGCCGATGACGCTGGTCGGAAGGGCAACGGCGCTGATCAGCGTGGAGCGCAAATCGAGCATGAAAATCAAGATCACGAGAATGGCCATGCCACCGCCGAACACGATGTCGTGCTCCACTTGGTGGACCTGCGGCTCGATGATCGCGGCTTGGTCGATGATCAGCTCGGAGTGCAACCCCTGAGGGAAAGCTTTGCTCAGCGCGGCCATCTTGGTCTTCACGGCTTGGGAGACTTCCACCGTGTTGCTACCGGACTGCTTGCGCAATTCGAGGGTCACGCCTTCTTGACCGTTGACTACGACGCGCGTGCGCATTTCGGCAAAGCCGTCGTCCACTTTGGCCACGTCGCGCAGCTTGACCGCCGAGCCGTCGCGGGCGGTGGCCACGATCGTGTTGCGCACTTGCTCGGGGTCTTTGAATTCGCCGATGGTGCGTACGCTGACTTCGTGCTGACCTTCGTCGAAGTGCCCCGCGGGCACGTTCATGTTTTCCGCGCGCAGACGATTGACGATGCTGCTCGGGCTCTGGCCCAGCGCGTCGATCCGCGCGCGATCCAAATCGACCTTGATTTCTCGGGTTGCGCCGCCATTCACGCTGACCTGTGCCACGCCTTCGACCTGTTCCAGCGCGGGGCGCAGCACGTCGTCGGCGTACTTGCGCGTGGCGGATAGCGAGGTCTCGCCGCGCAAGGTGTAGGTCAGAATCGGCGACGCGGTGACGTCGAAGCGATTCACGATCGGCTCTTTGGTGTCGGAAGGGAACTTGTAGCGGGCCTGAGAGATGCGCTCGCGCACCTCGGTAGCGGCCTCGGTGATGTCCACGCCGAGATTGAACATCACGATCATCATCGACGAGCCTTCACGCGAGAAGGTGCGCACGCGATCGATGCCGTTCAGGCTGACCACCGCGTCTTCGAGCGGCTTCGTAACCAGGTTCTCTACCTCGGACGGGCTCGCTCCAGGGTAGGGCACGGTCACGGCGACCGCGGGGAAGCTCACGTCGGGGAACAAATCCGTCCCCAAACGGGTGAAGCCCACCGCGCCGAGCACGATCATGGCCACCGTGACCATCACGGTGAATACGGGCCGCCGGATGGCGATTGCCGAGATGTTCATTTGTCGGCTCCATCGACTACAACGCGGTCGCCAGTCTTCGCCTCGGGGCGCGGCGAGAGCACAACGCGATCGGTCGCTTCTAGACCTTGGCGGACGAGCAGCGAGCCATCTTTGCCGAGCGCGTAGGTAACGCGCTTCACGGTCAAAAATTCTCCTTGCGCGACCAGCACCTCGTCTTGGCTGCCTGGGCGAAGGGCGTCGTGCGGCAAGCGCAATACCGGAAGCGGCGCGCCGCCTTGGATGCGCGCGCGCACGAATGCACCGGAGCGCAGGCTCGCGCCCTCCTTCTTGTTGTCGAACAAGGCTTCGAGCGGCACACGCCGGGTGTTTGGATCGACGGCGCCGAGCACGGTCGAGAGCACGCCGGTCGCGTTGCCGAGCTCGGTGCTGATTTCGACGGGCGCGCCGGTGCGGATCAGATTCGCGTCATTCTCTGCCACGGAGCCTTTGAGCTTGAGCGCGCTCAGATCCTGCAATTCGAACAGCACCATGCTCGGGCTGACGACCGCACCGACGCCATCCGGAACGCGCGTGACGGTGCCCGAAAACGGCGCGATCAGCGTCTGATTCTGCAGATTGACTTGGCTGAGCGAGAGCCCGGCTTTGGCCGCATCGAGCTGGGCGATGGCCAAGGAGTGCTGTGATGCGCTCTGCACGCCCATGGTCTCGGCCAAGGCGCCGCTACTGACCATCGAGCTCGTGCGCCGCGCGTTGTCTTCCGCGAGCGCGAGCTGCGCTTGCGCGGCGCGGAGCTGCGCGTCCGCCGAGCGGACCTGTGCCGCAGCCTCGCTACCGTCGAGCGTTCCGAGCATCGCTCCGGCCTTGACGACCTGACCGAGCTTGACGCCCACCGTGCGAATTCGCCCATTCACTTTGAAACCGAGAGCGGCACTTTGCGCCGCCACCAGCGACCCTTCGAACTCGACCAGCGGCTGCCAGGTCTGGCTCTCGCCGCGAGCGACGTGCACGTGCTCGGGGGCCGCTGCGTCCTGCACTGCTTTCTGCGCTGCCGCGGTGCGCTTCGTGCTGACCGACGCTTGCGCCTCCTTGGCGGCCTGGATGCGCACGCCGGTCCAGCCCGCGAAACCAACCACCAACGCCCCCAACACCAAAATTCCCGCGAGCGGTGCGCGTGGCGGCGCGGTGACCAACGAGCCAGCGGAACCCGTTTTTGCATTGGACATAGAAGGAAACCCCGATTCTTGCTGAATTTGCGACATTTGGTTCGTGCCCCCTAGGTAGCGATTTCGACGGCGGGTGGCGGCGCTTCGCCGCTCTCGCCCTGAATCTGCTGCAGCTCGGCGATCAACGCGGGCGCCCCGGCTCCGGCGAAGATCATCCAGCGCAGTTGGTGCAAGCGTTTGCGCAGGTCCGGCTTCTTCGTTTCGCGCACGAGTTGGCGAGCGAAACGATCATAGCCTCCAGCGATGAACGCGGCTGTAGACTCGACGTCCAGGTCCTTGCGATATACGCCGGACGCGATGCCTTCACGCAGCAGGGCCTCGGTGTCGCGTTGTGCGTTGGACGCGAAATGCTCGATCAAGTGTTGGTAGTCCGCAGAGCGCCCGCCCTCGAGCGTGATGCGCATCAGCGCGCGGTTCTTCCAAATGAACTCGAACATCTCGACGTCGCGGTCGAGCGACACCTCGAGTGACTGCTCCAAGTTCCGTCCAAGGGTTGGCAGGCAGACGGCACGGGCTGCTGCCATGCGCGTCTGCAAATGCCCGATCACCTCGGAGAGCAACTCCTTGAAGGCATCGCCTTTGCTGTCGAAGTGCAGATAGAACGCGCCCTTCGACAGACCGGCCTGGGTCGTGATGTCTTCGACCTTGGCGCGGTCCAAACCCTTCTCGGAAAAGACGCGTTCGGCGGCCTCGAGGAGGCGGCTCTTGGCATGGGGATCGCTGGGTCTCGGCATACTGACCTGGAGGTTACTGACCTGTGAGTCAGTGACCGCGCGGTCAATATTGCGCGCAGCGCACGATCGTCAAGCGCAAATCTGACACATTGAGTAACGCGCTAAGTGTTTAGAATTATGAATTTAGCGATCGAAACGCTGCAGCTCTGCTGGAAATCCACCCAAGTCGACAGGCTCATGACGGGTGACCTTCAGGCCCAGCCGTCGAGCGCTGGCGGCGGTCCGGTCAGGAAAGGGAGACAGCCAGACCACCCTTCCGCCCGGGGCGAGGAAGGTCGCCGCGTTCGCCAAAAAGGCGTCCAAAAGCGGACCGAGATTGCCGTCCCGGGTCACTCGACGACCCATCGGCGGGTTGCTGATGATCAGCGAGACACCCTTGACCCGATGAGCGCGCGCGTCGCCCTGTACGAGTCGTAACTCGAGTTGGGCGCGTTCTGCGTTTGCGCGAGCAGCCGCGAGAGCCGCACTTTCCAGATCACTGCCGTGAAGTTCGCGGAACGGGCCGAGCAAGCCGCGCTCAATCAGCTCGAGCCCGCTGCCCACGAATGGATCCCAAACGATGTCGTCGGCTCGCACACCCGCAACGCGTGCAAGCGCCGCGGCCAGCGTCGGATGCGACGCAGCACGCACGTCCTCGTGGCGGTAACTGAAACGCGGGTCGTTGAAGCGACGCGGACAGAGCTCGAGTGTGCCTCGCGCTGCGTCGATCACGACCTCCCACAATGACTCATGTGGGTCATTGTGAAGCCAAGGAATGCGCTCGCTGATGGCTGCGGCGAGGCGCCACACCTTCTCTCGTTGATGGCCACCTTCGGCGAACACCAAGCGAAACCGCGCGCGACCTTTGGTCCACGCGCGAACCGCTCGCTCCGCGTCCGGGTGCTCGAGCGCGGCCACGACACGTGGCGCGAGGCTGTCGTGGGCAGCCCCGGGGAGCTGAATTTCCAGGCCAAAACCAAGAGCTACGCGCAGTTGCAAAAGTTCGCCCAAGCTCCCGCGATGGCTGAGGCGAACACGGTCTTTGTCGAGCACCGTGGTACTTGGCCAGCTCGCGCGAGCGCGCGCTTCATCGGCGAGGACCCACGATAAGCCCGACCGACAGTGCGCGATCACCGATTGCGACGCGCCCAGTGCTTGGTCGAGCGCGATCGTGGAGGGCGCATTGCGGCCGAGATCGCGTTCGAGCATCAGCCGTGCGCGCTCGATGATTCGGGAAAGTTCCACGTCCGAAGGCTGCTCTTCGCGTAGCAGGTCGAGCGCTGCCTGGCTGTTGCTCTTGCCCAGCGCTTCAGCCAAGCTGCGCCGTTCCAAAGTGCTTGCTGTGGGCCAGCGTTCGAGCATGCGCTCCGCACCCTCCGGTACAGCAACCTTGCCGAGTGCGCTGCTGGCCACGCGCCGGACCCGCTCGTCGTCGTCTTGGAGAGCGCCGAGTAGTGCGCTGCGAAATTCTGCGGCGGCAGAGCTGGCGGCCACGCGCCCCAGCACCGCGTACAGCCGCGCACGCTCGCGGCTATCCGCCGTTTTCAAGCGGCTGAGCGCGTGGTGTCCCGCAGCATCGCCAGCTCGTCCGAGTACGCGCTCCAATTTTCGCGCGTCTTCACGCTCCGCGCCGGCCATTGCCGCGAACAGCTTGGCCAAATGCTTGGCGCCCGGCGTAAACCCGGGATCGGCGAGCCAGGCGCTGATTTCGGCAGGAAGATCGCTTGCGGTCGACACGGGAGCTGACTTAGCACTCCGTGCGACGCTCATGAGAGATTTCGCGCCCCTCCCACCTTGGCAAATCCTGAGCGAGACCTCGCTCGTGTCGCAGCGCTGGCTGGAAGTGCGCGAGCAGCGCGTGCGCCTGGCGAATGGTCACGAGATTGACCGTTTTCACCTGATCTGCGGCCCAGATTGGGCGGGGGTCTTGTGTCTGACCGACGAGCGGGAAGTGGTGCTAGTCCGTCAGTATCGTCATGGCTTCGGCGGGCCCAGCTTGGAACTCCCAGCAGGCGTGCTGGAAGCGGGAGAGGCGCCGATCGACGGAGCTAGGCGTGAACTGCGTGAAGAATCGGGCTTCGAAGTGCGGAGCATCGAACCACTTTTGTTTGCGGCTCCGGAACCGGCGCGCAACTCGGCGCGCGCGCACTTCTTTTTTGCCCGCGCCGCGTCGCGCAGCGCGCTCGCTCTGGACAACAGCGAGGAAATAGAAGTGCTGCTCGTGCCCGTCGCCGAGCTGTTCGACTTGATCGATCGGGGCCAGATCGTCCACGCCGCGCACATCGGCGCCATCTTACTCGCTTGGCGTCGCGGACTGCTCGCTTAAGCTTTCGAGTACGGCTTTTAGTTCACCGGGTAGCGGTGCCTCACACGTGATGTGACTGGTGGGGCTCACGAGCGTGACCGCCGAGCAGTGCAAGAAGCTGCGATCCAGGCCGTGACGATGCTCGAAGAACGTGTTGGATGCGGTGTCACCGAGGCGCGTGTCACCCAGGACTGGATGTCCGACTAGAAGCAACAGTTGCCGAAGCTGAGACGGGCTCGCTTGCTCGGGCCAAGCAGTCAGCAAACTGTGTCCGCCCTTCACTCGCTCTCGCAGATAACGGGTGCTTGCCGAAATGATCCGGCCACTCTCGCGTACCGGGCGGCGAACTCGGCCGCGCTTGTGAGTCACGCCACGGCACAACGCGACGAAGCTCTGAGTGCCTTGACGAAAAGCCTGCTCGAGCGCGGGCAATGCCGCTTCTGTACGTGCGAATAGACAAACCCCACTGCTGTCGCGATCCAAGCCTTGTGCGGGAAGGGCGACCGCGCTTGCTGCGCCGGGCAGCCTTCGTACGCGATCGAGCAAGCTTTGCTCGAAGCCGGCCTCGGGAGTCACGGGCTCGTACCCGGATTTCATCACCGCGAGCCATTCCTCGTGCTCGTACAGCACTCTTGGCGCGCGAGGTTCGCTGCGATGCAGCACGACCAGGGTCTCGACCGCGGTGCTGTGCGGGATCATGTCGAACGGCCAGAGCTCCTCAGTGACGTAGCCAAGTTCGCTGAGGTGGGCCAAATCGCGCGCGAGCGTCGCTGGATCGCAAGACATGTACAAGATCGCATTCGGCTCGAGGGCGCTTCCGCGACGGCGGACCTCCGCGGACAGGCCGCGGCGCGGCGGATTGACGATCAGAGCTTGAAAACGCTCGCGCTGCGGGTCGAAGCCACGCAGCGCGCGCTCGGACTGGCCATTGACGGTTCGCAACGTGAGCGCTTGTTCGCGCGCGGCGCGCTCGACGTGGGCCAGCGCGGGCCCGAACGCTTCAACGGCGGTGACCTCGAAACCGGCGGCCGCGAGCCGTAACGCAAGTGCGCCCGAACCAGCGTAAAGCTCGAGCACGCGCGTCGCGCCGAGCTCCCGGAGCGCCTGCTCGATTCGACCGTGTGCGGCATTGGCTTGACCGAGGTGTGCTTGAGTAAACGCGCCGTGCGCGGCCAGGTGATACGGCCCATTCTCGAGCAGGTGATGAGGGGTGACTTCATCCCCGGACAGCAAGACGTGGCCAGTACCGAGCACGGTGGCCGCGCCCGCTTCGCGGAAACTCGCGGCGACCGACAGCACTTCCTTCGCTTCAGCGCGCAGCGCGTGTGCCAGCCGTTCCAGCTCTGTGACCGGCGTTCCGCGCGGCGCGATCAGCGTCGCGAGCACGCCGCCATCCACGAGCCGAACGTCCAGACCGTCGAGCTTGGGCGTTTCGAGTGATAGGACGCGCCGCGCCGCCGCTACTACGCGCGCGAGCGGGGGCGCGAGCACGCGGCACTCCGGGATATCGACGACTGAGTGCGAGTCGCGCTCGAACAGACCCAGCGCGCCGTCTTCACCGAACACGAGCTTGGCGCGCGCGCGATAGGCCTGCGTCGGGTTGGCACCCGCGACCGCTGCCAGTTTCAAGTGTGCGAGCTGCGGGTAATGCGCGATACCGCGCGCCACGGAGGCATGCTTTTGGGTGAGTTGCTCCGCATAGGGGACGCCCAAAAATGCACAACCCCCGCATTTGCTGCCGTGCGGGCAATCCAAGGTTTCGTTCTCGCTCATCGCTTTCGTGGGTGGGATTGTCGCCCCGAAGGTACCGCGCTAGCGCTGCACCGTGCGCACGATTCTACTGTTGATTGGCAGCAATTTGTTCATGACGGCCGCGTGGTACGGCCATCTCAAGTATCGCGGCGTGGCCTTGTGGAAGGTGATCCTGATCAGTTGGGGCATCGCCTTCTTCGAATATTGCTTGCAAGTACCGGCGAACCGCCTGGGCTACGGGCAGTTCACGGCCTTCCAGCTGAAAATCATCCAAGAAGTGATAACACTCGTGGTTTTCATCGGCTTTGCCACACTGTGGCTGGGCGAGCGCGTGCGTTGGAACTACGGCGTCGCGCTGGCCCTGATTCTCGCAGCGGTGTACTTCGCGTTTCTGCCCGGTAGCGCGCCAGGTTAAGCTCGCGCAAAAGAAACGTGACCCAACCGAGCAAACCTCCGGCGATCTTGCGTAGCCCGGCACCCGCCGGGGCTGGGCTGACCCGCTTCGAGATCAAGAACCTCGAACAACGCTGGTATTCCGATCTCTATCATTACCTGCTGGCCATCAGCTGGTGGCGTCTGTTGGGCGTATTCTTTCTGATCTACGTCACGACCAACGCCCTGTTCGGGTTTCTTTTTTGGCTCGGCGGGAACGACATCTCGAATGCGCGGCCGGGCTCGTACGCGGACGCCTTTTGGTTCAGCGTGCAAACGTACGCCACGATCGGCTACGGCTCGATGGCGCCGATCACGACCTACGCGCACTTGCTGGTCACGGTCGAGGCTTTCGCCGGCATGATGGCGCTCGCGCTCAGCACGGGTATCGTCTTCGCCAAATTCTCGCGCCCGACGGCGCGGATTGCGTTCAGTAAGAACATCGTCGTGCACGTGCGCAATGGTCGACCGGCGTTGGAATTTCGCTTGGCGAATCAGCGACGGGGCTCGCTCAGCGACGCAACCATGAAGTTCACCGTGCTGCGCGACGAAATGACTGCGGAAGGGCAGCCCATGCGTCGCGGCTATGCGCTCGAACTCGAGCGCCCGAACATTCCGGTCCTCAGCTTGGCCTGGAATTGCATCCACATGCTGGATGAGCGCAGCCCGCTCCGCGGTTTGTGTCCTGGCGATCCGATGGACGGGGTGACGGGTTTCATCGCCATTCTGACCGCTCACGACGACACGATGGGTGACACGGTTTACGCGCGACAATTCTGGACGCGCGACGACGTGCGCCACAACGTGCGCTTCGTGGACATGATCGACACCAAGTCGGTCCCCGGCGTGATCAGTATCGACCACGCGCGATTGAACGATCTGGGGCCGATCCCCGCGCAGGCATCATTGGTGCCGGCGCGGGTTGCGTCAGACGCCGATTCCGAGACCTAACCATAAACGCGCGGCACGAACATCTCGGGCGCCAGCGCGTGCCGCTCGTAGTTCGGACTGAAGCGGCGTTCGGGCAGCGTCACCGACTCCTGCGGCACTTCCTTGTACGGAATTTGTTGCAGCAGGTGTGCGATGCAGTTGAGCCGCGCGCGACGCTTGTCGTTTCCCTCGACGATGTACCAACGAGCCTCGGGGCGATTGGTCCGCGTGAGCATCTCTTCTTTGGCCGCCGTGTAGTCCTCCCAACGCACGCGAGATTGGAGATCCATGGGGCTCAGCTTCCACTGTTTCATCGGATCGTGAATGCGCGTGAGGAACCGAAGTTGCTGTTCTTGGTCGGAGATCGAAAACCAGTATTTGACCAAGGTGATCCCGGAGCTGACCAACGAGCGCTCGAAGTCCGGGACGTCCTTGAAAAATTGCTCGACTTGTTCCGGCGAGGCAAAGCCCATGACGCGCTCGACGCCCGCGCGGTTGTACCAGGAGCGATCGAAGAGCACGATCTCGCCGCCTGCCGGTAAATGCGGCACGTAGCGCTGAAAGTACCACTGCGTCCGCTCACGCTCGGTGGGCGCTGGCAGGGCGACGACGCGGCACACGCGAGGATTGAGTCGCTGGGTGATGCGCTTGATGGCGCCGCCCTTGCCAGCCGAGTCGCGGCCTTCGAACAGCACGACCACCTTCGCACCGGAGTGCGCGACCCACGTCTGCAGTTTGATGAGTTCGCGTTGCAGATCGAGTAGGTGCCGAAAATACTGGCCGCGCTCGATGGTCGGGGCGTGGTGTTTGTCGGCGATCTTGCCGATCTCCTCGGAGAGCGTCGCATCACCGAGCTCGAGCTCGTAGTCTTCGTCGAAGCTGTCCTCCAGCTCCGCTCTCAGCCAGTCGTTTCCGGCCTGTTCCATCTTGTCCGTCATCAGGGCTCTCCAGCTAGCGTTTCGTGCCGCGGAACGGCGTGGTCGACACGTCGCTCGGCTGGCGCGATGGTTGAATCGGCGTTGCGCTCGGTCAAGCAACATGCCTGTGGCAGCGCGGGATCACTTGGCGATGCCCTCGTTGGGTGCTACCGCGGTGACTATGAAATTGTTTCGCTTCGGGTCGGTCGGCGCGGAAAAACCGGGGCTGATCGTCGACGGGGTGGGCCGCGTGGATGTTTCGGCGTTCGGCGAAGACTACGGCGAGGCTTTTTTCGGCTCGAACGGGCCAGCGCGCCTGGCGCGGTTCTACGCCGAGCAGCCTGAGCGCTGTCCGCACGTCCCCGCGGACGCTCGGATTGCTCCCGCAATCGCCCGCCCGAGCAAGATCGTGTGCGTGGGGCTGAACTACCGCGACCACGCGCTTGAAACCGGCGCGGCCATCCCGACCGAGCCGGTGCTGTTCATGAAGGCGAGCTCGGCGGTGTGCGGGCCGAACGACGATCTGCAACTGCCGCGCGGTTCACTGAAGACAGATTGGGAGGTCGAACTCGGGGTGGTGATGGGCAAGACCGCTCGCTACGTCGAGCAGGCCGCCGCGCTCGATCACGTGGCCGGTTACGTGCTGCTCAACGACTACTCCGAGCGCGCCTTTCAGAAGGAACGCGGTGGACAATTCACCAAAGGCAAGAGCGCGGACACGTTCGCGCCAATTGGCCCTTTCGTGGTCACCGCAGACGCGATCGACGCCTCGGATCTCAGGTTGTGGCTGAATGTAAACGGCGAGTCCTGCCAAGACAGCCGGACCAGCACCATGCTGTTCTCGGTGCCGGAGCTGATTGCGTACATCAGCTCGTTCATGACGCTCTTGCCGGGGGACGTGCTGAGCACGGGCACGCCGGCCGGCGTCGGCGCCGGGCGCAAACCGCCGCGTTTCCTGCGGGCGGGCGACGTCGTCGAGTTCGGGATCGACGGGTTGGGTGAAGCGCGGCAGGTCGTGATAACGCCATGAAATTCGTGCACGCTGCGGATTTGCATTTGGATAGCCCGCTTTCGGGGCTTTCCAAATACGAAGGCGCACCAGTCGAGCAGATCCGCGGTGCCACACGGCGAGCGCTCGAAAACCTGGTCAAGCTGTGCCTCAATGAGCAAGCACAACTGCTGCTGATCGCCGGCGACCTGTACGACGGTGACTGGCGCGACTACTCGACGGGTCTGTTTTTCGCCAAGCAGATGGCGGCGCTGCGCGCGGGGAACGTGCGCGTGGTTTGGATTCGCGGCAACCATGACGCGGCCAGCAAGCTCACCGCGCACCTGAACCTGCCGGACAACGTGCGGGAGTTGTCGCACAAGAAGCCGGACTCGTTCGTGCTGGAGGATCTGGGCATCGCGGTTCATGGCCAAGGCTTCGAGACCCGTGAAGTAACGACCGATCTCAGCTCGCGCTACCCGGAACCGCTGCGCGGGCTGTTCAATATCGGCCTGTTGCACACCGCGCTCGAGGGCAGGGCAGGGCACGCGCCGTACGCACCCTGTCGACTGACAGCGCTGATCGACCGAGGCTACGACTATTTCGCGCTCGGACACATTCACACGCGGGAAGTGCTGAGCGAACGACCCTGGATCGTGTTTCCCGGCAATTTGCAGGGGCGCCATGCTCGGGAAACCGGACCGAAGGGCGCTAGCTTAATCACTCTCGAGGGTGACCAGGTGCGCGCGGTCGAGCACCGAGCGCTCGACGCCGTGCGCTGGCAGGTTGCGGAAGCGCAGGTCAGCGCCGAGCATTCGGTCGATGGTGTGCTCGAACGGGTGCGCGAAGCGTTGGGCGCGGCCACCTCGGCCAGTGACGGCCGGCTGTGCGCGGTGCGCGTGCGCATTATCGGGGCAACGGCAGCTCACGAGCAGCTGAGCGCGCGCTTCGAGCGCGTGGTCGAAGAAATTCGCGCGTTGACTCTGGATCTGTCGGCCGAAACCTGGCTCGAAAAGGTCGAACTCGCGACACGCCCGAGCGCCGAGCGCGCCGAATTGCGCGAGCGGGAGGATGCGATCGGCGAGCTCGTGCGCGGGCTCGGCAATTTGTCGCAGGACGATGCCGCGCTCAGTGAACTGGCGGCCGAGCTGCTCGAGCTGAAGCGCAAGCTACCGCCGGAGCTGCGTGAAGGGCCGGATGCGATCGACCTGGAGAGCCCAGAAGCAATGCGTCGCTTGCTGACGGAGGTGGAGCAAACCCTGCTGCCTGCGGTTCGCGGTACGGAGGATGCTGCGCCTTGAGATTTCAGCGCCTGGATTTTGCGGCATTTGGCCCGTTCACAGGGCTACGTTTGGACCTTTCTGGCGGCGCGCCGGGCGGCTTTCACATCGTGTTCGGGCCAAACGAGGCCGGCAAGAGCAGCGCGTTGCGCGGTGTGCACGACCTGCTGTTCGGCTTTCCCGAGCGCACACCAGACGCGCACGTCCACCCAATGTCGGACCTGCGCATCGCTGCTGCGCTGAGCTCCGAAGCCGGCAACGTGATTGAGCTTTCGCGACTCAAGAAGCGGAAAGACGCGCTGCGCGACGCCGCGGACACGCCGGTGGATGAAAGCGTGATGAGGACGCTCTTGGGCGGCGTCGACGCGCAGCTCTTCGAGCGGCTGTTCGGGCTCGATCACGAGCGGCTTCGCCGAGCCGGCGAAGCGCTGCTCGAAGATCGCGGCGATGTCGGCGAAAGCCTTTTCGATGCGGGCTCTGGCGGCCGTGGCATCCGCAGCGTGCTTTCGACCATCGAGCAAAGCGCGGACGAGATCTTCAAGCCCCGCTCCAGCAAAGCCAGCCTGAACGTCTTGATCGAGGCTTACAAAGAGGCGCGCTCTGCGACCCGTGATGCGCTGGTTTCGCCCGAAAAATGGCTGGCTCAGAAGGAACAGCTCGAGGCGGCGCGGATTCAGTTGGAAGAACTCGGTGAGCGTCGCAAGCGGCTGCGTGAAGAGTCGAACGCACAGAGTCGCCTGGACGCAGTGCTCGGCCCCGTCGCTCAGCGCAACGCGCTGCGCGAAAAATTGGATGCGCTCGGGGTTCTGCCGCGCCTGGCCGAGGATGCCAGCGAGCGGCGCTTACGCGCGCAACGCACCCTCGACGAAGCACAACACGAGCGCGCGCGCCTGGAGCGCGAAATGGCCAAGAAGCAAGAACGCCTTGCCGAACTCGTCGTGCCGGAAAACTTGCTCGGAGTGAGCGGTGACGCGATCGAGAAGCTGCGTGATCGGGTGGGGAAATTTCGCGCCGCGGAGGAAGATCTGCCGCGCCGCCGCGAAGACGCGCGCCGCCATGAAATAGAGCTGCAGCGCTTGGTGAATCTGCTCTACCCCGGCCAATCGCTGGAGGCGCTTTCTGCGTTGCGCCCGAGCCAGACCGAGCTTTCACGGGTTCGAAAGTTGCCACAACGCCAAGCGGCGTTGTTGGAGCGGGTCGCGAACGTGCTCAAGTCCGTGCGCAGCTTGGCCGCGCAGCACGCCCAAACTTCGGCAAATTTGGCCGAACTGCCGGCGCCGCGTGAGCTGGGCGTGCTGCGTCGAGTGGTCGCGTCCGCGCGCGCCAATGGCGACTTGGAGCGGCGCGCGCGCACCGCGTTCGCGCTGCTCGAAAAACTCGAAGGCGATGCGGCCGCGAAGCTTTCGGCGCTCGGCTTTTGGCATGGCAGGCTGGACGCGGTGCCCGGTTTGCAAGTGCCGTCCGAGGAAACCATCGATCGCTTCCAAAAGGAATTTGCCGAGCATGCTTCGCGAGCGACCGAGCTTTCGCGAGAACGCGCTGTCTCGTCGCAGCGCCTCGCACAGACGGCGCTGAAGATCAAAGCCATCGAAGGCTCGGGCAGCGTCCCGAGTGAAAACGCACTCGCAGCTGCGCGTGCTCACCGTGATGACGGACTGCGCCGCGTGTTCAGCGCCTGGACCCGCGGCGACGCCGTTGACGTGATCGATCGCGCGTACAGCACGGATCTGTCGCTGTCGGACGGTGTCACGATCGCCGTCAAGGCCGCTGACGACCACGCGGACCGGCTTCGGCGCGAGGCCGAGCGCGTGTCGACGCTTTCGGGGTTGACTGCGGAACACGAGCAGCTGGCGTCCGAACTGGCGCAGCTCGATGCGCGAAAGTTCGCACTCGACGAGCAGCGGGCCGACCTCGAGCAGAGCTGGCAAACCGCTTTCCGTGAGCTCGAAATCGAGCCCGCGACACCGCCCGAGATGCGCGCTTGGCTCGCGCGTCAGCGCGTCCTCGCCGAGCTCGTGGCGCGCGTGCGCGAGGCGCGCCTCGATGCGACCAACGCGAGCCTCGAGCGCGATACGCTGAGCGCCGAGTTGCGCGGCGCACTCGGCACCGATGCCGTACAAGGCCAGACGCTCGGCTCGATGCTCGCCATGTGTGAGGAGTCGGTGGAAATCGGCACCCGTGCGGCCGATCGACGTCGCGAATTGCTCGAGGCGTTGCGCGACATCGAGCGTCAACAGGCCGAGCGTGGGCAAGAGCTCGCCACGGAGCGCGAGGCGCTCGAGGGCTGGCAAGTCGAATGGCAGGCGGCGACCGCCAAGCTCGGTTTTCCGGCGGATCTCTCGCCGGATGAAGTGGTGACGCGTTTGGATTCGCTGTCGGGGCTCTTCGACGGCTTGGTGCAGCTATCCGAGCAACGGCGACGCGCGACGCGGATCGAAGAAGATCGTGCTGCGTTTCAAGAGCATGTCTCCGATTGGATTCAGACGTACGCGCCGGATCTAGCTTCTCGCGCGCCGGATGTCGCGGCCGAGGAGCTCGTGCGTCGCTTTCAAGCGGCCGAGCATCAGCGCGCCGAACACGCGCAAATTCAGGCCGATTTTGCCGAATTGACCGGACATTTGTCAGCGCTCGAGCGGAGGGCCGAGCAGGCGCGCAGCGAACTCGAAGGCCTGCGTGCCGCGGCGGATGCGCCGGATCTCGGAGCATTGGCCGCAATCGAGGGCCGTGTCGCAGAAGCTCGAGGCCTCAAACGAGAGCTCGATGCCGTCGAAGGCTCGTTGCTCAAAGACGAGGGCGTGCCCTTGGAGGCGTTGCTGGAGGCGGCGCGCGGGGTCGAGCGTCCGGTTCTGCAAGTTCGATTGCGTGAACTGGAAGAAGAGCTCGAACGGTTGGACGAAGAGCATCAGAACCTGAGCGCGCAGGTTCGCGATTTGGAACACGGCCTACAGCGTTACGCGGAGACCGACGCCGCCGACTACGCTCAAAGTCTGAGCGTCCAGGCCGCTGAAATTCGCGAGCAGGCGCTGCGCTACGCGCGGCTCAAGCTGTCGACGGTGGTCCTCCAGCGCGAGGTCGAACGCTATCGCGAGCAACATCAAGGCCCAGTGCTTCGCCGTGCTTCGCAGCTCTTTCCCCGGCTCACGCTGGGCAGTTTTCGCGGCCTGCGTGTCGGCGTGGAAGAGCGGCAGATTGTCGCTTTACGTGAAGACGGAAAAGAAGTTTCCGTGGACGGCTTGAGCGAAGGAACGCGTTACCAATTGTATCTGGCGCTGCGCATCGCGAGCCTGGAGCGCTACCTGGAGCGCAACCCTGCCTTGCCGCTCGTGCTCGATGACATCCTGATTCACTTCGACGATGAGCGGGCGGAGGCAGCGCTCGGGGTATTGGGTGAATTGGCCGAGCGCGTTCAAATCCTGTTTTTTACGCACCACGCCCGCGATCTTTCACTCGCAGGAAGGGCGATCGCGCCCGAGCGTTTGTTTCGCCACGGCCTCCCCGGTGCATTATTGAAGTAGTTGGACAAATGGGTGCGACAGCGCCCGACACAAAAGAACCCCATGCGCTTCGCAGCGAAAACCGAGCCAAGGCTTGCCGGGTCGCGAGCCGGGGGAGTATCCTTCGAGCTAATTGTCTTCGCGTAGGATTGGCTTTTCGATACCCATGACGATGGTGTTCGGTTCATGAGCGCAAGTTGGGGACCTGGCACGGTCATCCACGGGCGCTATCGCCTGGACTCCTTGCTGGGTCGTGGCGGAATGGGCTCGGTTTGGCGCGCAGAACACCTACAGTTGCGTTCGCCCGTCGCGATCAAGCTGCTCGACTCGGCCATCTCCAAGAGCGAGCAAATGTCGAAGCGCTTCCTTCGCGAAGCGCAGTCAGCCGCGTTGCTGCGCAGCCCGCACGTGGTGCAGGTCCTCGATTTTGGCGTGGAAGAGGGCACGGCCTTCATCGTCATGGAGCTGCTGCAGGGTGAGTCACTCGCCGAACGCATCAAGCGCGTCAAACGCTTGCCGGCGGAAGACGTGATTCGCTTTTTGACCCAGGTGCTCCGTGCGGTCAGCAAAGCGCACGAAGCCGGGATCATTCACCGCGATCTCAAGCCCGACAACATCTTCATTTGTGCGGACGATTTGGAGATCGCAAAGGTCTTGGACTTCGGCGTGGCCAAGGTCACGGGCGGCGATTTGGTTGGGGCAGGTGGCACCCAGCCGGGCACGATGATCGGCACGCCGTACTACATGAGTCCCGAGCAAGTGAAGGCGACCGGTGTCGATCCTCGCTCGGACCTATGGAGCATCGCGGTCATTGCGTACGAGTGTCTGGTCGGAGCTCGTCCGTTCATCGGCGAAGAGCTCGGCGAGCTCGTACTGGCGATTTGCACGGGCTCTGCGCCCGTGCCGTCACAAAACGTGCAGGTGCCGCCCGGCTTCGATGAATGGTTTGCCAAGGGTACCCAGCGCGATCGCGAGCTGCGCTTTGGCTCCGCGCGCGAAATGGCGGATGCGCTGATCGAGCTCAGCACGGCGGTCGGCCCAGCTCGCCCCCAGTTTTCGACCGTGCGAAACCTGGGCGCGATCTCGATCCCGATGCCGCCCAAACCGAACGCATCGCCAGCGAAGGTGTCGGGTCCCCACTTCGACCTGACTACTGGACAACGCGCCGTGGCAGCCCTCGATCACTCGCGCGCCGCAGTAAGCCCCGCGATTTACGCGCTGATCGGAGCAGTGGCGTTGATCGTCGCGTGTCTCGGTTGGTTCGTCGGTTCGGGGCGAGCCGTGACGCTCAAGCCCTCCGTCGCTGGCGAACCCGCAGCCGCGTCGCTCACGACGTCGAAGCCGGCAGTCGCGCCGACGTCTCCGGCGTCGTCCGCCGCTTTCGTGCTGGAACGTCCGGCGGCGCCCGTCGTTCCAAGTGGCGCGGCTGCCGCGGAGGCCAGCGCGCCATCCGCGACGGCGCTTGCGGTTCGGCCAAACGCCAAAGCCGTCCCTTCGGCTTCGGCGCGCGTCGATTCCAAGGCGGGCACGCCGCGCAAGAACGACCCGCTGGAAAATCAGGAGTGGCGCCGCTAGTCGGGGGCGTTTTGCGCTTCGGTTTGCTCAACCAGTCACGACTTCGATTTGGCCGGCCATGACCACGGCCACGAGCACGTCGCCATCCGCGTGCATTTGCAGCGCGTGCTCGGTGCCTTCGCTCATCTCGTGCAAGTCACCGGGACCGTACCAGCGCTGCTCGTGATCGAAATAGCCGCCGTCCAGGACTAGCAAGCGCTCCTGACCCAAGTGCCGGTGCGTCGGAAACGGCAAGCCCTTTCGAAAACGCACGAACCCAGTATCGAGGCCGGCCACCGCGGGGCCGCCCTGGAAATGGAACAACGTGACTCCTGGCACGGGGCCCGGCTCCCAATCCGCTTCGTTCGCAGCGCGGACGAAGATCGCGCGCAGGGCGTCGGCATTCAAATCGAAGAAACGAGTCAGTTTGTCGAACAGGGGCGCATAGCGCTCCTCGCTCTGGCTGATGGTCGCCAAGAGCCGTGCGCGTCCGTGCGCGAGGCTTGCTCGGTCCGGCTTCACCAAGGCCGAAAGCCGCGCGAAGCACTCGGCGAGTGCTTGGCGATCGGCCTCGCTGTCCGCCTGTTCGCTCGCGAAATCGGGCAACTCGGAGCCGGGGAACAACGGCTTCATCGGCGCTCTCCTGGCTGATCGGCGAGCGCGAGACGCAACGCGCCGAGCGCGGCGGCGACGCGCGATTTGACGGTGCCAATCGGGATGCCAAGGCGCGTCGCTATCTCGCTCGAGCTCAGCCCCTCGAAGTAGCCTAAGAAAAGCACTTCCCGCTGATCGTCGCCGAGCGTCGCGAGCAATTGCCGTAGCCGCGCGAGATCGGGCGCCTCGGAGTCGAGCGCTCGCGGATCCGCGAGGCTTGCCAGCCAATCGCCATCGCCGGTCGGGACCGTGCGTGCGACGCCAGCCGACTTGCGAAAGTCGATCGCGCGGCTGCGCGTGCGCAGCAACAGCCAAGCTTTGACGCTGCCACGCTCGCGGTCGTAGTCGGCCGCGCGGCGCCAGGCTTCTACGAACACGTCGTGCACGATGTCCTCTGCCTCGGATTTGCCGACCACGATGCGCCGTGAAAGAGCGAGCATGAGCGGCGCGTGCCGGTCGTAAAGGGTCGCGAGCGCGCGCGTGTCCCCATTCGCGATGGCGCGAACCAGGGCTTCGTCGCTTTCGGGCGCGCTTGCGCCGCTGTCACTGTCACGGCTCACTCGCGCGAAACGGTACCAGCGCGCCTCCTTTCGATCCAGCCGCCGCCCGGGCTGGCATTCTCCTCGCTCGAACGGAGAAACCGGCGGATCCCTGAAACTTGCTACACCCTTCTACGTACGCGCGAGCCGCTGCTTCGGATCGCTGGCGCCTGCGGTCTTTCGCGAAAGCCGATGCGCGGGACTTGACAGCTGCCCTGGTACAACGAAAAGGTCCCTGGTTTGGCGAACTTGCCCGAAGAAATCACGCTCGAACTGGGCCTGGATGAAGCCCAGGACGAGGCCAACTTACGCCGGCTGGTGCAAGCCAAGCTCGGGATCTCCGCCGAGCAACTCCCTGGCGTGACGGTCGAGAAACGCTCGCTCGACGCGCGCCGCGGTCGCGTGCGTTTCCATGTGCTGGTCGCACTTGCGGATCCTGCCCAGCGCCCGCCGCTCGGTGGCGCGCCGCTGCGCGAGGTGCGAGAGCAGCCGAAGGTGATCGTCGTTGGTGACGGTCCGACAGGACTTTTTTGCGCTTATCAGCTGGCGCGCCACGGCATTTTCGCGCATGTGCTCGATCGCGGCAAACCGGTGCAGCCGCGCCGGCACGATCTCAAAGCACTGAACGCGCGCGGCTTCGTCGACGCTGATAGCAATTATTGCTTCGGAGAGGGCGGCGCAGGAACCTACAGCGACGGCAAGCTGTACACGCGCTCGCACAAGCGCGGCAACGTGCGCGACGTGATCGAACTACTGGCGGTCCACGGTGCACCCGAAGCGATCTTGAGCGACGCGCGACCGCACATCGGCAGCAACCGCTTGCCCAAGGTGGTCACGGCCTTGCGCGAGCGATTGGAAGCGGTGGGCCAACGCTTCGAGTTCGGCGCACGCGTGGTCGGGCTCGCGACCGAAGAAAAGGGCGGGAAGAGGCGCGTGATCGGCGTGCGGCTCGGGGACGGTCGAGAAGTCTCGGGCGACGCCGTGGTACTCGCGACCGGCCATTCTGCGCGCGATGTGTTCGAGTGGTTGGCAGCAGCGGGCGTCGCGCTCGAGGCCAAGCCGTTCGCGCTGGGTGTGCGCATCGAGCATCCCCAGCCGCTGATCAATCGTTTGCAGTATGGTCGCGCCGCAGAGCACCCCAGTTTGCCCAACGCGGCCTATCGCATCGCCGAAACGATCGAAGGTCGGGGCGTGTTTTCGTTCTGCATGTGTCCCGGGGGCTGGGTGGTGCCGGCATCGACCGCGCCCGAAGAGTTGGTGGTCAACGGCATGAGCCTGTCGCGCCGGGATTCGCCGTACGCGAACTCGGGGCTGGTCGTTGGCATCGAGCCGACGGATTGGACCAAAGCGGGCTTCTCTGGGCCGTTGGCTGGGGTTCAACTGCAGCGGCATCTGGAGCGCGCAGCATTCACCGCGGGCGGAGGCGCCTTGGTGGCACCCGCGACGCGCACCACGGATTTCATGGCGCGCCGCGCCTCGTCCACGTTGCCCGAATCGAGCTACATCCCCGGATTACTGGCGAGTGATATCGGCCAGGTGCTGGACAGCGTGGGCGTGGATCTCGCGCGTCGCTTGCGCGCGGCACTGTCGCGCTTTGCGCGCTCGATGCCCGGCTATGTCAGCGACGATGCCGTCTTGATCGGCGTCGAATCGCGCACCAGCTCTCCCGTGCGCGTCCCGCGTGATGCCGAAAGCCTAGCCTCCCCCGAAATCGACGGTCTCTATCCGGCGGGTGAGGGGGGCGGCTACGCGGGCGGCATCGTCAGCGCCGCACTCGACGGCATGCGCATCGCCGACGCGCTCGCCCAAAAATTCGCCTGAGCAAAGCTGCGATTCAGCGCTTGCTCGCCCAATCGACGCCGTACTTGCGCGCGAAGGCCAGCGCGGGCAACGACGAGGGACGAGGCGCGCGAACGGTGTCGGGGACGCCGTCTCTGGCCGGCGGGATCATCGACTGAAATCGTGGCGGGCAATGATCGGTGTCGTTGAGCGAGCCCTGCCGGAGTGGTTCGGCGTCGTCCTCGCCGGGAGGGGCAGGGAACGAACTCAGGCGCAGGCTGCGATCGAGACTGTCGAGCGCTTCGCTCTCGGACGTGCCGGCGGCTTCGATCGAGCCAGAAAAGGCGCGGAAAACGCCTGAGCCTTCACGCTCCGTGTCCGGGGCATCGTCATCCTGATACACGCACGCGAGGGGACCGCTCTGTAGGCGAATTAGCTTCACGTGGTGAAAGAACGGTTGCCCTGCCACGGCAATTAAGGAGATTCGAAGTGCACACTTGCATTTTCATAAGCGTGTGCTGCGTCAGTCGTTTGACGCGGGCTCGTGACAGCGTGTCGCGAATCAGCCGTTTTCGGCTACGCCGAGCGCAACGTGAGCTCCGCAATTTCGGAGGGCGCGCCGAGCCGCATCGGCGGACCCCAATAGCCCGTTCCGCGGCTGACATACACGAGCGACTTATCGAAGCGCGCGAGTCCGGCGACGACTGGCTGCTGCAGCCGCACCAGGTACGTCCACGGCCAAAGCTGCCCGCCATGTGTATGCCCCGAGAGTTGCAGCCCCACGCCGTGCTCTTTGGCCTCGAAAATAGTGCGCGGCTGATGCGCGAGCAGCACCAATTCGCGGCTGAGATCGCGGCCCGCGAGGGCCTTCGGCAGATCTTCACCGTGCCCGTCGCCGAAGCCTTTCGCCGAATGATCGTCGACGCCCGCCAAATCGAAGCTCGCGTGTTCGCTGCCGATGCTCACGCGCTCGTTGCGCAGCACGCGCACGCCGAGCCGTTCGAGCTCGCGGCACCAGTCCGCCGCGCCCGAGTAATATTCGTGATTGCCGGTCACGAAGAATACGCCGTACTTGGCGCGTAGCTGCGCGAGCGGCGCGACGTGTTCGCGCAGCTCCTCCACGCTGCCGTCCACCAAGTCACCGGTAATGACGAGTAGATCGGGCGTTAGCGCGTTGCACTGTTCGACGATGGTCTCGATGAAGCTGCGATGAATGGTCGGTCCGACGTGCACGTCGGAGAGTTGCACGATGCGCGTGCCGCTGAGCGCTCGCGGGAGCCGCGCTAGCGACACCTCGACGCGCTTGACCATGACGCGGCCAAGCCCGGAGCGCAGCGACCACAGACCAAGGGTGCCGGCGACCAGCGCGACCGAGCCGGCGAGCAAACGAGCAACGGCTTGTCGCCGTTCCGGGAGCAACGGCTCGGCATCCGTCCATGCCCGGCTGACTTGCCAGAGCCCCCGCGCGAGATCGGCAACGCCGAGTGCGAGCGTTAGAAACAAAAGTAGACCGAGCCAGGTCATCGCC
This sequence comes from Polyangiaceae bacterium, assembly GCA_035634635.1. GTDB lineage: Bacteria > Myxococcota_A > Polyangia > Polyangiales > Polyangiaceae > PMG-095. The sequence goes on from DASQCO010000022.1 coordinate 21,211, forward strand.
AGCCAAACCAGCACCGAAACAGGCCCGCCGAGTGCGCTACGTCGCAGAAACAAACTGGCCGGAATGGCCACGAACAGCAAAATCAGCGCGTAACTCAGGGTCCGCGTGGCGGTGGCGGGCAGCCCGGGGTCGCGCACCAGGCGAGACCAGACGTAATAATGCGCCGACCCGGTCAGCGTTATCATGATCGAAAGAAACAGTGCGAACGTGAGCAGGCGGGGCATTTGTCCGGAAAAATATGAGGTGGTTTGCCGGGACTGCCAAGGGGTTCAAAATACCCGTTCTGAGGGTTGAAGAACTGCCACGACCGGCCTACGTATTCGGGCGTGCACCGCGTTCGGCGCCCGCCGCACGCCTCGACAAATTCTCCCAAGCAAACCGCTTGGGGCCGACCCAACTAGCAGCAGGAGCTCCCGTGGACAGCTACAGGCACGAATCAGACAAAGACCCCGTCGAGACGCGGGAGTGGCTCGATTCGCTCAGCGCCGTGGTCGAACACGAGGGCAAGGAGCGCGCGCGCTTCTTGCTCGAGCGCACGATCGAGGACGGCCGTCGTCAAGGCGTCGCCCCGGTTTTGCCGCTCAACACGGACTACGTGAACACCGTGCGCCTCGAGGACCAGCCCGAGTTCCCCGGTGATGAAGAGCTCGAGCGTCGCATTCGCCGCATCATTCGCTGGAACGCGGCGGCCATGGTGCACCGCGCCAACAAGAAGTTCGACGGCCTCGGTGGTCACATCTCGACCTACGCCTCGAGTGCGACACTGTACGAGATCGGCTTCAACCACTTCTTCCGTGGCAAAGACGGCGACAGCTTGGGCGACCAAGTTTACTACCAGGGGCACGCGTCCCCCGGCATGTACTCGCGGTCCTTCCTGGAAGGCCGCCTCACGGAAGACCACATGCACCACTTCCGTCGCGAAACCGAGCGCGGTCGCGGTCTCTCGTCGTACCCGCATCCGCGCTTGATGCCGGACTACTGGGAATTCCCCACGGTCAGCATGGGCCTCGGTCCGATCGGCGCCATCTACCAAGCGCGCTTCAACCGCTACATGGAGAACCGTGGCTTGGCGGACACGTCCAAGTCGCACGTGTGGTGCTTCGTGGGCGATGGCGAGACGGACGAGCCGGAAACGCTCGGCGCGTTGCGCATCGCTGCTGGCGAGAAGCTCGACAACCTGACCTTCATCGTCAACTGTAACTTGCAGCGCCTGGACGGCCCGGTGCGTGGCAACGGTAAGATCATCCAAGATTTGGAAGCGGTCTTCCGCGGCTCCGGCTGGGACGTGACGAAGGTGATCTGGGGTGACAACTGGGACGAGTTGTTCGCTCGCGATCACGAAGGCGTGCTCCGCCAACACCTCAATGCCGTCGTCGACGGTGAGTGGCAGCGCCTGACCACGGCCTCTGGAGAGACCGTGCGCAAAGTGTTCTTCGCGCGCGATCCGCGCATGCTCGAAATGGTGAATCACCTCTCGGACGAGCAGGTCGGTGCGCTGCGTCGTGGCGGTCACAGCAGTCGCAAGGTGTACGCGGGCTATAAGCGCGCCTTGGAGAGCAAGGGTCGCCCGTCGGTCATCTTGGCTCACACCGTCAAAGGCTGGCGCTTGGGCGAAGCTTTCGAGGGCAGCTACGTCACGCACTCGAAGAAGAAGATGCAAACCACGGAGCTCAAGGCGTTCCGTGACGTCCTGCAGCTGCCGATCGCGGACGACAAGGTCGAGGAATTTCCGTTCTATCACCCGGGTGCGAACAGCCCGGAGGTGCAGTACTTGAACGAGCGTCGTCGTTCCCTCGGCGGCGCGCTGCCGAGGCGCCGGACCTCGGCCTCTGTGATCGAAACTCCGAAGTCGGAACTGTTCGGAGAGTTCTACCAAGGCATGGCCAAGGGCGAAGCCTCCACCACCATGGTCTTCTCGCGCATGCTGGCCAAGATGCTGCGCGACAAGAAGATCGGTAAGCTTTGCGTGCCGATCGTACCGGACGAAGCACGCACGTTCGGCATGGACGCGCTGTTTGGGCAGGTCGGCATCTACGCCTCGCACGGCCAGCTGTACGAGCCGATGGACAAGGGCAAATTGCTCTACTACCGCGAGAGCAAAGACGGCCAAGTGCTGGAAGAGGGCATCACCGAGGCTGGCTCGATGGCGTCGTTCATCTCGGCCGCCACTTCGTACTCGGTGCTCAAGCAGCCGATGATCCCGTTCTACATCTTCTATTCGATGTTCGGCTTCCAGCGCACGGGCGACCAGCTGTGGGCAGCGGGTGACTCCATGGCCCGCGGCTTCGTGCTCGGCGCGACTGCCGGCCGAACCACGCTCAACGGTGAAGGCCTACAGCACGAAGACGGCCACAGCCACATGATGGCGATGAACGTCCCGAACGTCGTTGCTTACGACGTGGCGTTCGCCTTCGAGCTCGCGGCCGTCATCGAAGACGGCCTGTCGCGGATGTACGAGAAGAACGAGAATATTTACTACTACATCACGCTGCAGAACGAAGATTACTCGATGCCGCCGATGCCGGAGGGCGCGAAAGACGGCGTGCTGAAGGGCATTTACAAGTTCCGCAACGCCGAGACCAAGCTGAAGCACCACGTGCAACTCTTCGGCAGCGGCTCGATCATGCAGCAGGTGTTGAAAGCGCAAGCGCTGCTGGCCGAGAAGTTCAATGTCTCGTCGGACATTTGGGGCGTCACTAGCTACCAACAGCTGCGCAACGACGGCATGTCGTGCGAGCGCTTTAATCGCCTCAACCCGGAAGCGACGCCGCGCGTGCCTTACATCACGCAGGTGCTGACTGGAGTCGAAGGTCCGTTCATCGCGGCCTCCGACTACATCAAAGCCACGGCGGACGTTGTCGCGCGCTTCATCCCTGGTCGCTTCGTGCCGCTCGGCACGGACGGCTACGGCATGAGCGACACGCGCGAGGCCCTGCGCCGTCACTTCGAGGTAGACGCGGAGAGCATTGCCATCGGCGCGCTCGACGGGTTGCGCCAAGAGGGCAAGCTGAGCGGCAAAGATCTTGCGGCCGCGATTGCTCAGCTCGCTGTCGACAGCGGCAAAGTCGAACCGATGACGGTTTGAGAGCAGCGCGCTACGGGCGCTTCTTGTCGGCTGGCCAAGCCACGGCTCAGCCGCCCGACAAGAGCGCCCAGGTGCGCTTCGGAGTTCCTCAACCCCCAGCCTCGTCGAGCAGTGAAGTCGCAATCCGCCGGTGGGCCTTGGGCATCGCCAGGGCGTCCAACTCCTGCGGCTCTTTCCAGGCGCACTCGCTAACCGTAAGCGGTTTTGCAACACCCCCTGGTGCCTTCGTCCGATACGCGTCGAGTGTGATGCGAAAGCGGGTCACCGTGTGTCGCACCACGCATAGTAGCCCCGTCGCCTGGCCGCGCAGCCCGACCGCGCCCTGCAATGCCCGTGCAGCTGCGGCTTCGGGTGTCTCGTTCGCGCCGACCTCCGCGTTCGGGAACAACCACATGCCGGCCCAGCGTGGTGCGTCAGGGCGCAACTTCGTCACCAGGACGCGCGCGCCGCGCGAGGTGATCGCCGCCACCATGTGCACCTGCGTTGGCTTTGCGCGTGTGGGCAACTCCGGCAAGACCTCGACCAAGTCTTGCGCGAGCGCCTGACACTGTTTGGCCACGGGACACGTGTCGCAGCGCGGGTTTCTGGGCGTGCACACCGTTGCGCCCAATTCCATCAATGATTGGTTGAAATCACCCGCGGCTTCCTTCGGTACGAGCGCGCGGGCATGCTCCCAAATCGCGGCTTTCAAGGGCGCTTTGTTGGGATCGCCGCGCAGCGCGAAGAGCCGGCAAAGCACGCGGATCACGTTGCCGTCGACCAAAGGCTCCGGATGACCATAGGCGATGCTGGCGATCGCGCCGGCGGAATAGGGACCGATCCCGGGCAGCGCCAAGAGTTCGCTCACGAGCTCGGGGACGCGCCCGTCGTGCACTTGCAACATCTGTTGCGCCGCGCGCCGCAAATTGCGCGCGCGCGAGTAGTAGCCGAGGCCTTGCCAGGCGTGCAGCACGTCACTCTCCTCGGCGTTGGCGAGCGCGCTCACGTTCGGGAAGCGCTCCATCCAACTCCGGAAATAGGGAATGACGGTGCTGACCTGCGTCTGCTGGAGCATCATCTCGCTGACCCAAACCGCGTATGGGTCCTGCGATTTTCGCCACGGAAGCTCGCGACGATGCTTCTCGTACCAAGCGAGCAGTGCCCGGCCAATTGCCCGGGCGCGCTTATTGTCCACGGTGTTGATTTTCTGCACGCTTGATTCGAGAGGCCAACACGATCGATTCTGTCAGGAGTGTCGCTCGAAATGGCCTAGATGTAGGTATTGTAGGTCTAACGCAGGCTAGGTTGAAGGATGCCCGAGAAAAAACCAGCATCCTGCGTTGGACTTGTTCGGGCTCCAGGTTCCGTGAGAAAAAGAGGGTTCGGATTTCATGGCGGAGCCACTTCTCGTCTCGCTCGAGTCCATTCGCACCGACGGTTGGTTCGAGCGTATCGGTGAGGGCATCGGCAGTTTTCAAGCGCTGTGCGACATCGTAGGCCCGCGCTTCTTCGGCTTTGCCATGATCACGGGCGCGCGCATCACGTCGCTCACGGTGGATCGACGCACGCCTGACAACACCCTGGTGGACTTCGTGGTCGGTCCCGAAGATACCGAGGTGGTCGAGAGCGACACGCAGCGCCTGACCCTGGCAGATTTTCGCCGTCGCTTGGTTAGCGCGCTGGTCACGGAAGAACCGCTCGGACCCGCGCCGCGGCGCGCGACCGATCTGGAGGCGGTGCAGCTCCACATCGGCGTGCGCTACTTGTTGCTCGCGCCGCTGTACGGCTACACGCTGCGCGAGCTCTCGGTCGATCGTGAGGGGTCGCAGCTGCGGTTGTTGCATGACGGCATCGAGGAAACGTACTCGGTTGGGGCGTTTCGTGCTCGATTGCGCACGCACGTCCGTGAAGAACTCGAGCGTCTAGCGCGGCCCGCTGCGCGCGGAGCCATCGAGCTCAGCCGGGTTGCGGAGGCCGAAGCTGCCGCTGCCCGTGGGGATCAAGTGCGGATCTTGGAGCTGCTCGGCGCTTGGCCGGCGCCGCTCGCGATCTTCTTGCGCACGCCGGATGGCCAAATGCTGAGCCCGGAGACGCGCGCGCTGATCGCCAAAGCGCTCGGCCTGCTTGGCAGCGCCTGCATCTCATTGGGCGAGATGGGTAAGGGTGAGGAAGTGCTCCGGCTCGGGGTCCAGTACGCGGGCGATGGCAGCGCGGCCTCCGACATTTACTTTCGCCTCGGCGAAGCCATGCTCAGCGACGCTCGGCCCGGTGAAGCGATCGGACCACTGCGCCGCGCAGCGAATTTGGGCTCACCCGGCGAGCGGGTGTGGCCGCTATTGGCCCAGGCATTCCTGGCGCGCGCTCGCTACGCCGCGGCCTATTCGGCGATCGTCGAGGCGGAGCTGGCCGGCGCGGAGCCGCAGTCGCTGACCGGGCTCCTGCAACAGGTTGAAGCGGCCCTCGGGCCGCCCTTTCAGGCTTGGCGAAAGACCCAGGAAAATCCAACTCCTGCGCCCGCTTGAGCGGCGAGGCAGGGAGGGCTGGCGCGGTTCGTGTCTGGCGGCCGCGCGCGTGCATTGACAGCTCGCGGACGGCAGCACTACATAGCGGCCAGACGTAGCGTAATTTCCAGAGGTTGCGCGGTTGTCGCGTCCGAGCCGGCCTGTTCGAGCCACTTCTCGGGTGACCGCCCGCAAGCCTCGACGCCTGCGTCAGCAGCACCTCGCCGCGCTGCACCACCAAGCTAGCCCCGACCGAGCCCCGCATGCTTCTAACCTACCTGCCGATGTTCGTGATGTTCGCCATCGTGTTGGTGATCTCATCCGTGATGTTCTTGGGCGGCCAGTTCATCGGCCCCAAGAATCCGAACCCCGAAAAACTCACGCCCTTCGAGTGCGGTAACGACACCGAAGGCGCGAAGAACACCAAGCTCAGCGTCAAATTTTATCTCACTGCGATCCTCTTCGTCGTCTTCGACATCGAGGTCGTGTTCATGTACCCGTGGGCGGCCTTGTTCAAAGGTCTCGGCTGGAGCGGCTTCGCGACGATGTTCAGTTTCATCATCGCGCTCGTCGTCGGCCTCGCCTACTGCTGGAAAAAAGGAGCCCTCGAATGGGAGAGCTGAAGCAGTCCTCGACTCAGATTATCGAGCCGGGTGGCTCGGGTGGCGCACAGTTCGCCACGACGCGTTTGGAAGCCGTTTTGGCCTGGGCGCAGAAGTACTCGCTGTTCATGTACCCGTTCGTCACGGCGTGCTGCGGCATGGAGTTCATGGCTGTCTCGAGCCCGCGCTACGACTTCTCGCGCTTCGGCTCGGAAGCGCCGCGCTTCTCGCCGCGCCAGTCGGACTTGCTGTGGGTCGTGGGTACGATCACGCAGCGCCAAGCGCCGATCCTCAAGCGTATCTATGAACAGATGGCGGAGCCAAAGTGGGTGCTCGCGTTCGGCACGTGCGCTTCGTGCGGCGGCTTCTACGATAACTACGCGTGCGTCGCGGGCGTCGACAAAGTGATCCCGTGTGACGTGTACGTGCCGGGCTGTCCGCCGCGTCCCGAAGCGGTGCTCGACGGCTTGATGTTGCTGCAGGACAAGATCCAGAGCGGCGATCGCCGACCGTCGATCGTCAAGCCGCGACAAGATCCGGTGGTCGAGCAGAACATGGGGCTCGTGCAACTTCGTAAGTCGCGCACCTCCGTCGCGTAAGCGCCTCTCAGCGAAATCGAGCCCGAAGACATGTCAAAGGCCTTGGTCGAACTCATCAAGAAGAATTTCGGCACTGCTGTGCTGGAAACCCACGCGCTGCACGGCGACGAGACGGTCGTCGTCGAAGCCGCCGCTTGGAAGGAAGTCGCGCGCTTCCTGCGCGACAACCCGCAATGCAGCATGGACATGCTGAGCGATCTGACCGCGGTGGATTTTCCGGAACGCGAACCTCGCTTCGAAATCGTCGCTCACTTCTACTCGCTGACCAAGGGTCACCGGCTGCGGCTCAAAACCCGCACGGGTGATGCCGAGGGCGACGACGCGGAGGTCGACACGCTTTGCGACCTGTGGGCGAGCGCGAACTGGATGGAACGCGAGACGTTCGACATGTTCGGCGTGATCTTCAAAGGTCACCCGGATCTGCGTCGCATCCTGCTCTACCCGGAGTTCGAGGGGCACCCGCTGCGCAAAGACTACCCAGCCGACAAGATTCAACCGCTCATCGCGTATCGCGACGTGCCGAACATCGAGAAAGTGGCGCCCTTCAGCGTCGACGAAGGCATGTCCTTCGGTCGCCAGACGCACACCGGTAGGCGCCACGACACCGACGACTCACAGGTGAACTGATGGAGCCCCTCGATCAAGAGTTAGACGAAGCCGAGCTGGAGATGCCGACGGAGCCGATGCTCCTGAACGTCGGCCCGGCGCACCCCGCGATGCACGGCACCGTGCGCTGCGTGATGGAGCTCAGCGGCGAAATCATCGAACACGTCGACGTGCAGGTCGGTTACCTGCACCGCGGCTTCGAGAAGATGTGCGAGCGCGGCACGTGGAGCCAAGTGTTCCCGTACGTCGATCGCTGCAACTACGTTTCGCCGATGCTCAACAACGTGGGCTTCGCGCTCGCGTGCGAGAAGATGCTCGGCGTCACCGTCCCCGAGCGTTGCCAATGGTACCGCATGATCTTGGGTGAGCTCGCGCGCATGTCGGATCACCTGACGTGCGACGGCGCCATGGCCATGGAACTCGGCGCTTTCACGCCGTTCCTGTGGATGATCAAGGCGCGCGAGATGATCTGGGATCTAATGGAAGAGGAGACCGGTGCTCGCCTGACGCACAGCTTCGGCCGCGTCGGTGGCATGGCCTCGCCGCCCACGGAGCACCTGAAAGAGAACGCGCGCGCGGTCGTCAAACACATCCTGAGCGTCGTCGACGAGTGCGAGAAGCTCTTGCTCGGCAACCGCATCTTCCTCGATCGATTGGAAGGCGTGGGCGTGATCAGCCAAGCGGACGCCATCTCGCTCGGCTGGACCGGCCCGTGCCTGCGCGCCACCGGCGTGCCGTACGACGTGCGCAAAGCCAGCCCGTACATGAAGTACGGCGAGGTCGACTTCGACGTACCAGTCGGCTCGGCGAGCGATTGCTTCGACCGCTTCATGGTGCGCTTGGCCGAGATGCGACAGAGCGCGCGCATCATCGAGCAGTGCTGTCTGCGCATGGCCGACTCCGGCCCGGTCAACGTCAGCGACCCGCGCATCATCTTGCCCCCGAAGGAAGAGGTGTACAGCACGATCGAAGGCACGATTCAGCACTTCAAGATCGTGATGGAAGGCCTGAAATTGCCTGCCGGCGAGGTGTACGCCTACTCCGAAGGCGGCAACGGTGAGCTCGGCTTCTACCTGGTGAGTGACGGCAGCGGTACGCCGTACCGCGTGCGCATTCGCCCGCCGTGCTTCCTGATCACCGGCGGTCTCGAGCGCGTGATCACGGGCGCCATGATGGCCGACGTCGTGCCGAGCTTCGGCTCCCTCAACATGATCGGTGGTGAGTGCGATCGTTGAGATCGGCACTCATTCTTTAGAATTTTTGGATTTTCGGAACTTCGGATGCCTACCTTCAAGATAGACGACCGCGAAATCCCCTTCGAACCGGGCGAGACCATCATCCGCGCTGCACAGAAGGCGGGGATCGATATCCCGCACTACTGCTGGCACGCCGGGCTCTCGGTCGCGGCCAACTGCCGCATGTGCTTGGTCGAGATCATGCCGCCGCCGGGTCGCCCGGCGATGCTCCTCGACGTGCTGGCTTGGGACAAAGACAAGCAAGACTACATCCCGCAGAAGAAGCCGAAACTGGTGCCCTCGTGCCAGCAAGCGGCGGCTGACGGCATGGTGGTCAAGAGCCAGACCAGCGAGCACGTGGATACTGCGCGCGCTGCGGTGCAAGAGCTGTTGCTGCTCAACCACCCGGTTGATTGCCCGATCTGCGATCAGGCAGGCGAGTGCCGCCTGCAAGATTACTGGCTCGAGCATGGCGCCACGAAGAAGCGCATGCGCGACGAGCCGGTGCACAAGCCCAAGGGCGTCGTGTTCGGCCCGACGATCGTGTACGACGCGGAGCGCTGCATCGTGTGCACGCGCTGCGTGCGCGTGTCCGAAGAGCTGGCCAAGGATCCGGTGCTCAGTGTGCGCGAGCGCGGCAACCTGAACGAGATTGTGGTCTCGCCAGGCCGTCAGCTCGACCATGCCTACACGCTGATGACCGAGTACGTGTGCCCGGTCGGCGCGCTCACCTCGATCGACTTCCGCTTCAAGGCGCGCGTCTGGTTCTTGCGCTCGACGCGCAGCGTGTGCACGGGCTGCGCTACTGGCTGCAACTCGTTCTCGGATTTCGATCCGCGCAACCAAAAGGTGTATCGCTACCGTCCGCGCGAGAATCTGGCCGTGAACAAATTCTGGATGTGCGATGACGGCATGCTCGATCATCGCCGCATCCACGAGGGGCGCGTGCTCGAAGCGCGCGTCTCCGGCGCCAACGCGGCGTTGCCGACGGCCTTGGCCGCGGCCTCGGAAGTCCTCAGCAATGCCAAGCCCGACACGACCGCGGTCGTGCTCAGCGCCGAGCACTCGCAAGAGGACAACTTCGCGCTCTTGAGCTTGGCCAAGGCCTTCGGCTTCGGGAACGTCTATCAAAGCGGTCGCCCTGCGGGCCCCGCGGACGACATCTTGCGTCACGCGGACAAGAACCCGAATACGGCGGGCATCGCGGCGCTCGGCAAGGCGGCGGGCCTGAAGTCGTTCGTCGAATTCGTGGAAGCCATTCGCGCGGGCAAGGCACAAACCGTGATCGCTCTCGGCTCGGCCACACCGACCGGTGGCGGCGCTGCCGCGCTCGCGGACGTGAAGAACTTGGTTGCGATCTCGACGCACGAAGGTGCGTTCCCGGAGCGCGCGCGGGTCGTTCTTCCAGCCAGCAGCTGGGCCGAAGCCGACGGCACCTTCGTCAACGCCAAGGGAATGGCTCAAGAGAGTGAGAAGGTGATCACGCCGCAGGGAGCCTCCAAGCCTGCGTTTCGCTTGATTGCCGAGCTCGCGACCGCGGCCGGCAAACCCCTTTCTTGGAAGAAACTCGCGGAGCTGCGAGCCGCGATGAATCCGCCTGCACGCAGCAGCGTTGCGCCGGAGAGCGCGTCGCTGGGAGCCGAATGATGACGCTTACCCTGGTTTCGTTTCTGTTGTTCGTGCTCAAGGCCTTCGTGGTCGTGATGTTCGCCATGAACGTGGCGGTCATCCTGACCTGGGCCGACCGTCGCCAAGGCGCGATGATTCAAGACCGCGTGGGTCCGAACCGCGCGGTCGCCTGGATCCCGACCAAGGTCGCGCAAGCGATCGCCGTGGGTCCGGCGTTTGCGGTGATCGCCGCGGTTGCCTTCGTGGTGATCAAGCTCGAACCGCCGGCGGAAGAGCTCGGTCAGCGCGCGATGTTGTTCAGCCAGCTCGGCATTTTGTTCACCTGGGTGACGGGTGTCGTGCTCGCCGGCAAGGTGCAGAACCGCGGCGTGACCAATAGCTTCGACGCATGGTTGTTTTCGCTCGGCGATCCGCGCCGCATTTTCTACGGCGGCTTGTTCGCGCATTTCCTGGCGCTCTTCGTCGGCCTCGCGTTGAACGACTCCGCATTCGGTCCGCAGATTCGCCTCATCGGCTACGGTGGTGGCGCGGGCTTGTTGATTCTCTCGGTGTTGTTTGGCGCCCTGTACGCGGCCATCAGCATCAATGGAGAGCCGCGGGTTGGCTTGCGTTTGGCCGGTCTGCTGCACCCCGCGGCGGACGGTCTGAAGACGATCTTCAAGGAAGACTTCATTCCGCCGAACGCCGACAAGTTCCTGCATAGCCTCGCGCCGTTCATCTCGTTCTTCCCGGCGCTGGTCGTGATGGCGGTGATCCCGTTCGGCGACACGCTGTGCTTCTCGCTCGGCGAGAACGGCGGGATCGGCAGCCTGATGACGACCGTCCCGCGCGACGGCGTGTGCACGGAAGCCGCGATTCGGCTTCAGGTCGTCGACCTGAACGTCGGTCTCTTGTACTTCTTCGCGCTCGCGGGCACCGGCATCGTCGGCGCGGCACTTGCGGGTTGGGCGAGCGACAACAAGTACAGCTTGCTCGGTGGCGTGCGTGCTGCAAGCCAGATGGTTTCGTACGAAGTCACCATGGGCCTCACCTTGGTGGGCGCCGTAATGGTTTACGGCACGCTGCGCGTCGATCAGATGATCGAGTGGCAGTCGCAGAACGCTTGGGGCATCTTCGTGCAGCCCGCGGCGTTCTTCCTGTTCTTCACGGCCTCCGTCGCTGAGTCGAAGCGCATTCCGTTCGATATCCCGGAAGGCGAGAGCGAGATCGTTGCCGGCTACTTCACCGAATACGCCGGCATGAAGTTCGCGATGTTCTTCTTCGCAGAGTACATCGCGGTCGTCACCTCGGCCGGTTTGATGTCGGCCATCTTCCTGGGTGGCTGGGATCTGCCGTTTCTGTATCGAGATGGCCTGCACGTGAAGATTGGCGAGACGCTGATCTTCGAGCAAGCGCTGCCGCACTTGGCGATCGTGATCATCGGGGCCTTGGGCTTCGTGCTCAAGACGCTGACCTTGTGCTGGCTGCAGCTGATGATCCGCTGGACCTTGCCGCGCTTCCGCTACGACCAGCTGATGCGCCTCGGCTGGCGCAAGCTGCTGCCCGCATCGCTCGCCAACGTGCTGATTACCGGCGTGATCGTGATGGCGATCGTGCAGGGCGGACCGGCCGTCGGCAAATTCATGTCACTGGTCGGGGACTACACCAAGGCGCTCGTCGCCTTGGCCGGTCTCGGCGGTTTCATCTACTTCATCGTGTTCTTGGTCAAGCCAGTGAACAAACGTAAGTCTTTGGCTTCGTCGTCGGCGCAGTTCGCTGCCGCGGCGGGCGGTACTCGCAGCGCACGGATGTCAGCATGAGCAATCAAACGTCAGCTTTGGGCCCCAACAAGGTCACGGGCGTCGCAGTCGCGCGCCCCAACCGCACCGCGTCGGTCCAGACCTACATCCCCGAAGTCGCCAAAGGCCTCGGCATCACGATGAAGCACTTCTTTCAGAACACGAAAGAAATGGTCTTCGGCCAACGCCCCGATCCTGTGACCGAAGGCATCGAAGACGGCATCAACTGCATCTCGTACCCCGAACAAAAGCGCCCGTACCCCGCGCGCTCGCGCGGCGTTCACCGCCTCACTCAACGTGACGACGGCTCCCCGCGTTGCGTCGCGTGCCTGTGCTGCTCGACGGCGTGCCCCGCCCAGTGCATCCACATCGAAGCCGGCGAATACCCTGAAGGCGATCCGCGCCGCGGCTACGAGCGCTTCCCGCAACGCTTCGTCATTGATGAACTGCGCTGCATCTTTTGCGGCTTCTGCGTGGAAGCGTGCCCCTGTGACGCAATCCGCATGGACACGGGCATTCACGCCGCTCCGTACGACTCGCGTGAGCAGTTCATCTTCGAGAAAGATGTGTTGATGGGCTTCCCGGGTCGGGATGGGTCTCATTTGACTGCGAACCCAAGGCACGAGCCTGGAGAGGGCTCGCACCCGGGGCTGGATCGCGAGAAGCACTGAGACTGGTAGCTTGATGCGACCGGCCGCGTGTTGAGAAGGACACGCGGCGCCTTCGGCGCGCGGTTGGAGACTCTCGCTTTCGCACGTTCGGACGGTGACGCTTGGCCGCTCGCGCTGACGCTGACGGAAAGCACGCGCCTGTTCGGTCAGTTCTCGTAGGTCTCCATCTCATTCGCAGATCGTGATCTGATCCTGCCAAAGTCGGCTGACCTCGACGTATTTCCGGGCATGCGGCTGCTGAGGCTCTCCCGCGCGCCCGGCGCGAGCGTGCGGCGCCCTTCGGGCGCGCACCAAAGTTTGTGGGCAGCGTCGCGTTACTCCGCTCGGCGCTTCGCGCAGGGAGGCGTGTGGCTCGCGTTGAATCTGGCGTGATTCGACTTTTTTGGGGGGGGCGCTCTCTGGGGCACGGGGTCGCGGCGTGAGGTGCAGTGCAGCTCTTTCGGGCGCCCACCAAATCTCACGGGGCTTGGCGCGGAATCGGTGGAAGTGCACGGTCGGAATCCGTGGAATTACCTAGCTGAACGCGTTTAGTAGAACCTCGGCCCGATCGGCGCTAAAGCACGAAAGAGTCATGGAATACGAACCAGTCATTGGGCTTGAAGTTCACGCGCAGCTGCTCACGAAGAGCAAGTTGTTCTGCGCTTGTTCGACCGACTTTGGCGGAGAGCCGAACACCAACGTTTGCCCGGTGTGTTTGGGGCTACCGGGATCGCTCCCGGTCCTCAATCAGCAAGCGGTCAAGTTCGCGGTGCAAACTGGTTTGGCGCTTGGCTGTACCGTCCACGAGAAGAGCATCTTTGCGCGCAAGAACTACTTCTATCCGGATTTGCCCAAGGGCTATCAGATCAGCCAGTTCGAGGAGCCGATCGCGACCCATGGGCACCTCGATATCGAGGTCGACGGCGTGACGCGGCGCGTGGGCATCACGCGCGCGCACATGGAAGAGGACGCGGGCAAGAACGTGCACGGGGTCGCGGGTGATTCGCTGGTGGATTTGAACCGCGCCGGCACGCCGCTGTGTGAAATCGTGGGCGAGCCGGATTTGCGTTCGAGCGCCGAGGCTGCGGCGTACTTGCGCGCGCTTCGCGATCTGCTGGTGTTCATCGGCGTCAACGATGGCAACCTCGAAGAGGGCAGCTTTCGCTGCGACGCGAACGTCTCGATTCGCCCCAAAGGTACGGAAAAGTTCGGTACGCGCTGCGAGTTGAAGAACATCAACTCGTTCAAGTTCGTGCAGAAGGCGATCGACGCGGAAATCATCCGTCAAACGGCGATCTTGGACGCAGGCGGCAAGGTCCGGCAGGAAACGCGCAGCTTCGATCCGGACACGGGTTTGACGCAGACCCTGCGCGCCAAGGACGACGCTCACGACTATCGCTATTTCCCGGAACCCGATTTGCCACCGCTGCGTGTGGATGCCGCGTTCATCGCGGCGGAGCGCGCCGCGTTGCGCGAGCTCCCCGTCGCCGTGCGCAAGCGCTGGGTCGAACAGCTCGGTCTCACGATCGCGACGGCCCAAACGCTCAGCGGTCACCCGAAGTACGTGACGTTCTTCGAGGACGTGTGCAAAGTGTTCAACCAGCCGGTGAAAGTTGCCAACTTCGTCGCCAATGAGGTGCTGCGCGGCGCGAAATCGCACGGCCTCGACGCTACCTTTACCGTGACGCCGGCGCAGGTCGCCGAGTTGCTGACTTTGGTCGAGGCCGGAGAAATCAGCGGCAAGCAGGCGAAGGAAGTGTTCGCTGCGCTCGAGGGCACCGACAAGAGCGCGCGCGCGATCGTCGAAGAGCGCGGTCTGAAGGTGGTGTCCGACAGCGCATCGCTCGAGAAGCTGTGCCTGCAGCTGATCGAGAAATTCCCGAGCCAGGCCGCCTCGGTGCGAGCGGGGAAGAAGGGCCTACTCGGCTTCTTCATGGGTCAAGCCATGAAGGAGACCGGCGGCTCTGCCGATCCGAAGCTGGTCAGCGCGTTGTTCGAGAAGTTGCTCGGAGGCGGCGCATGACCGCAACGCGCAGTCTGAAAATCTACGACCCGAAGCCGCCATGGCTGAAGGTGCGCGCGCCCGGTGGTGAAAACTACACGCGCCTCAAGCAAACGCTGCGCGAGTTGGATTTGTACACGGTGTGCGAGGAAGCTCGCTGCCCGAACGTCGCAGAGTGTTGGGCATCGGGCACGGCCACGGTGATGCTGCTCGGTCATACGTGCACCCGCGGCTGCCGCTTTTGCGCGGTGACCACCGGTAATCCGCGCGGCGCGGTCGATCCGCGCGAGCCGGAGCACGTGGCCCGCGCGATCTCGAAGCTGAAGCTGCGTTACGTGGTGCTGACCATGGTCGACCGCGATGACTTGCTGGATGGCGGCGCGTCGCACATGGCGCGCGCGGTCGTGGCTTTGCGCGAACACAGTCCAGGTCTGCTCGTCGAAACCTTGGTTGGCGATTTCGGCGGTCGCATGCGCGACGTCAACGCCATGGTCGATTCGGCCCCTGACGTGTTCGCGCACAACATCGAAGTGTCGCGGCGCATGACGCCGAAGATTCGCGATCAGCGCTGTGACTACGATCTGTCGCTCGGGGTTTTGGCGCACGCCAAAGCGCGCCATCCGGACCGCTTCGTCAAGAGCTCGATCATGGTCGGAGTGGGTGAGACTGACGACGAAGTGCTGGAGACGATGCACGATCTGCGCAAAGCGGGCGTGGACATCGTGACCCTCGGTCAGTACCTACGCCCCACCGCGAAGCATGCGCCCGTGGAGCGTTACGTGACTCCGGAGCGCTTCGACGAATACGCACGCGAGGGGCGCGAAATGGGCTTCGCGTTCGTCGCTTCTGGCCCGCTGGTGCGCTCGAGCTATCACGCCGCCGAGGGCTTCGTTGAGGCTCGTTTGCGTCCGCCACAACCAAACGACGAGGCTTTGCACGACGCGCTCGCTCGCGAAGGCCAGGCTGCAGCAGCTGTTTCCACGGCTATTTTTCCGCTGCCTTCGCATCCGGACCTCGATCGTGCACCGCTGATTCGGCCAGAATCATTGGTCCGACGCTGACGGGCAATGACTCGGCGGCCATCTTCGGTTAGCGTGGCTCTGCCCTAATCGAGGGAAAAACTGATGCCCGCTCCGGACTCCAGTCTGATCGGTAAGGTCGCACGCAAGTTGACCCAGGCTCCCGCATACGCCGCGACGGAAGGCGGTCGGGGGTCATTGTTGAGCTTGGCGGCAAGTTCCTATGGCTGGAAATCCGACAATGACGAGCTGACCCAGCCGACTGGTTTCGATCCCGAGGCCGCGCGCTTGTTCGAAGCGGTGGTCGAAGGTGCGTTTTTGGTCGCCAACGCCGATGGCGATTTCGACGACACTGAGCAAGCCGCCTTTCAGCACGTGGTCGTGAGCGCCTGCGCCGGCCGTGTCGCGGAGCGTCAAGTGTCGGCCCTGCTCGCCGATCTACAAGATCAGCTGGACGAAGACGGGCTACAGAAGCGCATCGAGATGGTAGCTCAGGCCATCACCCGCGAAGATCACGCGCGCGAGGTGCTCAGGGTTTCATCACTTCTGGCGCACGTGTCGGGTGGAGTAAGCTTGGTCGAACGCGAAGTGCTGGACAAGCTGGCCGCGAAATTCAAACTAAAGGATGCAGCGGTCGAACAAGCCATTGCAGAGGCTGCCCACGCCTTGACTGAATAGAGCGCAGGGTTCGGGTGTTTGCTGCAACGAGGCAGCATTACCGAGTCGAGCTCGCTCGTTGGCTTGTCATTTCGTGAGAGGCTCGAAATTCTGAATGGATATGATGCCCGAAACGTCTGCGAGGCCGGATCAGCCGGCGAAAGTCATTCGTGCGCTGTCTGACGACGGCACGCTCGATCCGCGTCACGATCCTCGCTTGAGCGAGAGCGACGTGATCGAAATCTACCGCTGGATGGTGACCACCCGGCAGCTGGATGAGCGATTGGTCGCGCTGCAACGCCAGGGGCGCATCGGCTTTCACGTCGGCTCACTCGGCGAAGAAGCGGCCATCATCGGCTCTGCCTTCGCTATCCGTAAGAGTGATTGGCTGTTTCCCTGTTACCGCGAGTTCGGCGCCGCGCTGATGCGCGGGCTCGACCTGCAGAAGTTCATGGACAACATGTTCGGCAACGCGAACGACACGGTGCAGGGTCGGCAAATGCCGAACCACATCACGTCGCGCGCTACCGGCTTCACGTCCGTGAGTTCACCGGTCGGAACGCAGATCACGCAAGCCGTCGGCTTCTCGTGGGGCGCCAAGATCGACGGCAAGAACGTGGCAAGTTTGGTCTATTTCGGCGATGGCGCGACCAGCTCCACGGACTTCCACAGCGGGATGAACTTTGCCGGCGTGTTCAAGGTGCCGGTGGTGTTTTTCTGCCGTAACAACGGCTGGGCGATCAGCGTGCCCGCCGAGCGACAAACGGCCACGCGCACCTTCGCGGAGAAAGCTGCCGCCTACGGCATTCCCGGCGTGCGTGTGGACGGCAACGACATCTTCGCGGTCGTCAGTGTCGTGCGTGAAGCCGTGCGGCGCGGTGAGCAGGGCCTTGGTCCGACGTTGATCGAAGCCGTCACTTATCGCATGGGCGGGCACTCCACGAGCGACGACCCGAATCGCTACCGCGCGACGGACGATCTCAAGCCGTGGGCCGAGCGCGATCCGCTCGCGCGCCTCCGCCAATACCTCGAGCGGCGCAAAGCCTGGGACGACCGCGCCGAGCAAGCGCTCATCGCGGATATCGACCAGCGCTTCCGCGCTGCCGTGAGCGTGAGCGAAAAAACGCCACCACCCGCGCTCGAATCGATCTTCGAAGACGTGTACCAAAAGCCGCCGTGGCACTTGCAAGAGCAGCGTGCCGAGCTTTTCCGTGGCCCGCGCGCGCCGTCCTCTCACTGAGCCTCATGCTCGTTTTTCTTTTCGAACTTAGCCGGGCGTAGAGCCTCGGAGCGATAGCGATGCCGCAGATGAATATGGTGATGGCCGTCAATGAGGCACTTCGCTCGGCGATGCGCCGCGACAAGCGCGTCGTCGTGATGGGCGAGGACGTGGGCAAAGTGGGCGGCGTGTTCCGCGTCACCGCGGGCCTCCAAGAGGAATTCGGAGAAGAGCGCGTGATCGACACGCCGCTCAGCGAAAACGGCATCGTCGGCTGCGCCGTGGGCATGGCCTTGTACGGCATGGTGCCCGTGGTCGAAATCCAGTTCGCCGACTTCATTTGGCCGGCCTACGACCAAATCGTGAACGAGCTGGCCAAGTACCGCTATCGGTCGGGCGGCGAGTACCCAGCCAAGGTCGTGATCCGCACGCCGGTTGGTGGCGGCATCAAGGGCGGGCATTACCACTCGCAGCACCCCGAGGCCGCGTTCATTCACGTCTCCGGTTTGAAGGTGGTCTGTCCATCCAACCCGTACGACGCCAAGGGCCTGCTGCTGGCGTCGATTCAGGATCCCGACCCTGTTCTGTTTTTCGAGCCCAAGCGCGTCTATCGCGCTGCAAAGGGTGACGTTCCCGACAACGACTACATCGTCCCGCTCGAGAGCGCGAAGGTGGTCCGCCCCGGGCGCCACGTGACGGTCTTGGCCTACGGCGCCATGCTCTATGAAGCGCTCGACGCGGCAGCCAAGGCCGCCGAAAAAGGCGTCGAAGCCGAAGTCATCGATCTGCGAACGCTGTGGCCCGTCGACATTGCGACGATCGTCACGAGCGTGAAACACACCGGCCGGCTCGTGGTGGTCCACGAGGCCGCGCGCACCTGCGGTTTCGGGGCGGAACTGGTGTCCCTAGTGGTGGAACGCTGCTTCTATCACCTCGAAGCTCCGCCGGTTCGCGTGACCGGCTTCGATACTCCGTTCCCGTACACTCTGGAGATGGAGTACATGCCGCTGTCGCACCGCATTCTGCCCGCGCTCTTGGACTCCGTGCGCTCGTAACCCCGCAAACGTGCCCGTGCCCGTGCCCGTGCCCGAAAAATCGAACCACGGGACCGCACGCCGTCACGCACTGGTGCACGCGGGCTGCTAAGAGGCAGCCCCATTCCAAGGGAAGGAGAGGGGGCGCTCGTGACCCAGCAGCGCACCTCGCAGGGCGCGTTGTTCCCGACACATTGAGGAGAGATCGGGCATGGGCACGGGCACGGGCACGTTTACGGGTGGGAGAGGGTTGCTCTTGACCTGCAGCACGATCCCAGCGAGAAAAGCGGCCCATGGCGAAGTTCGAGTTCAAGTTGCCGGATATCGGCGAAGGCGTTGCTGAAGGTGAAATCGTCAACTGGCTGGTTCAAGCCGGCGACGACGTCGCCGAGAATCAAGAGATGGTCGAGGTGATGACGGACAAGGCGACCGTCACCATCGGCGCGCCCAAGGCCGGCAAGGTCAGTGAGCTCCGCTTCAAAGTCGGCGATACGGTTCCCGTCGGTCAAGTGCTGGTCGTGTTCGAGACCGGTGGTGAAGGTGCCGCTGCTGCACCGCCCGCTGCCGCACCCGCACCCGCACCTGCGGCAGCCGCGCCGGCTGCACCCGCACCCGCACCCGCACCCGCACCTGCGACGAAGTCGGAAGGTCCGGTCGCCAGCGCCGTCGGCGACATTCGCGAAACTCTGCCGGGCATGGCCGCACCCGTGGCGAAGAGTGGTGGCTCGGACTACTACGCCGAAAAGCCGCTCGCGGCGCCAGCAACGCGCAAGCTCGCGCGCGAACTCGGTGTGGATTTGCGGCGCGTCGAGCCAAGTGGCTCGGCTGGCCGCGTGACTCGCGAAGACGTCGAGCGCAGCGTGAACGGCGCAGCCGCACCCGCCGCGAGTGCTGCCGCCGAAGCGCCCGCCGCCAAAGCGCCGCCCGCTCCCGCAGCGCCGCCCGCGAAGCAGGCAACGGACGAGCGCGTGCCAATCCGCGGTCTGCGCAAGCGCATCTTCGAAAGCATGGCGCGCTCGAAGCACACCGCCGCGCACTTCCACTACGTGGACGAAGTAGACGTCGGCCCGATCACGGCATTGAAGGATCGCTCCAAGCCCTTCGCCGAAAAGGCCGGAGTCAAGCTCACGTTCTTGCCGTTCTTGGTCAAAGCCGTCGTCGCTGCGCTCAAGCGTCACCCGCGCCTGAACTCGAACATCGACGAAGCAGCGATGGAGCTCGTGGTCCGCAAGACCTACGACATCGGCATCGCGACCTCGACCGAAGCGGGCCTGATCGTCCCGGTGGTGCGCGGCTGCGATCGGCTGAGCATCATCGAGATCGCGCGTGAGATTGACCGCGTGGCGCGCGCGGCGCGCGACGGCAAGAGCCAGAAGGAGGACCTCGGTGGCTCCTCGTTCACCATCACCTCGCTGGGCAAGCTCGGAGGCCTGATCGCGCCCCCGATCATCAACTACCCAGAAGTCGGCATCATGGGCGTCCACGCCATCAAGCGAAAGCCGGTGGTGCGCGGAGACGAAATCGTGATCGGCGAAGTCATGAACCTGAGCTGGTCCTTCGACCACCGGATTATCG
The DNA here is from genome assembly GCA_035634635.1 of Polyangiaceae bacterium. Classification (GTDB taxonomy): domain Bacteria; phylum Myxococcota_A; class Polyangia; order Polyangiales; family Polyangiaceae; genus PMG-095. The sequence continues at coordinate 41,381 of DASQCO010000022.1, forward strand.
ATGGTGATGTAGGTGCAAACTTCGCGCAGGAGATTATTTCCTACTTGCACGAGCCGGATCGGTTGATCGTCGAAATGGGCTGACACGCCTGCGGGCAGCGCGCCCGTCCGTCCCGCTGAGCGGAGTAACGCGACGCTGCCCACAAACTCTGGTGCGCGCCGAAGGCGTCGCACGCTCGCGCCGGGCGCGCGGGAAGGGTCAACAGCCGCATACCCGGAACCAAAACGAGCGTGAAGTCCTGGAAGACCAGATCGCGATCCGCGAATGAGATGGAGACCTACGAGAACTGACCGAACAGGCGCGCGCTCGTTTACCCAGCCGACACGCTCCTACATAGTCGCACCAGGGCTGTGGACCGGGGACAGGTTAGTTGTGCGTTTCAGTGCGTGGCGAGCTTCGACAATTCGAGCGGTTCACGCTATTTCATTTACACCGTCCCGCTCGCTCGCGGGATCGGGCGTAAGGGTGTAGCCTGTTGTCGGTAAGTCGTAAGGTTTGGAGTCTTTGACAGCGATGAAGGGTCTGTTCAGTGTTGCCGCATTTGCGCTTGTCCTACACAGCGCAGCGTTAGCTCACGCGGCTGAGGAGAGCTCTGAACCAACCCCCGCTCAAGTGCGCACCGCGGCGGAAGCGTTCGATCGCGGACGTGAGGCGTACAAGACGGAGGACTATGTCGAAGCCGCCGAGCAGTTCGAAAGCGCCGACGCCAATGCGCCAAGTGCAGCCGCGCTAGAACTCGCGATCCGCTCTCGTGACAAGGCGGGGCAACTCGATCGCGCGGGCACCCTTGCCGCACTCGCACTCGCGCGCCACCCGGACGATCCGAACATTCAGAAGATCGCGCCGTCGATCGTGGAGCGCGCCAAGGCCGAATTGTTCGAACTCGACCTGAAGTGCAACGAGGCGTGCGACGTGACGGTGGGCGGCAAGATAGCTCCTGGTCGTCGTTCGACTGAACGCACGCTGTTCCTCGCCCCGGGCCACTACAACGTTCGCGTGGGTTGGTCAGAAGATCGCTCCGAGTCCAAGTCGGTGGACGGTAATCGAGGTGAGGCGGGTTCATTGGAATTCAGCGCACCCGTGGTGGCCGCGCCGCCTCCGCCCGTGGTCGCGCCAGTGACGCCGCCGCCCAGCGAAAAGCCGGCGGATGAGAGCGAACAGAACAATTCCTCCGGTAAACTTCCGCCGTTCGTGTTCATTGCCGGCGCGGTGACGACCGGCGTCTTGGCGGGCGTCACTGTCTGGAGTGGTATCGACACCAAGAACAACCCAGGTGCCGATAAGGTGCGTGAAGCGTGCAAGACCGTCGACACCAGCGGCATGCACAGCTCCGAATGTGATTCACTGTATAATGACGGGCTCGATCGGCAGCACCGCACCAATCTGCTGCTCGGCGTGACAGCTGGGGTAGGCGTTGCGACCGCGGTCGTTGGCGCGTTCTTCACCGACTGGGGCGGCTCGAAGAAGTCGAACGCGGAGCAAGCCAAGAAGGCCGCTCCCAAAGGGCTCTCCGTGCAGCCGTGGGTTTCCATCGGTTCTGGGGCGAGCGTCGGGGCGCTCGGAAGGTTCTAGCGAGTGGCGAAACTGTTCGACCCCAGCGCTGGGCGACAGCGCGTGGATCGCTATGAGCTAGTCGGCGAGATCGCGTCCGGTGGCATGGCCACCGTGTACCTCGCGCGCCTGACCGGTGTCGGCGGCTTCCAACGTTTCGTTGCGATCAAGCGACTACATCCGCACCTCGCGACCGAGAAAGAGTTCGTCGAGATGTTCCTGGATGAAGCGCGCATCGCCGCCCGCATTCATCACCCGAACGTCGTTCCCATCCTCGAAGTGGGCGCTAGCGCCGTCGGCTACTACCTGGTGATGGAGTACATCGAGGGCGACACGCTCGCGCGCCTGTTGGCCCGCGCCGCGACTCGCGGCAAGCGTTTGCCCGTTGGCATCGCGCTGCGCATCGCGCTCGACATGCTCGCCGGTCTGCACGCCGCGCACGAACTCCGTGACGACTCGGGCGAGGCCGTGCACTTGGTGCATCGCGACGTCTCGCCGCAAAATGTGCTGGTCGGTGTCGATGGCATCTCGCGCATCACGGACTTCGGTGTCGCGCGCGCCGCGAGCCGTTTGACGGCCACGCGCGTGGGGCAGCTCAAGGGCAAGATCGCCTATATGGCGCCCGAGCAAGCCGCGGGAGAAGAAGCCATCGACCGCCGCGCGGACGTGTTTGCGGCGGGTATCGTGGTTTGGGAAGAGCTCGCTGCCAAGCGTCTGTTCAAGGCCGAGAACGAAGCCGCGACGCTGTCTCGCGTGATGACCGACGCGATCACCCCGCTCACGACGATCGTGCCGAGCCTCAGCACTGCACTTTCCAATGTCGTGCTGCGCGCGCTCGAACGCGCTCCCGACGGACGCTTTGCGAGTTGCGCGCAATTCGCTGACGCACTCGAGGCCGCCGCGACCGGCAAGGAGAGCATCGCCACCCCGCGTGAACTCGCGGCATACGTGACCGAGGTCATGGGCGACGAAGTGATCGCCCAACGGGAAGCGGTGCGCGCCTGGATTGCGCGCAGCGAGCCGAGTCAGATCGGCTCTGAAGTTCCGACTCACTCGCCCTCGACCAGCGTGTCGGCGGCGGCGATGAGCTTGCCGGGTGTCGATCCAGCGCTGGCCACGGTCAGCCAAAACAACGCGCCCAAGGGTCGCATTTCGGCTCGGCTGTTTGCCTTGGTGGTCCTGCTGCTGTTCTTGGTCGGCGGAGGGAGCTTCCTGTTCGCCCGTCAGACCGCCGACCCGCGAGCGCCCGTTGCCGCCACCGCCGCACCGGTCCCGACAGCCCCCGCGCCCACCGCCCCAGTCGTCGTCCCGCCGCCCGAGGTCCCGCCGTCGGCCAGCGCGCCGAGTCCGGCAGTGTCGGAAGCCGCCCCCGCGCCGCCAAAACCCATGGTCTGGCAGCGTCCCCGTGCCGTCGCCGTCCCGGATTCGAAGAAGGCCAAAAAGAAATCCGAGGACGACGTAGATCTCCGAAATCCGTACCGTCAGTAGACCGCGCTGACCGTCTGGACAGTGCTGGAGCACTGGCGGGCGTTGACAGGCGAGGGGGCGACTGCTAGTTCTCCCGCCCCCACTAGTCCCCTGGGTACAACCGGAGTGTTTTCGCGAGGTTGTCCGGGGGAACCAGAGTCCCATCCGAGAATCCCGTGGCCGTCAAGAGATTCAGCTTATTCACCGGCAATGCCAACCCGGCATTGGCGACCGAAATCGCGAAGGTGCTAGACACCCCGCTCGGTGAAGCACGCGTCTCGCGCTTCAGCGACGGCGAGACCTTCTGTGAGATCCGCGAGAACGTGCGCGGTCTCGACACCTACGTGATTCAGCCGACGTGCTCGCCGGTGAACGACAACTTGATGGAGCTCTTGATCATGTGCGACGCCCTGCGCCGCGCATCGGCAAACTCGATCACCGCGGTGATGCCGTACTACGGCTACGCGCGCCAAGACCGCAAGGTCGCGCCGCGCACGCCCATCACCTCCAAGCTCGTCGCTGATTTGCTGGTTTCCGCGGGCGTTTCGCGCGTGCTCTCGGTCGATCTGCACGCCGGGCAAATTCAGGGTTTCTTCAACATCCCGCTCGACAATCTGTATGCACTTCCGGTGTTTCTCGATGACTACCTGAAGGCGCGCTTCAACAAGGATTCGGTGTTCGTCGCGCCGGACGCCGGCGGAGTCGAGCGCACGCGCGCGTATTCGAAGCGCCTGGGCGCCTCGTTGGCAATCATCGACAAGCGTCGCGAACGCGCCAACGTCAGCGAGGTCATGCACATCATCGGTGACGTGACCGGCAAAGACTGCATCATCGTCGACGACATGATCGACACCGCTGGCACGTTGTGTAACGCCGCCCGCGCGATCATCGACGGCGGCGCGCGCAGCGTCGTGGCTTGTGCTACGCATGGCGTCCTCAGCGGTCCGGCAGTGCAACGGATCGAAGAATCACCGCTCGAAGAGGTCGTGGTGACCAATTCGGTGCTCGCTTCGGAAGAGGCTCGCGCCTCCAAGAAGATCAAGTTCCTGTCGATTGGCCGCCTGCTCGGCGAAGCTATTCGACGTATTCATAATAGTGACTCGGTGAGCTCGCTGTTCGTGTAGCGGCAGCAATTTTGGGAGATGTGAGAGATGGAAGCAATCAAAGTTACTGCCAGCCGACGCGACGGAAACGGAAAAGGCGCTGCTCGGCGTTTGCGCAATGAGGGAACGATCCCGGCCGTTGCCTACGGTAAAGAGCTGCCGACGCAGCAACTCTCTGTTCCGCCGGATGCGGTCAAGAGCGTGCTCGCGAGCGCGTGGGGTCGCAACACGGTCGTGAACCTGAACGTCGACGGCAAAGAAGGCCTGACCGTTCTGCTCTCTGACTTCCAGTACCACCCCCTGACTCGCGCGCTTTTGCACGCGGACTTCGTGCAGATCCACATGGATAAGCCGGTCAACGTGGAAGTGCCGCTCGAGCTCACCGGCAAGGCCGCGGGCGTGGTCGCTGGTGGCACGCTGCGCCAGGTTTTCCGCAAGGTGCCGATCCGCTGCTTGCCGAGTCTGATTCCGGTCAAGCTCGTCCACGACGTCACCGCGCTCGGCTTGGATGGTCACGTGGCGGCCAAGGATCTGGCGTTACCTGAAGGCGTCTCGGTACGCCTACCGGCTGAGCAGACCGTCGCCTCGATCGTTCACGAAATCATGCGCGGCGACGACGAGGCTGCTGCCGCCGCGGGCGCTGCTGCAGGCGCGGCTCCCGCCGCGGGCGCTGCTGCTGCGCCGGCTGCTGCTGCCAAGGGTGCTGCACCCGCTGCCAAGGGCGCTGCGCCGGCCGCTGCTGCCAAGGCGCCCGCGAAGAAGTGATTCTGCTCGTCGGCCTCGGCAATCCGGGGCCGCAATACGCCCAAACCCGGCACAATGTCGGGTTCATGGCGGTCGACGCGTTCTGTGCTCGCGAAGCGGGGGCAGGGCGCGTCGTGTCATTTCGAACGCGCTTCGAAGCTCAATTCGCCGAGCTTTCGCAAGGCGATACGCGGGTCGCTGTGCTCAAGCCCGAGACGTACATGAACGCCTCCGGGCGTAGTGTGCGTGCGGCCGCGTCGTTTTTGGGGCTCGAGCCGGCAGACGTGCTCGTGGTCCACGACGAGCTCGACATTCCCTTCGGCGAGCTGCGGCTCAAGTCCGGCGGGGGTGACGGCGGCCACCGCGGCTTGCGCTCGATGAGCACCGAATTGGCGAGCCCGGGCTACGGGAGATTACGAGTCGGAATTGGTCGCCCACCGCCGCACTTTCAGGGTGACGTGGCTGATTTCGTGCTACAAGCCTTCGCCCTCGAGGAACGAAGCGAGCTCCCTGGTGTGCTCGTCAGGACCTGCGAGGCGGTCGAAGCCGTCATCACTGACGGCCTCGCTCGAACGATGAACCGAACCAACCAGCGCATGGTGCGCTGATGGCTCCTTGCTCTCGGCTCTGCTCGTAAGCGGTGTTCGGGGGCCTTTCGCCCACAAGGAGAACTAAGTGGCAGAAGCAGCAGCGAGCCCGCACAAGGCTCGAGAATACGAAACCATCTACGTCTTGAAGCCGACCGTCACACGGGAGACTCAAGAAAAAATCGCGTCCCGCCTGGAAGAGGTCGTCGGTCGCGAAAACGGCAAGCTGACTCAGGTCGACAACTGGGGTCGTCGTCAGCTCGCGTACCCGGTCGCCAAGCACCGCCGCGGCGTTTACGTCTACGTGAAGTACGTGGGCGGCGGCGCGCTGGTCAGCGAGTTCGAGCGCAACCTCGGCTTGCTCGATGACGTGCTCAAGTACCAGACGGTGCTCGTGCGCAAAGACGTCGACCTCGGCGCGTTGGAAGTCAACACCGAGAACCTCAAGTTCGAAGCCGTGGAACCCCCGGCTGAAGACGAGCCGGAAGAGTCGATCGAGCGCCAGCTCGGTTTGGTTGATTCTCCGGATCGTGATCGCCACCGCGACGCGCGCGATCCCGATGACGATTTCGGTGATGTCGATGGCCCGGCTTCTGACGAGGATGATGCACAATGAGAGAGCAAGCTCGTGATCTGGATCGCGGCGGCCGTGGCGATGACCGCGGACTCGACCGCATGGGCGACAAAGACAACGTCGGGTTCCGCACCCGCGGTCGTCGTCGTGGTTGCTCCTTCTGCTCGGACGACGCCGAGCCGATCGACTACAAAGACCCGCAAGGTCTGCGCTACTTCGTGACCGAGCGCGGCAAGATCGTACCGCGCCGCATCTCCGGCGTTTGCGCGAAACACCAACGCTCCGTGCAATTGGCGATCAAGCGCGCTCGCACGATCGCGCTCTTGCCCTTCACCACCAACGACTGAGGACAGAACCATGGCTACCAACATGCATGTTTTGCTTCAGGCCGACGTCGACAACCTCGGCACTGGTGGTGAGGTCGTTAAGGTTCGTCCGGGATTCGCGCGCAATTACTTGTTGCCGCGCGGCCTCGCCGTGCCCGCGACGACCAGCAATCTGGCCCGCGTCGAAGAGCTCAAGAAGGCCGCTGCGGCCCGCAAGAGCGAAGAGACTGCGGCCGCGCAAGAGCTGGCCAAGAAGCTCGAAGGTTCGAGCGTGAAGATCGCTCGCTCCTTCGGTGAAGAAGGCAAGATGTACGGCTCGGTCACGAGCAAGGACATCGCGGAAGCCTTCGAGAAGAATGGCTTGTCCTTCGATCGCAAGAACATCCAGCTTGCCGAGCCGCTCAAGACGCTCGGCACGTTCGACGTTCCGGTCAAGCTCCACAGCACTGTCTCGATCAACCTCAAGGTTGAAGTCGTAAAGAAGTGAGTCTGGCGACAGACAAGAAGTGAGTAGAGAAGGTCGAGCTCGACGAGCTCAACCGCGAAATGAGCCCGTCTGGTTAATGAAGTGATTCGTTGACAGACGGGCTCGATTCGTAGAAAAAGAGGCGGCGAGCTTCGCGTAAAGCGCGGCTCGTGGCTCGCGTAGCGCCCCGGCAGGTACTCAACCCGCTGGGGCGTCGTGCATTTGGGCCCCTGTGGATAACCTGCTGACTCACCAGTGGAAAACCGCAGGACAGTTTGAGGATTGTCTGGCACCGAGACATTGTCTGTCCGCCCCCGTACTTGCGGACGATGACCCTGAAACCTTTACTGAGGTCGAGCCATCGCCATGCCTTCTGCCGAGCGTTTTTCTCGCGCCCCCGCTGAACCGCCGCGCCTCGAACCAGCACCCGGCCGCGTACCCCCGAGCAACCTCGACGCCGAAGCCGCCGTGCTCAGCGCCGTCCTGCTCGACAGTGACGCCTTCGACACGGTTCAGGACATTCTGCAGCCGCTGCATTTCTACGCTGACGCCAATCGCCGCATCTTCGAGGCGATTGTGGATTTGCAGAGCGGCTCGCGCGCGGTCGACATCGTGTCCGTCGCTGGTTGGCTGCGCGACAAGGGGCGCTTGGATCAAATCGGCGGCACGCCGTACCTGGCGATGCTCGCGGATGCGACGCCCGCGGTTGCACACGTGGGCGCGCACGCGCTGGCCATTCGCGAAAAGTGGCGCCTGCGCACGCTGATCTCCACGTGTCAAAAGTTCGCAGCCGAAGGCTACGGTGATTGCGGTGAAGTGCAGGGCTTCATCGACATGGCCGAGCAGTCCGTGTTCGACATCGCCCGCGTCACGCAAGCGTCGAACGTGGTCTCGGTGCGGGATGCGATCAAAGGCGCGTTCGAGATCTTGGGTGAGGCCGCGCGCCGCGGTGGCGGCATCACCGGCATCGAAACCGGCTACACCGAGCTGGACAAGCTCACCGCCGGTCTGCACCCGGGCGATTTGCTAATCGTCGCGGCTCGCCCCGGCATGGGCAAGACGTCGTTCGTGCTCAATTTGGCGACGAATGTCGCTCGCCCGAAGCGCGTCGAGGTCAACGCCGAAAACGAAGCGTACTTCGACGCAGCCGTCGAGGAGCCGGGTCACGGCGTGTTGTTCTGCTCCTTGGAAATGCCGCGCGAGCAGCTCGCCTCACGTATGCTCGCTTCCGAAGCGCGCGTCGACATGTCACGCCTTCGCTCCGGCAAACTCCAGCGCGACGATTGGAACAAGCTCACCGAGTCCGCCTCGCGTTTGGGTCGTCTACCGCTTTGGCTGGACGACACCCCCGCGCTCACCTTGCTCGATCTGCGCGCGAAAATTCGTCGCCTCCAAGCCGAGCTCAAGCGCGGAGACAACAGCAACAACGCCAAGGGCTTGGGCTTGGTAGCAATCGACTACTTGCAGCTGATGCAGGGCCGCAAAGACGCCGGCAGCCGCGAGCAAGAGATCAGCGAGCTGTCCCGCGGTCTCAAGCAGATGGCCAAGGAGATGAAGGTCGCGGTGATCGCCCTCAGCCAGTTGAACCGCAGCGTCGAAACGCGCACCAGCAAGGACAAGCGCCCGCAGCTCTCCGACTTGCGCGAGTCCGGCGCTATCGAGCAGGACGCCGACGCGATCATGTTCATCTATCGCGACGAGTACTACTTCAAGGACAGCCCGGACAAAGGCATGGCCGAGCTGATCATCGCCAAACAGCGTAACGGCCCGACCGGCAAGGTGATGACCAAGTTCACCGGCGAGTACACCCGGTTCGACAACCTCGCGCCCGAAGAATACAATTTCAACGATTTTGACGGCTTCGGTGGCGGGGACGGCTGATTTTCTTGCTGATTTGTTGGGATCTCGGCTGGATCTCGGCCAAAAAGTGCTAGGTCTGGGCGCGAACGATGCGTTTCGTCGATGAGTGTGAGCTGCGAGTAGAAGCCGGCGCAGGCGGCAAAGGTTGCGTCGCGTTTCGACGTGAAAAATACATTCCGTTTGGCGGTCCTGCGGGCGGTGACGGCGGTCGTGGAGGGGATGTCGTGCTGGTCGCGGACTCGGGCCTCGGCACGTTGTACGACCTGATCCACCATCGCATGGTGCGCGCTGACGCCGGCCAAAACGGCATGGGCAAAGACTGTTACGGCCGCGCAGCGAAAGATGTCGAAGTGCGCGTGCCGGTGGGCACGGTCGTGTTCGACAGCGAGACGCAAGAAAAGATCTGTGAGCTGACACGCCCGCAAGAGCGCATGGTGATCGCCAAAGGCGGCGAAGGTGGTCGTGGCAATCGTCACTTCGCCACGCCCGAAGACCGCGCGCCGCGCCACGCCGAGCCCGGCGAGCCCGGTGAAGCGCGCTCGCTGCGGCTCGAGCTGAAGGTGATGGCCGATGTCGGGCTGCTCGGCTTCCCGAACGTCGGCAAGAGCACGTTCATCAGCGCGATCAGCCGCGCGCGCCCGAAAGTGGCGGATTACCCGTTCACCACGCTCGTGCCGCACTTGGGCGTGGTCACGATTGGAGATTTTCGGCAGGGCCTCGGCCGCAGCTTCGTCGTGGCCGACATTCCGGGGCTAATTCCCGGTGCGAGTGAAGGGTTGGGGCTCGGCATTCAGTTCCTGCGCCACCTCGATCGCACGCGCCTCTTGCTGCACCTGATCACCGTCAGCGGTGAAGAAGGCCGCGATCCGCTCTCCGATTACCACGCGATCCGCAAAGAGCTCAAAGCCTACAGCCCCGAACTCGCGCGTCGCCCCGAAGTGGTCGCGCTGACCAAAGCCGACTTGCCCGACGTGCAAGAGGCCTACGCAGAACTCAAAATTGAGTTCGAAAAACTAGGCGTCGATCTGCTCCTCGTCAGCGCCGCGACCCACCAGGGCCTGGACGAAGTCGTGCAGTACCTCGCCGAACGCTTGTTCATCTGATCTCGTCTCTCCCGTAAACGTGCCCGTGCCCGTGCCCGTGCCCGATCTCCCGTCAGAGGCGCTCTTCATCTAATCAACGCTTCATCGCGTCCATTCGAAAGAGT
>DASQCO010000023.1:0-19225 GCA_035634635.1 Polyangiaceae bacterium
CCGGGCTATTCACCCCGCCCGGCATCAAGCGCTCCGCGCGCTCCATCAACTTATCCGACGCGAAGTGCTTGGCGTTCCCAGTCATGCCCCGGTTCTAACATCCCCCAGCAAAATGCACTCCCCGCATCACGCCCCTACCGCTCAAATGTGCGCCGATCCCCCACCTGAATTGGCCCGAGGTTTGCTCTCTGAGGGAAAAACCGCAGAGCCGCAGAGGCCACAGAGACCAGAAGGAGAGTTGGGGTTGCCCAGCGCGTCTGAGTGCGGTGCAGAGGCGGCACGGCCGGGTCTTTCACGGGCTGCGAATGATGCGCTTGAGGCCATGCTTGAGCTGCGCGACGTTGAAATTGATCAGCAGGCCAAGGCGAAGGTCTAAAATCTTCAAATAGGAGAGGACCTGAGCGAGGTGGACCGGTGCGATGGCCTCGACGGTCTTGAGCTCAACGACCAAGTTGCGCCGGACAAGCAAATCGATCCGTGCTTCCCCGATCGCACGGTGCTTGTAATGCACTTTGACTGGGACCTGACGTTCGAACGGAATGCAGGCCAATCCGAGTTCAACGCACATTGCGTCCTCGTAGATTGATTCCAGCAGTCCCGGTCCTAAAATCCGGTGTACCTCGATGGCCGCCCCGATCACATCGCGCGTAAGGGGATCGAGCGAATTTGTCGGATCTTCGCTGCGTTTCGAAGGGTGCGCTTGGTCTTCATCTGCCATTTCCGGCTTATCGGGCGCAACTCGAACTGGATTGCGTGCGATTGGACGACAGAGCCCTCAGCGCAGCTCGACGTTTCAGTGACGGCATCGGCCACATAGAGCAACCCCCCAATCCCCTCTGGGCTCTGCGGCCTCTGCGGCTCGGCGGTTAACTCTCCCCCTCGTCACAAGACGCGATCTGTCGTCGCATCGATCGACGCGCGTGTCAGTTCTTCCGTCGCAATCGGTCGTTCAGGACTGTGCGCCAGGCGTCGATGCGGCTTAGGGCGGTGGGGGTCCAGGGGAAGCGGGCTAGGCGGCTGAGGAGGTGGGGGGTGTGGTCGCCGGCGCGCGTGCGTTGGCCGAAGACTTCGGCGGCGGCGTCGATCGACTCGAGTGCGCCGTCGCTGTCGCCTTCGACGACTTCGAGCCAGGCGCGGGTGAGCAGGAAGTGCTGACGCGCTTCGGCTTCTTCGACGACCATGCGGCTCGATTCTTCGAGCAATGTGCGGGCTTTGCCTGGCTGATGACGCACGAGCGCGATCTGCGCGAGGAGCAATTTGGTCTCGATCACGCCCCAGGGATCGCTCATGCGCTGGAAGAGCTGGGAGGCGCGATCCGTGTGCAGGTCGGCCATGTCGAGATCGTCCGTGTCTAGCCCGATCATGGCGAGCAGGCGATCGCAGGCGGCTTGGCCGCGCGGCGTGCGCAGGGTTTCGAAGGTGGACAGCGCGTCGAGCGCGCCGATCTCCGCGCTGTGAAAGTTCATCAGCCGATGCTCGACGTGCGCGATCGAGACGTCGGCCTGGGCGGTGCCCAGGCGATAGCCGGCGCGTTCGAACTCCGAGCGCGCTTCCTGCGCCAAGCGACGCGAGCGTTCCGTCGCGCCCTCCGAGTGCTCGATCCACGACAGCAAGAGCAGGCACTGGCCGCGGCCGAGCGCTTGCCCGAGCGTCGCGAAATTACGCTCGCCGCGTTGGATCGTGCCGCGCGCTTCTTCGTAGCTGCCGAGCAAGTATTGGATTTCGCCGGCAACCGCCTCGCACTGAGCCTGGCCGAGCGCGTTGTTCTGCTCGACGAACATTTGGTGCGCGCGCTGTGTGAGTTCGAGGCCTTCGGCGGAGCTGCCCTGATCGCTCGCCAAGTGACCCTGCAAGCGCAAGCTGTGGGCGATGTTTTCGGGATCGCTCAGCTCTTCGAAGCGCGTGCGCGCGAGCTCGGCGAAGGTCATGGCTTCCGCGATGCGCCCCGCGTGACGCAGGGCTTCCGCTTGCCAGCGATTCTTCAGCGCGAGCGTGCGCCCGGTGAGCTTGCCTTTGAGCAGCTCGAGATCGGCCAGCGTGGCGACCGGTTCGCGCGCGCCGTTCCAACTCTGTTGCAGGAAGTCGAACAAGAGCAGCGCCGCGGTGTCGGCGTCGTCCGCTTGCAGCAAGTTGACCACGCGCTGACGAATCACGCGCCGGCTGTTGGCGAGCGGGTGCTGCGTGAGCGCGGTCGCTGACGCGCGGTAGAAGCGCTCTTTGTCCGTGCGCTCGTTCAGCGTCAGCAGCAGGTGCTCTTGCAAGAGCTCGTGCGGCCAGGCGTAGCGACCCGGGCCGCGCGGAACCAAGATTTCAGCCGTTTGTAGGCTCAAAATCGCGGCTTCGGCGGGCAGAGACAGCGCGGTGAGTAGCGCCGAGAGCACGTTCTTGCGGATATCACCGCCGAGAGTCGCGGCAGCGTACGCGGCCACGCGATGTGACTCGGGCATCGCCGCGACGCGGCTGTCCCAAAGTTCCGCCGTCGTTTGCGGGCGCATCGCCAGCACTTCGGGCGGCACGCGGTACACGCCGTTCTGGAACTCCATGTTGCCGGCGAGGGCCCAGGCATGGAGCTGCTGCAACGCGAACAACGGATTGCCGCGGCTGCGTCGCGCAGCTTCTTTCACGGCGGCGTCGTCGAGCGGCAAGGATTCGCGCAGCAGCGTGGCCGTGGTGTCGGCGGGCAGCGGCTCGATGTCGATCAGCTTGCCGTTCATGATGTCGCGCAGCTCGCGCAAGCGCGTGGCCGTCGCGGTGCCCATCACCACATCTTCGAGCCGCACCGTCGCCACCATCACGATCCGCTGATCGGGCTCGTCGGTGTGGATCTTGAGTAGACCTTCGATGGTCGCGGGGCTCGCGTTGTGAATGTCGTCGAGCCAAAACAAGAGCGGTCGCCCGTTGGCGATTTTGCGCAGCGTGTAGCGCGTGACCATGCGCCGCGTTTCCAGCGTATCGAGCGTGAAACGCACGCCGCTGGGTCCAACCGGCGCATCCGCGCCCATTGGCCGCAACCACTCACCGGCACCTGCTACCCAAGCGCGCCCGTTCTTGTCGTCGCGGCGCACCTTCCAGCGTTCGAGCAGCGAGCGCTCGATCAAGTCGCGTTCGACGCGCTCGAAGTTGTAGTGGTGCAGCGCGGCACCGAGCATGCCGTCGAGTGAGCCGCGGATCTTTCGATAGCGAGCGCGCAGCGGCACCATCGTGCCCTCTTCGTGCACGACTTCGCTCAACCACTCTGCGATGCGGCTCTTGCCGCAACCAGCAGCGCCGACCAACATCACCAGGCGGTGCGGCGCGCCCACGCCGTCGATGACGTCATCGCACACCTCGCGCAGGCTATTGCGCACGTCTTCGCGGCCGACCAAGGGGCTCGGGCGAATGCTGAGCAAACCCGGCGCGCGTTCCGGCGCGGGCGACAAATCCGGATTCGGTCCACGCGCACCCGTGCGCCGCGTGGGCGCGGCGGTCTTCGCCGTCGACGAACGCAGATCCACGGGCATCCGATACTCGGAGGCCTCGACCTTGGGGCGCCACTTGCCCCACTCCGCGCGCGCCTCGGCAGCGAACTCCCAGCGATCCCAAGGGCGCTTCGCCAAGAGCCGAGTAATGAAGGCAATCGTGCCCTCGGGGGCCTCGATCACCGGCTTGAGCACCGGCGGTTGCTCGAACGCGTGCACGCGCAAGAGCTCCTTCGACTCACCCGAGAACGGCGCGCGACCCGCGAACAGCCGATACAGGATGCAACCGAGCGAATACAAATCGGTCGCACCGCACACATGGTGCATCTCGTGCTGGATCTGCTCGGGGGCCATGTAGCCCGGTGTGCCGGCACCTGCGTGCGGCGCGAACTCCATCGGCTTGTTGCCGTCGAGCCGCTGGTCGAGTGCGTCTTGGCGCAACCAGGCGAGCCCGAAATCCAGCACGTGAACTTGCGGCGGTTGGTCGTCGATGGCCTCGACCAGCACGTTCGAAGGCTTGAGATCGCCGTGGATGATGCCGCGCGCGTGCGCGTGCGCCAAGGCTGACAAGATCTGATCGACGATCGTCCAGATCAGCGGGAAATTGAGGCGCGTGTGCACCAGCTCATGCAGCGAAACGCCGGACACGAGCTCCATCGCCAAGAACGGCGAGCCATCACGCAACTGGCCGAAATCGCGGGCCTGTACGATGTTCGGGTGGGCCAAGGCGGCGAGCGCACGCGCCTCCTTGTAGAACCACATCACGTACTCGCCCTGCAGGTTGCCGGTGGGCGGGATCACGCGCTTGATAGCGACGAACTGGCCGTTGGATTGGTCGCGGCAGCGGTACACGATGCCCATGCCGCCTTCGCCCAAGATGCCGAGCACCTCGTAGCGGTTGGCGATCACATGGCCGGGAAGAACTGGGATCGAGCCCTGCGGCTTCGGCGCTTCCTCTGCGACGTGCGCCGCGGATGGAATGCTAGGCGGAGCACTATCCGGTTCGATGGGCTCGATCGGTGCGGCAGGCATGATCTCGTGATCGCGTACGAGATCGGGGTCGGTTTTAGGCGCGGCAGGTGGCACGGGGTCGGCAGGGCGGTCGGAGCTCAGCTGGCTGAATACATCAGCGGCAGAGATCGGATCGAATTCCGGGCGAGCGGCTCCGGGCATACTCGCGCTACGGCGTTCCGAGCCCTCCGACCCATCGGGCTCGGTCGGGGATTTCGCTTGGCTCGGCTTTGCCATCGCACGGCGCGCAGTTTAACTAGTCGTGCGTGAGCGTCGAGTGCTTGCAGCGCCCTTCGTTGCAGTTTATCTGGAAAACAGAAAAACATAATAATTACAGGCTATTGAAAGACTGTGGCGCGGGCCGAAACGGGGCGGTAGGCTGCGCCCCATGCCGAACTCCGTAACGCTTCGTGATCCTTCTTTAGCTGAACGTGACCCTGATATCGCCCGCTTGATTCGCGAAGAGGAGGTCCGGGAAACGGTGAAGCTGCGGCTGATCCCGAGCGAGAACTATGTCTCCCGCGCCGTGCTCGAAGCGACCGGCTCGATTCTGACCAACAAGTACAGCGAAGGCTACGCGGGCAAGCGTTACTACGAAGGCCAGCAGATCATCGACCAGGTCGAGAACCTGGCCGTGTCGCGTTTGAAGGCGCTGTTCGGCGTGGACCACGTCAACGTGCAGCCGTACAGCGGCAGCCCCGCGAATCTCGCGGTGTACTTGGCCTTCTGCCAAGCGAACGACACGATCATGGGCCTCGGTTTGCCCTCCGGTGGCCACCTGACGCACGGCTCCGCCGTGAGCATCACGGGCAAGTACTTCAAGAGCGTTGGCTACAATGTGCGCGAGAGCGATCAGCTGATCGACTTCTCCGAAGTGCGCAAGCTCGCGCTCGAGCACAAGCCGAAGATCATTTGGTGTGGCACCACGGCTTATCCGCGTCAGCTCGACTTCGCGAAGTTCCGCGAAATCGCCGACGAAGTGGGGGCGAAATTGTGCGCCGACATCGCGCACATTTCTGGCCTAGTCGTGGGCGGTGCGCATCCGTCACCCGTCGGTATTGCGGATGTCATCACCAGCACCACGCACAAGACTCTGCGCGGTCCGCGCGGCGGCATCGTGATGTGCAAGCAAGAGTTCGCGAAGGACATCGATCGCGCCGTATTCCCGGGCTTGCAAGGTGGCCCGCACAATCACACCACGGCCGGCATCGCCGTCGCTGCGAAGGAAGCCGGCACGCCCGAGTTCAAAGCGTACGCGCACGCAGTCGTCGCCAACGCCAAGACCCTCGCTGAAGGTTTGCTGAGCAAGGGCTTCTCGCTCGTGACCGGCGGCACCGACAATCACCTGATCTTGATCGATCTGCGGACCAAGAACGTGACCGGCAAAGTCGCCGCGCAAGCGCTGGATCGCGCAGGTATCGTCGGCAACTACAATTCGATCCCGTTCGATCCGCGCAAGCCGTTCGATCCCTCCGGCTTCCGCATCGGCACGCCGGCCATTACCTCGCGCGGCATGGGCAAAGACGAAATGCTCAAACTGGCCGACTTCATGGCCCAAGTGGTCGCCGCCCCCGACGACACCAAAGTCACCGAATCCGTCGCCGCCCAAGTCAAAGAAATGTGCCTAGGCTTCCCACCTCCCGGCATCCCCGTCTGATCGCTCAGTGACCCAAACGCCGCTGCTCGCGAAGCGTGTGAGCAGCGGCGCTGTTACTACTGAAGACGTTTGTGTACGGCTCTCGGAGGATTGAACCGCCAAGTCGCCAAGTCGCCAAGACGCCAAGCGCTCAACGCGACACTTCGAATCGAAGAGCACCGGAGCACGCGCAGAAATTTTGGGGGTTTCATCTGCGCGACGCGAGCGGAGCTATCTACGACATCGAGTCCAATTCCCGAGATCACTTCGTCGCATGCGACCCCTCGACGTTGTCGCGGCGCGCTCAGTCTCTCTGCGCGAACCCCAATCCCCCTCTTCTTGGCGGCTTGGCGGCTTGGCGGTTAAATCAAAAGCGTTCAGCGCGGGCGCTCGCTTTTTCAATTGAAGAGCATCGACGACTCGTGCGTTCGCAACGTGAAACGTGACCGTTTGCCGTTCCGCACTGGTGCATGGGGGCTGCTTTGGGGCAGCACCCGTAGGGGTTATCGAGCGGTGGGGTCGGGTTGTTGGAAGCCTTCGCACGCTCGGCGGGGGAGGGCGGGGTATTTGGCGTAGCGGGGATCGGTTTGGCTGAGTTGGCAGAGCCAGAATTCGCTGTCTTTCGCGGAGCGGATCGCCCGGGCGTGACGGCAGAGGCTGCACAGTCCGACGCGGGCGAGGCGTTCGCTTTGCGAGATGGCCATGCGAGCTCAGCTTGGCGTGTCGGATGGATTGGGTAAGGGCCAGATGCGACGGAAGCCAACGCCCATCACGGTTTCGTCGTCGCGGCGAACGACCGCGCCGTAGCGGCACTTTTCGATCAGCGTGCCTTGGGCGACGCCGGAGAGATCTTGAAAGCGGACGCGGTGGCCTTCTTCGAGGGCGGCGAACACGCGCACGTCGTCGGCGACCGTGCGCAGCTCGGGCGCGGGTTCGTCCACGTGAACGAGTGCGTCCGTCGTGGTTCGACGAACCCAGCCCGCGTTCGAGAACACGTGCACCTCTTCACCGCGGCCGTAGAGAACGACGCCGGTTGCGCCCGTGTCCAAAAAACAAACCACGCGACCCGCTTGAAGATCGGTGCGGGCACGTCCACCGAGCCGCGCTCGCACGGCTTCAATCGTCGACCTCGGGCGTTGACGAGAGGGATCGTTCACTGGCAACGAGACGCGGCGCGACACCCAGCTAAGGTAGCACCGCCGCAGCACGGGAAATGCAACCGCGAGCTTGCGGCTCGCGGTAACACGGGTGGGGGGTCGATCTCGACGCGGCGAACGCGGAAGGCTCGACCCCGAACGTATAGAAGTCCCGCGGAGAGGCGGGACACGACCATCAGCCGAAGCTGGCGGTGGGGACAGGGAAACGGAGGCGGTTCAGCATTTTTCGGAACCAGCGCATGGTGTCCTCTTTCTGGGCTGCGAGAGCCCGTGTGAGGCGACTCCCTACACCCGATCGGGCGTCGCGCGCAAGCTTCGCGGGGGCGACGAATAGCTCTCGATCGGGTAACTCACCAGAATTACAGCGGAAGGCCTGGAGATCGAGAAAATTCGCAGGAGCGGCTCGCTTGTCCTTGGAGATGACTATAGAAGCCCGTGCGAATGGCTTTCTCGAGCTGGTTTTTGGGTCGACGGTGCGCGGCAATTTCGCGCCGCTTGGCGAGGGGAATGGTCTGCTGTGCGCTCGTGTTCGGCGCGTTCATCCTCGGCCTCGTTGGCTGTCGAAAACACGCGGAGCCATTGCCGAACCTCGGCCAAATCGGCGCGTTTTCGCTGGTCGATCAGAGTGCGCACGCGGTGAGCGATCAGACTCTGCGCGGGAAAGTCTGGGTGGCCGCGTTCTTCTTCACTCATTGCCCGACGATTTGCCCGCGCATCACCCAGCGCATGCGCGCGTTGCAAGTAGCAGCGGCGCACAACGGCCAAGCCTTCGAGCTGGTGAGCTTCAGCGTGGACCCCGAGAACGACACGCCACCGGTGCTGCTCGCATACGCGCGGCGCTTCGAGGCCGATAACAAGAATTGGTCGTTTTTGACCGGTGATCTCGCGGTCGTCAAACACACCGTGGTCGATGGTTTCAAGCTCGCGCTCGACGGCAAGCCCGATCCAACGGCAGAGAACGGCGGCATCATCCACGGCTCACACCTGGTGTTGGTCGATCGCAGCCTGGCGATCCGCGGCTACTACCGCACGGACGATGACGACGACATGCGCCGAATCTTGGAAGACGCGCAGCGACTTTGATCGAAAGAAGTTACTGCGCGCCGCACACGCCAGGGATCGCTTCGAGCTGGGCGACGAGCTCGGCGAGGCGGGCTTCAGTCTTGGCGCGCACGGTGATGTGCCCCACTTTGCGGCCTGGACGCGGTGATTTGCCGTACAAATGCAGGTGCGCATCTTCGACCGCGAGCACGGATTCACGCGTTGGCAGCGAGCCGACCAGGTTGAGCATGCAGCTGAACGATTGCGCGGAAGGATCACCGAGCGGCAATCCGAGGATCGCGCGCAAATGGTTTTCGAACTGGCTCGTGCGCGAGCCTTCGATCGAATAGTGGCCGGAGTTGTGTACGCGCGGCGCGATTTCGTTGATCACCAACATGCCGCGGGTTTCGAAGAACTCGAGGGCGAGGACGCCCACGTAGTTCAAGTGCTCGAGCACGCGAGCGGCGTAGGTCTCTGCCGCGCCCTGCAGGTCCATCGTCAACGCGGGCGCGGGGGCGAGGGTTTTCCTGAGGATGCCTTGCCGGTGATGATTCTCGACCAGCGGGTAGAACGCGGTTTCGCCGTCTCGCCCGCGTACGGCGATCAGGCTCAGCTCGCGCTCGAAGCGCACGAAGCCTTCGAGGATCGACGGCACTTGGCCGACCGCTGCCCACGCGACCTCGGCGTCCTCCACGTGCTGTAGGACGAATTGCCCTTTGCCGTCGTAACCGAGGCGGCGCGTCTTCAGCACCGCGGGCAGCCCGACTTTTTCTAGCGCGCGGCTCAGGTCTTCCAGACTGTCCACGGCCTCGAAGGGCGCCGTGCCGATGCCGAGTAGGCGAAAACAGCTCTTTTCCTGGAGTCGGTCCTGCGCCACGCGCAGCGCGAAGGGCGGCGGAAAAACCGGCACTCGGGCAGCGAGGGCCTCGGCGGCTTCGACCGGAACGCTCTCGAATTCGTAGGTGACGACCTGGCAGTTGGCGAGTGCGGCCTGGCCGAGCGGATCCTCGTAGCTACAGGTGATTTGCTCGCCCACGACCGACGCGGGTGCGTTCGCGCTCGGATCGACGAACACGAACTCGTATCCGAGCGGAAGGCCAGCCAGGCCGAGCATGCGCCCGAGCTGACCTGCACCTAGCACGCCAATGCGCGTCGAATCAGCGTCGGGGATCGGGGTTGTCGAGGACACTTTGCGTATGCGCGGCGCGGTAGCGCTTCACGGCGTCGCGGATCGCCGGGTGGTGAGCAGAGAGGATCGATGCCGCCAGGATTGCGGCGTTGATCGCGCCGGCTTTGCCGATGGCGAGCGTTGCGACCGGGATCCCCGCGGGCATTTGCACGATCGAGAGCAGCGAATCGAGCCCGTTCAGCGCTTTGCTCTGCACGGGCACGCCGAGCACTGGCAGCGTGGTCTTGGCTGCGACCATGCCGGGCAAGTGCGCGGCTCCACCGGCGCCGGCGATGATCAGCTCGAGGCCGCGGCTCTCCGCGCTGCCCGCGTACTCGAACATCAGATCAGGCGTGCGGTGCGCCGAGACGACGCGCGCTTCGAACGGCACGCCCAGCTCGGTCAAGGTTTCGGCGGTATGCGACAGGGTTTCCCAGTCGCTTTTCGAGCCCATGATCAGCCCAACCAGGGGCGAGCTACCGAGGGCGTGATCGGTGGTGGGGTCGAGATTTTGCTTTGAATCGGCCAAAACGGGAGCGGAACCCTAGTCATTTCGAGTCGGATGAGCAAGCCCGGCTGCGGGTGCCTCCAGCGGAAAGGGACGAGGGGGGCTGGTGTGCTGCGGCGCGTTGCGGCAATAAGAGCGCAAATATTGGGAAATTCAGCCAAATCATGACGGCAAATGACGGAAGCGTGACCACCAGGCGGGCGCGACTCCGCTAGTTTCCGCACACTCGCCATGTACATCCTGATCGCGTTCTTCATTCTGCATTGGCAGCTGTCGGTCTTTTGCCAGACGTTCTTCCTGCACCGTTTCGGCGCTCATCGGCAATTTACGATGTCCAAGGGTTGGGAGCGCTTCTTCCACCTGTTCACTTACGTGACTCAGGGGTCGAGCTACCTGAACGCGCGTGGCTACGGGATTTTGCACCGCATGCACCACGCATTCAGCGACACCGAGAAAGATCCGCACTCGCCGCTGTTCTACAAGAACGTGTTCTCGATGATGCTCGCGACCAAGCATCGCTATGATGCGTTCGCCTATCGGCGTGAAGAGCCGGAAGCGCGCTTCGACGGCGGCCTGCCGGATTGGCCGGCGCTCGATCGCCTCGGTCAAAATTGGTTGATGCGCGTGCTGTGGGGAGCCGCGTACACGTCGATGTACGTCGTGTTTGCGCCCTCGCTCTGGTGGTACCTCTTGCTTCCGGCGCACTTCATCATGGGGCCGATCCACGGCGCGATCGTGAACTGGGCGGGCCACAAGTACGGCTACCGTAACTTCAAGAGCGCGGACGTCTCGCGCAACACGCTGCCGTGGGATTTCGTGACCTTGGGCGAGCTGTTCCAGAACAACCACCACGAGTTCTCGATGAGCCCGCGCTTCGCCGCCCGCTGGTGGGAAATCGACCCAACCTACTACGTCATCCTCGCGCTCGACGCGATCGGCGTCATCAAAATCGCCACCGAACAACGCGCCCGCTACCCCCTAGACCGCAAAGCCCCCGCCCTCGCCGCCGCCTCCGACGCGGAGTGAGAGGGAGAGGGGACTAACCGCCGAGCCGCAGAGGGCGCAGAGATCAGAGAAGAAGAGAGAGTTGGGTTCCCGCAGCGCGCCGCGTTGAATCTTCGGAAAGCCCAACTTCGGCTCATCGTGGTTCCGTTCATGGTCGTGAACGAGGACGAGCCCTGCCGGCAAAACGCTACCCCAAATCTCCCTCAGATCTCTGTGACCTTTGCGGCTCGGCGGTTCAAACTCAGGGAGCCGTAGAGATCGTCGAGTGGGGGTTGAACGCGGCTTATTCGGCGAGGGATTGGATGGGGCGGGAGCCGCGTTCGAAGGACCAGGTTTCGGCGGGGGTTAGTGCGTGGCCGCGGATGTCGTAGATCTGCAGCTCGCCGGCGTCGAAATCGGCGATGGCGCAGACGGAGCGGTCTTTGGGATGCAGCGTGCCTGCGTTCAGGATCGTGAGCCCGTCGATGGTGCGCAGCATGGGGCGGTGTGAGTGGCCGTTGATCACGAAGCGCGCCGGGCGTTGCGACAGCAGTTTGAGGAATGCGGCGTTGCCGCGCAGCGCTTCGCAGTCGTCATCCGGTTTCACGCTGGCCATGTCGTCTTCGCCGAGGCCGTGACAGAGGAGCACTGCGCCGCGTGGGCTGTCGAACAGCCGCGTTTTGGGCAGACCCGCGAGGTAACTCCGTGCTTCGGGCGTCACCGTTTCGAGCCGAGTGGCGTCGGGGAGATCGCGCATTTCGCCGGCGAGCAGCCATCGGTCGTGATTGCCCGCGACAGCCAACGCGCCCTCGGCTCGTAGGAGCGCACACGTTTCATTGAGATCGCCGTGGCCGTCTGCGATGTCGCCGACCGCGAGCACACTGTCCACCCCGAGGCTGCGGAAGTGCTCGATCACGCGTTTGAGTCGTGCGACCTCGCAATGGATGTCGCCAATGAGTCCCGCTCGCCGCAGCATGCCGCCAAAAGTGTAGCCGAAGGCGAGTTGCCCGTCTCGCTCGCAGACACGTTGTTTGCATGCGAGCGTCAGCGGTGTCGCATCGAGCCACAGGTGTTTCGATTGCGTGCTGTGGGCGCAGGCACTACCTTCCCCGGCGATGCGATCCCCCTTGGTTTTGATGGTCTTTCTCGTCGGTTGCGCGGGCTCGAAGCCGGCTCCGCCGATCGACCGTGAGCCCGCGCCGCGAGCTCCCTCCGCGCTGCCTGCTGACGCCTCACACAAGGCGGAAACCGCACCGAAGCGTGAAACCAAGCCGACACCGGATAGCCACGCCGACAAGGGCACGCCCAAGGACGCCACGAAAGATTCAGTAACTGACGCGAAGGCGGAGCCCGCGAAAGACGGCAGCGAAGCCGCATGTCCCGCGGGCATGAAGTTGGTCGATGGCGATTACTGCACTGACGTGGACTACGAGTGCAAGAAGAGCTGGTACGACAAGTCCAACAAGAAGACCGTGTGTGAAGAGTTCGAGCCCAAGTCAATCTGCAAGGGTGAGAAGGTGCACAAGCGGTACTGCATGGATACCTACACCTGGCCGAACGAAAAGGGCGCTCGTCCGGAAGTGATGAATCGCTTTCATCAGGCAGAGGTCAAGTGTGCCGCCGTCGGCAAGCGCATGTGCACCGAGACCGAATGGACGCTGGCCTGTGAGGGCCCCAAGATGTTGCCGTTCCCCTACGGCTACGTGCGCGACACCAACAAGTGCTTGGGCGACGTGGAATGGGATAGCCCCAACATGAAGAAGGTCGCCGCGCGCGATCCGGAGGAGCTCGCTCGGCTGTGGAAGGGCGTGCGCAACGGCAGCCAACCCGAATGCGTCAGCGCGTACGGAGTCGCCGACCTGCCCGGCAACACGGATGAAGTCGTCTCCAGCGAGACCTATTCCGACGATTTTCGCGGCAAATTCGACAGTGTGCACTCGGGGGGCCCCTGGTACAAGGGCGTGCGCAACCAGTGCCGCCCCAAGATCTACACTCACGACGAAGGCTTTTATTACTACTTCCTCGGCTTTCGTTGCTGCGCCGAGCCTGACAACAAGCCGACCGATCCGCGCACGCCCAAACAGATCAAGGGCAACTGGGGCTTCGAGCGCGTCGAACGCATCGCCGGTTTCAGCAAAGAGCAGATGGTCGAAAAGCTGAAGCTCAAAGAGCAAGGCAAGTGTGCCTGCAGCGCGAAAGACATTCGATGCAAGACCATGTGTGGAACCCTGCTCGGCCCGGAAGCGAAGGATTATCGATGAGCGAGCGGATTCGTTTGGCACTCGGTCTCGCCGTGAGCGCGCTCTCGGTCGCTAGCTATGGTTGCTCGGGTACGAGCACGTGTAGTCGTCACGAGGACTATGTCGACGTCTATGGCTACGTAAACGAAGATCGGACGATCTTTAGTTCGGCCGATCCGGAAAAGCTGCCGTTGCTCGATGCCGGCAAGCTGCCCGACGGGGTCGACGGTCCGCTGCCATCGTTCACGTATTTCCCAGCCAATCGCACCATCACGTTCCACATCGGCTTGGCAGGTTACCCGACGACCATCACTCCCTATTTGGCGTTCGTGCCGGATGGCGACCGAACCGTCGCGCCCTGTGCCGGCAATCAGTGCCTGATCCGCAAGCGCAACAAGGACGAGATCGTGCTGCGCAACGACACGTGCAGCGAGTTCTATGTGTGGCTCACCGCGTCGACCTCGGCCACGCCGTTCCACGAGCTGACCGACGCCGGCGTAGTCGACGCATCGGACGCAGACTCGACGGCAGCTGCGGGGGCCGAGAACACGCCGTAGGAGTGGCGCACTGCGGGATGATTGTCGGAGAGCTAGAATTAGGCTGGATCGCGGAGGTTGCGATTGTGGTCCGGCGGAGATTGAAGACGAGCAAGAGGCGATCGGGCAGGGCGCTTTGCAAGCACATGACTCCGCGTCGGGGTTCTGTTCAAGAAATAATGGTTCGGATCCGAACCATTATTGGGATTCATTGACCGTCGCTTCCGCACCATCGTGAGCGGCTCATCCGGCTTGAGTCACTTCTCAACTCCCGAAAGCTCATGGCTGCCTCGCGATGGGGGCTGCGCCGTCGGAACCTGGCTCCATCAGGCCTGACGATTCGCATTGATTCAGCTGACATCGGGCCACTGGCTTCGTGTTTATCAGTGGGGAGATCCGTGTGAAGTGCCGCTAGTGCACATTGCGTTGCGAGCAGGGTTGCGTTCTCCACCCATTCAGCGAGTGGCGCACGTGTTGCTGCGCGCGCTGCGAGACAGCAACCGTGATCGGTACTCCCTGGATGCGCGTGCGCGAGCCAAGTCGGCGCCGTCCTAGGAATACTCGCCGGAAACGGGGGGGCGAGGGCGGCGCTGGAGGGTTCGTTCAGGTCCCGCTCACGGCTGCGCGATGAACGTCGTAGCGGTCGAGGTTTGGGTGTTCCCAGAACTTCTGAAGTCCCATTTCTGCGAGTAGCGCGCTTTCGCTCGCGTAGATGGGGTACATGCCCGCGATGTTGATCGGCCGTTCTGCTCCGACGTCGATGTCGAGCGCGGCGTGGGGCGAGAGGATGGCGGGAGTGAACACCAAGAAGCCGGACATCTCGGATTCTTCGGAAATCGGGCGGCCGTAGTCGATCACGTCGCCGTAGCCGAATGGGCAGTGCCCACGCAGTTGGTTCGCCATCTCTGCGACGGCGAGCGGCCAAGCCAGGTCAGTCGATTGCAGCGAGATGATCAGCTCGGGTCTGCTGGAACGCCAGGCTGGGAGATCCACCTCGGATAGCCCGAAGGTAACGCCAGTGATGTGGTCGGCTTCCGGAATGTCGCGATACACCATGCAGACCAGGTTCGGCGCACCGGGGAGCTTCGACTCGAGCGGGAAGAACTCGGGCTCCACTTTGAAAATCGCGTCCAAGCGCTCGAGAAATTTCGCACAGCGATCTTGCGGTGTGGACAAGCCCCGATGTTTGTCACAGGTGACGATCGGCCGCTACCGAAGCTCGAGCGCTGCGTTCAGTTGGGTCGGCACATCCGCCACCGCTGACGTCTAGCGGCGGCCTCCAGAATTTTTGAACCGCCAAGCCGCCAAGCCGCCAAGCGAAGGAGATCGGGTTCACTCGATGAACCGCGCCCCGTCGAACATACGACTCGCTGCAGCGTATTTGGCGACTCCAAAATCCATCGTGAAACTCCGGTGGGTGCTGAGGGCTCTGGGATGTCGAGAGGACTTGGCGTCTTGGCGGCTTGGCGGTCTAAACTCTGGGAGTCGAACCGAGCGTCGCCTGGATCAACAAGCGACGCGGCTCGCCGAAATGCGCGTCTCCTTCGTCCGCGACGCCGAAGGCTTTGACGGTCGCGGCGTGGCGCGTGACCATCAAAAAAGATCAGAGGCCGCTGGCGCCGGGAACGAAGCGTTCGACCGCGAGGCTGAGCACGCCGGCGAGAAGACCTGCGAGCACGTCGTCTGCCATGATGCCGACGCCCTCGGGTTTGGCGTTCTGCACGGTGTCGATCACGCCGGGCTTCCAGATATCAAACAGCCGGAATAGGCCGAGGGCGAGTATTTGCACGCCGATCGGACCATTGCGCACCATGCTCATGGCGATCAAGGTGCCCGCCACTTCGTCGATCACCACGCACTGTGGATCTTCGACGCCCATGGCTTTGGACATTTCGTTTGCGGACCACACGCCCAGCGCGGTGATGCCGGCGACCGCTGCCAAGTGCACGGGCAAGGGCAGCAGCCGCAAACCGAGGTGAACGGGGATTGCGCCGAACGAGCCCATGGTGCCCGGGGCCAGTTTGGATGCGCCGCAGCCGAACCAGGTCGAAAGCGCGCGCACCACGAGCGGTGCCTTGGTGCGCGTCGCCGTTTCGCTCATTTGATCGTGCTGAAGGCGTTCATCAGCGCGCAGATCGGGCCTGAGGGGCAAGCCGCGGACGGCTCTTCGATCACTTTGCAGCTGTCCGTGATGGCAACCATGGTCGGCGATTCAGTGCCCCAGGATTGACCGGGTTGCCAACGGAGCGCGGGTTTTTCCATCTGACCGGGGAAGTGCACTTCGCACTCGACGACGAAGCGCGCGAGCTTGTCGAACTGCACGTTGCCCTGCGGCTCTTGGTGAACGCGGTACGCCACCGAAGGATGCGACCAAACACCGGACACCATGATCAGCTTGTTGTCCAGCCAGGTGCGGTACGGCTGAATGATGCTGGCCTTGTTGTCGTCGAGCGGGGCGCTCGGATCGCGCGGCCAGACCTCGTTCTCGCTCTTCATGGCGCAGTGACGGCCTTCGAACTCTTGCGTCGAAGCGCAAGTGAGCGCGTTGGCGTCAGCCGTGACGACGGTGAGACGAATCGTGCCCTTGGAACCCGCCTGCCAGGCAGCGGTGTCCGTGGGGGGCGGCTCCGCGGGCTCGAACAGGTTGCCGAGCGCGGACATCGGGATCACCGTCAGCGCGCCGATGATCACCGCGGCGAGTAGGAAGCGACCGCCCACGACTGGCGTCGGCTCCTCCTCCACCACCGCGCGGCGGGTGACCTTCTTGGCGGGGGCAGGCTCACTCGCTGCGCCCTTGACTTCCGGTTCGTTCGATTCGCTCGTCGCCATCGCGCGCTTCAATAGCGCAAAATGGGGGCGCTCCCAAGGGCTCCGATGTGCTTTGGCAAAGCCGCTGAAAATGGCCGGGAAAGGCGCTCATTCGCAGTCGGAAAAGGCCTCGCGATACAGCGCCTGGCCGAGCACCTCGTGGCCCTTCGGCCCGAAATGGATGCCGTCCTTGAACGGCTCCAGGTAGCGTTCGCACAGCCTTTCCGGGTCGCCGCAGGACAAAAGGGCGTACGCGTCGATGACAGAATCGACATATCCGGCCTTGGGTTGCTCCCGGATCCAGGCGTTGACCGTGCGTGTCGCGGCGGCACGCGAGTCGTTGAAATAGCGCTTGAAGCCGCCCCAGGGCGCGACCGTCAGTGCGACCACCTTGACGTGGTGCGCCTTGCCCCACGTGTACATGTAGTCGAGGTCCTTCTCGATCTTGGCGGGCGTGCGAAACGCGGTCAGATCGCTGTACAGGTCGTTCACGCCGCCGAAGATCACGAGATGCGTGTAGCGCCGAGGCGAGACCGCGACCTGCTCATCGAAGGCGCGCCGCATCTGGTTGACCATGGTCGCGCCCTTGCCAAAGTTGTCGATCTCGAGCGTCGGGCAGCGAGTTTTCAGGTACTCGAGGTAGCCGCCGCCGTGCGAGCGCGGATCGGTGAGTGAATCGCCGATCGCGGCGATGACGTAGTGATGAGGCGAGACCGGCTCAGCGGGCGCGGCGAGAACGACCGGCGCCGAGGCAGAGGGAAGTGGTGCGGGCTCGGAAACGGACGGAGCCAGAGCGGACGCTGCCGACACGGGCGGCGCAGCGACTGCCGAGGGCAATGGGGGCGTCGGCGCAGTGCCGCCCATTGCGTGCAAATCCGCGCGTCCGGGGCCCGTGGCTGGCGGGGGAGCGGAGTGGCGCTCGGGCGCATTGCACGCCGAGAGCGCGAGCAGCGAAAGCAATGAGACGAGTCGAGATCGAGCAGAGATCACGGTAGCCTGGGTTTGAGCAACAGATGAGTGCCGCCGAAGTTTACCGAAAGACGCGCAAGGTTCCGGATTTGTTTTGGAACGCTTACGTTTGCCGCCCAATCGCCGCGCTGCTCGTGAGCGCCATCGAAGGAACGCGCATCACGCCCAATCAGATCACGTTGTCGGCGGTATTCGTCGCCCTCGGTTCCGTGGCGTTGCTGCTGCTTTGGCCGGGGCACCTGGGGCTGATCGCGGCAGTCGTGGTGTTCGAGTTGTCGTACGTGCTCGACTGCGCGGACGGCATGCTCGCGCGCTGGCGAGGGACTGCGTCCCCTGTCGGGCATTTGCTCGATTTCCTGATGGATGAGCTGAAGGCGTTTTGCTTGCTCGCAGCCGTCGCGGTGCGGCTGTTTCAAGAGCAGCAGGATGTGCGCTTCTTGCTCTTGGGGCTGTTCGGCCTCGTGGCGCTGGC
The DNA here is from genome assembly GCA_035634635.1 of Polyangiaceae bacterium. Lineage (GTDB taxonomy): Bacteria > Myxococcota_A > Polyangia > Polyangiales > Polyangiaceae > PMG-095. The sequence goes on from DASQCO010000023.1 coordinate 17,989, forward strand.
ATCCGGGATCGCGCTCACCACCTTCGTGCGCCGCCCCGAAGTCGCAGGGCCAGGGCCCAGCGCTGGCGGGAACTCCGCGCCGCGCTCGTTCGTGCGCCGAATTATCGGGCTAATCGAGAGCGGCGCGAAGTTTCTAATCCACTATCCGTCGTACCTGCTGTACGTCGCGCTCATCGGCAGGATCGAGCTGTATTTCCTGCCGTATATCGCGGTCAATGCGTTGTACGCCGCCCGCGCTTTCGCGGGCGTCGCCTGGCGCTTCGGACGGAGCTGACGCTCAGTTGATGGTCAGCGAGTAGGAATCGATCGAGCCACCGGTCTTCGCGTTGAAGAGCTCGAAGCCGGCTTCGACGCCGAGCAAGTTCCAGGCGGTCGTGCCCGTGCCATGCGTGACGGCATCCTTCAGGAACGGCGTCAGGTCGAAGTTGGTGACCGCAGCCGAGTCCGGCGTGCGACGATAGCTGACCGTGTGCCACGAACCGGTCGCGCCGTACCAAACTTCCCAGCTGGTGCCGGCGGCGGAGAAGGTGCCCACCTTCGAGCCGATCGCATTCGTGGTCATGGTCATCGAGTAGTCGAGCCAGACCATCACTTCGAGCGTGTTTCCGTCTGGCGCGGTGAGGCCCGTGTTCGACGAAACCCACATGTCGTAGGCGACGTCCCACTTGTCGCCGGTCGGTGGCGTGAACGCCCAGCTGCTCGTCACGGAGGTGAGCGCCGAAATCGCCTTCGCGTTTGCTTTGCCGTAGGCGCCGTTCCACTTGCCGTAGTGCCAACCATCGACGATTGACGGATACGACGCAGGCGCGTTGTTGCTGCTCGAAATTCCAGAGGTCATCACGTTCATCGCCGCGCAGGTCGAGCCGTAGAAGCCGGCCACGCTCTGCGAACCGCTGGACGCGTTGTTCACGTTGTTCTGGAAGCCGTAGTTCGGGCCGAGCGTTGAGATGTCGAGATTGGTGCTGATCGTGCCGGCGTTGTTGGCCTTGCAGCCACCGCCCGTGCCGCCGCCGCCACCGGCGCCGCTGCTCATGCCGTCGATCACCGGCTTGATGCTGGTGATGCACAACTCGAAGGCCTTGCCCGCAGCCACTGAATCCGGCGCGACGGCGATCTGAAGATCGTACAGGTGCGCGGGATCCGCGGGCGAGGGATCGGTGCTCTTCCAGTCCGCCGGAATGACGGCCTTGGTGATCGCGACCTGAGTGCTTCCGCTCAGCGTCAGGGGCTTACCACC
>DASQCO010000024.1:0-107183 GCA_035634635.1 Polyangiaceae bacterium
CCTCGCGGAGCACATCTTTTCCGGAATTTGGGCCTTGTCCGGCGCGAACGGTTGCGTGTCGTGACGTTCCACGTCGAAGGAACGTGAACTGCGGCTCGGCTGCAGCGTGCGCTGCCCGAAATGACCCTCAACGAACAGAAACTATGGTTCGACTCCGAACCATAATTTCTGAAGCAGAACCCCGCCTCCTGAATCATTCCAACTGTCAGCGACAGACAGTGCAGTGAGTCGTGCTTTGTCGAGCGGCGAATCGGGTAGAAACGCGATGAATCATCAGTAGCGTTTGGCGCCCAATCGCCCAATCGCCCAATCGCCTCGCAAATCTCCGCGCACAAACGTCCCTGCGACGCTACGCGCCACCCCAAGCGAACCCCAATCTCCTCTCCCTCTTCTGGCGTTTTGGCGTTTTGGCGGCCAATCCCCCCGTCAATCTCCACCCACCGAAATCCCCGCGACGCCACGCGCCGCCCCACGCGACCCCAATCTCCTCTCCCTCTTCTTGGCGTCTTGGCGTCTTGGCGGTTTTCACCCTCTCCCTCTCCTTCGTCCGCGACGCCGGAGGCTGGGACGGTTTTGACGTGGCGCGTGACCATCAATAAAAATCCCGGCGGGTCGGGTGGACCAGCGCCGGGATGGGGTTTGGCGCGCTCGAGGGAGCGCGCCGTTTTTTGGGGCGCGTCAGTAGAGGATGCGCGTGCGGACGTTCGTGGGGAGTTCGCCGATGGCGTGGCGGACTTCGTTGGAGACGTCTTGATCGAGGTCCATGATCAGGTAACCGGTTTCGGGATCGGTCGCGAGGACTTGGCTTTGGATGTTGGCCTTGAGTCGGCTCACGATGCCGTTGATCTCGCCGAGTACGCCCGGGACGTTGCGGTGTACGTTGAGGATGCGGTGCTTGCCCGGTTGCACCGGCAGCTCGATCGCCGGAAAGTTCACCGCGCCGGTGGTGGCGCCGGCGTTCACGTAGCGGGTCAGCGAAGTGCCCACTTCGCGACCGATCATTTCCTGCGCTTCGCTCGTCGAGCCGCCGACGTGCGGCGTGAGGATGACGTTCTTTAGGCCTTGCAGCTCGCTCTTGAACGGATCGCTGTTCGACTCGGGTTCCTGCGGGAACACGTCGATCGCGGCGCCGCCCAAGTGGCCGCTCTTCAGCGCGGCGGCGAGCGCGGGAATGTCGACCACGGTGCCGCGGCTGGCGTTGAGCAGGTACGTGCCTTTGCGCATCAGGCCGAGCTCGCGCGCGCCGATCATGTTCTTGGTTTGCGGCGTGGCCGGCACGTGCAGCGAAACGTAGTCGGCCTCCGCGAGCAGCTCATCGAGCGTCGCGACGACGCGGTTGTTGCCCATCGGCAGCTTCGACGAGATATCGAAGAAGATCACGCGGATGCCCATGGCCTCCGCGAGCACGCCGAGCTGACGACCAATGTGACCGTAGCCGATGATGCCGAGGGTCTTGTTGCGCACCTCGTTGCAGTCGACGGAAGCCTTGTTCCAGGTTCCGGCGTGTACCTCTTGCGAGCGCTCGGTCAGCTTGCGCGAGAGCGCGATGATCTCGCTGATGATCAGCTCGGCGACGCTGCGCGTGTTGGAGAACGGCGCGTTGAACACCGGAACGCCGCGGCGATTGGCAGCGCCCAAGTCCACCTGATTGGTGCCGATGCAGAAGCAACCCACGCTGAGCAGCCGCTTACCCGCCGCGAGCACTCGCTCCGTGACGTGCGTCTTGCTGCGGATACCCAGCACATGCACGTCACTGATCTTCTCGATCAGCTCTTCCTCTTTGAGCGCTTGCTTGAGCGCTTCGACCTGGAAGTGCTCATTCGCAAAAATCTGCTGTGCGCTGGTGTGGATGTTCTCGAGCAGGAGAACTTTGATCTGGTCCTTGGGAAATGAGGTGGCTTTGGGCCCAGCGGCGGTTGTCATCTTGGCGAACACCTAGTCCTCTCTAGGCGCGAGCTCAAATATCAATCCCCGGCCGCCTTCCGCCCGAGCTGGATACGCTCATAACCAATTGAATTAGCTAATAAATTATCCCGAGCACCGACCCGGGTCGGCTGCTTGACCGTCTCTAGTTGTGACGCATCGTCCGCTTCGTCGCCGACATTCTCGCCCCCCACGCGCTCTGGTATTGGGCTCGAGATGCAAGCCACCTGGGCGCCGCGACTGGCTCTGGTTGCCGCCTGGCTCGCCGTCAGCTGCGGGGGCAAGGCCACGCTAGATGCAACCGACGATCCCGAACCGGTTGCCGCAGACTGCACCGAGCTGCAACACACCGCCGACGCCGCCCTCGAGCGCTTGGTCGAAACGAACAACGCCTGCGACAGCGATGCGGACTGCGCGACCGTCGAGAGCATCGGCGCTTGTTACACGTACTGCATCGTCCCCGTGCGACGCGCGAGCGTGAGCGTGGTGAGGCAGTCCGGGCGAGAGCTGTGTCGCTCGTACGTCGAGAACGCGTGCGCCGTGAGCTACGCTTGTCCGAACACACCGGGTGTTGCGTGCATCGCGGGGCGGTGTGCGTTTAGCTTTTAGAGGTGGAGGCCGGAGATGGGGATCACCAGGCGTGTGTCCCAGGAGTCGTTTTTGGGGGTGAACAAGTAGCTGGTCGTTTCACCGCCCAGCAGCAGTTGGTCACCTGAGATTGCGGCGTACAGGCCCATCCGCGGCTGATACGGATTTAGCTCGTCGACGCGTGAAACCGCCGCGAGCAGTTGACTATCGAACGACCAGGTCGGCCCCTTGCGCTTAAACACGTGACCAGAGCCGGGATAGTAGTTTCCGGCATGCGTATCGAAGTCACTGCCAATCAAGATCAGATCACGTGCACTCGAGATCGCCGTCGAAATGCCGAATCTTCCGTTTTCCCCGTCTAGTGAAGGCGCGGCTGGCTGCAGCGTGTCCGTGATGGCCCACTCCGTGTCGGATCGTTCAAAGACGTAGGCGGTGCCCATCGTGCCTAGGCCTGCAACAAACGGCTCTCCGACCACGATAGTGTCACCCGCGACCGCGACCGCGGCACCGAATATGCTCATCTCTCCAGAGTTCACGGTGCGAACGTGAGGCGGCGGCAAGAACTTGGCTTGCGGAGACCAAGCCGCTCCAGAGCGATCGAACACATACGCGGCTCCCGGTTCTCTACCGCTGCCCACGACGATTCTGTCGCCCGACACGGCCACGGAGGTGCCGAATCTCGAGTACGCCTCGCCATCTGGTGCCCCACCAGGAAGAGTCGCGCTGAGCTTGGCTTCTGGAACAAAGCCGGTCGCCCCACGACGGAACACATACACAGAGCCCGAGGAGTCGTCATCTTCCGTAGCTGCGACCGCCAGCGTGTTCTCTGACAATGCAAGCCCGCTACCGAAGCCCTCGCCCCAACTACCGTCCTGGGTGCCGTCAGGCAGAGTAGGCAGGAGCTTTTGTTGCCAGACCCAGCTCGACCCCACGCGGCGATAGATGTGGACCGCGCCTCCGCCATGAGCGGCTTCATTGTCGCCTGGGGCGCTAATGGCGATGGTATCGCCGGAAACGGCGACCGCCGAGGCGAAGGTCGCGGTGCCCGGGTCCGGGTCGTCGAATGGATCAGAACCGCCGCCGGGCGCGCCCGCGGCCAGCGTCTGCTTTAGCGCCCAAACCAACCCCTGCAACCGAAGCACGAACGGCCCCATGACGATCGTGTCGCCGGATATGGCCACTGGGGCACGGTAGGGTGGCCCCTCAAGCCTGTTGAAAAATGCAAATGCGTCCCAATTGCAGTCTTTCGCACAACCGTCGCCATCGACATTATTGCCGTCGTCGCACGACTCGGTCGAGCTTGTGAGGCCGTCGCCGCACCTAGGGGGTGTATCAATGTGGAGTGCACCTCCGGCACCTCCCTCGGATCCCGGATCGAACGCCCCCGCTGTTTCGGAAATTGGCGACGCGGTGTCACCCGCGCTGCCCCCCTGCCCGTCACCGCTAGTATTAGCGAATTCGGACGACGACGTTCCGCCGTTGTTCGGCGCCCCACTCGCTCCAGGCGGGGTCCGATGGCCGAGCAGCGAGCCAATCACGTTGTCCGTCGAACCGCAGGCAGCCGCCGCGGCAACCAAAAGAATCGCCGGCAATTGAAAGCGACTTGTGGTGTTTACAAGGGCGAACATTTGTTGCGCATCCGTGCGAGCATTCTCGGAGTCAGTGAATGGTCGCTCGGCCTGCGTGCGATCACTCTAACCGGAAGAATGGCTCTCCGGCGTTGACGAGAGGCGCGAACACGGTGAGAAATCGATGAAAAAGGCGCTCCCCCTCTCGCTGGTGATGATGGGCTTTACTGCGCTGTTCGTGTTGGGGACGGTGCTCGTGAGCCTTGCGGGGTCCAGCGGACGCGGCTTGGTCTTGAACGAGAGTCAGATCTTGTACCTGTCGTCGACGTCGGCCCAAGTCGTGGCCGCGGTGTACGGGCTCACGTTGACCGGCTTCATCTTCTTTCGCAGCGAGCTGAGTCGAGAAGGGCTCGAAGACGAAACCTTGCGCGATGCCGTCGAGAGTTTGAAAGCGCGCTACTTCGCGCTGCTGCTCTTCATCACCGTCTTAGTGATCGTGAGCTTGCTGCTCGCGAACCTGACCATGGTGTTCGAATCGTCAAAGAACGAATTCGAACGACGGCTCGTGCTCAGCGCCGGCCAGGCGGGCTTTCTGACCAGCCTCCTCGCCATCTCCTACTTCGTGTTCGACGTCATTTCACCGAAGCGTATTGAGCGCGCCAGCAAGAGCTTACAGAGTGGCGTGGATCCCCAAGTCGAAGGTCAGCAAATCGGGAGCCTCGACGAGTTCCTGAAGAACTACGAACAAATCGAAGCCCAACTCGACAGCATCGGAAAAGAGTATCTCGGCGATCGCGGTCCCTCCGACAGACGCCCGAGACGCCGAATTCCCAACGATCGCGTGGTCGAAATCTTGTTCCGCAGCCACCGCATCGATCGCAGCTTGCACAAGAAGCTGCGCGACTTGATCACGCTCAGCAACGCGATCATCCACGGTGCCGATCCGGTGGTCAGTGAAGCGAAAGTGAAAGCGTCAGGCGAAGCAGTAATCGAGCTGAAAGCGGCGTTGGAGAAGCCGATTGAGCGGCGGGGAAGATTGGCTCGACGCTGAGATTGCTTCGGTTGTAACTGTCAGTTTCTATTGGCAATCATCGTCGTGTCGACGGGTGCAACTCTTCACGTCTGGTAGGCGCGAAGAGAGGTGCTAGGCGTCGATCATGCAGAGCTCGGCGGCGGCGGTGTGTGCGGCGGCACTCGTGGTTACGCTTGGGTGCGGAGGGAAATCGCACGACGGCGCAGCTGGGCCTAGTGCGGCAGGTCAACCGGGGACGAGCGCTGGCGGAGACGGGACTGTGCCGGGCGGGAACGGCGCGATGAATGAGGGCGGGAGCGGGACGCGGATAGTCGCGAGCGGTGGCGCTGGCAACGCGAGTGGCAGCGCAGATGCTGGCGGAAGCGGCGGGAGGAGCGTCGCGATGACTTCTGGCGGCACCGTCAACGACGGCGGCAGTGGTGGCACTCAGATCATCGCTAGCGGTGGCAGCACACCTGACGACCCCAACTGCAATCAGATCTACGTCAACGGCTGCACTTGCGCTTGGAGTGCGAACAAATGCTCCTCGAGCATCGCGAACCCATTTCTCGGAGCGCAGTGCCCACCGACTCTGGAAGAGGCGTGGCTCGTCGCCAATTGGAACATTCCCAAAGGCAAAACCGGCGTGACCTACGAGGAATGCTCCGACGGCACTCGCTACTTTACGTTTACGGGTTGCGGCGCCCTGTCCAGCTTTGGCTTCGACCAGCGCGGGCGACTCCTCGCCTGGTACGAGAACAGCAAGATCTGCGGCGGCCGCACCTGCGATACACCCATGCCCACGAGCGCCGATTGCCGCAGCTGCCCAATGACAGCGGCGCCGGGTCCCGCAGGTTCAACCTGCCAAACAACGAAACCGAACAACGGCTTTTCGCCCTCTTGCATGGTCGACGCGGACGGCCACTGGCTCGCACCGCCGCTGTGTGACGACTAGCGACGCTGTTATTGGGTGACCCACGCGGGAACTTCGCCGGGCCAAAGTGGCGCGCACTTGGTCAGGGCGAGTACGCGGTCTTCGGCACGCTCGATCGCTGGGACGGCGTTTGCGACGGCGGCGATGTCGGCGCGAATCGCGTCCCACACGGTGACGCAGGCGACGTCGACTGCGGATGAACCCGAGGGGACTTCGATTCGTCCCGCGTGCGCGAGGATGGCGGGGATCGAGGCGGACAGCTTTGCGGCTTGAATGACCTCTTTCTTGAGCGCTGATGCGTCATCCAGAGCTATGGCGTCGAGGGCACTCGCTAAGATCTGCGTCGTGTAGTTCATGCAGCGACCGAGCGGTTCGTTGGTGGTTGCGAGCTCGTTGCACGCCATGGCGCCGCGATCGGACAGGTCACGACGCAGTTTTGCGATTGGTTCGGAGTCTGTGACGGAAAACGCGGAGTTCACTACGTGGTTTAGTCCGCGTGACCAGAGTGGGGCGGCTGCGGGTGGGAGCCATGGTTCCACGCGTAGCGCGCAGCGTGCTCCGAAGAGGAGAAGGCCGGCGCGTGAGAGCGGTTTGAGTTCGCCGATCTTGATTGCCCAGATGCGTAGAGACATTTTCTTCTTCTTACTGCCTAGTCGTCGGACCACATGCAGACACGGCGATCTACCGCAAATCAGCGCGGGCGTGCTCAGTAAACCGATATGGCAATGGGGCACCCTATTGCCGAGTGAGCCCAAGCTCAGCGCGCACGCTCGCGAAGGCGTCGCCCTCGAAAACTCCACTTAGCTCGCCCTCTTCCAAAGCAGCTCGGACGGCGGCTCGCTTTTGCTCGAGCGTCGCGATCGCTTCAACGCCAGCGCGAACCACATCCTCGACACTGGCAAACCGGCCTGTCGCTACTTGGGCCTCGGCCGTTCGCGCGATGTCATCAGGGAGGTCGGTGGACTCTAGGTGCCGCGCCATTGGGTCGCTCCAACTGTGACAGAAGCAGAGTGCCCCGACAATGCGAGGCCACTTGCCGGCAAGGACTATCAAGGGGCGCTCCGTCCGGGTTTCCTTGCCAGCGAGGAAGTTCGAAGACCCACCCCTCCACCGCTGCTTGCCGGCTAGCAGTTTCGAGATGCGCCGGGCCGATCGCCGCTTGCCCGCAAGAAACTTTTGAAGGGGACACACGACCCCAGCTGCTTGCCGGCAAGGAAGTTCGGAGCAAACACCCCGCGACGCTGCTTGCGCGCAAGGAAGTTCGAAGGGTCGGCCATTCCCCGTCGCTTGCCGGCAAGGAAATCCGAATGCGTCCCCAATGCCAATTCCTTGCCCGCAAGCAATTCCGGCTTCGGGCAACCGCAGCACTCCCCTTGCACACAACGAGCCGAGTCTCCGCTGACGATTTTTTCACATTCACACAACTGAGCCGCGTGCCTGGTCGACCCAGACGGTGCGTGACGCGCTGAGCGTCTCGAAACCCGAACAGGAACCGTCCATGTCTACCGAGCAATCCAATCCCACGCCGAATGCGACCGCGCCATCGGCCGAGCCGGCGACGGCGCGTTTACGTTACCGAGAGGCGTACCAGAGAGTCGTCCCGGACCTAGCCGCCCTCACCACCGCCGAGCTCTCGGTCATCAACATCGATGTCACTAGCGCGTACACGACCGCGATTGGCGCGTTGCCGCGGATCCTGACGTTCCGCGAACGCGCGAGCCGTCTCATCGACTGCGAGCTCAAAAACTTCGACAATCTCGAGACGTACGCCCTGGCCTTGATGCATGCACAGGGCGAGTACGTATCCGCGTCGGCACCGCCAGAAGCGCTGCTCGCATTGAATGATGAAGGCATCGCCCTCCGCGACAACCTTCACTCGGACGCGGTTGCACTCGCGAATCGCGGTCTGGTCAACGGCCAGCCATTGAAGGACTTCAAAGTCGCGCCGGGCTACAAGAATCTCGCCGAGGCTTTGGTGGGTCTTTCATCACTGCTGCGCCGCAGCTGGGACAAGATCGGCGCACGGACCGTGGTCACCATGGCCGAGCTCAATCGAGCAGAAGACCTGAGCGAGCGCCTGCTGCACGCAGTGGCCGTGCGCGAGAACGCATCCCACGTCCTCGCGGATGCGATCCAAAAACGGCTGCAAGCGTTCACACTCTTCGTCGCCGAGCGCCGCACCGGCCTCGAATCGTGGGGATCTCCGAAACCGATCTGAAAGCATCTGCAACCAAACCGCAACAACGCGCCTCCAAATACCAAATGACTATTCCGATCAACGCCAGCCCATGAGCGTATCTTGCCGTCGCGAGTGACCAGCGCGCAATTCGAACGTTCGCGGGTTACCCAATCACGTGAGGCGACGATGCTTTCACGATTCATTGCGACACAGAGGAGGACAAGCACATGGGAACTCAAGCATCCGCAGGCTCCTATCGCGCAGCCGCGAAGGAAAAATTCGCTGAACTGAAGAGCGTGTTCAGCACCAACGACACGGGTCAGAAGGCGCCCTTCTGGAAGCTGGGCAATTCATTCGACACGATGATCGATTATCTCGAGGTCATCGACGCGAGCAGCGCCAATGAGGTCGCGGAGATGGCGGTCACGCAACTCGAAAAGTCCTTGAAGTACATTCCTGGCGGCTATGACGGCGCCTGGTTCGACGACTTCGGGTGGTGGAGCGTGGCCACGCAGCGTGCGCTGCAAAAGCCTTTCTTTCGCACGAATTGGCCAGCGATGAAGCAGATCCTCGACAACTGCTGGTCGCGCTACACGGGCAACGCGCCCTTCGTGTGGGCGCGTCGCGAATCCGGAACGTTCGAGGAGTACGGGCCGGCAGTCGAAGGCGGCGTGTGGAACGCGTACTGGAGCGGAACGTCCAGCAGCTACCTGGGTCCGAAGAACGGGGATCCGAAAAACGGGAGGCTCTGCGGCATTCAAAACACGGTAACCAACGCGCTCTATCTGACGGTCGCGCAGCGACTCGGCGCCGCCGATCCCGCAGCGCGAGCGGCTGCCCAAAGCGAGTTCAAGTTCTTCTTCACCTGGTTCAAGGACAGTACGGACAAGGCGCTCTGGTGGAAGCTGGACGACAAGGGAGAAGCGGGATTGGTTCGAGAAAGAGTGGGGCGCTTCGCCAACACCGCTGGCCCCCAGTGCAACCATCGTCCTTGTTACGAATGCACGGGCTTTCAGGACGACTGGGCCTGGACCGGCGACCAAGGGCTGATGCTCGGTGCGCTGAGTGATGCCATGTCTCTCCAAGATCCAATTTCTCGAGGGCAGTGTCTTAGCTGGGCCAAGCAGCTTCTGCTCGGTGCTCGGCAACGCCTGACCGAAAACGATGTCGTTCAGAGCTGGCCGACGACGGGCTGTGCCCCCGACGGAGACACCGATGACTACCGAACGGGCACCAGCGCGTTCTGGCGCAACGTCCTGTACGTCTGGAGGAGCAACCCTGACTTGCGCGCGCTGCTGGCAACGGGGTTGTACAGCGAGATGGTTCGAGCCAGCGCGAACGACGCGGCCAATGCACCCACGAAGGGGCAAGACCTCGAAACGCTGACCAACCAGTGCGCCGTACTCGTCGCGGCCACTGCGATGCTCGAGTAAACCATTGTCTCTGGAGCAGCGTCACCCTCGGCGATCACAGCGCGGAGCACCATGAGTTTGGCCTCGTGACGCTGCTGAGAGCGCCACCTCTGTTTGGTTCTCCACTGAAGCGCGGCTTGCTGGCCTACACCTCGAGCGCCGCTGCGGCGCCCACGCTGCTCGCGTCCGTGTCGGTGAAGCTCCAGGGTGGCGCTAAAGCTTGGTAGATGAGGACGGTCTCGCCGAACTGAGCAGACCCCGGTAGGACCACCTGACGGCAGATCCAGTAACCCTGTGTATTACCGGTCGGGGCTTGAAGCTGGAGCGTTGGACACCCGCCCGTGGTCACGGTGATCCAATTGGTCCACGCGCCGGGTGTCGCGATGCCGTTCGCGTTCGCGTTGATGACGGCATACCGCACTTGGGCGCCTGGCACCCAGACGGCACCGTTTGGCGTCTGGGTCGTCCAAGCGATCACGCTCGGCGTCCAGCTGACCGGCGGTAGCGGCAGGGCATTCGCCCAGGCCGCCGCACTCTGCATCCAGGTCTGAATGGTAGCGAAGTACGTCGCGTAGCACTCGTCGAGCGCCGTCGCGACGCTCTGCACGTAAGTGAGCCATCCGGTCGTCAAGAAGGTCTGGGTCATGGCCGCGACCTGAACGTTGGTCGGATAACCCGGAGGGTGCACGATCGGGTCACTCGTGGGCGTCTTGACCGCGGGAGAGCCGTGATCGCTGATCATGAACTGGAGGTAGTGCAGCTCGGACGCGGAGCTGTAGCGGATGTTGGAGAGCCGCCCCACAGCGACCTGAAACAAGAGAGAGTTGTACTGCGCAGCCCAATTGGCATTCGAGGTCTGCACTCCGCCCGGCACACCGCCGGTCGCTTGCAGGAACCGCGTGAGATCGAGCAGGCTTGAAGCAACCTGCTGCAGGCACGCGTCCAGCCCTCCGCCCTCTGTCAAGCTCGCCTGCGCGCTTGCGGCCAGAGTCAGGTCCGTCAAAACCAGTTGCCGGCAGAAGGCCAGGTAGGTGCTGATCCCGGCGCATAGGAACTCCAGGACCCCGGGCGCGTCGACCAGAGCGACCAGCGTAAGCAGATCCGCGTCCATCGGGGTGCTCGCCGAAAGGTGCGTCACGAGCGGCTTCTGCACGTTTTCCTCGATCCAACCCGCCGAGAAGGTGGCCGTTGGCTGACTCATCGTGCCGCCGAGCCCCGACAGCCAGTTCGCTGAAACGGTCAGGCTCTGCGCCGCCGTCTGGATATCCTGCTGCTGATCCAGCTGCGATTCGAGCGTGGCGGCGAGGCTCGGGGGGCTCCCCGCCGGGAAGAACAGCTTCACCAGAGCGGAGACGACCTGCAACGCGGTGCCCAGGTAGGGGCCCACGACGGGCACCGCAAACGCGAGACCTCCGGCGATATTCAGGCCCGCCGACACGTAGGCCGACGCTTGCGTACCGGAATCCGGTCCAACGACGGGGATCGGCGACTGGAAGACGGGAGTGCCCTCTTGCCAAGCCACGACGAGCCGCGCAATGTCGCACGCGGCGTCGCGACGGACGCCAGACTGAGCCGCACTGGCAAGCGCAGCACCGAGCTCCGCGCCACCCGCGCACTGGGTGTAGATCGACGCGGCCCAGGTTGCGAAGGTGTAGACGGGGCCACCCGCCGCATTGCCGCCAGGGGCGGCCGGCAATGTGTACGCTCCGGCGTAGGTCAGGTCGCACAGGTCGCGCACGGCGCCAAGCAACGTGAGCAGGTCCCCCTTCACCAGCTGCTGAGCGGATACCCAGGTGGAGAAGGCCGCCCAGAACGACGCGTCGTCCGCGTTCTGCCACAGCGTTTCGGCGGCGTTCGCAGCGTCCGTGGAGGAGAGCGTCATGTCTTCACGCGCTCCGCCCGGGGCGACGCAGCGCTGGTCCCCAAATCGACGGTGTTGGTATCCGTGAAGCTCGCGGCGTTCGCGGGCACGACGCCCACGAGCTCCGTGCTGCCAAAGCCATGACTGCCCAACGACTGCACCTGCCGGCAAATTTGGTAATAGCTAATCGAGCCCGTGGTGTCGGGCTGGAGCTGCATCGTGGGGCATGAGCCCGTCGTCACCGTGAGCGGGGCACTCCACGGCCCCGGCAGCGTGGCGGTGTCGTTCGCGGCGATCACGGCGTATTGGACGCGGGCTCCGGCGGTCCACACGGCGCCGTTGGGCACGCCCGCGGTCCACGGATCGTCGCCGAATGTTGGGCTCCAGGTCGGCGGGAGCTGCGGGAGCTGCGACTGGCAGGCCGTGACGTCGCTAACCCAGCTCTGGATGCACGCGAAGTGGCTCGCGTACAGCAGATCGAGGGCGCTTGCCACGCTGGCCACGTACGGCGTCCAGATGTCTTGCAGGAAGCCGGTGAGGTTCGCTGGGATGGGCGGGGTGCTCAGTGGCGCAACGGTCTCCTTGAACGTCTTCGTCGTCGTGCCCGGGGGGCTGCCCTTGTCGTCGATCGAGCCGTCGGCGAACGCTGTGTCGATCCCGGTGCTGTAGGACAAGCTAAACGTGTAGTCGATCTGCGAGAGGCGCGCCGCGGCGACCTGCAGGACCAGCGCGTTGAGCTGCGCGGCCCAGTTCCCCGAGCCGCTCTGGCCGTTACCGGGCGTGGCGATCGTGATGGTCGGATCCCCGAGCACACTTTCCCGATAGCGAGCAAAGTCGTCCAGGGCCTCGCCTACGTGCTGCAGGCAGTCCTGCGTCTTGCTGTTCGCCTGTTTGACGGAGGCGAGTGACAGATCCGTCGTGACCACCTGCTTGCACAGCGCAACGTAGATGCTCACGCCGTAGACGAGTAACTCGAGCACGCCGGGCACGTCGATGGCAGCGACGAGCGTCGCAAGGTTGGCCAAGGTCGACGTCTCGTCGCTCAGCTTCTGAGTAATGGGCGCCAGGATGTTCTGCTTCTGCCACGCCTCCGTCAGCGAGACCTGCACGTAGCCCGCGCCGCTCAGCGTATTGTAAAGGCTCGCGAGCCAGTTGCCGTCCGCAGCCAAGCCGCGCGCCGCCTGGTCGATGGCGTGTTGTTCGAAAAGCCCTGCAACCACCCGAATCGGGCTCGGCGGGGTGGGCCCCGGGAAGAAGGCATGGAGCAGGGTCGAGACCAGGAGCAGGCTGGACCCGACATAGGGACCGATCTTGGGCAGATTCAGCGCCCCGGACCCGGCGACGTTCAGCGCGCTCTCCGCCCAGCCGAGGCCGGGCGAACCCGGCAACACCACCGGGATCGGCGACGGAAAGAGCGACACTTTCCAGAACCAGGCCGCGACGACGCGCGCGATGTCCGTGGCTGCATCGCGACGAAGCCCGGCGTTGCCGAGCGCCTGCAGGCCGGTGGAGAAGCTGGCAGGCACGGCCACCGCGGCGAGGAGCCAACACGACCACCCGCTGAACATCCCGACGGGCGCGCCGCTCGAAGGCCCGCCCGGAACTGGCGGTAGCGGGTACGGCCCCCAGAAGACGTTACTGCATTGAGCCCGGACGGCGTTCAGCAGCGTGACGACATCGCCCTTCTCGTAGTGCTGCGTCGCGACCAAGTTGGCGATGCCATTCCAAAACGCCGCCTCCGTCTGGGCGCTTTGCCACACTGACGCCACTTGCGAGGTGGCGTCGCTGGTCGAAAGGGTCACGAGCCTGCGAGCCGCCCAACGGCTCGCGCCGAGGTAGTCACGATCAGCTTGGCCAGGGCGTATTGCATGATCGTCGCGGCCACGGCGCGCGGCATCGGATCCCCCTGATACGTGTAGCCCGGCACGGCCCGGTACATCGCGGACGTGTCGTTACCGCTCGTAGCATATTGAGCGAGGAAAAAATCTCGCGCGGCGAGCGCGTCCGACCCCTCCCATTCCCAAAAGGTCGTCAGCGGCCACAGGTCGATCACGTACGTCATGAACTGGTACTGGTCGGTCAGCGAGAGGGCTGTCTCCGTGCCGGCGTACACGTCCACGTACGTGGACAGAGCTGCCCAGAAGTTCTGCTCGGAAAGATCGGTCCACTGGGCGAGCAGGCTCGAGATGAGTGGCGTGTTGGTGCCGGGCGGCACGACCGGGCCCGTTGCATTGTTCTGGCTCCGGAGCACCGCGTAGATGGCTGCGGCCGCCGATGCGATACCGCCGAACGAACCGAGCGCGATGAAACCCGCGGTCCAGCGATTCAAGCTATAGGTCTGTTGCGCGAGCGTGCTGTCCTGGCCGATGCTCTGCTGCACCTGGTTCCGAGGGTCGATCAGCTCGGCAGGCGGATCGGTGGTGACCATCGGGATCAGGTCCACGGGCAGCGTTGGAAATGTCCGGGCCACGACCGCGTCGAACCGCTGTTGGCTGGCGATCTCGTCGACGACGGCCTGGATCTCGATCTCCGCTTCCGCGGGGCTTGGCGGCGGTGGGATATAACCGCGCGCCGTGTCCTGATATTCTTCTTCAGTATCGCTGTCGTCCGATTCGGACTCTTCGCTGGGATCGGAAAGATCACACATATTCGCACCGCACCTCGAGCCAAGTGGGCGGCTCTGGACGCTGAGATAGCGCACTTGCACTTTGGGAACCAAGCGCAAAACGGTTGCCTGCCTCTCCGGGCCGCGGGCGCTACTGGCGACACCAGCGCCACGCATGGCAGCCGTTACCGAGCGCCCTCAAAGGAGTCGACATCGGCTCGCGTGTACGTATCTCCGGCATCACCTTTTCTCTCGATGTTGGCCGCGTCGGCGTGGGCTACGTGGGCAACTTCAGCGACGTGACAATCGAAAATAACAGGTTCCATGTCACCGGTTCGACGGGCAACTATTGGGGCATTTCATCAGTTGTATTCGGCCCTGGCCCAGCGAGTGTGTTCGATCATCTCACGATCCGCAGCAACACCTTCACTCAGGCGACCTCCGCGGACCTGGTTCCGATCTATCTGCCGGGCACTGCAGCTCGGTCGAGGTGACGGAAACGGCCGGCGTTTACGTTTTTCTTCGCGGTCTTGGCGTTGGCGCCCCCGATACGATTCGAACTTGCGACCTTGGCTTTAGGAAAGCCCCGCTCGCATCGCTTTCTCCCTCAAACTCCTTCACCTAGCCGCTCCCCCCCATCCCCACTAAGCTCGGCGAGCCCGCCATGTCCCGCCGCCTCGCCCTGCCCCTGCTCGCGCTCTCCCTCTCTTTCACGCTCTCCCCCCACCCCGCGAGCGCCTTCACCCACGTAGTCGTCCAAGGCGACACCCTCGCCTCGATCGCCGAAAAATATTACGGCAAAATCCAATACGAGAAGTTCCTCGTCGACGCGAACTTACTCGCGGTTGAAGGCGGCTCCCCGATCGTCAAAGGCATGCGCCTCGAGGTCCCGGCAGCGGGGCACCGCGTCGTCAAAAAGGGCGACACTTGGGAGCAACTCGCAGCGCAGCTCCTCGGCGCTTCCTCGCGCTCGGACGTACTCTCGATGGCGAACGGTTCGAACCCGTGGCTCACGCCGCAAGAGGGCGCTGAGCTGATCGTGCCGTACAATCTGCGCGTGCTCGTTCAGGGTAGCAATGAGACGGTCGTCACGATCGCGTTCAAATACTACGGCGATATGAACAAGGCGTGGGTGCTCGATCGGTACAACAACTTCAATGGGCACAAGATTCAGCCGCACGATGTCGTGCTCGTACCGCTGTCTGATCTGCCGCTCACTGAAGCCGGGAAGAAGGCCGCGCAAGAGTCGGCGGGCAATACGTGTTCCGAGGCGATGGGTAGCGTGCGCGATGCGCAGCGCAAGATTTCGCAAGAGATCCCTGCGTTGATCGCCGACGTGAAGGGCGGCCGTTATGTCGACGCAGCCGCGCGTGGAAGCCGTTTCCTCGCGTCGACCGCGCTCACTGAGAATGAACAGGCGATCGTCAATCGGCAGCTGCTCGAGGCCTACGTGGCGCTCGATGCGACAGGGCTTGCGACGCAGGCGTGTAACGAGTGGCGAAAGCGCGATAAAACCGCGGTTCTGGACCCGGTTGAGCTGAGTCCGAAGATCATCTCCGCGTGCGCGCGCGGTGGCAATTGAGCAGAGTGATGAGCAGCTCCTCCACTCTTCGACAGGGACTCGATTGGGGCAAGCTTGCGCCCTTGCGGTTGCGCGCGAAGACCGTAGCGGACGGCGTGTATGCGGGTGGGCATCGCAGTCGGCGGCGCGGTGCGGGTATCGAGTTTGGTGGACAGCGGAGCTATGTGCCGGGAGATGATTTGCGTTTCATCGATCGGCACGCGCTACTGCGCCACGGCACGTTATTGGTCCGTCAATTCGAGACCGAGACGGACCGCACGCTGTGTCTCTTGGTCGATGCCAGCTTGTCCATGAGCTATCGCGGCGAAGGCGCGCCGGGCGCGAAGTATGCTTATGCCGCGCTGATTGCCGCCGCCCTTTGCAAGATCGCCGTTGGCGCCGGTGATCGCGTTTCGCTCGATTGGTTCGGTGGTGAGCGCACCGTCGAGCTCGCCACCGCCGGCGGGCGTGAAGCGTTCGAGCGCGTGGTCGGTGCGCTGGAAACGGCGCAACCGAGCGCAGACCTCAAATCAGACCTACCCGCGTTGGAACGTGCTGTCGCGCGCGTCGAGCGCCGCGCCGGGCGCGGTTCAACCGTCGTTGTCTTGAGCGATCTCCTCGATCTGCCCGAGGGCGCAGAGGTGGCCATTGGCACACTCGGTTCGCGCGGGAAGACCCTCTCCGTCGCGCGTGTGCTCGATCCCACCGAACTCAGCTTCCCGTTCACGGGTCCGCTGCATCTGCGCGCTCTCGAAGGTGAAGCGCGCATCGAAACCGACGCAGCCGCCGCGCGCCCGCAATACCTCGCGGCCCTCGCCGCTCAAACCGAGCGCTGGTCTGAGCGACTGCTGAGCCGCGGCGGTTCTCTGGTGCCCCTCAACACTGCCGACGATCCGGTGAAAGCCGTTCGGCAAATCCTCGACTCCGTAGGTGGCGTGCTGTGAGCTTCCTCGTTGCTGCCGCGCTCGGCGTTGGTCTGTTCATCGCGATTCCGATCGCCGCACATTTGTTGCGCCGTGGACGCGCGAAGGAGCGCGATTTTCCGCCGACCGCGCTCGTACCCACGTCGCGCTCCGTCGCTCGCGAGCGCGCCACGCTCGAAGATCGCGTGTTGCTCACGATCCGCGCGTTGCTCATCGCGTGCCTGGCCGTGATCGGCGCGACGCCGTTCGTGCAATGTTCGCGCTTGTCGTTGGGCCGCAATGCCGGCGCTTCCGTCGCCTTCGCGTTGGTCGTGGACGATTCGCATAGCATGCGCGAAAAAGACATCGAGGGCCGCGTGCGCTTCGATCGCGCAATGAACGCCGCGCGTGAGCTTCTCTCCTCAGCGCGTGAAGGCGATGCGATCGCCATCGTGCTCGCTGGCAAACCTGCGCGCTTGGCGCTCGCCGCAACCACGGACCTCAATGCCGCTCGCCGCGCCCTCAACGACCTGAGCGAGAGTGATCGCAGCACCGATCTCGAAGGCGCGGTGAGTCTCGCGCGAATGAGCATCGCAAGCGTGTCGCATCACGATAAGCGCGTCGTCTTGCTGAGTGATCTCGCTGGCGCGCCGCTCTCCGAGGGACAGCCACCGATTTGGACCCCAGTCCCGGATCTCGCGACACCGCTCGAAAACTGCGCAATTTTCGGCGCCGAGCGCCGTGGGCGGCGTGTCGCCGCACACATCGCTTGTACTTCGCCGGCCGCGGCTGCGGGGCGTGCGCTCACTGTCGTGGGTGAGAAAAATGTCACGCCCGTGCCGCTCGCGGCGCGCGGCGGCATTCAAGAGCTGGGGCTGGATCTAGATCCGAAGCTCGAGCATCCGGAGTTGGAGCTCAATGGTGGCGACGCGCTGAAAGGCGATGACCGCAGCCCGTTGGCGGCAGAATCTGCGTCCCTCGGCGTGCTGGTCGCGGCGGACGTGAGCAATGCCTCCGCGAAGACGGGCGGGCCACCGGTGCTCGAACAAGCCGTGAGCGCGCTCGAAAGCAGCGCAACGATTCACCCCATCGCACTCTTGCCGGATGACGTGAATGAGTATCGCAACAATGCGCTGCTCCTCTTGGACGATCCAGGCGGCATCACGCCCGAAGCGCGCGGTGCGCTGACGACATTCGTGGAGCGCGGTGGCGTGGCAGTGGCATTCTTCGGACCGCGCGTGGATCAGACTCCGCTCGGTGCCACGCTCGAGCCATTCGCACATGGCGCAGTGCATTGGGACGCAAAGGACAAGAGCGACGTAAACACCGCGTCACTCGCCTGGCTCGGTCCCGAAGCGAGCAGCTTGCAAGATCTGAAGCTGCAAGGCCACGCGGACTTGAGCACCACGGATCTGCTAGGTGGCCGCATTTTAGCCACTTTCAGCGATGGCCCGCCGTTCCTGAGCAAGCGCGAACTCGGCCGTGGCACGCTCTTCACCGTCGCGCTGCCCACCTCCGTGGAGCACGGCAACTTCCCCCTGCGCCCCGCGTTCTTGGCGCTACTCGACTACTTCTTGGACGAAGCGCGCACGCATCGCGGCGCCGCGCAAAGCGTCGCCGGCAACGACTGGACCTTCCCGCTCAACGCCTCCGTCTCAATCGACGGCCCGCGCGGCGCACTCACCGTGCAAGAACGCGCACGCACCTCGGGCAACGCCCAAAAGGTCACAACGCCCACACTCGCCGGCCGCTACACCGTACGCATCGACGATCGCGCCGAAGAACGCGTCGTCACCGTCGACCCAAGCGAGATCACCGCGTTCCCCCAAAAGCCGCCCGCAAACGCCGCTCAAGCGCGCGCGAATGCCCATCCGGGCAGCGTGGACGCCTCGCCCGAACTCGGATTCGTGGCCTTGGCGTTGCTCGCGTTGGAGCTCGGCGTACGCGTGTTTCGCCGCATGACGCGAGAGCGTGGCGGGGCACCCGTCGCCGCAGCTCGATAGCGCAAAGCAAATTTTCAATCACTTCCAGGGCAGCGCCGCGCGCGTTGTGCGGCGTAGCCTCTCGTTGGGTTTTGCGGGCGCATCGAGGCGCGCAACAAATTCAGCATGCGCCTTCGCCGACACCGAGAGCCGCGCCTTCTTGCGCGGTCGCGCTTGCTTCTTGGCTATCGACGCCATGCCGCTTGCTTAGCATACAAATGGCGTATCGCACACGCGGCAGCCCCTCGGAACGGCGCTTTGAAACAGAGCGACTTTGCCTCGCCGAGGTCCCGGGTCACCTACTGAAATTGTCGTTCGAGTTCGAACGACATTTCCCGCGCGACGACGGTCCTTTTTTTGATGGTCACGCGGCACGGCGCACGCCGTCAGAGCCTTCGGCGTCAGGTTCCGACGCGCCGCACTGGCGTCAAAGGCAAGGAACTCTGCAAACTTCGAGGTGCGACGCTGGATCCCGAGCGCCCCCTCTCACTCCCATCCAAGAACTGCATGAGATGTGCGCCGAGTTCGCGTGCGTCATCCTCCGCGCCGTGGATGAAGCTCGATTTACGGCGCCGCAGATAGGGCAATCCGAGCACGTACAAACCGGGGGCAGCGACGACTCCGCGGTCGTGTCGCAGTTCGCCCTTTGCGTTCACGACGGGCACTTTGAGCCAAGAGTAGTCGGGGCGATAACCGGTGGCCCAGAGTACGGTGCGCACGTCTTCGCGAAGATCGATACCGAGTCGCGCCGTCTCATCCACCGCAGTCGGCGCGAAGCGTTCGCGCGCGGTAATGCCGAGCGAACGACCGCGGTGTTCGAGCCATTCGTCGAACGTGTTGAGTAGGCGATTGAGTTTCAGATCGGCGAGTGTGCAGGTGTTGCGCAGCGAGCCAGAAAACTGGGCCTTTCCATCGCGAATGCCGACGAGGCGGCCCACGATTTCTACGCCTTGTTCGCGCAGCGCGTTGAGGTCGAGCGTGAATCCGGGGCTGCCGGTGAGTTGCGGTGAGGGCACGCGGCGTGCGCGGTCGGGGTCTTCTTCTTCTTCGATTCGTCGTTCCAATAGACCTGATGCGAGCATCCACCATTGGACATCTCGACCGCGGTACACGCGGGGCATGCGCACGTGCTCACCCACTGCGAGCGTCACTGGGCGACCGCTGCGTTGCAGCTCGTGCGCAAGCTGCACACCCGTCGCCGAGCCGCCCACGATCAGCACGCGACCGGGCGCGAGTTGTTCGGGGTTGCGATAGTTCAGGGCGTGTAGCTGTTCGATTCGACCGGGAACGCCTTGGGCGATGCGCGGTGTATCGGGTTGGTTGAACGCGCCGGTGGCGAGGACGAGCGCGCGGCAGCGCCATTCGCCCTGTGAGGTTGCCACGCGGTACCCGTCGTCGTCGTGTGTGACGCGGAGCACTGCGGTGTGAGCGACGACCGGCGCGGCCAGCGATTTGGCGTAATTTTCGAGGAATCCGCAGAGGTCCGCGCTGGTCATGTAACCGTCGGCGTCACCGGGGTAGCTGTAGCCGGGCAAGCGCGTGAGCCAATTGGGCGTGAGTAAGCGCAGCGAGTCCCAGCGTTCAGTGCGCCAGGTATTCGCGATCTCGCTGCGCTCGAGGACCACGTGATCGATGCCGCGCTCGCTGAGTACGGCGCTCATCGCCAGCCCGCAATGGCCGGCGCCGATGACGATCACGTCAATGTAGCCGGCCATTCGCTTCAGCATTCGAGTTCTCCCGGCGCACCGCGATCGACTTTGCTCGTGGTAACGGCGACGTCAGTGGGGTTGGTGACGACGTCGAACACAGCGGAGCGTTTTTGCGACTGTGCGACCAGCGCGGCGATCTCTTCTTCGCTCGCGTCGGCGTCGATCTCGTAGTGCACTTTGATGCGATCGAAGCCGTTGCGAACGTCCGGATCGATACCGAGAATGCCTTGGATATCCATGGGCGCTTCGAGCGTCGCCTGCACGGATCTGAGCTGAATATTGCGCATTTGGGCGACCGCCGCGACGCCCGCGGTCAGGCAGCCGGCGAGCGCGACCAGGACGAATTCGACGGGCGTGGCGCCGTTGTCCTCGGAGGCGAAAATCTCCGGATGATCGAGGTCGAATTGGTACGGGCTGCGATGAATTTGTTCGCCGCCCAGGCCGAAGAAGCCTTCAACGGTGCCGCGGCTGTGCGTGCCGCGCAACCACTTGCTGCTTGCGCGCCATTTGAAGCGTGCGGCTTCGGGCGCGCGGCTGAGCGCTTCGCGCGCGCCGAGCAGTGCCGTTACGTTTACGCCGTTTTCTGCGGTCCTCGTTTGCGTCGTCATGTTCTGGGTTCCTCGTGCGAGATGTGAATGTCTCGGTGCAATCACCGGACACCCGTCATCCTGCGCGTGGCGTGTGGAACCCAGCGTGGCAGTGAGCGTGGTATTCCGCGAAGGTCAGGACTTGAACTGGCGAAACGCCCAGACTCGCTCGACCGCGGGCTTCGAGTCGCGCAGGGCGATGCGCACGGACTCAGCATCAGCGGCCGCGCACAGGCAAATCACCCGTCGGCAATCGCTGGCGATGAAGCTGCGCAGCACGCGCACACGGTGATTTTTCAGGCAAATCGCGCCGAGTCCAATGATTGAATCGAATTCTTCGGGCGTGGCCGGGTGTTCGAAGCGAAAGCTCGCCAGCACGTTGGCTTGGGCGAGTTCTTCGAGCGTGAGCCCGGGCGCGTCTTGGACGATGCACGACCAGATGTCCGCTTGCATCAGCCGAGGCGAGCTCCGCAGCGCAATGCGTACCGATTCTAGATCGGGGCTCGTGATGTGGCAGATCATCTGCCGACCATCGACGGACAAGAGGCTGCGGTGCCAATCGATGCGATGGATCGCGCGGCAATCCATGCCGCCCTCGATGATGGCGGTCGCATCCGCGGCGGTGAGCGGTGCGTCGGGGTGACGTTCGATGAGCACTTCGGTCATTGGGCCTCGGTTCCTAGGGCAGGCGGACTCAGGGTCAAGCGTTCGGCAATGGCGTGCGTCCACACCGACGCGCCGCTGTCGCGAATCCGCTCGACTTCACGGTGAAAAAGCGCGGCCGCCGCCTCATCGCCGGAGGCGCCGCGTTCATGCGAAAGCACCGCATTGGCGATCAACATCTCGGTCGCGCGCTCCAATATTTTCGCGTAACCGAGCGCCTCCGTGGCGCGATCCGTAGCAGTCGCACTGCGTCCCCGCTCGGAGTCGATCAACGCGGCGCGAGTCAGAATGTACGCGAGGCGATGTTTCGCGTCGGCCACGCGCAAGTCGGCGAGCGCGCCGTGCAGCCCGCTGTCATCGTCGTCGATGGCGTAGCTGCACAACCCGAAGATGGCGCGTGCAAAGGGTTCTTCGCTGCCTTCGCGCAGTTTGTCGCCGAGCGCGATCAGCTCCTGACAGCGCTCTCGCGCTTCCGCGAGTTTGCCGCGCTGAAGATCGAGCATGATCAAGTACTCGTTCGCTTGGTACTCATTCAGCCGGTCGCCGGCAGATTTACACAGGGCACGCGCCTCGCGAAAGCGTTCTTCGGCTTCATCCAAGCGGTTTTCGTGAAAGCGCAGCATGCCTAAACCGGCAGCGATCGTGTGGTGGCGGAAGCCACTGCGTTCAGCGAGGGCACTTGCCTCCATGAGCATGGCGTCGGCGCGCGAGATATCGCGCTCGATCATGACCAGGCACTTGGCCGTTTCAGCCATGCCAATGATTTGCGCCTCTTGCTGCCCACCGCGCACGACTCGTGCCGCTTGCAGCGTCTGTTCTCGAGCCGCTTTCCATTGGCCCTGGGTCCAACGCACCGTAGCCGCCATGTGGTAGCCGAGCCGCGCGTGGCCTAGCGCGCCGTGATCGAGCGCGCGTTCCGCGAGCGCCGCATACTCGCGCGCAGCGGATTCGCGATCGGCGAGCGGCCCCGCAGCGAGCAGAATGTCGTGCAAGTCGATCTCGGCGCACACGCGCTCCGAGTCCGTGAGCAGCGCAGTGAGCTGCAACCCTTTGCGCGCCAGCGAAAGCGCGTCATCGTTCGCAAAGAAGCGCAGGCACAGTCGACCCGCGGAGATCATCGCCCGCGCGGCCAATCCGGGATCGCCGCTCAAGGTCGCGTGATGAGCCAAATCAGCGGCGCGCCCGAGCTCTTGCGCGCTCTCTTTGTGTAACAGCTCGGCAATCCGGCGATGCATCACTTGGCGTCGCAGCGGCGAAATTTCGTTGTAAACCGCGCGTGCGATCAGCGCGTGGGCAAAGCCCTGCCCGAATTCGCTGCCGTGCAGCATGGCATGGCGTTCCGCGTGCTCCAGCGCGCCGTCGATGTCGGCGCGGTCCATCCCCGACACCTTCATCAATAGCGCGATGTCGATGCGCGGACCGAGCACAGCGGCCCAGCGCAGCACTTCCGCGGCCACCACGCCGAAGCGCGACAGCCGTTCGCGCACCAGATCGTCCAACGAGCCCGCGGTGCTGCCGCGCAACTCCGCTTGGGCAAGCTCGAGCGCCAACAGCGGATTGCCGCCGCACTCGAGGCTCAAGCGTGCGCTGTCCGCGCCGGGCACTCGCTCGTCGATCAGCCGTACTAGGGCCTCGCGCGAAAGTGGGCCGATTTCTAGCTCGCTCAGCGCGCCCTCGCGCTTCAAGCCGCGCAGGGCCTGCTGCACGGGCGCATTGTCTCGGAGCTCGCCGTCGCGTGCGGCAAGCAATGCGAAGATCGCTTTGCCGCGATTGCTCCGCATCACATAGTGGAGCGCAGCTGCGCTCGACTCGTCGCACCATTGTACGTCATCGAACACGAGGAGCACGCTGCGCTTTTCGGACTCGCGCGCCACCAACTCGCTCAGCCTCGAGAACAGCCGATCGCGGTTGCCCAGATCGGCGTCGGCAAAGGTTCGCTCGGCGAGCGCCGGATCGAGACCCCGCAGAGCGTCGATCCACAGCGAGAATGGCCGAATCGCGTCGGTTTCGAAGGCCGCGGCTTGGAGCACGAACGCGTCGCGAGCCTGCGGGAGCCCCCGCGTCACCTCGAGCAGCCGCGTCTTGCCGACTCCGGGTGCACCGCTCAAGAGCCGCACGGAAGCGCGCGACTTCGAGGAAGCGTCGCCCAACGCTTCCGCGATTTGCTCCATGACCTGCGCGCGCCCAAATAGGCCACGAGTTAGCGCGCTCATCGGCGCAACATCGTTCACGGGAGCCACGGGCTGTCGCAGCGGCGGCGCGTCGAAGCGCGGCGGGCGACGCGCCGAGAGCAGCGCGCCGCTCGAACTTGCGCCAATTTCGCGCAACATGCGCAAGCCGAGTTGATACTGCTCTTCCGCTTCGCCGAACTGGCGCGCGGCATTGAGCAGCTGAATCAACGTCGCACGTTGCCCTTCTTCATACGGCGAGAGCCCGACCAGCGCGTGCGCAAACGGGATCGCTCGTTCGGGTTCAGCGCCGAAACGCGCGACGAGTTCGGTGAGTAGCGCTGCTTGGTCGCGCAGGGCTTGGTCGCGCTCCGCGACGCACCAGGCGTGGAACGTGTGAAAGCTCGAAAACTCGAGCCCTTCCAGCATATTTCCGCGGAAGCGCGCGGCCGCACCAACCAGCACCTCAGTCGACACCTGACTCAGCCCGCCCGCGACGAGCTGCCTGAGTTCCCGCGTGTCGATCCAGATCCCCTCGGCGTCGAAGCCAACGCGCTCGCGATCGCCGAGCACGCGCTCGCGCCCATCTTCGTCGACCAAGCGCCGGAGCTTCGACAAACTCCAGCGCAGCGAGCCGCGTGGATCGTCCGGGATTTCCCACAAGAGCTGGCAAAGTTGGTCGCGACGGAACTGTCGCGACTGCAAACTCAGGTACGCCAGGAGCGCGCGGGTCTTCTTCGAAGGCGGCAATGGCAACACGGTGCCGCTTTTGCGCACCTCGAAGTCACCTAGGAATCGAAACTCGAGCCCAGCCATCGTTGCTCACCGAACCTCGTTGTAGGGCCGAGAATACGGGCCTGCGAGGGGCAATCACAAGCCCCGGAGCCACGGTCTTTCTGCCAAATGAAAAAAACCACGCTCGTTTCCACGGTCGTTCCCTCGCCGCGGTCTCAGGGTCTCTGGGCGAGGTTCGGAACACCGCGCGCAGCTCCACCGCGAGCAGAGGAGAGTCGATGGCCCGTTTCGAGAACATCCTACAAACCATTGGAAATACGCCACTAGTCCGCCTGAATCGCCTGGCACCCGCGGGGGTGAACTTGTTCGTCAAGGTCGAGTCGTTCAACCCGCTGGGTTCGGTCAAAGACCGCATGGCCCGCGCGATCATCGAGGACGCCGAGCGCACGGGAGCGCTGAAACCGGGGCAAACCGTGATCGAGGCCACGAGCGGCAACACGGGCATCGGCTTGGCGATGGTTTGCGCGCAAAAGGGTTACCCCCTGGTCGTGACCATGGCCGAGAGCTTCAGTCTCGAGCGCCGCAAGCTGCTGCGCTTTTTGGGCGCGCGCGTAGTGCTCACTCCAGCAGCCGAAAAGGGCTCCGGCATGTTGAACAAAGCCGTCGAATTGGCCGAAAAGCATGGCTGGTTTCTGTGTCGGCAATTCGAAAACGAAGCCAACGCCGAAGTGCACACCCGTACCACCGCGCAGGAGATCCTGGCCGACTTTGCTGGTGAAAAGCTGTACGCGTTCGTCTCGGGCTTCGGCACGGGCGGCACATTGCTCGGCACGGCGCGCGGGCTCAAAGCAGCTGATCCGGAGATCCGCGTGTTCGCTGCCGAGCCGGACAATGCGCAGTTGCTCGGCAGTGGCATCGCGCAGCCACGCGACGAACACGGGCAACCCAATGCTAGCCACCCGCGCTTTCGACCGCACTTGATGCAAGGCTGGAGTCCCGATTTCATCTCGCAGCTCACCGAAAGCGCGCGAAGCGAAGGGTTGATCGACGCCATGGTCCCCGTTCCAGGCGATGAAGCGATACGCTGTGCGCGCGAGATCGCGACGAAGGAAGGCATCTTCGTCGGCACTTCCAGCGGCGCGACGTTGGCGGCGGCCTTGCGCGTGGCGAGCGTTGCCCCGCCCGGCAGCAACATCGTGTGTATGTTGCCGGATACGGGCGAGCGCTACATGTCGACGCCGTTATTCGACGGCATCGAGGTCGACATGAACGAAGCGGAGCTGGAGCTCTCGCGCTCGACGCCCGGCTGTCGCTTCGACGTCGTGGCGCCGCCGCCCACGCTGCCTTCGCCTGGCGCCGCGAGACCAGAGCCTGTGCCAGCGCTTCCGCGAGACGCAGAAGCAGAGGTTTTCGTCTCGAACGTGATCGAAGAAGAGCGCGTGGTGCTCTTTGCACTCGAGTGGTGCGAGTTCTCTTGGGCGGTGCGCAAGCTGCTTCGAAAGCTGGAAATTGCCTACAAAAGTGTGGATATCGACGCTGTGGCGTTCCAAGACCGCGAGTTGGGGACGCGAGTTCGAGCAGCCCTGAAGCAACACTGCGGCTCGCCAACCATCCCGCAGGTTTACATTGGAGGCACGCACGTGGGCGGCTGCATGGACCTGATCGAAGCCGTGTCCGACGGACGCGCGGATCAACTGCTCGAACGCGCCGGGGCCAAGTTCAATCGCCCCGCAGATCTGAATCCGTATCAATTCCTCCCGCAATGGGTTCATCCGCGAAAGAGCGCGTAGTTCAACGCAAACACAGGGAGCAACACGACATGGCTTTCATCGACACGATCCCCGCCACAGAAGCGCGCGACGCGCTGCGCGACATGTACGTGCGCCAGCAGCTGACTTGGGGCTACGTCCCGAACTACGCAAAGGTGTTCTGCTACCGCCCGCAGGTGATGGCGCGCTGGGGTCAGCTACTCGCTGAAATCAAACGCCCCATGAGCAAACGGCGCTTCGAGCTCGTCACGTTCGCCTCGGCCCACGAATTGCGCCACTCTGCGTGCGCCCTGGCCCACGGCAAAGCGCTCCGCGAGTTCTTCGGCGACGAACAGATCTTGGCCATCGCCGAGGATCGCTTGGACGGCGTTTTGGATGCGGCCGAGCAGGCCATGGTCCGATTTGCTCGCCAAATCGCCCGGGATGCGGCGAGCATCTCCGCGACGCAGGTCGTCTCGCTCGAAAAGCACGGCTACACCGCCGCGGAGATCTTCGACATCGCAGCGACGGCCGCGGGGCGCGCGTTCTTTACCAAGGTGCTGGACGCGCTCGGTGTGTTGCCGGACTCCGCGTTTCTCGCTTGCTCAGCGGACTTTCGCCAGACACTGACGGTTGGCCGTGCCATCGACGAAATGGAGTGCGAAACTGTGGTCGTGCCAGAGATGGGGGATGTCGCATGGGAATCAGGGTGAACACCGTGAACAGTGAAAAAGACGCTGCCGAGACCCGCGACATGCAAGCCCTGCTCTCGCGGCTCGGCTCGGGGTTGGACGAATTTTTGAAGTTCCAACATCCGGATGCCATGCACCCGAGTCGGCATTGGCGTGAGCACTTGAACATTGCGGTGCCCCGTGAGGGCATGGGCATCGAGCGCGTGCTCGATGAGCTGGTCGAGCACGTAATTCCGAATGGTTCGGCGGTGGCTCGGCCCGGATTCTGTTCATTCATCACCACGGGCGGCGTGAGCGCGTCCACGCTCGCGTCCACCGCGGCGAGCGTGGCCTCACCGCAGCGCTATGGGTTCACCGCCTTCAACTTTTTGGAGGAGCTGTCGCTCGAGTGGCTCGCCCAAATGTTCGGCTTGAACGCCATGCAGGGCGTGTACAGCAGCGGAGGCTCGGTCGCGAATCTGCTCGCACTGGGCGCCGCTCGACAAAGCGCGTTCGAACAGATCGGCTGTGATCCTGCTGCGGACGGCGTGGTTCGCCGCGTGGCCGTGTACGCCAGCACGGAAACGCATCACACCATTCAGCGCTCGGCCGGCGTACTTGGGATCGGGCGACGCGCGGTGCGCTCCATCGCTTGTGATGAGCGAGGACGCATGCGCGTGGACGAACTGCGCCGCTCCTTGGATGAAGACGCTCGCGCTGGGATCTTGCCCTTGGCGATCGTCGCGAACGCAGGCACGACCAGCACCGGCGCGATCGATCCATTGGCAGCTATCGCCGAAATCGCCAGACAGCGCGCGATTTGGCTCCATGTCGACGGCGCGTATGGCTTACCGGGGATCTTGGACGATCGGATCGCGCCGCTCTACGCGGGCTTGCAACACGCTGACTCGGTGATCGTCGATCCGCACAAGTGGCTGGGCGCCTCGGTCGGCGTCGCTGCGACCTTCGTGCGCGATCGCGAGCTATTGCGGCGCGCGTTCACGCAAGAACCCGCAGAGTATCTCAAGGGCGCAGCGGCACACGACGACGCGCCCACTTTATCCGCGCATTCTTTGGACGATCTCGGCATTCCCTACTACGACTATGGCGTCGAACTGAGTGCACCGTGCCGCGGCGTCGTGGTTTGGGCACTGTTGCGCGAAATCGGTGTCGCGGGCATGACCGCGCGCATCCGCCGACACAACGACATGGCCGCGCACGTGGCCGAGCTCGTCCTTGCGCATCCGAACCTCGAGCTCATGCAAGAGCCCTCGCTCTCGATCTGCTGCTTCCGCTACGTCACGCCCAACGCGCAAAATCTCGATCTGCTCAATCAACAACTGCACCAGCGCTTGATCCGTGAAAATCAGCACCTACCCAGCACCACGCGAGTCAACGGGCACCTGGCATTGCGCCCGTGTTTCGTCGGCGCGCGGGTCGAACTGTCGCACGCACGCGGGTTGGTCTCGGACGTATTGCGTCTCGGCGACGAGCTCGCGGGCGCAAGTGCGGCAAAGCGAGCCGTTTCAGCGGGCTAGAATGCGAAGCGCCGTCCGCGACGCCGAAGGCTGCGACGAGCTTTGTGACGCTCGGTGACCATCAAAAAACAAACTTCGAAGACCGAGACTTTTTAACGCGCGATTCGGCCCGCAATGGTTAGACTCCGCACCCGATGGCCCAGGTTCGGAGCGCGGGAGCGGTGCTCGTATTTGCATTGCTGAGCGCGTTCGCGGCGCACGCTCGAGCACAGGCTGAGATGGATCAACCGCGGGCGGTCGATACCGTGCGCGGCACGATCCGTGGCAGCACGCGCTTCATCGGCCTCGCGGGCGCGTTCGTCGCGATCGCGGATGACACTGAGGGTGTGGCAATCAATCCGGCTTCGACCGCGGTGCGGCTGCCGTATTCGTGGGACGCTTTCAACTTCTCGTTTGGTATCGACCTCAGCATTGCTACGTGGTTGCCCAAAAACGACATCTATAACGCGCCAGAGGGCTCGAGCAGCGGCGGCTCACTGTTCGGCTCATTCGCGATCCTCACGAATTACCGCCACGCAGGCTTCGGTCTGGCGGCAGAAGCCGAGCAGAACGTCGCTACACACAAGGACCAGGAACAAGGCTTTAGCTCCAAGCTGACCGCAAACTTCGGCTTGATGCACCCGGCCATCGCCTACGGCTATTTCGACGGCCAATTGCAGCTCGGCGCAGGCTTGCGCGTGCTCGGCTTCAGCCTCGGTGGCAAGCAAGGCGCGGTGCCGCTGACCGCGGGCATCGGCTACACCGCGGGTCTAATCGTCAAGCCGAAAGGTCAGCAGTTTCGCGTCGGCGCCGCGATCGAGCAACCGATCAACGCCGAGGTCGCGAGCGACGACGGCAGCGCGCCCACCATGGTGCACGTGCCTTGGACTGCCGCGTTCGGCTTCGCCTATCAATTTGGCCGACGAAAACTCAACCCCAAGTTCGTCACCGCCAAGGATCTCGCGCGCAAAAACGCCGCCGGCCGCGACCCCACCAAGGAAGAAGAGAAGCAGGCCGAACAAGACCTGTTCGACGAATACCAACAAGACCAAACCCGATACCTGCTCTTGAGCACGGAGCTCGCGCTGATCGAAGGCAGCGCTGACGTCGCGCTCGGCGGCAAGAACGGGCTCAATCGCACGTTGGTTTCACCGCGACTTGGCCTCGAAACCGAAGTGATCCCGCGTTGGCTACGACTCCGCGCAGGCAGCTACCTCGAACTCGCCACGACGGAAGAAGGCCACTCGCGCCTGCACGGCACCACCGGCGTCGACATCAAGTTGTTCGAGTGGAACGTATTCGGATTGATCGGGAAGTTCGACCATTGGCAGCTCTCGCTCGCAGCGGACGGGGCGAGGTCGTATTTGAATACCTCGTTTAGCATTGGGTTTTGGCACTAGAGGATTGATTCTCGTTCGCGCCACGCGGATGGTTCCGCGCTAGGCTGATGGAAGCTCAGCATGCTCAATCAACCTGTCCGCGGGTCGTCACTCTCTTGGTTTGGAATGTTCGCCATCGTTGCGCTTGGTGCGACGCCCTGCGCGGTGTCTGGTTGTTCGAGTGATTCGGGGAAGGCACCCGGATTTGGCGGCGCGGGCGGCATGCCAAGCACGGGCGGCAGCGCTGGGACGGCGACAAGCACAGCGGGCAGTGCCACGAGCGCGGCGGGCGGAGTGGCAGGTGCGGTGAGCGCTGCGGGTGGCAGTGCGACGGGCGGGAGCACTGGAGCTCTCGGCGGGAGCGCGGGCTCAGGTGTCGCTGGCAGCGTGGGAATGGGCGGCAGTGTGGGCACTGCGGGTAATGTCGGTGTTGGAGGGTCGGCGAACGCGGGCTCGGGTGGCACGGCTACGGGCGCGGATTGCAGCAAGTTGCCGCTTTGTGATTCGTTCGAGGACACTGCGGTCGGCTCGCCGCCGAAGAGTTCATTGTGGACGCTCGTGCCTTCGGCTGCGAGCGGTTCGTCCACGATCGATTCGATCGGGGCGCATGGGTCGATGCATTCGCTCAAGGTCGTGAGCCCTGACCGGCGCTATCTGCGGAACACTTCAGTGATTGGCACGCTCGGCTCGGTCGTCCATGTTCGCTTTTATTTGCGGCTCGATTCGGCGCTCGCCGAAGGACACGGCGGCATGATCGTGACGCATCCGACGATGGTCGATCAGTACAGTCAGCAGAACGAGCTTCGCTTTGGCAGTCAGGGTCAGGTGTTTCACTGGAACACGGACTCGGATGGCGCGAACATTCCTGATGTGAGTCCGACCGGGAACGCGGCCAGCGTGAAGCCGACCACCAACACTTGGTACTGCGTCGAGCTGACGATCAACACCAACGGCCACCTGAACGCTTCTATCGATGGCGTGGACGTGCCCGGGCTGACGGAAGACGGCACGGCAACGCCCAACATCGACCAAGCGTGGGTCGGCAGCGCACCGTCACTCGCGCGCTACACGGCAATGGCCGATTTCAGCTTCGGCTGGCAGAGCTACGGCGGCGGCGCGCTGACGCTCTGGTACGACGACGTGGCCCTTTCTTCGTCGCCGATCGGGTGTCTCTGAACGGCGACGCAAGCCGCTCAGCTGGAAAAATGCGCTATCGTCGACAGCGCTCGCTGATGGCGAACTGCGCCACCGGGAATGCGGGGCCCACGTCCTTTCCGCCGGCTTTCAGCGTGACAGCTGCAAATGAAAGGGTTTAACCTCGGTCCTTACACAGTTGCCCGTATGGAGACACGCTAATGCTGCAACGCGGAGCGGTCCTTTCCGGAAAATATCGGATCGACGGTGTGCTCGGGGAGGGCGGCATGGCGGTGGTCTACGCGGTCACCCACGTGCGCAACAACGCGCGCCGCGCGGTCAAAGTGCTGCACGAAGGAAGCGCGCGCAAAGGGAACATTCGCACGCGCTTCGTGCGCGAAGGCATGGTCGCCAACTCGGTGAATCACCCAGGAGCCGTGCAGATGATCGACGACGGCGTGGCCGAAGACGGCGCGCCGTATTTGGTGATGGAGCACCTGAAGGGGGTGTCTGTCGACGAGCTGAGCTCGCGCAGCATTCCTTTGAGCGCTGCGTTGAACATCGCGTACCAAGTGTTGGACGTGCTACGGGCGGCGCACGAGAACGGCATCATTCACCGCGACATCAAGCCCGCAAACCTGTTCTTGCTGCGCAATGGCCAGGTCAAGGTTTTGGACTTCGGCATTTCGCGCCTGCGCGACGGCGCAGAACCGTTCGATTCGCAAGCCAACGGCTCCGCGATGGGCACGCCGTTTTTCATGGCGCCCGAGCAAGCCCGCGGCGACGCGAGCGAAATCGATACACGGACGGATTTGTTCGGCGTCGGCGCCACGCTGTTCCGGCTGATCTCCGGTACATTCCTGCATACCGGGGAGGGTTCACTGCAGGTGACGATCCAAGCCGCCAATCAGCGAGCGCGCTCGCTCGACTCGGTCGCGCCCGGCACACCGCAAGCCGTCGTCGACTTGGTGGCTAAAGCCTTGGCTTATGACCGCGCCGCGCGTTGGGAATCGGCAGAGGCGATGCAAGAGGCGGTGCGCCAAGTGCACGAGACCTTGTGCGGCCCGATCGAGACCGAGACGCTCGCGACGTTGGTGCTGACTCGGGAATTTCGGCGCAAGAGCCACGCGCGACTCACGGCAACGCGGACGCTCGTGCGCTGGGCCGCTATGGATGTCGCGCCTTCGCCGCTTTCCACGACGCTTCCTGCCGTCGCGGGCGAAACGCGCAGTGTGGAATCGTTCCGTCCAGCCCCGGACTCCGCTCCCGACGCAGAGAGTTCACGCATCAGCGCTGAGCCAGTAGAGCTGGCGGGCTGGACCGGGCAAGTGCCGGTGGCGAAAGTGAAGTCCCGCACGGATGGGAGCCGCATCACGTCACGGTTCGGGAGCTCGCTCAACCAGCGCGTCGTTCAGATCGGCGTCGTCGCGCTCGTTCTGTGCGCAGCAGCACTGTTCGGTTTCCCTCGAATGCAACCGCAGCCGGTCGCAGGCTCAATCAAAACAACGGTCGCCCCGGAAACACCGCTCGTTCACGCAGCGAGCGCGAACGCCGTCCAAGCGCAAACGGCTACGCCCACGCCCACGCCACCAGCGGCAGAGCAACCCGTGAATGCGGCTCGCCCAACACGTCCACATACCCCAGTGAAGCCAACGCCAGCGCCTGACGTGTCTTCCCCCCCTCAGCCCCCGTTGCCTCCGACGACGGCAGCTAGCGCGCGCTTGCATATTCTCCCTGTCCTGATCCGAACAGTTGCCTCTCCCGCGCCTTAGTCTCTCGCGCATCAGCGCGTGAGGCTGCCCTCGCACGTTTGCTTCCGAATCGTCCAACGCATGCGTACGTTTCTCTCGAAAGCTTGCTTCTTTGTCTTGCTCGTTCCCCTGCTGCAATTGGGCGCTCGCACCGCTCATGCAACGGAACCCGAAGTCACCACCTGGCAAACACTGTTCGAGCGTTGCCAAAAGCTGAGCAACGCGGGTGACTACACGGGCGCCCTACAAGCCTGTGAGCAAGCTTACGGCCGGCACGCCGATCCGGGGATCCTGGCCTACAAGGCCCAAATCTACATCGTGCTCTTGCGGCCGGTAGAGGCCCTCGAAACGTTGGAGGAATACCTCAAGTCGCCCGATATCAGCAGCGCTGAGCGAGAGACAGCCGACGCACAACGTCGCTATCTGGAAACACTCATTGCCCGACTCACGGTGACGACCCCGGTCGAAGGCGGAGAAATCCGCGTGGATGGCCAGCTCGTGGATACAGGCATCCTGGCCAAAGGCGTGCGAGTAACGGCAGGTGCACACCGAGTCGAACTCAAAGCCCAAGGCGGGTCGTTCAGTCGTTTCATCGTTTTGCGCGGTGGTGAGCAAACCCAGCTCGAACTTCCGGGCAGCGGCACCCTTGTGCTGCGCTGCGCCGCACCGAACACGCGGTTCTTCGTCGATGGTCAAGAAGTGGACGCCTCGCAAGCAGCGCGCGGGATTGCGCGCCCCGCCGGTCGCCATCGCGTCACGTTCAAGCCCGGTTCGACTACGTCGCCTGAGCAGGAGGTGATCGTGAACCCGGACGAACGTGTCGTCCTGGCATGTGCGGAGCCGCACCCCCGGAGCTTGAACCCGCTCGGATACTGGGTGACTGGAGCGGGTGTTGCGCTTGGAGTGGCAGCGCTGACAACGGCCATCTACAACGGAGCCGAATTCAATCGCTGGCAAACTGCGAACGACGATCTACGCAACGCCTTGCATGACAACGAGCTGACTCTTGCTGAGGCATCACACCGAGCGCAAGAAAATGATCAGCTCATGGAAAGCATCAAAACCAGGCGCAAGGTGGCGATTGGCCTCGGCATTGGCGGTGCGGTCGTCACCGCGGGTGGGATTCTGCTCTTGTTTACCGATACAACGAAGACAACCGAAAAGAGCTCGAGTTCTTGGTTGCGAAAAGTGGCGACTGGCCTGACCGTCGCTGGTGCGACGACCTCCGGGGAGATTGCCTGGCGAGGAGCCTGGTGAAGGTGCCGACGCAAAGCACTCCACTGAGCGCGCTTGCGCTCGGTCTCTCGCTCTTTGGGCTCTCAGCGTGCAGTTCGTTCGATCCGGTCCCAGAAACACACTTCGTGTTGCTCAACAGCAGCACCTACGAGAGCCTCGGAATGACGTCTGGGCCGAGGTGGGTGGTGTATGACGATCAGCACTCGCCAACGTTTTCCTGCACCAACGGCGCCGCGGGTAAGCACGCTCCCGAAGATTGTTCACTCATCTACAAGGAGCCACGATTCAAGGCAGGCGGCCCCAAGTGCCTGTGGGAAAGAGATCCTTCGGATGATGGTGCGTTGCCGGAGCCCGGGCCGGAAGGCATCTGCATTCAGGGCGTGCGTCGCCCCATGCTCCATTGCGAAGATCGCGAAACCGCGCCGGATCGCTGTTTCGACGACGCGGACGGAGACGAATCCAACATGTGGGGCGCAGGCGTCGGATTGTCGTTTAGCGCCGAGGGCACAACGGCATGGAATCCGAACGACCACGGGGTGACCGGCATCGCATTCGAGTTCACTGGCCCTAAGTCCGTCAAAGAAAACCTGCGAGTCGGTATCCCCACGCTGCTGAACGAGTCGGCTGTAGTGTCATCCGAGCGACCACTGACTCGAAGCGACGCGACCGTGATCGACAAGAATGGGAAGGTATACACGTGCAACGGCACGTCAGTCCCGCCCGTCCAACGAACCAATACTCTGGCGGACGTGCGTGTGGATGGCCAACCGAGCACGCTCACCAGCGGACAACACCCAAGCGGTTCGTCGTATTGGCAAGAGGGGTCATCAACCAGTTGGGTTGCTAGTCCGGTGGTCGATGGCCAGAACCAATTCGATTTGAGCAAAGTGTTGCCGCCACCGCTGAAGGATTCCGGCAGCAAGGGCTTCGAGTTCGATCGAACTCAAATGCTGGGCATCCACTTTCAAGTGGCCTATCAAGAGAACAAGCATTCCGAACTGCAGTTCGGGTTTTGTATCAAGAACCTGGCCTTGATCTTGAAGTAGCTCGGCGAAAACCGGTTACGTCGCGAATTCCGCGCACATCCGCACCAACACGCCCGCCGCCTTGCGCCGCCCATCGAACTGCGCACTCAATTCAAAGCCAAATTCGGCTTGAAAGCGGATCCCGGAGGGCGAACTAAAGTGCCAAGAATAACCGAGGCTGTTCAACTCGAGCACGAACAGCTCGCCGCTGTCTGCATCGCGCACGATGTCGACACCGAGCACGGGCACGCGCGGTAGCGCCGCACTCGCACGCTCGGCAAGCGCGATCACTTCCGCGTCGTTCGAAAGCTCGAACGTGCAGCCTTGACCCGAAGAGACGACACTCTGACCGTGGAAGTCCGAACGGCCACGCAGGGGTTCACGCTCATGGTTGGCCTCGATGCGCATGGCCCACAGTGCCTGACCGAACAGCGTCGCGACGCGGTAGCTGTGCGGCCATTCGCCGGTGTACACGAACTCTTGCGCCAAGCGTGGGTTGAACGGGCCACCGAAGTCCTGCCCCAATTGCGTGCGCGGCGGCACCCAGCGCGCGTCGACGCTGCGTTCGATGCGCACGTCCGCACCGCGCGCACCGAAGTCCGGCTTCGTCACGACGTAGCCGCCCAATGCCGACAGATCGGGCGCTTCACCGGGGAGCAAGCGCGTCCAGCGCGGCACGTGCACGCCAACCGCTTCCAAGGCGCGGTATTCCACGGATTTTGCCACGTGTTGCCCCTGGAACAGCGCGCCGCGTCGCGGACGCAATCTCCTCAGCGGCGCCGGCGACACGGTGATCGTCGGCAAATCCGGCGCGTTTGCCGCAAGATCAGCGCCTTTCGCGTCACGCACCAAGTACACCGCGAGTTCCGAGTCCAGCTCGCGCACCCACCCTGAAAGCTCCTCGAAGTCCGCCTGCGTATTGACGCTCGGATTGCTCACCAAGAACAGCACACGGCGAAACACCGCGCTATTCCGCGCTCTTCGCGAGCACCGAGTTTCGTCGCG
This sequence comes from Polyangiaceae bacterium, assembly GCA_035634635.1. Taxonomy (GTDB): domain Bacteria; phylum Myxococcota_A; class Polyangia; order Polyangiales; family Polyangiaceae; genus PMG-095. The sequence goes on from DASQCO010000024.1 coordinate 35,856, forward strand.
ACCAAACCTCGCGCACCTGCTCACAGATACGCTCGGCTTCGACGTCTTCATAGATCACGACGCCCTCCGACCAACTGAGCACACGAGCGGGACGCGCACGTTCGTCGGTTTCGTACACGGGGATCACGTGCACGTGATAGTGCGAGTACGTTTGCGGCAATTCGACCGCGGCACCGAGCGTGGCGGTAAACACCCGCGCCGGTTTGAAGCACACATCGATGACGCAAGTCGCGTCATACGTCAGCCTCTGCAAATCGGAGTACACCTCCCAAGAGAGCTCACTCGCGCGCTCGACGTGCCGCTTGCCGACGACCAACAAATGGCCATAGCGGCAGGCAAAGCGATCCAGCACCACAGCGCCGTGCTCGCTCTCCGCGACCAGCATCGCCCCTGCGCCGCCATTGGACAGAGCGCACATCACACAGCCACCGCGGCCTGCGAGTAGCTGGTGTTTGTGCGCGCGCAGGTGCGCGAGCGCCGTCTCTTTATCGACGACTTTCACGCTAACCGCCAGGATTGACGGTCAACGGTTCGCCCTGAGGGATGCTGACTCTGAGCGCAGCGATCATGGCGGCCAGGTTCTCCTGACTCGGGTAGTAGAGTTCGCTCGGCAGCCCAAGCGCCCAATCATACTGCCAAAGCGAGCCCAAAGCCGACGCCTCTCCGGCAAACACACATGGCACTTCTTGGGTCCAATATTCGTCAGGCAGCTTTCGACAGGCGAGTTCGACGCGCAGCGCTTCGAGCACGCTGATGTCCGCCTGCAGGCGAGCGGTGATCTCGGGTGTAGCGAGCGACCAGCTTTGCACCATTGCAAGGTTCCCGAGCACGAACTCGCGAAAGGCGACCGCCCCATGCGAGAAGGTCCCGCAGGTCCCCTCGACGCCAGCTCCGTCCGACTGGAAGTAAATCGCGCCAATGCGCTCTGGTTTCGTCAGCGCGTATTCGATGTCTACCGCTTTGCCTTCACCATCGACGACGGCCAGGCCCTGCAACTGACTGTACGTCGCAATCCACGCCTCCGGGTGCAGGGTGATCTGCAGCAATTGATTGCCATACGCTTCACCCGGCCAGCCCATGAGCGTTGCCCAAGGGTTGGGCCACGAGAAGCGCATCTTGGCGAAGGTGGTGCCCGCAAGCGTCGCCGCCAGCTGATTTGCGGGCTTGTCGCCGGCCGCGCCAAACGCGGTCAGTTGCGTCATCGCCAAACCGCGACCTTTATCGGGGCTCTCACTGCGACTGAACAGCGGCCCGCCCGCACGTAGCTCTGCCACCTGCTCGTCCGTGGTCCACGAATACAACACGCGCTGCCCGCCGATCTTCGAGACGACTTGGTCTTCGAGCAGCCGACCAGCGCCGCACGCGGTAGCTCCTCCTGGGTCTAGGATGATGGTCGGGCGACCGCCGGCAGGGTCAATCACATTGGCCGACCCCGCGCTAGCGGCACTCGCGCCGCCTACTCCACCCATGCCAGTTGCGGTCGAGGTCTGTTGCGTGGCATTGCCGCAAGCTTGCGCTGCTAGCGCGATGATCGACGTAATGAGCGTCGGTTGCCAACGGCGACGCGAGCGACTCGAGCGTTCTTTACCCACAATTCACAAGGGTACGGCACGCGCCGCCTCCCAGCAAGGCGGCGCGCAGATTTGCGCGAGTTTACAAAACTATTCTGAAGTAAAAGTTTCGCTACTCACGCCACTGGCTGAATCGCCAACGGCGAAGTCAAAGTAGGTATTGCTCAACCATTGCTCGAGCAGCGAGTGGCTCGCGGCCGAATAGGGCGCGTCGCGCTCTGGGCCCGGCAACTGCATTTTCACCACTGGACTCGCCGAGCTCATGACCGAGAGGTGGCGCACGCTCGCGGCAGCGGTAAAGGCGAAATCCGGCTCGGCGCGCGAAAGCGACGGCGTACCGACGTCGACCGTGAACGCGCCGCCTGCGCGTGCAAACGGCCCGGGCGCGTACTCCGGCGTACCGAAGGCAGCGAAGCTCAGCGGTTTCATGGTGTGCGCACGGCCCCAAATCCAATTGCTGGGATCGCCGTACGTAGCAGACAGCGCATCGTACGCGGACACCAGCGCGAGATTCACTTGCTCAGCGCAGCTGCGCGCCGTGACCAAAGCACCGCTGCCGTTCACGTCATTGCAGAAGCTCGAGCCGGCTTTGCCGTCATCGCTGTCAGCCTCGAGCAAGAGCAGGAACAAGGCTCGGGTCGCTTGCAGATCGTCGACCTTGAGCCCCGCAACGGCGAGATCATCGCCAAAGACGTTGCTGATCAGCGTGCGCAGGAACTGATGAAAAAACAGGCAGCCCTTGGCGTTCTTGGCGACGGTTGGATTCGTGTCGGCGGCGCTCGAGACGGGATCATTGCCGAGCAGCCCCGTGGGGCAATCCCAGCCATTCGTGGCCCACTCGGTGAGTACGGCTTTGGCGGCCGTCAGCTTCGTCGAATCGCCCGCGCTGGTCGGCAATGCCGCCACGTACTCGGTCAATGCCATTCCCGGGCGCGAGACGTGATCGGCCTGAATCGACGCCATATCCGCGAGCGAGAGCTTTCCGTTCTTGGCCAGTGCTTGCTCGATGCGATCTTCGATCCGCTTCGCACGGAAGCCGGTCGGGTCGTTCCAATCCAAACTCAAGTAAGGTGGCTTCGCGAGGGGACTGTTGTCGTCCGAGACGCCGCTCGGATCGCCGTTGGCGGTAAAGAAATAACCGCGCGCCGGGTCCTTGCCCTGCGGCAGCAAGTCATTGGCGATCCAGCACGTTGCAGGCACCGGTGTGGTGGTTGCCGCTGCGCAGTCAGAGGCACCGTCGCCCCACTCCGCGGTGCCGTCACCAGGCAACGGAAACCAGGGCGGAAGCACGTCCCTACCGTGCAGCGCGATATCGGCGAAATTGCGCACAGGCACGAGCGCGTGCGGATCGTATGCGATGTGTCCCTGATCGTCCGCGAGCACGAAGTTCTGCGCGCCGATCGCGTAGTCGGTCAGCGAACTCATGGCCGCATCCACGTCCACCGCGGTGTTCAAACCGAGCGTCGCCCGCAAATCCTGGGTATTTCCCTCGTGACCAGTCCAGCGCACGCTGACTGCGCGGCCGTTCGAATCCGGCGCTTGAATCAGCGGTCCGTGTTCCGGAACCACCACCACCGCGGCAGGCAAGGGCTGCGGCAAACTGAGTGAGTTCGCGTTCACCAACCCGGATAGCCCAGGGCCAACGCGAACCAAGTACGTCTGCGGCACGATCAAAACGGAACTGGCCGTCGTGTTGAAGAGCACGCACGGCGCAGCCGTTGGGCACTTCTGTTGCGGCAGAAATTGCTCGAGATACAGATCAGTCACGTCATAACCCACGACAGTGACGCCCCAAGCCACGTGCGCACCGCGACCGATCAGCGCGCCGGGCAGCCCCGGAAATGTGCCGCCAGTCAGGTTCAGATTGTCCGATGCCGTCGCGGACGTGAGCGTGGCGAGGTGAAACAGCGGCGGATATTGCAGCGCGAGGTGCGGGTCATTTGCCACCATGGCGACGTTGGTCTGCGATTTCGCCGGAGACACGACCCAATTGTTCGACCCCACCGCAGCGCCCGCCGGACGAAGCCGTTCACGCAATGCTTTGAAACGGCTCTGAATCGCCGCCATCGGCGCTTGCCACTTCGCAAGGCTTGCCCCGATCGGCATGTAGGGCAGCGCGACCGGCGCTTGCGGGCCGGGAGACAGCGGGTGTGCACGCTCATTGATCGGAGCCGCTGCGCGGATCCAAGCGTTGAGCTTGCCCAAATCCTGCAGTGGACCACCCGGGCCATAGACCGCGGCAAATTGCGCGTAGGCGGACTCGAGCTCGACGCCCTCCGACAATTGGAACTGTATCAAGCGCATCAGCGCCAGCGAATCCTCGAGCGACCAATCGGCAATGTCACTCGCGCTGAGCGGCACTGGCAACTGCGCATACTCACCGGGTAAGCGCTCGGGCTCGTCGCGCAACGTTTTCAGGTAGGCGTTGATGCCGCCAACGAAGGCGCTCAATCGCCTACGCGTCTGCGCGTCCAGCGCGGTCGCCAAATCTTGCTCGAGGCGATGCCCTGCGCGCGTCACGAACATCGTGCGAAGCTGCACGTCTTGCTCGAGGCCCGCGGGACCGACCAGCTCCGAGAGCATGCCACGCGCCGAATGCCGCAAATAGTCCATCGGAAACAGGCGATCGCGCGCTTGCACGTAGCCTTGCACCGCGAGGCAATCAGTCAGCGTTCGGCAACTGATGTGCGGAATGTCCTGAGCGTCGTAGTTCACGGTCACCGGGGCGCCGAGCTCGGGAATGATCGTGCCCGAAATCACCGTGCCTCCCGCACCGCCTTCGGACGCACCAGACGCGCCTCCCGCACCCGAATCGCCAGCACCCGCGGCACCAGATGCGCCCGCCTGTTCACAATCATCACCCGAACAGCCCGCTTCGGACCCGCCTTCACCCGCGCCGCCGACACCACCTGCGCCACCCTGGTTGCATTCCGCTCCGCGACACCGAGAGCCGTCAGAACCGTTATCACTGCAGGCCGCCGCCAAGATCACACACGTTGCCGCAACGATGATCGAACGCATGAAGCACCCCTGTCGATGTGGGTGCTCTCTATAGCTTGGCCCGCGCGGCGCGTCGCGAAAATCCTCGAATACGCGCGAAACCCTGCGCAATGCAGCCCGTCGCTTCGTCGCATTGCGAGAGATGGGTTGATGGTCACGCGACACGGCGAGCGCCGTCACAGCCTTCGGCGTCGCGGACGAGAAGAGAGGAAGAGGGGACTAACCGCCGAGCGGCAGAGGCCACAGAGATCTGAGAGAGAGGAAGATTGAGTTTGCTCTTCACGACGGTCTGCGACGTGACAACGTGCGCTGCGACCTTCCATTGAGCCCCCCAGATCTCCCTCAGATCTCTGCGGCCTCTGCGGCTCGGTGGTTCAATCTCAGGGAGCGCTCAGATCACATGCGCTGCGGCGCTTCGATGCCCAAGAGGTCGAGGCCCGTCGCGAGAGTTTGCGCGGTCAGCGCGCACAGGGTGAGTCGCGACGCGCGCTCGACTGGCTCTGCTTTGACCACCGGGCACTCGATGTAGAAGGTCGAGAAGGCCTGAGCCAGACTGTATAAGTAGCCACAGAGCTTGTGCGGTTCGAGCGAGGCCTCGACGTCGGTCACCGCGCGGCCGAACGAGAGCAGTTCGAGCGCCAAGGACCGCTCTGCGGGTGCGGCGATCTTGAGCTCGCCGGCGGTAGCGCCACCGTCAGCGCTCGCATCGCGAAGCATCTTTTGAATGCGCGCGTGCGCGTATTGTAGATAGCCGCCGGTGTTGCCCTCGAACGCGAGCATGCGATCCCAATCGAACACGTAGTCTTTGATGCGATCGCTGCTCAGATCGGCATACTTCACCGCGCCGATGCCGACTTGGCGCGCAACCACCGCGCGTTCCGCCTCGGACAGCTTCGGATTCTTATCGAGCACGGCCGCAGCGGCGCGCTCGACGGCTTCATCCAAGAGCTCGATCAACTTGATGTTCTCGCCGCTGCGAGTCTTGAACATCTTGCGATCGTCGCCCAGGATCGAACCGAACGCGACGTGTTCGGCTCGCACGGGCGGCAAAAGCCAGCCAGCCATCTTGGCGACCGCGAACACCATGGTCAGGTGCTGTTGTTGCGTCGAACCAACGACATACAAGAGCCGCGTGCCGCCGAGCCCTTCATGGCGGAAGCGCAGCGCCGCGAGGTCCGTCGCGCCATAGCCGTAACCGCCGTCTTTCTTGCGCACGATCAGCGGTAGCGGCTCCCCTTCGCGACCATTGAAGCCGGGTGGGAACACGCACAGCGCGCCGTCATCGATCACGGCAATGCCGCGCGTCTGCAGATCGTCGGCAATTTCCGACAATTTCGGGTTGAAGAAGCTCTCACCGCGCACGTCCGCGTCGACCAATTCCACGCCTAGGCGCTCGAATACGGCAGCCATGTAGCGCTTCGAGCTGTCCACGAATTGCTGCCAAAGCGCGAGCGTTGCCGAATCTCCGGCTTGGAGCGACACGACGCGCGCTCGCGCTCGGTCGGCAAAGCCCGGATCGGTATCGAATTTGACGCGCGCGGCGCGATAAAAATCTCCCAGCTCACTCGGATCGAGTGACGCTGCCCCGGTTTGCTGCACGTCCACGAGCTGCTCGATCAGCATGCCGAAGGGCGTGCCCCAATCACCGATGTGATTTTGGCGAATCACGGTGTGACCGCGGAACTCGAGCACGCGGCACAAAGTGTCGCCGATGATCGAGGAGCGCAGGTGCCCGACGTGCATCTCTTTGGCGATGTTGGGCGAGCCATAGTCGATGACGCACACATCGAGCACGTCTGCCTTGGGCACACCCAAGTTGGGCGCAGCCAGCAGCTCGGTGAGTGAAGCCGCCAACGCCGCGTCGCTCAACGTCAGATTGATGAAGCCGGGACCGGCCACTTCAACCCCACCAGGAGCGCACAGATCCGAAAGGTCCAGCTCGGCAAGCAAGGCTTGCGCGACGTCACGCGGGGGTCGGCGCAGCGCCTTGCCCAAGCTCATGGCCACGTTGACTTGATAGTGCGCGCGGTCGGAGCGGCGCAGCAGCGGATCAGTGTCCTGATGCTCGGCGCCGAAGGCACGCGACAGGGCGGATTTGAGCCGGGTGCGAAGGAGCAGCTCGGGGTGAGGCATGCCACCTATTACTGCTGTTCTCGCCGCGGGCAAATCTTCCAGAAGGGAGACTGAAGCGGTGATTCCGGACGCACGGCATGATAGTCGACGGCGACATGCGCCGGTCCGTCCTCGCTCTCCCGTTCGTCACGCTGATCTCGCTAGTCTCGCTCGGTTGCCATTCGGCGGGCCCCTATGGCTATGCCCGCAACTACCAACCGTTGAGCGCGGAAAAGAGCGCCCTCGAGGGTACCCGCGAATTCGATCCGGTAATGGCCGAGCGCGACAAAGAGGACTGGAGGAAGAGCCCGGTCAGCTTGTTCGGGATCGTCACTGCCCGCACTTCCGCCAAGAGCGGCGGCGCGTACCTCACGCTCAGCATGCGCACGCTGAGCGAACGCAACTTGTGTGATGATTTCGACGAAGACACCTGTCGCGTCACCGTCAGTGAGCACGAACACGCGACGATCCACGCCGTCGTGAAGCTCGCGAGCGGGGACGAAGTCGGCGAGCACAGCTTGGGCAAAGGCTCACTCGTGCGCGTGGTCGGCAAGCTCACGGACGAAGTCGATCCGGACGACGGCGCCTCCGTCCTTCACGTCAGCTACTACCGTCACTGGCCGCGGCATTTCTACGTCACGACCGCGATGGCCTCGGGCATGACGAAGTAGTCAGTGAGGCGCGCCTGGCGTGGGCGGAACCTCGGGTGGCAACGGCCCTGGGTGATTGAGGCCGAACCCGATATGAAACTGGAGCCAGAGCGCCGCGCCCGATTTGCGATCTTGGTAGACGGGCCGCTGACTGCAGTCGTTCGAGGTTGGCTCACTGCAGCTGACTGCGCGGCGCCCACCGAAGGCGGGACCGAGGCTGCCTTCGAGACCCAAGCGTAGGCCTCCTTTCGTCACCCAGTCGAGCGGTAGAGAAAACCCGAGCATCGAGCCGTAATCGGAGACGTCCGTGCGAGAGAACATCAGGCCCGGTGACATCGCGAACGTGGGTGTGCGCACCGCGGCGTATCCCGCGCTGAACGCATAAAAGAAAGACGGAGTTTTCAAACCCGAAGAAGTGCTCCCGGTTCCGTCACCCCAGCCACCGGTAGGAAACGAGATCTTCGCGGTGAGGCGCACGCGAAGCGCCACGAACACGCCCGCTTGCGCGCCGATGCTCGCGGACTCCGAAATGCGATTCTCCCAATCGGCAGCCACCACGATCGCGTCGAAGAACGGCGTGCTACTGACGGCTGCGTCGCGGCCGTAGCGCGGCGGCGGTGGCGGCGCCGGAACTAACGCAGGGTAATAGCCATACGGGTAGTAGCCGGGCGGAGGCGGCGGATACCCATACGGCGCGGGATACGCGCCGGGCGGTGAAGCGGCACCAGGACCAGGCGCAGGCGGTGGTGACGCTGATGCGGGCGGCAGCGGCGCGGGGCTCGCAGACGGCGCTTCCGAAGTGGGATTCGCGGGCGCGGGACTCGCGGACGGCGTCGGAACCTCGGGGAACGCGACCGCTGGCGGTTTCGACTGCGCGTTCGCCGAGCGGGGTGACAGCGTGAGCAGGGCCAGTAGCGCGAAAGCAGCGAGAAATACGGGCCCCATGCCAAACATTTACGGGCTTCCCCAGCGCTCGGTCAAGCGTGCTAAGACCCCGACGTGCGTCGACGTTTGCCCTACCTCGCCCGACCTTGGTCCGCCGCGTTGCTCGGCGTGGCCTTGTCGGCACTCGTCAGCCAGTCCGCGCAAGCCACCGTTGTCGAGCGCGTCGTAGCGGTAATTGGTGATAGGGCCATCCTGCTCAGCGACTTGAAGGCTCGCGCGCAACCGTTCTTGGTGCAGGTCACCCAGGGCGTGCAGCCCGGCGCGCAACGCAGCGCGGCGATCTCCCAAGTCTATAAAGGCGTGCTCGACAAGATCGTGGACGAAGAGCTGGAAGAGCGCGTCGCCATCCAAGCCAAAGTCACGGTCACCAGCAAAGAGATTGACGACGCCGTCGCGCGCGTCGCGGCGCAAAATCAGATCCCGGTCAGCAAGCTGCTCGCCGAGGCCGCCAAAACCGGCGTGACTGAACCCCAATACCGTGACGAGCTCCGGCGCCAGTTGCTCCAGGCCAAGCTCGTAAACGTGCGTCTGCAAGGCCGCATCCGCGTCACGGAAGAGGATCTCAAGCTCGCGTATCGGAAGATCGTGCTGGAAGAGCGGCAGAAGCTCAGCGCCAAGGTCGCGTTCATCCGCATCCCCGCCGGGAGTGACGGCTCGGGTCGCGCACTCGCCGAACGCGTTGCGGAAGCCGCGCGCAGCCAAGACTTCGCGCAGCTGGCCCGGCAATTTTCCCAAGATCCCAGCACCCGCGAGAATGGCGGACAGCTCCCGGAAGCCAAGCCTTCCGAGTTACCTGCCGCGATCGGCCGTGCGTCGCTCGGGCTCGATGTGGGTGAATCCTCGCAAGTCGTGCGCTTGGGCGACGACTTCTTGATCGTGCGCGTGAATTCACGCGCCGCGTCGCAATTGCCCACCTTCGACGAAGCGCGTCGCGAGCTCGGCGACCGAGTGTACATGGACAAGATGGGCCAAGCGCGCCGCACGTGGCTCGACGGCCTACGCCGCCGCAATCACGTCGAAGTTCGACTCTGAGTCGTTCAGTCGCAAAGTAAGCCGTACACGTCGCGCGCCGCAGTGCCGTGAGTGACGATGCGCTGCGCGGTCCTTAGCTCTTCTTGAATCAGCGCGTCGAATTGTTCGAGCGGCAGCGCGCCTTCGATGCGCCGGCCATTGGCGAAGAAGGTGGGCGTGCCAGTGACGCTCAAGCGCTGACCGAGCTTCATGTCTTCGCGAATGGCCGCGTCATGCACGCCGGCGTGCGCCGAAATCAGCAGCAGCGCGCCGTCCAAGCCGGCCTTGCCGGCGAGCGCGCCGAGCGTGCCGTCATCCAGCGCCTCGGCTTGCGCGAAAATCCCATCGTGAACGGCCCAAAATCCGCTGACCGAGCCACGACGGTAAGCGTCTGCCGCAAAGTTCGCCAAGAGCTGCGCGCCCTTGTGCTGTGGCAGTGGGTAGTCCTTCCAAACCAAGCGCAAGGTCTTGGGGTAACGCGCGAGCAACGCCTTGAGCGTCGGTTCGGCGCGCTTGCAGTACTGACACTCGAAGTCGGAAAACTCGACCAACGTCACCAGTGCATCCGCTGGGCCGCGCGTCGGTGATCTACCGATCGGCGCGCAAGAACGCGACTCGCCAGCGTTGCCGACCCCAATCAAATTGCTGCTCGTGCGCGTGGCATACAGAGCGGCCGAGGGAACGCCGGACGCCGTGATCCAGACCGCGGTACGTTGTTCCTCGCGCAGCAACTGCTCCACTTCGAACGACGTCCGTTCGCCGTCGACCGCTTGCCCGTTCAAGAACGAATAGGGCGTCGAGCGCACGGAAAATTGCCCTGCGAGCTGCAGATCTGCGCGGACCTGCGCATCACCCGCGGCAGATAGATCGGAAAGCTTCGACCCGCCGTAGCCGGCTTCTTGGAGCACGGTCGTCAAGCGCTCGGGGGTCAAGCTCGCGTCGCCTTGCAACGCTCGGTGCAACACGTCGAAGAAGGCAGTCGCGCCGTGAACACGCGCGACGCCCGCGAGGACGCGCGCCGCGTCCAGAGCCTCGGGATGCTCACGCAGCGGTCGATGGCGGAACACGATCCGCAAATCATCTCCAAAGGTGGCTTTGACGCCTTCGAGCGAGCGCCACGCTTTGCGCGTGTGCGGGCAATCCAGGTCGCCGAAAAAGACCCACGTCAGCGGCGCGTTGCGTGTCCCCCAAATCGGCTCGCTGCCGAGCACAGGGAGCGCCGCGCGCGCCTCCTCGGGAAAGCTGCTCGGGCCGGCACCCGGGGCGACGATCGGCGCGTGACGCGCGGAGCGCGGATTGGGCGTGATTTCCGGCTCGGAGGGCGGCGCAGGCTCGACCGCAGGCGGAGGCGCGGCCGTCGTCGTCGGAGCCGGTGCGGGCGGAGGTGCGGCCGCGGCTTTGGCCGGTGCAGCGGGCGCGTGCCGAACCGCGTACACGACCGCGAACGCAACTCCACCGAGCATCAGCACCAGACCAGAGAGCACGAGCAGGATCGCGAGCAGCGGCGAACGCGGCGGCGCGATCGCATTCGGCACGAACGGCTGAAAGTTGCGAGTGAGCGGGGGCGACGGCGGAGCGATGAGCGGAAGCGACGGCGCTGAAACGGATGCAGCGTCCGGCAACGGCTCCAACACCGGAACGGGCACGGGCTCGGGCCCGTTTTCGAGCGCTGGAGGGTCGAGCAACGCGGACGCGAGCGGAGGCGCGACTTCGAGCGCGCGCTGGTTCGCCTGCACGCTGACGCTCTCGACGAGGCGCGTGAGATGAGCCGCAAACGTGCTCACTTCGTGGGGTCGGGCCTGCGCATTCTCGGCCGTCGCGCGCGTCAAATGCGCTTCGATTTCGGGGGGAATTGCCGCTGGCAGTAAGCCGCGCAGGAGCGATCCGAGCGCGAACAGATCGCTCGCCGGAGTCGGACGTTGCAGCGAACTTCGCAGCTCGGGCGCGCGCAGGTTCGGGGGCACGAGCTGGCTCGCCTCGCCCGGCGCAGCAAAGCGATTGGCGAGCTCGGTGACACCGAAGCCGAACAATACCTCGGCCTCGGGGCCTTCATTGATGAGCTCCGGGAGGAGCAAACCATAGGCGATGCCCTGGTCGTGCAGCGGCGCGAGCGCCGCCGCGATGCGCGATGCCAATGCGGCAACGCGCTGCAAAGTCCAATCCGCGACACCAACGTCCGCGACGCTCCCCGACGCGGGCGCCGTAAACGCGACGTAGCCCTGTCCGCGATCGAAACCCGCCGCCAGCGGGCGCGCCAAACCGGGGACGCTGAGCCCAAAGCGGCGATGACGCTCGAGCGCCTCCACGAGCTGCGGCGCGCTCGCCGTCAGCGCGATTCGAATCACCCAACACGTTCGACCGCTGGTCAGGTCCTGCGCAACGGCGATGCCCTCCGCGGCGGGAGCGAAGTCCCGGAGAACCCGGAACCGACTGTCAACCAGTGCGCCGCTCATCAGCATACTTTGTCAGTTTGACACGACCGCCGACGGTTCAGACAGCTTGGCGCAACGGAAGTCATGCGTGGCGGCATTTAACCCAAGTTTTCGCCGGGAATTGCAGTGTGGCACGCCCTGTGCTCAAAGGAACCCGCGAGAATATGTTCAACCTGCGCAGAGTGTTCGCGTTGTGGGCGGTCGTCGCCTTTTTCTTTGGCTCAGAGGGTCCGGCGAAAGCCCAGACTGGGACCACCGGCAGCGTGTCGGTCTCGATCCCCACTACTGGCATCACGCGCGTCAAACAGGACTATGCCGGCAAGGTGTTGATCTCGCAGATCAACTACAAGGACTGCCTCAACGAGGACACCTTCAAGTTCTCAATCAACTTGGGCACTGGCTACGCCAGCGGCGGCTACTCGCTCGAGATCTGGGCGGGAACGAGCTGTGAGACCTCGACCAATCGCACCTCGGCGACCACCGCCACGTGCTGGCTCATCAATTCGGTGACGCCGAACAACCCCGTGATGACCATGGATGCGCCGGTTCGGACGATCCTCAAGGGTCGTACCGGGGGCTCCAATATCGGGACGGGGGACTCCAGCGGCACTGGTGGCACCGGTGGCACGGGTGGCACCGACGCTACCGGCGGTACCGACGCTACCGGCGGGATGAATTCAGTAGGCGGAAATGGTGGCACGGGCGGCGATACCAGTAGCTCGGGCGGTAACTCCGGAATACCCAATGACGCCCCCACGGAATGCACGCCGACCTCCACCGCAGTCGGTGCACAGAAACTGTCGCTCTACTTCTTGCTGGTCGATGGCAACCAAGCGCTCGGTGGCCAGACCACGTACGGTGTGACGTACAAGTTGGTCGCGCCCGCTCCGCCCACCGAAGTCGGTGCCGAGACGGGCGAGAACATCGCGGTCGTGCATTGGACGCCTACCACCATGCAGCCCGATCAAACGATCGACGGTTATCAGCTCTATTGCGACCCGGCACCAGGCAAGGACGGACTGACTGACTCCGGCATCGACTATAACCCGGACGTCCTCCCGACCGAATGTTTTCCCACGATGGTGTTGGTTGAAGGCGCGCGCCCAGACGACAAATACAAGTGCGGTTCGGCGGCAAAAACTGCGACGCGCGCGAACGCCACGAATTTGATCAACAATGCGCCCTACAACATAGCGGTCGCGGCGACCGACACTTATCGGAACATCGGCGTGATCTCGACGCCGGCGGCATGCGGTATTCCGCAGCCGGTCACAGGCTTCTTCGAGGCGTATCGGAACGCGGGTGGTGAAGCTGGCGGCGGCTTCTGCAGCTTCTCCCGCCACGCTCGCCCCGTGCTGCTTTTCACTGTGTTGGGACTCGGCTTGGCCTTGGTACTGCGACGGAGACGCGCGACGTGAAACGATTGCTACTGGCTCTTACCTGCGGTCTGCTCGGCTGGTCGCGTGTGGCTTCGGCACAGACCCGAAGCGTGGACGAATTCGGTGCTTACGGACCGAACCTCACGCGTGATGGCTCGCCGCAGATCGGCGCTTTCGAGATCCGCGTCGGCGCGTACAACCCGCGCGTCGACAAGTCGGTGCCCAACGGCACACCGTACGCCGACACGTTCGGCCACAGGACTCGCTACATGGTGGGCTTCGAGGGGGATTGGCAGGTCCTGCGCATTCCGCATCTCGGCACGCTCGGCCCGGGCCTGGGCTGGGGCTTCACAAGCTCCAGCGGCAAGGCGGTCTTGACCTCGGATCCAACCCAGAAGTCAGGCGAGAGCACCACGCTCTCGATCATGCCCATCTACCTGGTAGCCGTACTGCGCGCGGACGTCTTCGCCCGCGAGTTCGGCATCCCGCTCGTGCCCTACGCGAAACTCGGCATGGGCACCGCCCTGTGGTGGTCGAGCGACGGCGGCGAAACCGCATACGCCGGCAACGTCAAAGGCACGGGCATCTCGTACGGCCCCCAATACGCCCTCGGCGGCATGTTCCTGCTCGATATCCTCGACCAACAAACCGCGCGCGACGCTGACGTCAGTCTCGGCATCAACAACAGCTACGTCTTCGGCGAGTGGTACGGCAGCGAGCTCGACGCCTTCGGCTCCAACAAACGCATGAATGTCGGCGCCAACACCTGGGTCGTCGGCATCGCCATCGAATTCTAAGACCGCACCCGGGGTGCAGTCACTTTTGACCCATGCCGCACCCGGGGTGCGGTCATTGGGTGACCCAGGGCGCGCTTGGGCGTTCTCGGCCCAGCGTGGCCTCGGTTGCTGCCTGATGACGCGCGCGCGGTTCGACTGATCCGGCACTGAGCGAATCTGCTCGGGACGGAGAAGGTACATGCAGGGTGTCGCACGCGCATGCTCGATGATTCTATCGCTCGCTTGGCTCGGCTGTTCGGCGGCCAGTTCGACACCCGACGACGTCGGTGACGCCGGCAGAGGCAATTCGCCGGGAAGCGGTGGAACCGTAAGCGTGGGCGGCAATGCGGCAAGCGCCGGCTCGGGCACGACCACGGGCGGCAGCGCGACGACGGCACTCGGTGGCAACGCGAACGCAGCCGCTGCCGGGTCGGCTGGGACGGCAAGTGCGAGCGGCAATGGCTCGGGTGGCACCAGCGCTGGCACCGGCGGAACCAGTGGCGCGGGCGGCAGTGCCGGAAGCGGTGGCAAGAGCGGAGGCAGCGCCGGAACTGGCGGCAAGAACGGAGGCAGTGCTGGCGCAGGCGGCAGCAGCGCGAACGGCGGCTCGGCGAACGCCGGCAGCGGCGGCACCGGCGCATGCGATTGGTCGGCACCGCCCGCCAACGTATCGGCGTGGGTCAACGAAAGCTGGAGCTCCGAGCTTGGCACCAACATCAAAAATCGGAAAGCCTGGAACTTGGACAACGTGATGTTGAACAAGGGCTCGATGAACCTATGCGTGCGTTGGGGCGCAACCTCCGCAGTTCCCGCCACCGTGCGCATGAACCTCGCAAGCACGATTCAGCGCTGGTTCAACGACTGGTTCAAGGCGCTCGGAAACTACGGCTGCTTCCCGTACGGCAATGGCATCACGGTCAAAGTCACCGGCTGGGCCGTCAAACCCGGACAACAAGCGCTGCTCACTGGCATCGATTCGAGCATCCCCGTCTACACCGAGACCGACGACCAAGGCGAGCCCAAGTGCCCCGACGCTTGCTCGTCGTTCGTGCACTGGGACCACAAGTTCACCTCGTGCCCCGGCGGTGACGCGAATCACAGCGACTATTGGCTCTGGTTCGACGATGCGATCCCAGAGAGCGGCGCGGCCGCCGTCGGTGGCGACTGGGGCCTACGCATGCCCGTCAGTACCTTCGTTGACCACTTCAATGACACGAGTTTCTTGATCTGTGAGCACGAGATGGGCCACGGCTTTGGCTTCCAAGATTACTACTCGTGGACCGGGTCTACGCCGAGCGGAGGTTCACTGATGATCGTCGGGTCAACCGGTGGGAAACAGTCCCCCACGGTGGGAGACACATGGCTCATCAGGCGCACGTGGAAGGAAATGGTTGCGCTGCGGGGTTGGTGAAACTGAAGCGTGGTTTCGCGCTGCGGGCTTTTTAAGAAGGACGCGCGGCGCCTGCGGCGCGTCCTTCTCAAAAAGGCCGCAGCCCGGAACCACGCAGCCCGGAACCACGCTCCAAGCTCAGCGAGCTCTCAGCAACCGGTCAATATGCTTGTGTTCCCAGGCGAGCGCGCGCTCGTGGTAACGGAACTCGCGCTCCCGCGTGGCGAACTCTGGGGGATGGATCAGGGTGCGGCCGCCAACGCGAACCTCTGGCATCACGTGGTGCAGGAGTTCGTGGAACACGATGTAGGAGACGAAGTACCGGGGGACCCACTCGGCGTCCAAGACGGGGTGGACCCGAATGAGACGCTCGGAGGCGCTGTAGCTCCCGAGCTTGATCGTGCGGCGTTGCTTGGCTTCGCCAGCAGGGCGGGTGCGGCGACCCCAGGTGATCAAAACATCCCCAATGCTGCCACCGAAGTAGGTCTCGTTCAGTTGAGCGAGGATCTCGCCCAGGTCGTGGACGTGACCTTCGGCTTGGAGCTTGACCGTCGCACGGCGCGAAGCGCGAATCCGATGCGTATTGGTCGAGATGAAGTCACCGATGACCTGCGAGGCCTCGCGGTCACCGTGGACCACGTAGGCCACCAGCGCGTCCAGAATGCGGGGCTCCGCCCCCAAAAACATCATGTTCACACGGACGCGCAGGCGCCCGCGCGCCCGCGTCTGCGTCACCATGCGGCGGCGATTGTCCGTAACGCCAAGCTGCACGGGACCGCCGAAGGCAGCCTCTAGCCGTCGCTCCAAGCGCTGGCGTGCGCCTTCATGAATGAAGATCTGGGGCCCGGAAGGCAGGAAGTAGAGCGGGACCTGCGCTTGCCCATCCGGGATGCGTACGGCAGCCGTCGCCATACGCGGCACGGATGCGCGCGCAGCGCGCCGCCGACCGACACGGCCAACGGAAGCGGGGAGCCAGGGAAAACGCAGTTGAGGGGCCATAGGAACGAACGCAGCGAGCTGCCTGAAATTGGGACTAAGGGACGAGATCGATAGCGTCAAGGAAGCGAAAATAGTTCTGTCATTCTCAGCACTTGACTACGAAAATCTAAGCGACCGCTACGGCACCCCTAACCCCGCGAACCCCCACGACTTCCCGAGGCCTGGCAGGAGTTTTGCGCCCACAAATGGCCTCCCAAGGCCCGCGGGCCGAGAGAGCGAAATATCCCAACAATCCGAACAAGTTATCCCCAGAACCGACATCCCCTCACCCGCCCTACCGTGCCCTCGAGTCGTGTTCGCCGACGTGCACTCACACGCAGCGTCAGTCATGGCGCAGAACTTCGGTCTAGCTGACCGTCATGGCTAGTGCCGCGGCGCAAACGAACAGACCCGCGCGACGAGCAGAGCTTGGCATTCGTGCTGCTTGCACGACGGTTAAACTCTGCTCGCCGCACGAGCTGCTGGGAGTGTTTTACCCCTTAGCTTGGGCGGACGTTGCCGCGCTTCGCGTTGGGGTTGTTCGGGCCGTTCTGGCCGTTGGTAGCGGCACCAGCATTGGAGGCGTTGCCCCGAGCACCAGCTGGGGCAGAGGACACCGCCGCCTCACCTTTTCCCGACGGCTTCGATGCCTCAACGGGGCCAGGAGCATTCACGTTTGGCGTTGCGCTTGTGCCTGCCGTACCAATCCCGTGGTGGAGCAGCAGCTTCTGCTCGATCCGTTGCATCAGCTCCGGATGTTGCTCCAGGTAGGTGCGGGCGTTGTCGCGACCTTGACCGATACGTTCACCGTCCACGGAAAACCAGGCGCCGCTCTTCTGAATGATGTTCAGGTCGGACGCGAGATCGATGATTTCCCCCGAGCGGCTGATGCCCTGACCATAGAGGATATCGAACTCGACCTCACGGAAAGGGGCTGCGAGCTTGTTCTTGACGACCTTGACCCGCGTGCGATTTCCGACGGCCACTGGGTCTTTTCCGGCCGCAATGCTCTCTTTGATGGCGCCGATGCGACGAATGTCCAAGCGCTGTGAGGCGTAGAACTTGAGCGCGTTGCCACCCGTCGTCGTTTCGGGGCTGCCGAACATGACACCGATCTTCATGCGGATCTGGTTGGTGAACATGATGATGCAGTGCGAGCGATTCACTGAGCCCGTGACCTTGCGCAATGCTTGGCTCATCAAGCGGGCCTGGAGCCCGACGTGTGAGTCACCCATGTCCCCTTCTATTTCCGCCTTGGGCACGAGCGCTGCCACGGAGTCGATGACGATCAGATCGACCGCGCCGGAGCGCACTAGCATGTCCGTGATTTCCAGCGCTTGCTCGCCGAAGTCGGGCTGGCTGATGAGCAACTCGTCCGTCTTCACGCCAAGCTTTTTGGCGTAGGTGATGTCGAGCGCGTGTTCGGCGTCGATGAACGCCGCCACGCCGCCTTGGCGCTGCACGTTGGCGATGGCGTGCAGCGTGAGCGTGGTCTTGCCGCTCGACTCAGGACCGTAGATCTCGATGATGCGGCCGCGCGGGTAGCCGCCGATGCCGAGCGCGATGTCGAGCCCCATGGAACCGGTCGGCACGACTTGAACGTCACCGCCGATCTTCTCGCCATCCTTCAAGCGCATGATGGCGCCGTCGCCGAACTCCTTTTGGACGCTGGCAATTGCGAGTTCGAGCGCTTTGGTTTTCGGCTTTTCGTCCATCATCGGTGCGACCTCTTCGAAAGGGGTTGTGCTCAACCCGTGGGGAAGCTTGTACTGCTCGGCTGTTCAGATGTCAACGCTGAGCGCCAAGCTCGGACATAGCCTGGCCACGGCTCGGCGCCGCTTCCTCGATCGGAAAAGCCTGCTGGGACGGGTTTGCCCGGCCTTTATTTGCTCCAGTCACACGTTTCGGGGCAGTCACGCCCACCCTCGGCGTGGGCTCCCTGGGCAAGCCAGTCGAGCAGGGTGCTGCGCTGGGCCTCGGTTAGCGGCTTGACCGGTGGGTCCACGCTCGGGTCACCGATTTCCGGCATGGTGCGGTTAGTCACCGCTTCCTCCATTTTTTCCCAAACGAAGGAGGATGACGATGATGTTGGGTACCGCAGCTGCGTGTCTTCGTACGTCATCAGCGGCATTGCCGCGCCATGTAGCGTCGGGTCCTGGTGACACTGCTGACAGACGCAATTGATGACTTTGTAGGCATCGCACCACGGAACGAGGGCCGCGGTCGCGCCGCCACCCGCGCCGCCAGAACCGCTACCCGCAGTCAGATCAGGATTGTCGCCACCGCCCTTCCGCTCCGTATCCTGATCGCCACACCCGGTGTGGAGCGAGAGCAGTGCGGCTGCAAACGTCGTTCCAATCAATCGGCGAGTGGACCTCGCGAATGCGGTCAGCATGGGTAAGACGAAAAAGTGTAGACCAAGCGCGAGCGCTTCGGCACTGGCGGATCACGACCGGCCGAGAAAATGGGCGAAACCATGCCCGCGTCGACAGATTTATCCGTCGTGACTCGCGGCGCCGTAAAAAACTTTGTCGCGCATCGTCCATCTCGGCCGTCACGCAAAAAGCGTGAACCCGAATCTCAACCCTCACGCGCGGGCGCGCTCGGACTTCACGGTCGGCGTTACGATGCGGCGTACTTCGATGCGTTCGGCGCGTCGCGCGCTGGCGCGAGCCACCGAGAACTGAAAGCCATGGAACTCGACGACATCGCCGGTGCGCGGCACACGCCCCACGAGATCGGCCACGAAGCCGCCCACGGTCACGGTTTCCGCGTCTTCGTCGAGGCCCAAGATTTCGAACAGCTTGCGCGTCTCTGCTGATGCGCGACACACGAACACGCCGTCGTTGCGCCTGAAGATCCGTTGATCGACGCGATCGCTTTCGTCCTCGATCTCGCCCACGATCTCTTCGAGCACGTCTTCCAGGCTGATCAAGCCCTGCGTTCCGCCGTACTCGTCGACGACGATCGCAATATGCCGTCGCTCTTCTTGAAAGGTGCGCAGTACCTTCTCGAGCGGTGCCGTCACTGGCACGACCAACAGCGGGGTTTGCAGTTTTTCGAAGTCGATGTCTTCACCCGTGGCGAGCGCGCCATCGCGGAAGAGCAAGTCCTTCACCAAAATCACGCCCTTGGCATGATCGAGGTCGGCGTCGGGCGTATACGGAAAGCGACTGTGTTGTGAGCGCCGAATCAGATCCAGATTTTCCTGAATCGTGCGCTCGCCGGACAGAAACACGACCTGCGCGCGCGGCACCATCACCTCGTATGCGGTGAGCTCGCGCAGCGCCGTCGCGCCTTCGATCATGTCTGCGACGCGACCGGCAAGCGCGCCTTCGGTGCGACCGAGCGCGACCAAAAGCCGAATCTCTTCCAACGAGGTGACGGGGTTCTCGCGGTTGCCGCGAAACAGCTTGGCGACCACGCTGGTCAGAAACAAGAGCGGCTTGAGCACGACCGCCAGCCCGGTCACCCCGTAAGCCACGGGCGCCGCGAGCTGCGCCACGTAGGACACGCCGATCGTCTTCGGGATGATCTCCGAGAACAGCAGCACGGAGATCGTGAACGCGAGCGAGAACACCCAGAGCGAGGACTCGCCCATGACGTTCACGTACATCGCGCCACAAACCGAGGCGCCGACGGTGTGAGCGACCGTGTGAAACGAGACGATGGCCGCGATCGGCACGTCGATCTCGCGCTTGTACTCGCGCAAAATGTCGGCGGCGCGGGACTTACCCAATGCCTCGATTTGCGCGTGCTGCACGCTCAAGATCACGGCTTCCGCGATCGAACAGCAGAACGAGATCGCGAGCGAACCGAGAACGGTGAGAACGAGGATCAGCATCGGCGCGGCGCGCGGTCACTCGAGCGCGGGCGCGAGCGTAGCCGAGTGGCTCGTCTCACGCGAGAGCGAGCCACCTTCGGCCCTAAAACCGGCGAATTGCGGGTGAAATCAGCCGCGCGGTGCGCCGGCGACCAGCTGTTGTTGCTGCTGTTGCAAGAACTGGGCGACCGCGCGCGAACGCTCGATGGCGAACTGCTTGACCTCGCGGTTCGACGAACCAGCGAGCGCGTTGAGCAACTTGGTCACGCGGTCCAACTGACGCTTCTGGAACAGCGCTTCGAAATAGTTGTTCGCCAGGCGCACGTCGGTGGCCATCTTGGCCTCGTGCTTCTGCAAGAGCGCGATCACGGCGTCTAGATCGCCATTCTGGCCGTACAGCGCGGACAAGCAGATCAGCGCCAGCGGGTCGTTCTCGTTGCGCTCGACGGCCTTCTTGGCCCACACCACCGCTTGGTCGCGCGTGGAATCATCTGCGGAGTACAGGCCCTGCAAGGCGATGAAGGGCGCTGCGGTCTTCTTGTTGGCCTCGGCTTCCGAAAGCGCCGTAATCACCTTGGTCGCGGCTTCTTCGCCCTCGGCTTCTTTTACGTGCGTGAACAAGTAGGCCCACGCGTCCACCGCGTTGGGGTCGATCTTGAGCGCCTGCTCGATCATCGCGCGCTCGTTCACGGGGTCCTTCTTACCTTGGAAGACCTTGGCCAGGTGCAGCACCGGCAACGGGCTCTCGGGCAGCAGATTCTGCGCGCCCTTGAGCGTGGCCTCTGCCTTGTCGAACTTGCCCTGTTGCAGTTGAGTGATTCCGAGACCCAGCCAATCCTCGCCGCCGCCGCCGAGCGCGACGATCTTGCTCATGACCTTTTCGGCACGCTCGAACTTGCCGTACTTCATCAGCTCCTGTACGAACAGGCGAGCACGGTTCAGATCGTTCGGATCCTCGTTCCAGTGCTTTTCCAGGCCAGAGAGCAGATCGTCGAGGCCGATGGCAATCGGGCGACCTTCTGCATCTTGCACCTGTACTGCAGGGCCGTTGAAGCCGAGCAGTTCCCACATCTTGTCGATCTCGAGGGCAACCGGCCCCTTCTTCATCTGCTCGTTGAGCTCATCGCTCGGCTTGCTCAATGGCAACACGATCAGCGCGTTACCGGGGACGCCCCCGGGGAAAGCGCTCACGGGTGCGACAATCGCCGCACCGCCTTGCAGATTGAGGTTGGCGGCGGGGCCGTTCGGAGCACCAGGCGGGGTCGGTTGAGTCATCGGAGGGGAGATTGTCTAGCAGTGCGCTTCCAGCTGGGCAATAGTGGCCCGCACATGGCGAGTTCTAGGTCGACCTCCATCCGCGTATTGTCGCTAATCCTGGCCGTGTTCGCGCTTTCGGTGACGATTCGCGCACACGCCGACACCTCGATCATCAAGAACCCTGGAGACCATTCGCGCTACTACTTCGAGCCCGAACCGCACCTGATCTTGGGCTACGTGGACGCCCCTGGCACGGCCAGCGGAGCCGGCATCGGCGCTGGCTTTCGCGGCACCGTGGTCTTGGTCAACAACGGCTTCGTGCGCACCATCAACAACTCGGTGGGCATCGGCTTCGGTGTTGACTGGGTGCACTACGGACACCGCAACGACTGGTGCAATCCGCAAGGCTGTTACAGCAACGGCAGCGTGAACAACCTCTGGTTCCCCGTCGTGATGCAGTGGAACTTCTTCCTGAGCCGCCAATGGTCCGTCTTCGGCGAACCCGGCCTGGCCATCCGTTACAGCGGCTGGGAAGGCGGCCACGACACACAACTCGAACCCGCAATGTACGTCGGCGGCCGCTGGCACTTCTCCGACTCCATGACGCTAACCATGCGCCTCAGCTACCCCACCGTCTCCGTCGGCCTCTCCTTCATGTAGCCACACACCGCGGTGTAAGAGGAAGAGAGGGACTAACCGCCGAGCCGCTGAGGCCACAGAGATCTGAGAGAGAAGGAGATTGGGGTTTCCTCTGAGCGGACGGCTACGTCGTGACAACGTGCGTTTCGACGTGGATTGAGAACCCCAAAATCTCTTTCTGATCTCTGCGGCCTCTGCGGCTCGGCGGTTCAATCCTCAGGGAGCCGTGCAGGGCTCACTGGCCTTTGACTGCGTGGTTGATTGCGCGCAGTGCTGCGGCACTGTGCCGGGAACGGTGTGGTGGTTCGAGGTGCGTTGCTGGGTTGTGAGCGCCCACTCTTTGAAACCGCGGAATTGCGCGCAGATCTGCGCACAGATGGCGATACGGCTGAGCTACGCTATATAGAGGGACGCTCATGAATACGTTCGTGCTCGTTGCGATCCTCGGCCTCGCTCTCTTGATGATCGTGCACGAAACCGGGCACCTGTTGGCCGCGCGGGCGTTCGGCATGCGCGTGGTGCGCTTCAGCATCGGTTTTGGGCCGCCCCTGTGGCGCTATCAAGCGCGCGGTAGCGAAACGGTGTACCAAGTCGCGCTGATCCCGTTTCTGGCCTACGTGCAGATCGCGGGCATGAACCCGTTCGAGGACAACGATCCGGAAGACAAGTCGAGCTACGCGAACGCTTCCTTGATCGGGCGCATCTCGGCCATCTTCGCCGGTCCGCTCGCGAACTATTTGTTCGCGTCGGTGCTGTTCTTCGCGGCGCTGATCATCGGCGGTAAACCCGTGCCCACGACCTCTGTGGTCGTGATGGACGGTCCAGCCAAAGCTGCGCAGATGAAGAAGGGTGATACCATCCTCAACATCGACGGCGTGCAGGTCACGGACTGGGAGCAGATGCGCAAGCTGATCCTCGCGCGACCGAACAAGCCGCTCGATATCGAAGTGCTGCGCGGCAAAGAGCATCTCACGCTCAAGGTCACTCCGCAGTTGAAAGAGGGCGGCGGCAAGATTGGCGTTTCGCCGATCGAGAAGCAGGTGCCGATCGGCATGCGTGAAGCGCTGTCGGCGTCCGTGCGCTTGCCGTTCAACGTGGTCGAAGAGTTGGTGTTCGGGCTGTCACGCATCATCACGGGTAAGGACAAGCCAGACTTCAAGGGCCCCGTCGGCATCGTGCGTGAAACGTCCAAGGCCGCGGAGCGGAGCACGCCCGAGTTTCTGTGGTTTTTGGCTGCGCTCAGCGCCTACTTGGGCGGCTTCAACCTGCTGCCCTTTCCCGCGCTCGATGGCGGTCGCCTAGCGTTCCTCGCTTATGAAGCGGTCACGCGCCGCAAGCCGAACGCGCGCGTCGAAGCGAACATTCACGCCTTTGGGTTGATGTTGCTGATCGCGCTGATCACGGTCGTGACGTTCCGCGGGAACTGAGTCGAGAGTCGGCGCGACTCGTCTTCCGCTTGGTTGATGCGCCGTTCGATTCAGGCAAACGCGCCGCGGGCACACCTCCGAGCACGTACGCCGTGAGGAAGCCGGTGAGTTCACCGACCAAGCCGTCCACGTCGAGCCCGGCAGGGCGCTCGAGCAAGTGCGCGAGCATCGTGGCGCGCACGGATTGGAAGATGATGAATGCGGCCGCTTCGACGTTGTTCACGCGCAGCGGCGCGCGCGCGGCCAAGAGGAAGTGGCGCACCAGCTCGATAACTCGCAGATCGAAGGCCTGCACTCGTTCGGCCTTGGCAACGCGCAGGCCTTCGATGGCCAGTACCCGATGAAGACCGGGTGACTGGGCGTACAGGTGCGCCAGGCCGCGCAGCGCTGCGGTGACGGTCTCGATCGGCGCCTTGCCCAAATTGCCGTCGGCAAACACCGACTGCATTACCGCCATCGTGCGCTCGAACTCGCGATCCTGGAGCGCATCGAGGATCGCGTCGCGATGAGAGAAGTATTGATAGAGCGAGCCGATGCTCACCCCGGCAACCTCGGCGATGCGTGTGGTCGTGGCGGCTTCGAGGCTTTCGCGATCGAGGATTTGCGTCGTAGCCTCCAGAATCGCGCGGACGGTCTCTTTCGCCCGCGGTTGCTGGGGTCGCTTTCGCGCGCTGGGTGCCATACGGAGCTTCCGGCGACCGTTCTACACTGCGATCGCGCCGCTGTCGTCGAAGAGGCGCGCGGTTAGCGTTGGACGGGCTGCTTTGTTCAACGAAAACCGACGGTCGAAACCATCCAAGTTCTTGTGAACGACCGCTTGGAAGCACTCCGATGAGCCCTGGAGCGCGATGCGCCACGACCAACCGAGGAACAAATTCCAAAGGCGATACCGGCGCTCGCCGTAGGTCGCCGTCACTTTGACGCGGTTCGCCTGCCAGTTCTTGTGCCAACGTTGCAAGGTGAGCGCGTAGTGAACGCTCACGTTCTCTACGGAGTGAATGCCAAAGCCGGCCTTCTCCATCACCTTCGTCATTTCGCTGAGCGGCAGTGAGGCGTCGGCGCCCGGGAAGATGTGCTTGTTCATGAACAGCCCCCAGACCATGTCCTCGGCGCGCATGCCAACCGGCGGGACACCGAGCGGGCCGCCGCGCCGTAGACCGCACCACTGAATCAAGAACAAGCCGTCGTCTTTCAGGCGTTCGCGCACCACGTCGAAGTAGCGCGTGAGGTTCTTCACTCCCACGTGCTCCACCATCTCGAGGCTCACGATGCGATCGTACTTTTCGTTGGGGATTTCGCGGTAGTCGAGGCAGAGAATGCGCGCGCGCTCGGCCACGCCGTGGCGCGCGATGCGCGCGTTGCCGAACGCCGCGCCAGTCTTCGCGAGCGTAACGCCCGTGACGTCCGCGCCGAACTCTTTGGCGGCATGCGCAGCGAGAGTGCCCCAACCGCAGCCAATATCGAGCAAGGATTGACCTCGACCGAGCCCGAGCTTTTGGCACACGAGATTCATTTTGTTTCGCTGCGCTTCCTCCAGTGACTCGTGCTCACTGTGGAAGATACCACTCGTGTAAATCATCGAGTCGCCGAGGAAGGCTTCGAAGAAGTCGTCGCCGCGGTCGTAATGGTCGCGCACGATGCGTCGATCTTGGGCCTTGGAGTGAATCAACCACTCTGGGATCATGCGCGTGACTAGAAAGCGCACGTGCCCAGGGGTGATCGTGAAATCGACGAGTTCGTCGCGCGAGTCGAGGAACCCTTCCAGATCGGGAATGTCGACCGCTCCGTCTACATAAGCCTCATGCAGCGTTTCCATCGGCATGGGCCCTTGCCCGTAACGACGTTCGAGCTGCTTGTCCACGAACACCACATGATCCGAAAATCTCGCCATCCCTGCGCTCCTCCTCACCCGGAGTCAGTCCTGAAAAGGACCTGCTCTGAGTGGGAGATTGCGGGACGAGCGACGTTCTGTCTATTCGCCTTCCTCTCACTTTTGCGCCACGTGGCGGGCCTGGGAATAGCAAGCGCGGCGAGCACAATCAGTGCTGCCGCGCGCGTGGGGCCTCACGTTTTGGTCGACGCAAGCCGAGCGAAATCAGCGCATTCCGCCGGACGCGAGCAATGTCTCTCCGGTGAGCCAGCGTGACTCTTTCGACGCCAAGAACACGGCAATGTCGGCGATTTCGTCGGGTTGCCCAGCGCGACCAAAGGGCGTTTGGGCGACAATCAGCTTTTCGAAGTCTGAACCAATGATGCCGGCTGTGCGCGCGCCCTCGGTATCGATCATCCCGGGATTGATCGAGTTGACGCGGATCTTTCGCTGTCCAAACTCACGCGACAGCACGCCGGTGATGGCGTCGACGGCGCCCTTCGTGGCGGTGTACACCGCCGTATTTGGCGGCGCGGTGCGACTCACCACCGAGCCAATGTTGATCACGCTGCCGCCCTCTGGCAGGTGCTTGGCCGCAGCTTGGCTAACGAGCAACAATCCGAGCACGTTGGTATTGAACATGCGATGAAAGCTGTCCTCGGTGATCTCTTCGAGCGCGCCGAACTCGTAGATACCCGAGTTATTGACCAACACGTCGACTTTGCCGAACGCCTTCAACGTGTCGTCGATCAGCGCCTTGGCTTCGGCCGCTTTGGAGACGTCCGCTTTCACCGCGATGGCCTTGCCGCCCGCTTCCGTTATCGACGCGACCACCTTGTCGGCGCCTGCCTTACTGGAGGCGTAATTCACGACGACCGAGGCCCCCTCGGCACCTAGCGCCGTGGCAATTGCGGCACCGATGCCCTTGGATGCCCCAGTCACAACCGCCACTTTTCCCGTCAATTTGCTCATTTTCGATCCTTTGTCCGTGGCCCAGAAGGCCGCGCTGTTCAATAGTTCTAAACTACGGAACAATTGAACTTCGTCAAGGGGTGGCTACACTCTTTTCATGAAGCCGCTCGTTCACCCAGCGCTGGAAGACATCACCGTGGAGGGCATCCTCCACGCGCTGTCCGATCCGACGCGGGTCGAGATCTTCGCGAACATCGCTAACTCGAACTGCGCGCCGACCTGTTCTGCGTTCCTGACCGTAGGGGGCAAGACGGTGCCCAAGTCCACGCTGTCGCAGCATTTCAAAGTGCTGCGCGAAGCCGGCCTGGTGCGCTCCGAGCGATCGGGTGTCGAAATGCAAAACTCGTCGCGCTGCGCCGAAATCGAGCGGCGCTTCCCCGGGTTGTTACCAGCGATAGTGGGCGCCCTCATGGCACAAGCCGGTGAGCGCTCCGCAAAGAACGCGAAGAACAAAGCCAAAGCCAAGTAGCAACTGGCGCACTGCCGGTGCCGAAGGGAGGCGTGTATGTTAAATTCACCCCACTTTGGACATGGCAGCCGCACCCGCTGAAGTCATTCGCCCTCTGCGCCGCGTTGAATACGACCAATTGGTCGCGCTCGGCGTGTTCCAAGACGAACGCGTCGAGTTGCTCGACGGAACGATCTACGCCATGAGCCCGATCGGCATTCCGCACAACTACGCCGTGCAGGAGCTGAACGAGCTGCTGGTACTTGCGCTTCACGGTCGCGCCAAGGTACGGCCTCAGATGTCGTACGCGGCCTCTGATATTTCAGAGCCCGAACCCGATCTCATGGTCACCCCGTTGGTGCGCTGGGACACTCAGCAGGCCAACGAGGCTCTGCTGATCATCGAGGTGGCGGAATCTTCGCTCGCCCACGACCGGGGCCGTAAGCGACGTTTGTACGCGAGCTGCGGCGTACCTGAGTACTGGATCGTTAACCTGCCGGAGCGTTGCATCGAGGTGTACACGGCGCCTGAAGGCAACGAGTACGCTCGCGTCGAGAAGTACGAACCGGGCCAAGCGATTCGCCTCGGCGCATTCAGCGATGTCGAAGTGCGTGTGTCCGACGTCATGAAGTAGCGCGCCGCTACTTGAGCACGGCGCGCACGTTCGAGACGCAAAGGTCGAACGGCACGGTGGCGCTGGCGTTCGTGACGACCGACCATTCGATGCTGATCACTCGGACGCCTGTATGCTCGAATCGCCTCCGCGATAGCGCTCAGGGACGGGCGCCAGGGCGCAACACGCCCTCGATCTTCCCGGCCGAGAGCGTCCAAATCTCGTCCGCGAGTTCGTGCGCCAAGGCGTGTTCGTGGGTCACGAGCAGAATCGTGAGGCCCGCGCCAGATGTACTGTGCGCACCGCGGGCGACTCGGCGCAGCACCTCGCGCACCTCCTCGCGCAACTCGGGATCGAGCGCGCTGGTTGGCTCGTCGAGCAAGAGCACGTTCACGCCTTGCGCCAACGCGCGCGCAATTGCGACGCGCTGTTTTTGGCCGCCGCTGAGCTGGCGCGGCATCGCGTTCGCGCGCTCGGAGAGGCCTACCTCTGCCAGCAATTCACGAGCGTGTGCCTCGGCTCGAGCACGCGCGGTGCCCCGCGCGACGCGCGGCGCGAGCGTCACGTTGTCGAGCACGCTCAAGTGCGAAAACAGGTGAAACTCTTGGAAGACCATGCCCACTTTGGCACGCAACGCGTGCAGAGTGCGCGGATCGTGCGCGCCAGGCTGCAGCGCGAAACCCGCCACTTCGAGCGCGCCCGCGTCGAACGTCTCGAGCCCGTTCAGGCAGCGCAAGAGCGTGCTCTTGCCCGAGCCGGAAGCGCCGAGCAACGCAACGATCTTGCCCTCCTCGACCGTTGCGTCGATGCCGGCGAGCACCGAGTGGCCCGCGAACGCTTTGCGCAACCCCGTGATGCGGATCATGCGCCTTGGTACCTGCGTTCGAGCCAAAGCGAGAGCCGCGACAAGGGAAAGCTCATCGCGAAATACATCGACGCACACAACAAGCCCGGGACGACCCAATCACGCAGTTCGACCGCGACGATGGTCATGCGCTTGGTCAGCTCGACCACGGTGATCACGCTGACGAGCGATGAGTCCTTGAGCAACGCGACGAAGTCATTGGTCAACGCGGGCAGCGCAATGCGCAGTGATTGCGGCAAGAGCACGTGCCGTAGCACTTGAAAGCGAGACAGCCCGAGCGAACTCGCGGCTTCGGCCTGGCCACGCGGCAACGCCGCGAGCGCGCCACGGTGCACCTCGGCCTCGTACGCCGCATAGTTCAACCCCAACCCCAAGACTGCGGCCTGAAGCGGCCCAAACCGAACCACTGACGACAAGCCGTAATAAAGCACGTACAGCTGAAGCAACACCGGCGTGCCACGAAACAGTTCGACGTACGCGGTCGCGAGCGCGCGCGAAACGCGACCACCGTGCGAACGTGCCACGGCCAAGAGCACGCCGAGCGGCAAGGCCAAGCCGAACGCACACACAGAGATCAAAATCGTGATCAGCGCGCCCTGAACGAACAACCAGAGCTGCGCCGCTGACAAACTTCGAGCACTCGCCGCTGCGGGCTCGGTCGAGGACACGCTCGTGTTGGCAGATGCCGCCGTCGATGGCACAACCGTCGCTGACGCCGAAGGCGCGGCGACCGGTGCGCGTGCGCCGAGTTCCTCCTGACGCGCGTCCCACAGCCGCCAATGCTCGAGAATCCGGCGCAATTCGCCGTTTTCGATCAACCGCGACAGCGCCGCGTCGACGCGCGTCGCCAGGTCGACATCGGCCGGGCGCATGCCGATCACGTACGTGCCCCGCGCCAAGTCTTGCTTCACGCATTGCAGCCCGGGTTGCGCGCAGCCGTAGCGATCGGCGATCACGTGATCGAGCAACACGCCCTCCACCCGACCGTGCGCGAGATCCATGTACGGCTCTTGCTGGCCTTCATAAAGCACGACCTCCGCGTGCTGGGCTTGCAGCAAATCTTGAGCCACGGTCTGGTTCAAGGTCCCGATGCGCCGCCCGCGCAGCTGCGCAAGCGCGTGCAACGGCGAGCCAGCGCGCACCGCCAGCGTTTCTCCGTACACGAAGTACGGCCGGCTGAGCCGCAACCGTGCTCGGCGCGCAGGCGTATCCTCCAAGCCGTTCAACGCGACGTCGAAATCGCCCCGCTCGAGCGACGGCACCAGGTTCGACCAATCATTCTGGTGAAATTTGGCGCGCACGCCGAGCTCACGCGCCAGCGCGTCGGCAATGTCGACTTCGAAGCCGATGATCACGCCGGGCTGCGTGGGGCTCTCGTACACGTACGGCTCACCGCCCTGCAGATCCGCACCCCAGCCGAGCTCGCCACTGGCGCGCACCGAGGCCCAATCCGCGCGCGCCAAAGCCGGCGTCAAAGCCGCCAATACGAAGCAAAAAACCGCCCAGACGCGCACGCGAACCCGAGCTTACCATGCTAGCCTCGCGCTCGTGCGCGCCTTCAAGTCCGCTTCGCTCACGGCACTCGCGTTTACTGCGATTGCCGCGCTGACCGCCTGCCGCACACCCGCCGTCGGCATGGGCGAAGGCCCTCGGGAATACGTCGCCTCCGACTATGAGCTCGTGCTCAAGACATGGACGCGCAGCGAGCAGCTCACCACCGTGAGCGCGATGGACAACGTACTCACCGTCACCGCCACCTACGAGTCATGGGACTTTCGCTGGGCGTACGCGGTGCGCTACGCCGAGGACTATCGCCTCACCGTCGATCAGCGCCACGCCCTGCTCGAGCGCTCCCTGGCTGAAACCCGTGAAGCGCACGAATTTTACGTCGCGCTCTACGCCGAAAAGCACAAGTGGAACGACCTGACCGCCAAAGAGCCCGCATGGATCGTCCGCCTCTTGGACGATGAAGGCACGGAAACGGCGCCCTCCGAAATCCACACCATCCGCAAACCCGGCGCGATCGAGCTCACCTATTTCCCCTACTCCACGCCCTGGCGCAGCGCCTTCCGCATCACCTTCCCCAAAGTCCGCGCCGACGGCCGCCCCACGATCTCCCCCGCCGCCCGCTGGTTCGGCCTCCGCTTCGCCGGCGCCCAAGGCAACCAACAACTAGTCTGGGAAATCGAGCCCCCCCACAAACAATTCGCCCACGTCACCACTCACCCCCCAGGGTGAGAGTGGGGGCGCTCGCAGCCCAGCATCGCACCTCACAGACCGCCCTGTTCCCGACCCAGTTCGGCAACGACGTGCAGCGACGTAGTCCTGCGCTCAGGAACACTCCATGATTTGAACCGCCAAGACGCCAAGACGCCAGAAGAGGGAGAGAAGAGAAAGATTTGGGGGTTTGCGTTGAGCGACGGTTCCATTCTTGGAAACGTCGCTGGCGGCGCATCGCGACCCGAATGAATTTCGCTCGCGAACGACAAGGTTGCGTACGACGTTTCTCAGACGCGGTTGCACACGGGCAGGGCAAACCCAATCCCTTCTCCTCTTCTGGCGTCTTGGCGTCTTGGCGTCTTGGCGGTTCAATCCTCTGGGAGCCGCACCAAGCTGCGGTGAGGTTAGCTTGCGAAGATTTCGAGGAGTGGCGGGACGCTGAGCAAGAGATCGTGGGCGATGCTGCGGGGGGCGAAGAGGACTAGGGCGCCGCCTTTGCCGGCGAGAGTGTCGGCGGGGGCGGCGCCGTTGGAGAGGACTTGGGGGCCGAATAGGAAATCACCGGGGCCGAGTTCGCTTTCAACGTCGTTGCCGGACATGATCTCGAGGCGTCCGGCGGCCATGATGTACATGCCGCCGACGGGTTTGCCTTTGGAGGTCAAGAGCTCGTTGGGGAGCAAGCGTTTGACCTCACAACGATCGGTGACCATGGCGCGCAATGAGTCGTCGAGCCGTTCGCCCATGGGGCCCATCGCGACGCCGGCGAGTGCTTGGAAACGGTCGGCCAGGACTTTCAGATCCTCGACCACCCATGGGTAGTCGCGCACGATGTTCTTGAGCAGCTCGGCGTCCCACACCGCGACTTCAGTAGCGTCTTCGCCGGCGACCAGCCGTAGCACCACGCCATCTTCCAAGTTGCCTTCGCTCCAGACGATGTCGCCTTTGGCCACGCGCGCGCAGGCCAAGTCGGCAATCGCGGGCATGACCTTGACGCTGCCGCGGACGACTAGCGCCAAACCGAACGAACTGATCTCTTCGTCTTCGCTCAGACGCTCGATGCGCGCTTCGCGAGCGAGGATCGTTTGACCTTCCGGCGGCACGTCTTCGAGACCCCGCACTTCGCCGAGTAAGACGTCTGCGACGCGCGGATCGGGGTCTATCTCTGGAGGCGCGGGCGGCGTGGGTGCGGCGCTGCCGAGCATCGACAACGGAAATCGATTGGAGTCGATGTGCGGCTGCGTCGGCAGCTCTTCGGAGTCGTAGGTATGGCGCGCGGGCGCTGGGGCGGTGGGCACGACCGTAGGTGCGGCGCTGGGCGCGACGCTCGGGGCCGCGCTGGGCGCGACACTCGGGACGTCGAGGGCGTCGTCCTCGATCACGTCGTCCTCGAACTCTTCGTCGTCGAGGACCGCTTCTTCGTCGCTCAATTCGACTTCGCTGTCGCGCAGCTCGACTTCGCTGTCGCGCAGCTCGACTTCGCTATCGCGCAGCTCGACTTCGTCGCGGAGCTCGACCGCGCTAGCCCGGAGGTCGAATTCACTGTCGCGCAGAGAAACCGCGCTTTCGCGCGCGGACGACACCTCGAGCTCCGGCGCGTCATCGTCGACGTCGTCCTCGAGCACGATGTCTTCTTCGAATTCAGCGTCGTCGACCGGCGCGTACGAGGGCTGCGGCGGAGGAACCGAGCGAGGCGGAGGCGGAAGCGTAGCGTTCTTCGGTGGAAGCGACGTCACCGGGGGTAAGGTGGAGCGCTTTTTGGGCGGCAACGACGAGGTCGCGGCCGGCATCGAGGAACGCACCGGTGGCAAAGGCGAGCCGAGCGGTGGCGCTGTCGGTCGCGGCGGCAGCGACGAACCTCGGGGCGGCGAAGTCGGGCGCGGTGGGTGCGATGAACGCACCGCAGCCGGAATCGCCGTCACGCCTGCATCGTCTTCGTCGTCGTCCGCATTCAGCAAATCATCGACCAGCTGATCGCCGGGCTCGAAGCGCGGCAAAGGCGCGGGCGGACGGCGCGAGCCTTTGCCCAGATACGCAACGAGATCATCGGTCATGCGCCGCAAATCGGAGGCGCGCCAAACCTGACCCAGCTGGTCCGCGGACTCCGCGGCTCGCTTCAACCAAACGATCGCGTCGGCTTGACCAGCGCGCGTCCACTGCACCTTCGCGGTCTGCAGTGCCCAGGCCACGTCGTCGTCGTCGTCCTCGAGCGGCTCCGGGAATGGCGGGTGAGGCTCGGTCATGGGGCGAAGGCGGGGGTCATGGCGCGCTCGGCAACGGTTACGAGAATAGTTGCCGAAGCTTACACGTGTTCCATCAACGGCGGAAAGGGGCCGTGCACCCGACAAAATGCCGAGGTTTAGTGCGCGTGGACCAGAATTTCGCGATCTTTGGCGCCGTTTGGCGGTCCGACCATGCCGCGCTTTTCCATCATTTCGACGATCTTGGCGGCTCGGTTGTAGCCGATGGTCATCTTGCGCTGCAGCCAGGAGGTCGAGCAGCGCTGAGTTTCGGCGACGATGCGCACTGCTTCGTCGAAGCGCGCGTCGACGACTTCGTCGGCCTCGTCGTTCTCGCCTTCTTCGTCCTCGCACAGCAAGATCGACTCGTTGTACTCCGGCGAGCCTTGCGCGCGCAGGTGATCCGTCAGAGCGCTCACCTCTTCCTCACTCACGAACGGGCACTGCACGCGCTGTGTGTCGGTCGAGCCGTTCAGCTTGACCAACATGTCGCCGCGACCCAGCAAGAGTTCGGCGCCTTGCTCGTCGAGGATGGTGCGGCTGTCGACCTTCTGTGCCACGCGGAAGCCGACGCGCGACGGGAAGTTGGCTTTGATCATGCCCGTGATCACGTCCACGCTCGGGCGCTGCGTCGCGAGCACGACGTGCATGCCGGCGGCGCGCGCTTTCTGTGCCAAGCGCGCGACGGAAGTTTCCACCTCCTTGCCCTGCTGCATCATCAAGTCGGCAAACTCGTCGACCACGATCACGATGTACGGCAGCTTCGGCGGCAGATTGTGGCCATCGAAGCCTTCTTTCGAAGCGGGCACCATCACCGTCTGGCCGTTGGCGTCGATCGCCTCCACCATCTTGACCTCGGGCGGCGGGATCTCGCCCGAGGCAATTTTGGCGACCCACACGTTGTACGTGGTGATGTTCTTGGTGCCCGCGTTGGCGAACAGCTGATATCGACGCTCCATCTCGTCGACGGCCCAGCGCAGCGCCGTCGCAGCTTGCTTCATGTCGGTGACGACCGGCAAGAGCATGTGCGGAATGCCGTCGAACGGCGCAAGCTCGACGACCTTCGGGTCGATCATCAGCAAGCGCAGTTCATCGGGCGTGCGCTTGAACAAGAGACTCGAGAGCATCACGTTCAAACCGACGCTCTTACCGGCACCCGTCGCACCAGCAACGATCACGTGCGGCATCGACGCCAAGTCCGCGTAGAACGGCGCGCCCACGATGTCGCGTCCGAGCACCACCGGCAGCGGCGCTTTCTCGGACAGTTTGTCGAAGCGCGCGTCTTCGATCAGCTCGCGCAGGTTCACGGCCACGCGTTCGTCGTTCGGCAATTCGAAGCCGATGCGATTCTTGCCTGGAATCGGCGCAATGATGCGCACCTTGCGCGAAAGCCCCAAGGCCAAGTCGTCGGCCAGACCCGCGACCTTGCTCACCTTCGTGCCGGCCTCACACGACAGCTCGTAGGTGGTCACGGTCGGGCCAGGATGGATTTCCTCCACTTTGCCGACCACACCGTAGTCCTGGAGCGTCTTCTCGAGGCGCGTCGCGTGCTCCAAGATCTTCGAGCGATCGAGCACGTTCAAGTTGATCACCGCGGGCTGCAAGATCTCGTAAGAGGGCAGCTGGTAGGTACCTCGTTTGGGCGTCGATTTGGCGACCACGACGCGCTCCACTTCCAGCGCAGGCTTGGTGTCGACGATGCGCGGTTCCGCGCTGGCGGCTGCAGCCGCGGGTGCTTTCGTCGCCACCGGAGCAGGAGGGGGCGTTGCTGCACCGCGCTTGGCGATCACCAGCGGCGGCACGGAAGAAGCCGACGGCGCAGGTGACGGCGAGTCCGCAAGCGCGCGTTCGAGCACGCTGTCTTCGTCGGATTCGTCGCTCGCAGTGGCGTTTGCGGGCACACTGAGCATTTGCGGCACAGGCTCGTCATCGCCCAAATCCAAGCTGAATTTGGCGATCAATGGCTCGCTCGCCGAGTCGAGAGCCAGCGAGCGACCGTCGCGCAATGCCTCGGACATCGCGAGGGGCGGGCTACCGGTTTTCACCATTGGCAGCCAATCTCCGTCGTCCTCGCCCAAAGAGAGCAGGATCTGCGCGTCATCAGCGCTAGCTTCGATCCGCGGCACCGCCGCGGCGCGCGCTGCGCGTTCGCTCTCACCGCGCAACTTGCGCGCTTCGCTCCAAGCACTGGCGGTCCGCTTGAACAACGCTTCGACGCGCGCCGCCAATAGCCGCAGCAACTCGAGCGCGCGCTGACAGCCAGCGATGAACGAAAAGCTCGCGCGACCAATCAGGATCAGCCCCACGATGGTGAGCGCGACCAAGAACGAGCCCAACGTCGAGAACGCCTCGCGCATCAACTCGCCAAACAAGAGCCCCACGTTGCCCGCCGCGGGTGCGCTGCCGAACACGAGCGCCTCGGGCGCGGCAACTTGAACCAACGCCGAGAGCACGATCGCGACGATCAGATCGCCGGCCACGCGCAGGCCGAGCGCGTGCGGTCGCTGTCCGCGGAACAGCGGAGCGCCGACCAACGCGATCTCCAGCGGCAGCAGCCACGCGACCAACCCAAAGCCTTGAATCAGCACCGCGGCGATGTTGCCGCCCACCGGGCCGACCCAGTTGGCGCCGTTGACCGCCGGATCCAAGGGGTCCACCTTCGCTGTCGCGAGCGCGAGAGACAGGAAGGCCGCTCCAGCGAACAGCAGCAGAGCACCGGTTTCGAACAGCCGGCCAAAGAAGCGCCCCCGAGCGGGTTGTGCCCCTACGTGCTCCGAATGTGATGCAGACGCATCCAGGCCCGGGCCACCTGCTGCCGCACGAGAACTGAAGAGCCTTGCACCCATTTGTCTACCTATACCTACATTAGGCTACCTAGCAAGGCAAGCATCCGACACCCCTCCTCCCACCTGACGCCGGCTCCCCGTCCCAGGTCGAGCCGCAAGCTTGAGTCGCGGCGCAATCGGGCAGTACTATCACTGTCTTCGGTCTCGGGTGATTTTGGGCAAGAGCGCGGTCGCTCGGCAGGACCTGCCGATCGTTCGCTGGAGCGATGAGCTCCGATAACCTCTCAATGCCCCTCACTTTTCGCAAGTTTCGGGCAGAGAGGACCAAAAGGAAAACATGGCAGGCAGCACGCAGCGACAGAAGACGCTTGAGGGGGCGACGGCAGGCCGATTCGTCGCAGCGGTCACAGTGGCAGCGGTACTGACGCTCGGTCAGGGCTGCCGGACGAGCGACGACGACGTCCACCGCTGGGCGAACACCGCGCAGGGTCCACGCAAGTTGGTTGCCGTGTTGACCCACGACAAGTACCCGATGGACCTCCGAATCGAGGCGGCCGAAACGCTCGTCAGCATGAAGCCGCGCGGCGGTCGTCGAATCGGCATTCAGGGCACGGACGAGCAACAAGGGTTGATCGACGCGCTCGCGCAGATGCCGCCTGCCGCTCGCAACGCCCTGATCGGCAAGCTGGTGCCGAAGCTGCAGGCGGAGATGGCCAAGCCTGCTCCCGCGCAAGTCGTTGGGCAGCCTGCCAAGGCGGATTTGTCGGTTCCTTATAAGGATGCAGCGTTCGCCATCCTCACCCACGAGGATGGTGCGCTACTGCCCGACGAACCGCTCAAAAAGAGCGTACGCGCCTCGCTGGCCCAGTGGTGTTCCACCAATTTTGCCGAGCGCCTCGACGATTCGTCTCAGCTGTATGGCGTCGAACAGGTGCTGCGCGAACTGAAAGCCGAAGGCGTCCGCGGCTTGCCCGACCTGATGTTGCCTGGTGCCGCCAAGCTCGACCGCATGGCGGACCTGACCGCCGAGCTGGGCGATCCCGAAACGAAGGTGCGCGCCGCCCAGCGTCTGGTCGACGCCGCCAAGAACGTGAACTCGGACGCTTGGGTTGCCCAGAAGAAGCCTGCGGTCGAAGCCGCCAACAAGGCGTCCAAGCTGAACCCGACGCCGGATCAACTCAAGGCGCAGCTCGCTCAGTATCAAGAAGAGGAGCTCTTGCGCGTCTTCGGTTCGATGAAGAAGATGGGTGGGAAGCCGGTCGTCGAGTACCTACTCGGCTTCGTCCAGGACAAGGGCGCGCTCGAGAAGCGACGCGCTGCCGCGATGGCCGCGCTCCAAGGCAACCTCGACCGCAACAACGCCGCCCAGGCACAAGTTGCGCTCACCATCGCGGGTGATCAGTCCACCCCGGATAGCTTGCGAGACCTCAGCTTACAGCGCGTGGGTGAATTCCCCCGCGCGATGGTGGTCGAAAAGCTGTTCGAGCTATTCAAGAACGACAACTGGAAGGTGCGCTGGGTGGCAGCCAGCTTGGTGCTCAAGATGAGCGATTCCAGCCAGATTCCAGAATTCATGACCAAACTGGGTCAGGCCGAGGGCCTAGCCATCACCGAGCCGCTCAGCTACGGAGGGCTCCTGGCTGACGTGAAAGGCACGCCGACGCCGGCGGAGCTAGCTGCGAAATATGCGGCTCCGGGCAACTCAGTGCCCGCCCGTTTGACCGCCTTGAGCTACTACTATTCCACGGGCAGCCCGGCTGACTTGCCCAAGGTGGAAGCGTTCGAGAAAGACACCTCCGCCACCCCGAAGTGCAAGCCGGACGCCAAGGAGTGCGAGTGGAAATGCCAGGTGCAGGGCGCAAATGGTGCCGATGAAACCAAGGAAATCAAAACCGTTGGTGAATTCGTGGAATTTTGCGTGAAGCCCGCGATTCAAAAACGAGGCAAAGGAGCAGCAAAGTAGCGTGCTATGCCGCTAACGGGGTTGTGCCGAGAGCCCACGCTCGCACGACCCGGTGGCGAACCACGCTGACGCAGGATTCATTGCAATGACTTCGGATCCCAACAAGAAGACGACGCGGTCCTTTCAATGCCGTGAGGCGCTCTGGCAGAAATTCGAACAGATGGCGCGCGAGCTCGAGTGCTCCGTCGACTATCTGATCAATGACTCGATGAAGCAGTACGCGCGACAGCGCGGCTACGGAGCAACAGGCGCTGGCGGTCAATCGATCCCGCCGCCGCTCGTCGGCAGTGCTTCACCGCCGTCTTCGCGCCCCGGCGCGCCGACGCCTCCTCCTCCGCCGCCATTGGTCGTGCCGCCGCCTCCGCCGGTTACCAGTGTTGCACCTCCGCTCCCGCCGCCCGTCGGTGGAAGTCGAGCAGCACCGCCGCCGGCCCCACCTCCGGCTGGCGTTCGTCCGCCCAAGCGTACCGGTCCGAATCCGGTGCCTCCGCCGCCGCCACCGCTCAACGCGACGGTTTCGCGTCGGGCTCCGCCGCCACTCGCGCCGTCGCGCAGTATTCCGCCGCCGCCCGGCGCAGCTTCGTCCAAGCCGGTTCCGCCGCCCCCTCCGCCGATGCCACACAGCTCGGTGCCGAGCCCGCCCTCGGGCGCGCTCACCATCACCTATCAGGGTGAAGTGTTTCAGGTGACGAAGGATCGCTTCATCATCGGCCGCGGCAAGCAAACCAGCGATTTGACGATCAAGGATCCGAACGTGTCGCGCCAACACGCGATGATCGAGTTCTTGACCGGGCAATACTACATCGTGGACATGGGCTCGACGAACGGCGTCGAGTACAACGGGCAACGCGTGCAGCGCAAAGTGATCAGCGACGGCGACACGTTCAAAGTGTGTGACCACGAGCTGCGCTTTTCGTTTCAGTGACACGAGCGCGCGCTCTCGGCCTCGCGCTGAGCGCGGGGCTCGCGCTTCCGTTTCTGATTGAGGCTCGGCCGCTGGCGGCTGAGCCTCACGCTTTTCGCGTGCCCGGCGAGATGCCGTTTCCCGACTGGGTGAAGAGCGCGGAGGTCACGCGCGCTGACGAGCCGCTCTATCAAGGACCGAGCAACGCTGAGCCGCGCCGCGGTGCGGCCGCGCGCGGTGCGCGCCTGCCAGTGTTCGGCAGCAAACACGGACCAGGCTGTCGCACGCGCTACCTGCTCGTGGGCGCGCTCGCGTGGCTGTGCCAAGACGGCGCCGAGCTCTCGCCTGCCGCGCCCGATACCGACGACGATGGCGCATTGCCGAAGAGCCGCGATGGGCTGCCTTATCGCTATCACTTCGTCGGCCCCGACGGCACTTTCGGCTACCGCGCGGTGCAGACGGCCGAGGACGGCGTGCCTGACGCGCAGCTCTTAAAGGGCTTTGGCGTCGCGGTGATTCGCGTCGAGAAGAACCCCGAGGGCAATCAGTTCGGGCTCACGACGGAAGATCTGTGGGTGCCCATGCGCGATCTGAGCCCGGTCGCGCCGATCGCGTTTCATGGCCGTGAGCTGTCCGGCGCGCTGAGCGTGGCGTGGGTCACGAGCCAAACCGCGTTCGCCTCGGCCGCCCCGGGCAAACCCCAAAATCCCAAGCTCAAGCTCAGCCGATTCCAAACGCTGGACGTGCTCGAACAACGCGAGCTCGCCGGACACCGCTGGTTTCGCTACGCGGCGGATGCCTGGTTGAGCGATCGCGACGCGCGCGCGCCAACGCCGGCAGACTTGCCGAGCGAGCTACGCCCGGGCGAGCGCTGGATCGACGTGGAGATCGCGAGCCAAGTGCTGACGGCGTACGTCGGCGATCGGCCGGTGTTCGCGACGCTCGTCTCGACGGGCCGCGGCAATGACGGCTCCGTGCTCGCAACTCCGCGTGGTGTCCACCGGCTCTGGGTGAAACTCCGCGGCAGCAACATGGACAATCTGGACGACGAGTCCGCGGCCGAAAATTACGCGATTCAGGCCGTGCCCTGGGTCATGTACTTCGAGCGCGGCTACGGACTGCACGGCACGTTTTGGCATCGCGCGTTCGGCAGCAAACACAGCCATGGCTGTGTGAACCTCAC
Organism: Polyangiaceae bacterium; assembly: GCA_035634635.1. Lineage (GTDB taxonomy): Bacteria > Myxococcota_A > Polyangia > Polyangiales > Polyangiaceae > PMG-095. Next base: position 75,307 of record DASQCO010000024.1, read on the forward strand.
GCCGCTCGACGCAGAACGCCTATTCGGCTGGACCAGTCCGAAGCTACCGCCCGGATGGAGCGCTGCCTTGCCGACCAGCTACGAGCCGGGAACGCTGATCCGCGTGCGCTGAGCGCACGCCACAGGAACGCGAGCTTAAGAAAGGGAAATCGCGGGCCGAGCTCAGGGACGCAAACACGCGTCGCAAAAAGGAGCTCAGCCCGCGCTCGAGCGCTCTGTCGCGACAGACGCCTCAGACGATCTTGGCTTGGAGCAAGAAGGCGATCGCGAATGCGAAGAGCACCAGCGACTCCATCAGCGCCAGACCGAGAATCATCGGGGTCTGGATGCGCGGGGCAGCGCCCGGATTGCGGCTGATGCCTTCGAGAGCGGCCGCAGCAGCGCGACCCTGACCGAGCGTGCCACCGAGCACCGCGAGACCGATCGCGATACCGGCGCCGATCGCGGCCGCCGCTTGCGCACCGCCGCCGACGCCGCCGCCGGCCTCCTGCGCGAAAGCACTGGAAGAGATCAGGGTGGACATCGCTACGGTGGCCAGGGCCACATTCTTCTTGGACATAATCATCGACTCCTTAGTTTTCCCAGCAGCGAGGAACGTCGTCCTCGCAGAAAGTGTCTCGCGGTCAGGGCCCGCTTTAGTGCGCCTCGTGTTCGGTCGCCAGCCCAATGTAGATGCAAGTGAGCAGCGTAAAGACCAGGGTCTGAATCAGGACGATCAGAACACCGAGGAGCATGATTGGCACCGGCACCAGCACTGCGACCAAGCTCAGGAAGATCCCGAGAATCAGGTGGTCGACGGCCATGTTCAGCATCAAGCGAACAGCCAGCGTGATCGGGCGCACGAACAGCGAGATGACTTCGATCGGAAAGATCAGCCACCACAGGTACCAGGCCGGGCCGGCCAGGTGGGCGATGTAGCTCCAACCATTCGTGGCGAGGCCGTAAGCGTTGAAGCAAACGAACACCACCAGCGCGCAACCGAGCGTGATGCTCAAGTTGCTGGTCGCGACCGGGAAGCCCGGAATCAACGCCATGATGTTCGAGAAGAAGACGAACATGGCGGACGCGCCGATAAGCGGGAAGTACTTCTTGGCACGCTCAGCATCCATGACGCTCTTGGCGAGGTCATAGAAGTAGCTGAGGAACGCCTCCATGAAGGTGCGCAGGGTCAGGCGCTCTTCCGGCACCACCGCGGCGTCCGTGTTCGACAGCTGCGATTTGACGCGCGCCGCGATGCCGATCACCAAGAACGTGACGATCAGTGAGGCCGCGATGCCTTCGAAGCTGCGCCAGCTCGGCGCGTCGTGCCTGATGACCGATTCACCGAACGCATGCGCGTTCTTCTCGAGAGTCTCGTGCATGTACGAGAGAAGGAGCGTTAACCAAGACGTATGCTCGGGCATTTCTAACCTTTTCCGGACGGCGCGGCGGCCGATTTGAGCTGCGAAATGACGATGCCCACGGGCATCGCCGCGTAGCCGATGCACAGAGGCAAGAGTTGCGCGTAGCCGCCGCGAACCAAGAACAAGACTCCCAAAAACATTGCTGCGAACTTGAGCATTGCCAGCGACACCCAAGGCGAGCGCGCACCAGCCGGATGCAGGAAGCCGCGCACCGTGCGCGAGATCGCCCACAGGTTGGCAACCGCGAGCGCGACGCCAAGCGCCACGCTCACGCGACTGCCAGCACCGAGCAGCGTTGGCGCGGCGAGCACGAACAGCGCGCCAACGATCGCCACCGACCAAATCGCGGTCGCGATTCCGCTTGGCTCAGTGCTTTCCGTTGCCGTGTTCATTGAACTTCTTCCGCGCTTCTCGATCTGCTTCTTCTTGAGCTTCTGCTTCGCGGTTCGCGCTCTTGAGCGCTCGCCAGACGAAGCGGGCTCCAGCAGCGAACCCGTATGCCAACCCGACTAGGGTGAAGATGCCGTGCGTGCCGAACTTTTTGTCTGCCCACTGCCCGAGAAAAAGGCCGAGCAAAACGCTCGCCGCGAACTCGAGGCCGACAGTTCCGTATCGACCGACACCTTTCCAGTCTTGCTGCACAAATGCTCTCTTTGACCGAGAGCGGCGGTCGCTTAGCATGGCGTTCGGTTGGGGGTCAATCTGCGGGGTAAAGTGCCGTGCTATCGTCCGCGAATGCGTCGCGCGAGCTATGCGCTCACCACCGCTCTTTTGGTTTGTGGACACAGCCAAGCAGCGGAACCCGCTGCTCCGAAGCCTGCTCCGGCCGCCCCAACTCCAGCCGCTCCCAAGCCGACAGCCGCGCCCCCTGTTTCTCCGCCTCCCCCGGCACCCGCCGCGCCGGCACCCGCGGCTCCTGCGCCCACGACCCCGGCGCCTGCCGCGCCCCCGCCGGGCGCCGCGCCGCCGCCCGAATACTACGTGGAGCCTGGCTTTCCCGCGCCGGCCCCCGGCGCCGCACCGGCCGCGGCTGGCGCGGTTCCCGCTCAGCCCGGCGCTCCACCTGGTCCGCCGGGCCCGCCCCCTCCCCCTCCCTACGGGCCGCCGATCTACGAACCCCCACCGCCTGGTTTCTACCCGGGCGCTGCGCTGATCGAACCGCCCCCACCTCCGGAACCGCGTCACCTCGCGCCGCGCACGTCGCTGCTCCTCGGCGCGCGCACGGGTTGGTTCATCCCGTTCGGCGATGTGTGGGCGCGTCGCACGCCGACCGGCGTCTACGGCGTGAGCTGGAGCGACTACAGCACTTCCGGGCCAATGGTCGAGCTAAACGCCGGCGCGCGGCTCTCGCGGCACTACTCGGTGTTCGCGCTCTGGGAGCGCGCGTGGCTCGGCGCGGGCAACGGCGATAAGGGATCGAACACACTGACCGGCAAGGCCGATCATGGCGACACGGACTTTTGGGGTGCGGGCGTCCGCGCATCGACCAACCCCGACGGACTCGGGTTCGTCACCGAGCTTGCCATCGGCTACCGAAGAGCCCGCGCCGTCTACGACAACGGCGACGAAATCCAATTCACGAACTCACCGTTCGAAACGCGGCTCGGGCTCGGCGCAGACTATCGCTTGAACCGCTTCGTCACGCTCTCGTCTTTGGCGACCATCGGCTTTGGCCAGTTCGGCACGATCGAGACGGTCTCGAAGAACCTGATTCACGACGAAACGCGCTACGCCCAGGCGGACGCCCACGCCTGGGCCACCTTCACCATCGGCGGCCATTTCGATCTGTTCGGGAGTAAAGACTGAGCGATGCAAGAGCTGCTCACGATCGTGCTCGCAACGTCGAACCACGGGAAGCTGACCGAACTGCGCGCGCTGCTCGCTGATTTGCCGGTGCAGTTGCGCTCGGCAGCCGAGGTCCTGGGCGAGCAACCAAACATCGTCGAAGACGGCGCCACCTTCGAAGACAACGCGCTGATCAAGGCGCGCGCGATCGCGCAAGCCACGCGCACGCTCGCGCTCGCGGATGACAGCGGGCTCGAAGTCGACGCTCTCGGCGGGCGCCCCGGGGTGCGCTCCGCGCGCTTTGCCCACGAGCGCGCAACCGACGCCGAGAACAACGCAGCCCTGTTGCGCGAACTCGCTGAGATCGAAGAGGGCGTGCGCAACGCCCGCTTCCGCTGTGTGCTCGCCCTCGTCGATCCGTGGCGCGAGTCCGACGTGCACATCGCCAAGGGCAGCTGCGAAGGCAGCATCGCGCGCGCCCCGCGCGGCAGCGGTGGCTTCGGCTACGATCCGCTGTTCATCGTCGAAGGGAAGGACGGCAAAGCCATGGCCGAGCTGTCCGAAGCCGAGAAGAACCAAGTCAGCCACCGGGGCAAAGCCGTGCGAGCTCTGCGCGCGATCTTGGTCGAGCTCGTGAACGCGCGCCTCGACCAAGCCGAGCGCATCACCGGTTGATTCCGCGAGCCTCGCCCTAGAGCGCGGCCGAGCAATCGAGTTCCTCGATCGTCAGCTTGTCTTGCGTTCGAACGCCGTAGAAGAGTGAATTGCCGTCAACGGTGATCAGCTCGAATCGCGGCGTGAGCTGGCCGCTGAAGCCCGGAGTGAGCGCCAAACTGCGCGGCTCTCCTCCTGCGCCGGATTTCGGCAGCCCGACGAAGCGGGTTTGCAAGGTGGTCGACGTGCTTTCGTCCGTCGCGAATACGAGCGTTTCTGGAAAAACGGCGACCAAGCCGCTCTTCGCCGGGATGATCCAATCGTCGTCGAAGATCAGCTCATTCGGGTGCGCTCGCAACAGGCGCGCGAGGCGCGTCGAACCAGCTGCGTCGCGCAAAGTAATGAAGTAACCATCCGCGTCCGCGACGATTCCGCAACCGTCCGGAACGACCATCTGGCAGTGCAGCTCCGTAGGAAAGGTGACCTGGCTCGAGAACACGAGCTGACCGCTCGCATCGAGCTCGCTCAAGAACCAAAGGTGACTATTGCCGTCGTCACTGTCGGCGGTCACGCTAATCGCCGAGGCGTGCTCGGTCGGCACGATCGACAGACCATTCCAAACCACGTGCTCTGGAACGGCAACCGCACTCGCTGGTGCCACCATTCGGCCGTCCGCGTCGATCAGGGCGAACGTCACTTGCCGCGAGCCGCGATGCCCATTGGCGAACATGGCGCGCTTGCCGTCGCGTGAGGTCCCAACCGCGAATTCCGAGACCAAGCCCGAGAACTCTGGGCCAAACAGAGGCTGCGCTTCGGGTGGGCTCTGATCGCCCAAGCTCCAAGCGCGTGTGCCGGTACCGCCATTTGGACCGGTGCGGTCAAAGGAAACCATGCGCCACCCCAGCTCCGAGCGCAGCGCCGTCACGCCAAACAGCGCGTCGCAATTGTTGCAGTCGTTCTGGTTGAACTGCTGAAGCGCCAACTGCCCCGACCACGACATGGCCAAAAGCGTTCCTCCATCGGTAAACGCAAACTCGCTGCCCGACTTCACGACTTGTCGTTCAGGGTAGCGTTGAACCGAAAGCGGCACTTCCACGTGATGAGCCAACGAGCATCCGTCGGTCACTTTCTGCGTGCCCCCAGCGCCAGCCTCTCCGCCCTCTCCCGCGAGTGCCCCGTGCCCGCCTCCCGCGTCCACCGACACACCGCCGCCACCCGGCGCGCCGCCGCTCGGCGCACCGCCACGCTCACTCGCTCCGCCCATCGCGGCTGCGCGCTGGCCTGCCTGCGCCGAATTGCCACCAGCATTAGTGCCAGACGCGCTGGGCTGAAACGTATCCTCGGTCTGGCCACAGCCGATCGACACAGCCACCGAAACGCCGAGCGCGACGCCACCAAACTGCCAAGCACTAAGCCCCATATCGAAATTCTCGCCTGCCCGCGCGCAGCCGTCCAATCGAGAATTGCTATGGCGGTCCATAGCGTTTGTTTGGGGGCGCTCGTGATCCAGCGTCGCACCTCGCGGCTCCGCTCAATGCCCGCCGTGTGTCGCGCCGCACTGGTGCATGCGAGCTGCCTCGAGGCAGCCAGGAAGGACGAAACTCTCCGTTCCGGCGCGAACAAACGCGCGCAGCGGTCACGCTACGACCGAGCGATCGCCCAGGTGAATCCAAATCCGCGTTCCGCGCGGCTGTTTGGGCTCGAAGGCGATGCTGCCGCCGTGGGCTTCGATGATTTGACGCGTGATCGCCAGACCAAGGCCAGTGCCGTTGCTTTTGGTGGTGAAGAACGGTTCGAATAGGCGCGCGCGCGTGGCTTCGTCCAGGCCTACGCCTTCGTCCTCGACGACGACGTCCGAGCCGCCACCGGCGCCAGCGCTGACCGAAACGGTAACGCGGCCGCCACCGGGCATCGCTTCGCGCGCATTGCGCATCAGGTTGTACAGCGCTTGCTTGAGTTGCGCTTCGTCCACGGTTGCGGGCACGGGTGCGCTCGCGTTGCGGAGTTCCAGGGAAACGCCTTGTTGTTCCAGCTCGCGGCGCATGAACTCGGCGGCCTCGCCCACCACCTCGCGCAGGTCTTCCACTTCCAAACGCTGTGGGCCACGGCGCGCGAACGACAGATATTGCCCGCTGAGATCGGTCAAGCGCTCCACTTCACGGCGAATTGCTCGGAGTAGCTCGCGGGATTCTTCACTCGCCCCGGCCAAGTTCTCTTCCAACAGTTCGACGTTGAGCGCCATCGACGAGAGCGGATTGCGGATCTCGTGCGTCACGTGCGCGGCCATCTTGCCGATCGTCGCCAAGCGCTCGGTCGCGAGCAGCTCGTCGTTGGCGCGCGCGATGGCGGACACCATGCCCTCGAAGGTCGCGGCGAGCTCGCCTATTTCGTCGTTCGAGGCCACGGCTTGGCGCGGCTTCAAATCGCCGCTGGCCACGGCCTTGGCGCGCTCGGTCACTTGCGCGAGCGGTTTGAGCACGCGCCGCGCGTACAGCGCCATCGCTCCCCCGACCAGAGCCGTCAACGCGGCCAACACCACCAGCAGCCGGATGGCCGAGACTTCACGCGCGCGCGCGCGATCGAGCAAAAGATCGACGTTGCGCAGCGCATGCTGCTCGAGCTGGTTGAGCCGCTTGGAGCCCTGAGAGCCGCGCGTGACGAGCTCGTCGCGCAGCGCCTCGGCGCCCGCGTCGTCGCGGCGCTCGAGAGCGTCGAACAAGCGGCTGACGCGCTCGGAGTCACCCGCGAGGTAGTTCTCGATGCCGCTGATTTCCGTGGACAGCTCCCTGCCCACGGCCCGCGCGCTGGGATCCGTGGAGGTCGCGAATGCGAGCGAAATCGCGTCGCGGACTTCGTTGAACGTGCGCGGGCGACCAATGCGCAGCGCCAAATCGAACCAGATGCGAATGTCCCGCGGGTTGCGCGCCGCCGTGGCGTGGTTGAGCTGGGTATTCCAGGTGTCCTGCTTGGCCACCAAATCATGCACCGAGAGCGCGAGCGGGAAGTAGCCGCGTCGCATCAGGCGCGCTTCCGCGGCAGCGTTGCGCTGTGCGACCACGCTCCAGCCCGCGGCCAGCGCGAAGGCGATCATGATCAGCGCGTACGACCCGAGGACGCGTGTCGCAACGGTGCGCTTTCGGTCACTCATCCGGCAGATCGAGACTTTGAGCGACGATGCTCGCGATGTCCACGGCGGGCGTACCCTGCGCGCGGAATCGACGCAAGCTACTGGCGCACGCGGTCACGAGCGTGCCTGCGCCGGCCCGCTCGTGCGCGTGCAGCCGCAAATCGGCAATCTTTGCCGAGGTTTCGGGCATGGTGATGGGCAAGAGCGCGCCGCCTCCGGAACACTCGGCGAGCTCGCGCTGCTCGGCGAATTCGTCGGGCTTGCGTCCTAGCGCCCGCGTCAGCACTAGGCGTGGCGCGTCGTACTCGCCCAAGCCGCGACCGAGCGCGCACGGGTCGTGAAAGCGAACCGGAGCTGCGTCGCCGAAGCCGGCGATCTTGTGCAAGCGATCGGCGTGATCGGCGGCGAGCCGCACGAACGGCAGTGCTTGCGCGTCCCCCAAAGCCAGCGCACACCCAGGGTCGCCGACCACGAATGCACGCGCGCCTCGAACCTGCTCGTCGATCCGCGTGCGCGCTTCGTCGAAGCCATCGCGATCACCGGCGTGGAGCAATGGTACGCCGCAGCAGCCCGAGATCAGGCGCACCGGACCGAGTAACGCGACGACGGAGCGCACCATCGCGCGCGCCTCGGTGCGCGCTTTGCGCAGATAGGCGCAGCCGACCAAGAGCGCGATTTTCGCGTCAGCGCGCACGCCGGGCTCTCGTGCGAGCTCGCTCGACGCAACACCTGCTTCGGTGGCGCGCTGACCTTGACGGCGCTCGCTCGCCTGAACGGAACTAGGAGCAAGGCCAGCGGCGCGATACTCGGCGCGCGCCGCGTACAACGTGTCGGCGACGGGGTTCTTGTGCTCGCAGAAATTCGTGCAGCGGTGGCAGCCCGTGCAGCCCCAGCCGGTCGACGCGGTATCGCCGTCGAGCGGCAAATCGCCGCGCGCGCTGAGCCAAGCGGACGACATTTTTCCCCAAGGGATCAGCGCCTCGCGCGCTTCGACGTTCGAAACGGGGCAAGTGCTGCGGCAAAGCTTGGGACAATAGCCGCAGGTTTCGAGCGCCTTCCGAGCACTTTGCAGCAGCGGCAAGCGCGGCGCGCGATTCATCCGATCACCTGGCTGGACTCTTGATTGGGGTCCCCTTGCTGGGGCGGCTCGATTTACGCGCAGGCGGCTTCTTCGCCGCGTTCGACTTTTCCGGGTTTTGCTTGTCCGGGTTGGGGCTCGTCTGCGGCAAGCGAAGTTCGAAGGTCGCGCCTGCGCTGGAGGACGTGACGGAGACGGTGCCACCGTGCTCTTCGACGATCTTCTTCACGATCGCCAAGCCCAAGCCAGTGCCACCCGCCTTGCCCATGGTCACGAACGACTGAAACAACTGACCTTCGATCGCCGCAGGAATGCCGGGCCCAGTGTCTTGCACCCAGATCAAGAGGTCTTGACCATCCATGCGCGCGCCGATGGTGAGTGCCCCCCCGGCGTCGCCCATGGCCTCGATCGCGTTGCGCGCCAAGTTGTGGATCACGCGAGCGAGGCGGCCCTCGTCGAAGCGAGCAACCAACTTGGTGTCGACTTGAAACGACAATTCCACGGGTTTTCCGCTGATCTCGAGTTCGAGCTGGCGACGCACATCGGCGAAGAACTTGTTCAGGTACACTTTGCGCACGAACACGGTCTTCTCACCGCGCGCAAACTCCAGCACCTCGCGCTGCATGGCGGCGAGCAGATCGAATTGCTTCAGGATCTCTTCCGAGTATTCGGCGCGAACTTTTCGATCGTCCGAATCGGCCATCAACTGCGCGTAGCCGCTGATCACGCTCATCGGCGACTTGAAATCGTGAATCACTTGCGACAGGAGCCGACCAATCGAGGTCAAGCGCTGGCTGCGTTCACGGCTGCGGTTGGCGTTGAACAGGCGCACCGCGGTCGACACGTTCGCGCTCACCAGACGCAGCAACGAGGTGTCCGCATCGTCGAACGCGCCGTTGTCCTCGTGAGAAAATAGGCCAATTGCGCCGAGCGGAGAGCTCTCGCCCTCGAGCGGCACCGCCAGCACCGAGGTGACGGGAAAGCCGAAGCTACCTTCGATGTTCGGCGAAAAGCGGGCGTCCGTGTCCGCCTGGTGCAAAGACAGAATGTCCTCCGCGGCCATCGCTGCACCCAGGAAACCCTCGCGCGATTTGACGCCGATGCGCCGCAGCTCGTTCGGATTTCGACTGTCGAACAGATACTCGACGAGGTCGCCCGATTCCTCTTCCGAGAGCAAGAGCGCGGCACCGCGCGCTTCACAAGCAGCCGCGCACTGTCCGAGTACGGCGAGCGACAGCTCTTCCAGCGTGGTCGCGCGGGCGGTACGCCGCTCCAGCTCGAACAACAGCGACAAGTCCTGCAACTTTCGCTGCAGCTGATCGGTCGTGTCCAGGAGCTGCTTGTTCTTTTGAATCAGCGACAAGAACAGCCGCGAATTGTCGATCGCTACCGCGGCTTGCGTGCTGAGCGCGGACAGAATCGATTCGTCGTCGCTAGTGAACTCTTGCCCACACTTCTTGTTCAGGACCTGAATCACGCCGATGGTCCGCCCCAAGTGATTCTTGAGCGGCGCCACCAGCATGCTCTTCGTGCGGTAACCGGTGAGCACGTCCCAGTCGCGCTCGAACTGCGGATCGGTATAGGCGTCTCGGATGCGGATCGATTTGCCGGTCTGCGCGACGATGCCCGGGATGCCGTGGCCGACCTTCATCCGGATCGAGCGCACCTTGTCGCCAACCACCAAGCGACTAACGAGCTCCTTGTTTGCTTCGTCGAGCAGGTACAAGGTGGCGCGATCCGCCTGGACCAAGTCCGTCAGCTTACTGAGGATCAGCTCGAGCAGGTCATCGAGGTCGAAGGTCGTCCCGAGGGCGACTCCCACCTCGCGCAGCGCCGCCGAAACTCGCCGCTCGTGGCGCAGTGCTTCGGTCGGATCCAAAGACGGCCCGTCGGGGGCGTTTTGGATGGTTTCGCTCCCCGTGCTCACAGCTCGATCGAACCACGATCCCTGGCCCAGATCCATACTCTCGTCCGAAAGAGCGGGATCGGGACCGCCAGCCAAAATGTCTTATCTCGGGAATAGCGCCAATCGCGCCCGAAATGTGTGGAGGGCGCGCAAAAGCGTCGCCCAAGGTGAGACTTGTGGATCCGAGGCAAGACGCTCTCGGCTAGACTGTGCAAAACTCGGCAGCAGACCAGCACGCGGGTCCTCGCGGCCGGGAGGAAGACATGGCCTTGAAGCAGCTACAGTTGATGGTGCGTGGTCGCGTTCAGGGCGTTTACTTTCGCGCGTCGGCGCAGCGCGAAGCGCGGCGGCTCGGTTTGACCGGGTGGGTGAAGAATCGCGCCGACGGCTCGGTCGAGATCGTGGCAGAGGGTGAAGAGGTCGCGATCCGCGAGCTCTATGGTTGGGCGCAAAAAGGACCCAGCGCTGCGCGCGTCGATCGCGTCGACACGCGCTGGCGCAGCTTCACTGGTGACTTCCCCGATTTTCGCATCACGGATTGACACGCTTCGTGATACCCGAAGGGGTGACACGCTTCGTGATACCCGAAGGGGTGACACGCTTCGTGACACCCGAAGGGGTGAGCGCGGCACGCGTCAGGTTTGGCGCTGGGCGCTGACCGGCGCGCTCGCTCTCGGCTACACGTGTCTCAGCGCAGCCCCCAGCTGGGCCGAAGGCGCGACGAAACAGAGCCTGCCGGAATTGCCGGCAATTCCCAGCCTCGAGCTGCCGCGCCCCACCCCTGCTGACCTACAGGAGCTCGACGCGCGGCTGACCAAGCTGTGCTCCGCGGACGACTCCGAGCGCGACGCAGCGCGCCGTGAAGTGCTGGAAGTCGGTCCCAAAGCCGTCCCCGCGTTGCGCTTTCGCCTCGCTTCGATCGCAGAGAGCACGAAGCACGACGAACTGAAGGAGCTGCTGCTCAAAATCCGCAAGAAGGGTCGCGATGACGCCCGCGACGAACAAGCCGCAGACGGCAAGCGCGGCCGAGTCAAAACGCCCGACTACTTCGAAATGGCGATCGAGCACGCCGAGCCCAAGTCCAAGTTGTGGTGCAGCTTGGCCTCGGTGCTCGCCGAAAGCCGCATGCTCGGGCAAATCGGCACGGTCGAAGCCGTGCGCGGCTTGATCGACGTGTACGTGCGCTTCGGCGAGTTCTTGCGCGTCGACACGCAGTTACAGCTCGAGGCACTGGGCGATCGCGCGGTGCCTGCGCTGATCGAAGCGCGCCGTCACCCCGCCGAAAAGATCGTCAAATGGTCCGCGCGCGAGCTGGATGCGCTCGGCAAGGCCATTCCGAGCGAAGCCGTGCAGATGACCGATCTGCAGGTTCTGTCGGATGTGCTGCGCGCGTTCGGTCGCGTACGCGATCCGGATGCCGCGCGCATCGTCGTGTCGTTCTCGAACAGTGAGCGCGCGCAAGTGCGTGAAGCGTCGCGCCAAGCCATCGCCATGCTCGGTGAGGTTGGCGCCTGGCAGCTACGCGACACCTACGAAACCGTCGTCGGAAAGAAGCCGCCCCGCGATTGGAATTGGGAACGCACCGCGCGCGAACTATTCGGCGAGTTCGATCGCCTTCGCTCGGCCGAAGTCGCAAAGCTCTACGAAGCCGGCGCCGCCGCGCGCGAACACGGCGATCTGGAAGGGATGCGACACGCCTTCGATCAGGTACTCACGCGCAACCCCGACTATCCGAAACAAAGCGAACTCGCCAGCGCCTACCTCGACTACGCCCAGAAAAACCTAGCAAAGAGCCCACAAAACGCGCTCGCAGCATTGAGGCGAGTCGAACGACTCGGCAAAGACGGCGAAGCCGCAAAGACCGCAACCAGCTTGCGACTCACGTTGGAAGCCGAAAATCTTGCCGATTCCGGCATCGCCGATCGCACCCTGCTTGCACGCGCGCTCGAGATCGATCCGAAAAATTCACGCGCGCGCGATGGCCTTGCTCGCTTCGAGCGCGGAGAGATCAAAGAGGACAATTCATCACGCTACTATGGTGCAGGCGCAATCGGGCTGGTCGCGCTGGGCGGAATCGCGGTGGTTCTCTTTCGTGGTCGTCGAGCCGAAGAGAAACCGCCGGGTGCGAAGCCAGCAGATCTGAAGCCGCCTGGTCTAGTGCCTCCAGAGCAGAAGCCAACCGACCTGAAGCCGACCGCACAACAGGAGCCAACAGACCTGAAGCCGTCTGGTCTAGTGCCTCCGGAGCAAAAGCCAACCGACCTGAAGCCGCCGGAGGGCGAAACTGCAGACCAGAAACCGACGGACGACGAACCTGACAGCGGCAAAGGCACCGGTTCGGTCGTCTGAGCATCGGATCGCATTTGGGGGACACGCGTCGAATTGGAAGGAGAGTGGGCGCCCGCACTCCGAGCAACGCACCTCGAAAGCTCGCCGTGTACCCGCGCAAACTTGCAGCTGAACACGCGCAATGGCGTCCCTTTCTACGTGAGCGGCCGGGAGTTGCCGCCAATTGGACGCCTCGCTGCGCCTACGTAGGCCTTTGGCGGTCGCCCAGCTCCCTTCCTGAAGCGCTCTTCCTGAAAGCGCTCTTCCTGAAAGCGCCCTTCCTGAAAGCGCCCTTCCTGAAAGCGCCCCTCACCGAAGCAAAATCTTACTTCGGAATCAGAAGCATAATTCCCGAAACGAAACCCGCTGCCGCGCGATCGCCTTTGCGCAGCGCACAAGCGATGTCGAACCCGAACGACACCGCGCCGTCGCCCAACGCCAACGCAAAGCGACCCTCACCGAAGCGAAATCTTACTTCGGATCAGAAGCATAATTCCCGAAACGAAACCCACTACCGCACGGCCGCCTTTGCGCAGCGCACAAGCGATGTCGAGCCTGAACGACACCGCGCCGTCGCCCAACGCCAACGCAAAGCGACCCTCACCGAAGCGAAATCTTACTTCGGATCAGAAGCATAATTCCCGAAACGAAACCCGCTGCCGCACGGCCGCCTTTGCGCAGCGCAGAAGCGATGTCGAACCTGAACGACACCGCACCGGCGCCCAACGCCAACGCAAAGCGACCCTCACCGAAGCGAAATCTTACTTCGGATCAGAAGTATAATTCCCGAAGCGAAACCCCTCAGCCGCGCGATCGCCTTGCGCTGCGCAGAAGCCGGGCGAGGATGACTGACACGGTGCGATCGCCCCCCGCACGAAGCGCCCCGCACGAGGTGCGCCTCACCGAAGTAAAATCTTAGTTCGGATCAGAAGTGTAATTCCCGAAACGAAAACCCGCTGCCACACGATCGCCTTGGGCACCGCACAAGCGCACAAGCACTGTTGAGGCTGAACGACACCGCGCCGTCGCCCAATGCACCCCTGCACGAAGCGACCCTCACCGAACCAAAATCTTACTTCGGATCAGAAGTATAATTCCCGAAACGAAACGCCTCCGCTGCGCGATCGCCTTGCGCTGCGCAGAAGCCGGGCGAGGGTGACTGCCATGCTGCAATCCCCCAAAGCCCTGCACGAAGCGACCCTCACCGAAGCAAAATCTTACTTCGGATCAGAAGCATAATTCCCGAAGCGAAACCCTCCGCTGCGCGCTCGCCTTGCGCTGCGCAGAGGCCGGGCGAGGATGACCGATACGCTGCAATCGCCCCCCCGCCCGAAGTGCCCCGCACGAAGCGCCCCTCACCGAAGCAAAATCTTACTTCGGATCAGAAGTATAATTCCCGAAGCGAAACCGCTCCGCAGCGCGATCGCCTTGCGCCGCGCGGAACAGGTCGAGGATGACTGACACGCTGCAATCCCCTGCCTCTCGCGAAGTGCCCTTCACGAAGTGCCCCTCACCGAAGCAAAATCTTACTTCGGATCAGAAGCATAATGCCCAAAAGCGAAACCCTCCGCCGCGCGATCGCGTTGGGCAGCGCACCAAGCAGGTTGAGGCTGACCGACGCGGTGGACGTGAGAGTTTCGCGATTCAGGAGGACGTGCGTGGTTGGGGCTATCGCGCGCAACTCGCCCGGACTCTCGGACTCTCGCCAACTCGCAGTTCTTGTGGGGTTCGCAACACGGCAGCCGTCCGCGTCAGGGTCCGGAACTCTCTCGACGTCTCGACGAACGTCAGGGTCCGGAACACTCTTGACGAACGTCAGGGTGCGAAACACTCTCGACGAACGTCAGGGTCCGGAACACTCTCGACGTCTCGACGAACGTCAGGGTGCGGAACACTCGCGACGTCTCGACGAACGTCAGGGTGCGGAACACTCTCGACGAATGAGGTGCGATGCTGGATTGGGAGCGCCCACTCTCGTGTCGGCGAGCCCGGAACGCAAGAAAGCCCGCGTCGCTTGCGCGAGGCGGGCTCTAGTGCGAATTCGAACTTAAGAATCGAGTTGAGTGAGGCTCGGAAAAGCCTCACTCAACCGGCGCGTTTCGCGATTCCCGAGGGGAATCAGCCGGCGGCGGCGGCTTTGGCCTTGGGGGCCTTGGCCTTGGGAGCCTTCTCGGCTTCCGCCTTTGGCGCTGCCGCGCGCGGCTCGGCTTGATCGACGAACTCGATCATGCTCATCGGCGCGTTGTCGCCACGGCGGCGACCGAGCTTGATGATGCGGGTGTAGCCGCCCGGGCGCTTGGCAAAGCGCTTGGCGAGATCGACGAACACCTTCTCGATCAGGTCGACCTTGGTGCTCTCGCTGCCGTCTTGCGTCACCTGGAAGCGACGCAGGAAGCTGCCCACCTGCTGCTGCGCGGCTTGACGGCGCGCTCGGTCCGCAATGCTCAGCTCGGCGTTCGGCGTGTAAGCGACTGCACCGAGGCGTACGGCCTTGGTGATCAGACGCTCAGCGACACGCCGGAGCTCCTTGGCCTTGGCGTCGGTGGTCTCGATACGCTCGTGAGCCACCAAGTTTGCAGTCAACGCGCGGAACATCGCGCGACGGTGACTCGTGTTTCGGCCGAATTGACGACCAGCTTTGCCGTGCCTCATGGGAACTTACTTTCTCGAAACTTAGGAAGCGGATTGCTGGTTCTTCCAGCGTTCGACCATCGCGGGCCAGTTGTCGAACTTCATGCCGAGCCCGAGGCCCATCGTGGAGAGGATCTCTTTGATTTCCTTCAACGACTTGCGACCGAAGTTCTTGGTCTTGAGCATGTCTTGCTCGGTCTTCTGCACGAGCTCGCCGATCAGCGTGATGTTGGCGTTCTGCAAGCAGTTCGCCGAACGCACGGACAGCTCGAGCTCATCGACAGAACGGAACAGGTTCTCGTTCAGCGGCTCTTCGTCACTGCCGGTCGGGATGTACGAGGTCTCTTCCGATTCCTCGAAGTTGATCCAGATCGAGAGCTGCTCTTTGAGGATCTTGGCGGCGAAGGCCACTGCGTCCACCGGGCGAACCGCGCCGTTGGTCCAGACCTCGAGCACCAGCTTGTCGTAGTCAGTGACCTGACCGACACGCGCGTTCTGCACGGTGTAGTTCACCTTGCGGATCGGGCTGAACAGAGCGTCGATCGGGATCGTGCCGAGCGGCATGGTCGGGCTCTTGTTGCGCTCAGCTGAAACGTAACCGCGACCGCAAGCGACGGTGAGTTCGACCGAGAACGGGCCCTTCTTGTCGAGGGTCGCGATCTGGTGCGAGGGATTCAACACCGTGAGGCCGTCGACGGTCTTGATGTCGCCCGCGAGGATCGGGCCGGGGCCCTCTTTCTCGAGGCGAACCGTAAAGGTCTTGGGCGAGTCGACCTTGAACACCACCTCTTTGAGGTTGAGGATGATGTCCGTGACGTCTTCAACGACGTCCGGGATGGTCGTGAACTCGTGCAGGGCGGTCTCGAGGCGAACCGCGGTGATCGCGGCGCCCTGGAGCGAAGCGAGCAGCACGCGACGCAGCGAGTTGCCGATCGTGATGCCGAAACCCCGTTCGAGCGGCTCGCAGGTGAACTTGCCGTAGGACTCCGAATTGGACTCGGGATCGAGCGTGATCGCCTTCGGGCGAATCAAATCGCGCCAGTTCCGGCTCATCATTTGTGTAACCATTCGAGCTGCTCCTTATTTGGGGTTCGCGCGACCGTCACGACCAGCAGAGGCTCCAACGCCCACTGTCAGGTCCGCGGCCTGCCCGCGTTTTGCGAAGGAGACCCTTCGCTAGAATCCGTATCGAGAAAACTTCAACCGAGAATACCCGTTTTGGGGTTGGGGCCCCAAAACTCAGGGGTGGGGCCCCGCTGGATTCACTCCAGCGGGTGCGGGGGCGAAGCCCCCGACGACAGATTCAACGGGAGTAATATTCGACGACGTACTGCTCGCGAACCGCGGGCTCGTTGAGTTCGTCGCGCACCGGCATGGACTTGAACGTGCCGGCGAAGTTGCCCTTGTCGACTTCGATCCAGCTCGGACGCTGACGATTCTCAGCGGCGGCGAGCGCGGCGGAGATGTAGCCGATCTTGCGGCTGGTCTCGCCGATCTCGATCTTGTCGTTGGGCTTGACGCGGTAGCTCGGGATGTTGACGCGCTTGCCGTTCACGAGAACGTGATTGTGACGCACGAGCTGACGACCCTGCGCGCGGCTCGAGGCGAAACCGATGCGGACAACCACGTTGTCCAAGCGACGCTCGATCAAACCGAGCATCTCTTCACCGGTGCGGCCCTTGAGGTGAGTCGCTTGCACGTAGTAACCGGCGAACTGCATCTCGAGCAGGCCGTAGATGCGGCGCATCTTCTGCTTCTCGCGCAGACGGAGGCCGTACTCGCTCAGCTTGATGCGAGCCTGGCCGTGCTGGCCGGGCGGGTAAGGACGACGCGACACCGCGCACTTTTCAGTGAAGCAGCGCTCGCCCTTCAAATAGAGTTTTCCGCCTTCGCGACGGCACAACTTGCAAACAGCACCTAAATAACGCGCCATAATCTCTCCGTCACACGCGACGACGCTTGGGGGGCCGACAGCCGTTGTGCGGGATCGGCGTAACGTCACGAATCAAAGTCACTTTGAAGCCGACTTGCTGCAAAGCGCGGAGGGCGCTCTCGCGACCAGCTCCAGGACCCTTCACGAACACGGCAACCGAACGCACGCCGTGCTCCATCGCGCGACGACCGGCTTCTTCGGCCGCGAGCTGGGCCGCGAACGGCGTGCTCTTGCGCGAACCCTTGAAGCCGCGCGAACCCGCGCTGGCCCAAGAGATAGCTGCACCATTCACGTCCGTGATGGTGACGATGGTGTTGTTGAACGTCGACTGGATGTGGACGATGCCAGCGAAGACGTTCTTCTTGACTACTTTTTTCTGAACGCGGGCTTTGGGAGCTGCCATTGATTTGCCTTACAAGGTGCCGAGCCGCTCAGGCGCGACGCGCCAAGCTCTTGCGCGGACCCTTGCGGGTGCGTGCGTTGGTTCGAGTGCGTTGCCCGTTGACCGGCAACCCTTTGCGATGACGGAGCCCGCGGTACGAACCGAGGTCCATCAAGCGCTTGATGTTCTGCTGCACCTCGCGGCGTGCGTCACCTTCGACCTTGATCGTGCTGTCGATCGCGTCGCGAATGTTCTTCACGTCCGCTTCGCTCAGCTCGTCGACCTTGCGGTCTTCCGGCACCTTCGCCAGCTTGCACAGCTTGCGAGCGGTCGCGTCACCGATCCCGTAAATGTACGGGAGGGCGTAGACGATGGCTTTACGACGGGGGAGATCGATACCGGCAATGCGCGCCATGACTTATCCTTATGAACTTTCTCGTTAGCCTTGGCGCTGCTTGTGGCGCGGGTTATCGCAAATCACGCGCAGGACTCCGCGGCGCTTCACGACTTTGCACTTGTCGCAGATCTTCTTCACACTCGGTCGCACCTTCATGATGTCCTGCCTTCAGTCGAATCTAGTTACTTCTAGCGTAGCTTCTTGGTGATTTGGCCTCGGCCGGGGTCGAGCTTCGAGAGCTTGACGACGACCTGAGAGCCGGCGATGAGTCGTACGACCGCGTGACGAAGACTGGGGGCTATGCCCGCGCGAACGGTGCGACCATCTTCGAGCGTCACCCGAAACAATGCGTTCGGTAAAACCTCGTCGATGACACCTGTTCCAGTCGAATCGTCCTTCGTTCGTCGCCTCCTTACTTACGTGATTGATTTCAGTGTTCGAGCGCTGCGAGAATGCGGTTAGTGATCTCTTTCGGAGATCCGACCCCATCAACCCGGCGAAGCAGCCCGAGTTTTTCGTAATGCGGCAAGAGCGCCGCGGTCATTGCGTCGTATTGATCAAGACGCTTTTTGACAGTTTCCGGTTGGTCGTCGGCCCGATGTTCGAGCTCGGCGTCCGAGGGCGGGGGACTATACTTTAAGTGGTAGATGTGTCCAGTCCGTTTGTCGGTGCGGCGCAGCGTGGCTCGCTCCTCCAAAAGGTCTCTAGAAACGTCGATTTGGACCACTTTGTCTAATGGGGTTCCAAGCCCCAAGAGCAGCTCCGCGAGCGCCTCGGCCTGCGGGACGGTGCGAGGGAACCCATCGAGAATAAAGCCTTTTTTGGCGTCCGCCTGGGAAACGCGCTCCTTGACCAGGCCAATCACGACCGAATCCGGAACGAGCTGACCGGCCTTCATCAGCCCGTCAGCCTGCTTGCCAAGCTCGGTACCCGCGGCGACTGCGGCACGGAGCATGTCCCCCGTCGCGATCTTCGGCACGCCGAACTTCTCGCACAGGACAGCGCCCTGGGTGCCTTTGCCACTCGCGGGAGCGCCGAGAAGAATCAACCTCATGCCGGCCTCCGCCCACTCAGACGAGTGACACGCGGACCAGTGAGGCCCTCGTAGCTGCGGGTGATCAGGTGCGCCTCGATCTGATTCACGGTCTCGAGGGCGACGCCCACGACGATGATCAAGCTCGTGCCACCGAACTGGAACGGGATGTTGAACGAGCTGGCGATCACGGCCGGCACGACGCAGATCGTCGCGACGTACACGGCGCCACCCACCGTGAGGCGAGTGAGCACGCGATCGATGTACTCGGCGGTTTGGCGACCGGGACGAATACCCGGGATGTTCGCCTGCTGCTTCTTCAGGTTGTCGGCTACGTCAATCGGTTGAAACGTGACGGCCGTGTAGAAGAACGAGAAGAAGATCGACAGCGCCGCGAACAGCGTGTGGAACAGCCAATCACCGCGGTTGAGCAGTGAGCTGAACGTGCTCATGCCCGGGATGTTGAAGCTCGCCAGCGTGGCCGGGAACATCAACAAGCTGGAGGCGAAGATGGGCGGGATCATGCTCGCCATATTCACCTTCAGCGGCAAGTGCGCGGTCTGACCACCATACACGCGACGCCCTACTTGGCGGCGCGTGTACTGAATCGGAATCTCGCGTTGCGCGCGCTCGAAGAACACGACCATTGCGATGCTGCCCAGCAAAACCGCAAGCAACACGACGATCGTGAGCGGCTGCAGGTCACCAGAATGGCTCGCGTAGTAGTTTTGAATCGCCTTCGGGATACCGCTCACGATGCTGGCGAGGATGATCATCGACGTACCGTTGCCGATACCTCGCTCCGTCGCCTGCTCGCCCAACCACATCAACAGGCCAGAGCCCGTGGTGAGCGTGATCACGGTCATGATGCGGAAGCCCCAACCCGCGTCGATCACTACATCACCGAAACGGCCACCGCCGATGTCGGAGTTGTTCATGTGTTCGAGCGAGAGCGCGACACCCGCCGACTGCAAAATGCTGAGCAGGATTGCGCCGTAGCGCGTGTACTGCTCGAGCTTGCGTCGGCCGGCTTCGCCTTCCTTCTTGAGCTCTTCAACCTGCTTACTGATCAGGCCGGCGAGCTGCATGATGATGCTCGCCGAGACGTAGGGCATGATGCCCAGCGCCAAAATCGAGAGGTTGGCGAGCGCGCCACCCGAGAACAAGTTGAAGAGGCCGAGCAAACCGCCCTGGCCCTTCACGATGTTCTGCATCACCGAACGATCTACGCCTGGGATCGTGACGAACACGCCCAGGCGATAGATCGCCAGCACGA
Source organism: Polyangiaceae bacterium (assembly GCA_035634635.1). Lineage (GTDB taxonomy): Bacteria > Myxococcota_A > Polyangia > Polyangiales > Polyangiaceae > PMG-095. The sequence goes on from DASQCO010000024.1 coordinate 95,240, forward strand.
TCAGTGTGAAGGCGATACGGCGCCGGAGTTCCGGCACCTTACCGATATTCGAGAAACCTGCGAAAGCGGCCATGGACGAGCTCTAGGACAGAAGCTCAGCCCGCGGCAGCGTCTTTTTGCTTCACGAGCTGAACGACCACCGCTTTGCCGCCCGCGGCTTCGATCTTCTCGATCGCGGACTTGCTGAAGCTGTGAGCGTGCACCGTGAGCTTCTTGGTGAACTCGCCGTCACCGAGGACCTTGATCTGGACGCGTTGGCCCTGAACGAGGCGAGCCTCACGCAGAACGGCTTCGTTGATCTCAGTGCCGGCGGCGAACTCTTGCAAGTCACCGACGTTGACACCAACGACCGTCACCGGGAACGGAACGCGGAAACCGCGCTTCGGCAAGCGGCGTTGAATCGGGGTCTGACCACCTTGGAAGTGGAGCTTGCCGATGTTGCCACCTTGGCGAGCCTTCTGACCCTTTTGACCGCGACCACACGTCTTACCGAGACCCGAACCGACACCACGCCCGAAGCGCTTTTCGAGGTGACGCGCTCCAGCCGGGTAAGCCAGGTGAGAAAGAATTTCGCTGCTCATCACTTCTGCTCCTGAACCGTGACCAGGTGTAGCACCTTCTTGATCATGCCACGGAAGGACGGGGTGTTCTCCACCACGACCTTGGAACCCGGGCCGCGCAACCCCAGACCGTCGACGATGCGACGGGTCTGGTGCGGTCGGCCGATCACGCTACCTGTTTGGCGAACTTCGAGCTTGCTCACGAGGTGGGTCCTCCGCCGTTACCGGAGACGATCGACGAACCGCCGCCCGCCTGCACCGACACCGCCGAGACCGGGTAATCGCCCGCGATCTCGTCCAGCTCTTTGCTGCGAGCCTTGGCGACCACTTCGGGAGCGCGCAAGCCTTGCAGAGCCGCGATCGTCGCGTGAACGACGTTGTGCTTGTTGGTGGAACCGAGGCACTTGCTCAGGATGTCCTGAATGCCCGCAGACTCGACCACCGCGCGCACCGCGCCGCCGGCGATAACGCCGGTACCGGGCGAGGCCGGGCGGAGCAAGACTTTGCCGGCACCGAAGTGACCGGTGACGTCGTGCGGAACGGTCGCGCCGATCATCGGGACCTTGAACAGGTTCTTGCGAGCCTGGTCGTTGCCCTTGCGAATCGCTTCCGGAACTTCGTTCGCCTTACCGAGGCCAACGCCTACGTGACCGGCTTCGTCGCCCACCACCACGAGTGCGGAGAAGCTGAAGCGACGACCGCCCTTCACCACCTTCGCGACGCGGTTGATGTGGATGACGCGCTCTTTGAGCTTCTCGTCGTCAATGTTGTTATCGAACGCCATGAGTGATTCCTCGGCTCAGAACTTGAGCCCGGCTTCGCGCGCGGCCTCTGCAAGGGCCTTCACGCGGCCGTGATACAGGTATCCGTTGCGGTCGAAGACGACCTTGTCGATTTTCTTCTCGAGACAGATCTTGGCGATGAGCGCGCCGACCTTCTTGGCGGCGTCGGACTTGGTGTCTTCGCCCAAGGTGGTCTTGAGATCGCGAGAGAGCGTCGAAGCAGCAGCGACGGTGGTGCCGTCCGCGTCCACGACGACCTGCGCGTAGATGTGCGAAGCCGTGCGGTACACGGTGAGGCGCGGGCGTTCCGTGCTGCCCGAGATCTTCTTGCGAATGCGGAAGCGGCGGCGTTCGCGGCCAGTGAGTTGAGTTGCCATGCTTACTTGCCCTTGCCCTTGGCGGCCTTACCCGCTTTGCGGCGGATGTTTTCACCGCGGTAACGAACGCCCTTGCCGCCGTACGGCTCCGGGGGGCGAAGTCCGCGAATCGTCGCCGCCATTTGACCGAGCGCAGCCTTGTCGGCCGAGTTCAGGACGAGCATGGTGCCCTTCGAATCCGGCGGGACGTTGCCCGTGATCGAAGCCGGCAGCTCGATTGACGTGGGGTGCGAGAAGCCGAGCTGCAAGGTGACGATCTTGCCCTTGACCTCGGCGCGATAACCGGTGCCGACCAGTTCGAGCGAACGCTCGTAACCTTCAGCGGCACCCTTGACCATGCTGGCCAAGAGCGCGCGGCTCAAACCCTGCAGACGAGCTGCATCGCGACCTTCGGCGCTGCTCTCCACCATCCAGGAGTCGCCCTCTTTACGGACGGCGACGCTAGCCGGGAGCGGCAGAACCAACTTGCCCTTGGGACCCGAGATGTCGAGCTTCTGGCCGGACTGAGTGACGGTGACACCCTTGGGGATGACCACGCCACGCTTGCCGACGCGCGACTTCTTGAGAACTGGGGTAGCTTGAGCTTCAGCCATCACCAAACCTCACACAGCAGCTCGCCACCGAGCTTGCGGCGACGGGCTTCTTTGTCGGACATCAGACCGGTGGAGGTGCTGATGATCGAGATACCGAGGCCGCTGAGGACACGCGGAATCTGATCGTGGCGCACGTACACGCGGCGACCGGGCCGCGACACGCGGCGGATGCCTTGGAAGGCAGACGTGCGATCATCGCCGTACTTGAGGACGATGGTCAGCGTCTGGTGCTTCTTCGGACCCCACTCCTCTTGGCGGACGTCGGCAACGTAGCCTTCGGCCTTGAGCAGCAGAGCGATGTTCTTCTTGAGCTTGTTCGCCGGAACGCGCGTCACGTCGTGACGGGCGAGCGAGGCGTTGCGGATGCGCGACAGCAAGTCGGCGACGGGATCGGTCATCATGAGATCACCAGCTCGCTTTCGTGACGCCGGGTAGTTCGCCCTTGAGAGCCAAGAGCCGCGTGCAGATGCGACACAGGCCGAAATCCCGATAGACACCACGGATACGGCCGCAAACGCGGCAGCGATTCACTGCACGAGTCGAGAACTTGGGCGGCTTATTGGCCTTCGCCCATTGAGATGCGCGTGCCATATCAGCTCCTGAACGGCATACCGAGACTTCCGAGCAGCTCTTTGGCTTCTTCGTCCGTCTGGGCGGTTGTAACGAAAGTGATGTTCATGCCCTTGATCTTGTCGACCTTGTCGAACTCGATTTCCGGGAAGATGATCTGCTCTTTGAGACCGAGCGTGTAGTTACCGGCGCCGTCGAAGCCGCGCGGGTTGGTGCCGCGGAAGTCGCGAACGCGCGGCAAACCGAGCGTCACCAAGCGGTCGAAGAACTCCCACATGCGCTCGCGGCGCAGCGTGACTTTGACGCCGATCGGCATCCCTTCACGGAGCTTGAAGGTCGCAATCGCCTTCTTGGCTCGCGTGATCACCGGCTTTTGACCGGTGATGGCCGTCATCTCCACGACTGCGGAGTCGATCAGCTTGGGGTTCGCGACGGCTTCACCGACGCCCATGTTGACCACGATCGTCTTCAGACGCGGCACTTGCATGGGGTTCGTGTAACCGAACTTCTTCATCAACGCCGGGACGGCGTCTTTGCTGTACTTCTCGGCGAGGCGAGGAGCGCTTGCTGCTTCGGCCATCACTTCTCCCTAGTCACCGGAATGGTGGCGCCGCTCTTGGCGACGCGGATCTTCTTGTCGTTCTCGATCTTGATCGAGACGCGAGTGGGCTTGTTGGTGGTCGGGTCGATCAGCATCACGTTGCTCTTCGCGATCGGAGCCTCGACATCCAGGATTCCGCCCGGGCGTTGCGGCGTTTGCTTGAGGTGGCGCTTGACGACGTTCACGCCCTCGACGACGACGCGGTCGTCGCTGAGCTTCGTGACTTTGCCGCGCTTACCCTTGTCGTTACCGCGGATGACGACGACCTGATCGCCGACGTGTAGGCGCTCCATCACAGCACCTCCGGGGCGAGCGAGATGATCTTCATGAACTTCTTGGAGCGGAGCTCACGAGCAACCGGGCCAAAGATGCGGGTGCCGACCGGCTCTTGCTGGGCGTTGATCAAGACGGCGCTGTTGTCGTCGAACTTGATGTAGCTGCCGTCCTGGCGACGGTACTCACGGCGAGTGCGAACGATGACCGCGCGAGCCGTGTCACCCTTCTTCACCTTGCTGCCGGGAAGGGCTTCTTGAATGGCCACGACGATCACGTCGCCGAGACCAGCGTAACGACGGCGCGAGCCGCCGATGACTTTGATGCACTGAACGCGCTTGGCGCCGGAATTGTCGGCGACGTCCAAATAGCTTTCGGTCTGGATCATTGGACCATGCCCTCAACCGGACGCTCGATGAGACGGGTCACTGCCCAGCGCTTCTCGCGCGACAGCGGACGGCTCTCGATGATTTCAACGCGATCGCCAGTCTTGAACTCGTTCTTCTCGTCGTGCGCCTTGTAGCGCTTACGAACACGAACGTACTTCTTGTAGATGCCTTCACGCTTGAAGCGGACGACTTCGACGACCACGGTCTTGTCCATCTTGTCGCTGCGAATGCGACCGATGAGCTTGCGGCGGTAGACCGGATTCCCGGACTCTGCGGGGGCACTCACGACTGGGCTCCTTTGCTCGAAGCGGCCTTGCGCTCGTGCAAAATCTGTTCGAGACGCGCGATGTCTTTGCGCGCCTTGCCGAGCAAGCTCGTATCACCGAGCTGATCGGTTGCATTCTTCATGCGATGCGAGAAGAGGTCCTTCTCGATCGACGCCTTGAGCTCGGCCAGATCTTCGGTCGAGCGTTCACGGAGGTCTTTGGCTTTCATCACAAATCACCTCGGGAGAGCACGCGGACCGCGAGCGGCAACTTGGTGCCAGCGAGGCGGAAGGCTTCGCGAGCGTCGGCTTCCGGAATACCGGCGAGCTCGAACATCACCTTGCCGGGCTTGACCACGGCAACCCAACCTTCGACGCCGCCCTTACCGCTACCCATGCGGACTTCGAGAGGCTTCTTGGTGATTGGCTTGTCCGGGAACACGCGGATCCAGAGCTTGCCGGCGCGCTTGACGTGGCGCTGAATCGCCATACGGCAGGCTTCGATTTGGCGAGAGGTGACAAAGGAAGACTCGGTCGCTTGCAGACCGAAATCACCGAAGGACACATCCGAGCCGCGCCATGCAATGCCGCGGTTCTTGCCCTTCTGCTGCTTCCTGAACTTAGTGCGCTTGGGTTGAAGCATCGCTCATCACTCCGGAATGCGACGCGCTTTGCGCTGAAGCACTTCGCCCTTGAAAATCCAGACCTTCACGCCGATGGTACCGTAAGTGGTACGGGCTTCGGCCAGGCCGAAGTCCACGTCCGCGCGCAGTGTGTGCAACGGAACGCGGCCTTCACGATAGGTTTCGACGCGACCCATTTCGGCGCCTGCCAAACGACCGGCGCAGCGAATGCGCACGCCCTTGGCACCGAACTTCATCGCGGTTTGCAGCGACTTCTTCATCGCGCGACGGAAAGCAATGCGGCGCTCGAGCTGCGTGGCGATGTTCTCGGCCACGAGCTGTGCGTTGGTCTCCGCCTTGCGGACCTCTTGCACATCGATGAAGACTTCGTTCTGGGTGAACGACTGAACGCCGGGGAACTTTTGTTCGCCCTTGGCGGCGGTGTCGAGATTGCCGATCTTCAGCGTCTCGATGCCCTTGCCGCCCTTGCCGATCACCATGCCCGGACGAGCGGTGTAGACGATGACCTTCGCCTTGTTGGCGGCGCGCTCGACTTCGACACTCGCGACGTTGGCGTTGTACAGGTACTCCTTGACGGCCCGCTTGATGCGGATGTCCTCATGGAGCCACGTCGTGTAGTGCTTGTCCTCGTACCACTTGCTGGTCCACGTCTTGATGACGCCGAGGCGAAAGCCATACGGATGAGTTTTTTGTCCCATTAGTTCTTACCGCTTCTGAGCGCGCGAGCCGCTCAGCGCTGGTCCAGTTCGATGTGGATGTGGCTGACGCCTTTGGCGATACGAGTCGCGCGACCTTGAGCGCGCGGACGCCAACGGCGGAGATTCTGGTTGCCCGCTTTGTCGACCGAGGCCTTGCTGATGTACAGCGCGTCGGCGTCGACGTTCGGGTTCTTCACGCGGGCATTCGCCACGGCGCTGGCAATGAGCTTCTTCACGAACGGCGCACCGGCCTTGAACGTGAAATCGAGAAGCTGCAGCGCGTCGGAGGCGTCTCGCCCGCGGATCAGATTGACGATCATTCGCGCTTTGCGCGGACTGATCCTCTGAAAATTGGCTTTGGCGTTGCTTATCATAGCGACAGTTTCCTCGTGAGACCCGTCGACCCCGCGAACAGAGCGGAAAATCCGCCTGCTCTGAACAACCACCTCCGAGTGGCCGCGGTTCGACACGTTCGCGACCCGCTCACAATTGAGTTAGAGGTCGCACCGCGAGCCGCTTGGGGCGGCTGGCGAAACCCGACTCAGGGGACTGAGCGAGCTCGCAAAGGGGAGCGCCTCACTAGCAAAGGGAGAGAAGCGACGCAAGCGAATGGAGAGCTAATTTTCGGAAACTGCTCCATTATCTCGCGCTGAGCCGCCTCCGGGTGGCTTCCATCCCCCATCTTGCTGCTGATCTGTTCAGTCGGCCGATCGAGATTTCAGGAGGATTGGGTTGATGGTCACCGACCGCGACTCACTCCGGCACAGCCTTCGGCGTCGGGTTGCGGCAGCTTCCGGACGCTCACGCTGGCTGGCTGGCCGGCAGATAACCTCGTCCCAGGCCCTCACGAATCGGCTTTGTCTTCCGTGGGTGATGTCGAGGTCACCGCTCAGTAAGCGGCGCTCAGGTCAAACGGGATCTGATGCCGCGTGTACGTAGGACAATGGAGTTCGTCGTTTAGAAAGCGAGCGGGCAGTCGGCTCTGCCCGGATGCCGGTGCGTGCCGACGACATGAAAGCCCGAGCCGTGCCCTAGTGCGCGGTGCAGTGCGATGCGTGGACAGCTGTGGGCCCTCGTCGTAACGTTTTGACGCGATGGATTTTGCCGAAGCGTTGCTAGCGCTTGGCGTGGGCGGGAAAAGCGAGTGGGAGACGCTCTCTGCGGACGCTTTGAAGAGAGCTTATCTGAAGAAGGTCCGCGCCCATCCGCCGGAGCGTGATCCGGAGGGGTTTCGGCGGGTGCGTGAGGCGTACGAGTTCTTGCGGGCGCTCGAACCCGCGCCAACCGCTGTTCGCGACGCGGCACCCATCACTGTCGACACGATCAGCGCTGCAAGTGCGCCCCCAGCCCCCGAACGCGAGTCAGGCGAGCTGGAGCTAGTTCCACGGGCGAATGAGCCGAAAAGAGCGCAAGAGCGCGAACCCACCCAATCCGCGTTCGCCCGCCTCCAGCAGGCGTTGACCCATCGCCAGTACGACACTGCGGCCGACTCCTTGCTCGAGATCTACGCGAGTGCACCGCTCGCGCGTCCGGAGCTTGCACCACAGCTTGTCTTGTCTGTGATCACCAAGCAATTCGTTGGCGACTCACACGACCGAGGGCGACGACTCTTGTCGGCCTTCGAAAAGGACAGCGTGCACATGCACGACCCGCTCAGCGAGCGGGTCGCCGCCCTCTGGAAGCTGCTTGCCGAGCTGGTCGCGATTCCCGAAGAAGTTCCGCCTGACGCGGTCCGCGCCCTAGCGCGCGGCATTGAGTCCGGAGACTTCGAAGACGCCACGGAGGCCCTGCGTGCTGAAGTCGACGAACGCGGCAAGCAGCGCCAAGTGGAGCTGGAGAGCGCTCTGCTGGCGGCAGCGCCCACTTTGTACAGAGCCGCCTGGCCGCAAGCTCCAGGCAAGTCTCGCAAGCAGCAAAAATACGAAGAGGGCTGGGCGGTCTATATGTTTCTCGCAATGGTGGTCGCCACAGCCGGTTACTCGCTCACGCTCGTCGAGTCTGGACCGGCTCGGCAAGCGAGGGAGTCGCGGCTAGCCGCGGCGAGCGCGTCCAATCGCTCGCCTGAACGTGACTCCACCCCCGACACTACCAACGGCAGAGCAGACCTCGGCGCGCTCGGCCCGGAGCAATCCAAGGAGCTCGAGGCAGTCACGCTCAAGCTAGAAAAGGTACTGCGATTTAGCCGCTGCCAGCAGCTGAGCGCTGTCTGGGACGAATATGCGAGCGTCGTGCGAGGACTGAAAAATCACGTCCCGGTCATGCAGCAGTATGAAGAGCATCGGTCCAACGCGATGACCACGTGTCGAGTCTTGCCGAACGAGCTACCGGAATGACCATGACGGGGCTGCACGTGGGCATCGATTTGGGCACGACTTATTCGTTGGTCAGCGTCGTCGTGGACGGCGAGCCGCGCGTGATCAAAAACGGACTTGGCGAGCTGCTGACGCCGAGCGCCGTCCACGTCGCTGAGGACGGCACGGTGCTGGTCGGCAGCGCCGCGCGCGCGAAGGCAGTGACTGCACCGAACCGTACGGCCCTCTCGTTCAAACGCGACATGGGGACGAATCGTCGCTTCGAGCTCGGTGGTCAGTCGTTCACCCCGGAAGAGCTCTCGGCTCTGGTACTGCAGGCCCTCAAGCAAGACGTCGAGACCGAGTTCGGGTGCCCGATCGACGAGGCCGTGGTGACCGTGCCCGCCTACTTCGGCGAACTACAGCGCCGCGCCACGCGCGCGGCCTGTGATTTGGCGGGGATCCCGGTGGAACGGATCATCAACGAGCCGACCGCCGCAGCCCTGGCCTACGGTCTGCACGAAAAGGAGCGCGAACTGTGCGCGGCCGTGCTCGACCTCGGGGGCGGCACGTTCGACGTCACGATCCTCGAGCTCATGGAAGGCGTCGTCGAGATTCAGGCGTCCGCCGGCGATTTGCGGCTCGGCGGCGACGACTTTGCCGCGATCTTGGCGGCACACTGTCAAATCCGACTCACTCGCGACTACGGCATCGGTCAACTGACCGGCGCAGGTCGGGCACGGTTCGTCGAAGCGTGCGAGCTCGCCAAAAAGCGGCTGTCCTCGGAAGAGCAAACACGCATCGCGCTGCCAGCGCTGCCGACCACATCTGGCACGCGCGACGTCGAGCTCTCGATCAGCCGCGCGGAGTTCGAAGAGGCGTGCTTGCCGCTCGTTTCGCGCATGACTCAGGTGGTGCAGCGCGCATTGCGCGACGCCAACCGCGAGCCGCGCCAAATCGACGAAGTGCTGTTGGTGGGTGGCGCGACTCGCATGCCCTGCGTCGTACGCCTTGCGAGCCAACTCTTCTCTCGGCTGCCGCTCCGAGTCTTGCCACCCGACGAGGCGGTTGCCTTAGGCGCAGCGATCCAGGTGGCGCTCAAGAAGGGTGACAGCGCGGTCGGCGACTTGGTCGTGACGGACATCGCGCCGTTCACGCTCGGCGTCGCTTCGGGCAGCCATCGCGGGTCGGCCCTGGTTCAGGGCCTTTTTTCGCCGATCATCGAGCGCGGCACGGTGCTCCCGGTGAGCCGCGTCGAGAATTTCGCGACGCTCTCGGACAACCAGACGAGACTCTTGCTCGAGGTGTACCAGGGAGAGCACTCGCTCTGTGCAAAGAACCAAAAACTCGGTCAGTACGAGCTCAACGGTATTCCGGCGGCGCCCGCGGGTACGCAAGTGATCGCCGTGCGGTTCACGTACGACATGAACGGCGTGTTGGACGTGGACGCCACCATCTGTTCTACGGGCCAGACCGACGAGTTCACGATCGAGAGCGTACCCGGTCGGCTCTCGAAGAAAGAGCTCGAACAAGCGCGGGCTCGGTTCAAGCGGCTGAAGTTTCATCCGCGTGACGCGCTACCCAACGTCACCGCGTTGGCCCGAGCGGACGCGCTGTACGTGGAGCTGACCGGCGAGGAGCGCGCCGTCCTTGGTGGATACATCAACCAGCTGCGTGTAGCCCTCGAGCAGCAGGGAAGCTCACAAATCACGACCTGCCGTGAGCGATTGCTGCGCTTGGTGTCCGATCTCGATCGGCGCGCCTAGCAATCCTCGGACGCAAATCCGCACGCCCCTAGCCCTCACCCTTGGTCACGCGGGTGAGGCTAGGCGCGGCCGAGCTCACGGTGTGCCGGTCGCCTCGTAGACCATCGGCGTGGCCCCAGCAGCGTTTCGATTCGCGCAGAACCCCGCCCCCGTCCGCGTCGCGCCCGCTGCGATCGGCTTGGTCGCGGCGTCGGGCGTTAGGTGGACCACACCGGTGGTGAAGTCGGTCGTGCCGTGCGAGACCGAGGTGATGGTCGATTGGCTCGCGTCAAACGTGACGGACCAGCTCGACAGCGGCGAGGCGGCATCCGACGCGCTTGCAAGACTATCACTCAAGAGTGATCAACTGCTACCTCGAGTCGATAATTCCATGTTGCGCACAGTGGCGAATTTCGCCAGGAGCGCGCCCGCCACGCTCGTTCAAAGAGTGGAGTTACTGAGCGAATCGATCTTGGGTTGGTAAGCGGGCAGAGCGCTCACAGCCCGTCACAAAGCTCAGACCTTCGATCCTGGTGACGACGAATGATCCGCGCATATCTACAACGGCCTCGCCAAGTCCGACGACTCGTTGCGCGACGCAGTCGAAGGGCGCATTCCAGCCATCAACTACAACCATCATCGCGCGGCGTGCACGCGAGCCGCGGCGCGCAAACACCTGTGTCGGCTGGAGCAGCCAATTCGGCACTCCGATTGGCGACGGGCAAGCGCTTGCCGACTATCGCGAAGGGTCAAGCGTAGTACTGACTGCGTGTTTGTCGTTGTCGAATGGACTCGTCGAAGTCATTCGATGCCGCACCCGAAAGGGGCTCCGAATTTGAAGCGCCATCGGGCTGGAGATCGGGTTTTCCAACCTCGAGAGGGCCCGGCGCGTGCTCTGGTGCGACCCAGCAACCATTGCCGGAGAATTGCCAGTACGAATCGCCATCGGGCTGGAGATCGGGACACGCCGCGGGATCTATCGTGCACAGATCGTTGGGGTCCGTGTGGACGGGGTGCGGCGCGCGAGCCGTAGCAGCGCACGCCAGCCAGTGCTGGAGCTCGGGTACGATGCTCCCCGGCAGGTAGACGCCCCAAGCAGTCGAACACACCCACTTCGCAGGCTCATCACTCAGGATGCGCGCGTCTACGGCGAAGTGACTATAGGACTGCACGCTCACTTCACCGCAGTCAGAGCAATCCTCGGGCGCGAATCCGCACTGCATCAATACACCGTCCGGATGAAAGAACAGCCGCGCTGGCGCTGACGGGTGCTCACGAATCAGCTTTGCGCAATCATCGTACAGAGCGTCCACGGTACGCGGAGGCGCGCCGCCGTCGTGCTTGCCGACGTCCGCGCCGCGTTCGACCCAGTGTGACTCGAACGAGCGCCAATGGTCGCGCTTGCCCATGGGCTCACCTTTGAGCTGCGCCGGATCGGTGCTGATCAACGCGCGCAGGACTACGCGGTCGTCTGGGCTGACGACGAACAGCGTGAACTCGACGCGGTCCTTTGCGAGCTGGCGTGCGCGTACGTAGCTGTATTTGCCGATCACCTGCCTGAGGCCGAGACCGGTACCAAAATCGAACGACCCGGGGCGCCAGACTTGCCAGATGGCGCGGCTCTGCTCGAGCCGCTGCAGCGCCTCGACGGAGCTTGCGACTTTGGGGATCCCTGCGTTCATTGGTTCCCACCCCGCGTACAGCGCGGATCTGGGAGCACAACCGATCGCGCAAGGTACGGCCACGATTGCAAGCCAAAGCAAGTGACGACTCATGGGGGCAACGCACATGTAGCGTTGGACGCGCCGCAGCTCGCGTGATTGGGCGATTCACTCTCGAAAGACGTCCGCGACGCCGAAGGCTGCGCCGGTCGCGACGTACTCCGGCCCCATCAACAAAAAAAGCGAGCAGCGCAGCCCGTGAGGGTGCACTGCTCGCTTTCGCCGCGCGGAGGACCGCTCAGGCGTTACTTGCGGGCGGGTGCCGGAGCTTGCGAGGGCTTGGCGCCCGGGCCTCCCGGCTTGCCCTTCTTGTCGCCCGCGTGACCGTGGAAGGTACGAGTCGGCGCGAACTCGCCGAGCTTGTGACCGACCATGTTCTCGCTGACGAACACGGGCACGAACTTGCGGCCGTTGTGGACCGCGAAGGTGAGGCCA